>DCJC01000030.1 GCA_002317355.1 Prevotellaceae bacterium UBA1710 | reverse complement strand
ACCGAAGCCGTGAAGTGGTATCGACTTGCGGTAGTGCAAGGGGATGCGGATGCGCAGAATAATCTTGGGGTGTGCTATGAAAAGGGTCAGGGTGTGGACAAGTCATATACCGAAGCCGTGAAGTGGTATCGACGTGCGGCAGCGCAAGGGAATGCGGATGCGCAATATAGTCTTGGCCATTGCTATGAAAATGGGCACGGTGTGCCAGAGTCTGAATCCGAGGCAATAAAGTGGTATAAGATGTCTGCCAAGCAAGGTAATGAACTTGCAATTGATATTTTAAAATCGCGTGGAATATATGAATACGACTAATGCATTGGGAAGAGACAACCAGTGTTTAGATAGTTAGAATAGCGAGTCAATAACTTGAACTTTCCCACCCTTGAAGTTCAAACGCATTTGTCTGGAAGACAATATCTTAATAACCGGTTGCGCCGAACGAAGTGGCGCTGCCGGTTATAAATCATCTTTGCGGTAAGCGTCTGGAAGACGCCACCTTGTGAATGATTGGGTAGTTTAAGGTGCTTTAGGTAGCGTCTTCCAGAGGGGAGAGGCCCTTTTCTACTTCATCAACTTATAATACTTTGGTGTGTAGTTGGGGAGCACTTCCGGGTAGAAGGCTTTGACGAAATCAGAGAGAAGACGATGTGGCTCGAGACCGCCAAGTTCGCGGTATGGGGTTTGAGCGAAGTTACAGAAGAGAACATGCTGCTCCTTGTATGCCTTGATGTCGCCATAACGGGCGTCCTCCGTGGTGAGATCACTGAGGGTGAACACATCATCGAATGTGCCGTCGATCTGCCAGTAGTCGGCGTTGATGCCCTTGGCATAGACAGACTCGAAGTCGAGTGAGGTGCCACCTGTCTCGTCCATATCCTTCATGATGTAGTCGACACCTGCATCGGCAAAGATACGTGCCATATAACTCTTTCCACCCATCACATACCAGCCGTCGCGTATCTGGCGACCGCTAAGGATGGTTGGTAATGTTTTCTTCTTGCTCTTGATGGCAGCAACCTTTGCCTTGGTGGCGTTATACTTCGATTCGATGTCCTCAAATACGGCATTGGCACGGCGTGTCTCGCCAGTGAGGAGTCCGATGAGCTTTATCCACTCTGCCTGTCCGAGAGGGTCGGTCTCACGGTAGCCGTGGTGCGAGATGAGAGGTATGCCACAGTCCTTGAGTGACTCGAAACCACCGTATTTGGAAGCAGAGACGAAGATATAATCAGGTTTGGATGCTATGACAGCCTCGAGGTCGAAGTTACCTTCCTTACCCACACGAACTGTAGAGCCATTAGCCAACTGTTCCTTTATCTTAGGCGAGAAGACATTCTTCAAGGAGTTCATGCCAACAATTCTGTTCTCCATACCGAGCACCTCGAAGTTACCAAGTTGGAGAGCTGTGGTACAGATGAATCGTTTCTGAGTCTCCTTACCACTAAGCACTATCTCCTCAGTCTTTGAGTTGCGTGCCTTCGGATCAGGATTGCTGATGAAGACATGTATGCCGTCTGCACGATAGTCAACTTTCAAACCTTTAGCATACTTTATCTCCACCTTATCAGAATAGCTACCTGACTGCGCCCATAGTGAGTCGTATTGCAGGAACGGCCCTGTGTAGGCGACGCTGTTGTCGGTCGCCACGTTGGTGCAGGAGAGGAGAAAGCCCCCTAACCCCAAAAGTGGGAATTTTTTTATAGTATTTATCATATTGTGAATTTTCAGTTTAAGGTGGGTTCTATAAATTAGCTTTGGCAGATTTCTAGACTATTTTCGAGGTCAAATTGTAAACGAGCGAAAGAGTTATGCGGGCATAACGACTGAGCGAGATTGCAATTTGAACCGAAAAGAGTCGGAAAGATGACAAAACGTCAAACCCATCAATGTCAAACTTCTTACGGTGGTAATTTATAGAACCCACCTTTAAGTTTTTTCTCCCCGAACTCGGAGAGACTATTCCTGATGGATACCTCTCCGCGAGAGATACTATCAAAGAACTCCCCCTTCGGGGGTTGGGGGGCTACTTATTATCATTAACGAGAAATATGGGAAACTATTTGGTATTTCCTTTAATATCTCATATTTCTGGGTTGGCATACCTACATTCTCAAAGTAGTAGAAATTCTGATTGTTTGCCTTACTGAATGCCTCACTTACAGCTTCATGAGCCATAGATAGCTTCATGATGACGAGGTTGTAGCCCTGACTCGTGAGACGGATGATCTCGTCAGCTGTCGTCTTCCCAGGGATGATGAGAAGCCTTTCCTGAAGCTTGACGAGATGAAGGCCGGCAACGGATGCCGCTGCGATGAATGACGGCACACCGGGAGTTTGATTGCAGTCAACGCCCATAGCCACGAGACGATCCATGACATAATGAGTGGTAGCGAAGATAGAACTATCGCCCTCGGTTGCTACGGCTATGACCTTGCCTTCCTCATGCTCTTGCTTGAGTGTGAGGGCGAGTTTGTCATATACGGCATTCGCCATAGAACGGTCATGAGACATAGGGACATCAACCCTTACGACTTTATTCTGGTCAATATCAAATTCGGCAAGTATATCAGCTGCATGTGATACATTGCCAACAGCAAAACAATAGACCTTTTCGGCCTCTTTCAAAAACCGTAAAGTCCCGAGCGTCACCATATCGGCAGCGCCCGGGCCTAGAGAGAGGAATGTGAGCATAAGTAAAAAAAAGCAACCCTCACAAGCGGCCCCTCACCTGTCCTGCGGACATCCTCTTCCCAAGGGCGAGGAGGAAGTTACAATCTTCCAATCAGGGGAAATGTTATATTCTGCTTATTAAAAAATCGTACACAACATGAGCGAGAAATACTAACTTTTCCCTCGACCCTTGGGGAAGTCGGAGATTGAGTATCTCCGAGTATGTGTCAGAGGGTGCCCGCAGGGCGGGTGAGGGGCTGTGGTGAGGGGCTGCAGGGCGGGGGGAGAGGCCGTATTTTATTCCGGATTCTTAGAGTGATAGTAATCGAGGAGACCAGCGTCGTCCTTGAGAGCGCGCTTGATGTGGTTGAGCCAGAGCTGGCGAACCTCAGAGATCTCGAGAAGACCGATTACACAACCCTTGAGAACGTCGTCGTCACATGTGTAACCGCTATTCTTGAAGTACATCTTCCAAGAAGTATCCTCTACTTCACCCTCATCGTTTACTTCATAACCTTCCTTCTCATCCCATGCGTCATCGTCACCTGACATATCGTTGTGAGCGTGGTCACCAGCGATTGACATGAGAGGGTAGCAATAAACCTTACCGCTCTTCTTGCCGTTCTTCTGCATGCGCTCAAGTACGTTTGTCTTATAGTTCTCAGGCATATCAACAGTACCTACATAGTAATTCTTTGACTTGCTGAGTTTCTGGAGATCCTCCTCAAGCTCTGTGTAGCGTACGTTAGCTCCATAGTAATCGTAACCTTCAGGGTTACCATGACCCATGAATGCAACAACACCATCCTTAGCCTGGCTCTCAGTCTTCTTGATGAGTGCTTCAGCAAGTGCTGTAACATCTTCGCGCTCAGCCATAAGAGGAGTGCCGAGGTAGATCTTTACCTTAGAAAGATACTCGTCGTCGAGGTCGCCGTAGAAGTTGTTTGCGAAGTTCTTGATGTAGCTATCGCGTACGTTCTTATACTCCTCACCAGGGATTACCTGAAGTGACTGAACAACGATCTCCTTATACTGTACGCCCTTGTCAGCGAATGCGTTGAGCCAGAAGCTAGGAGCGTAGAAGTTGCGTGGTGCTACGTTCTCGCCAGCGGCTGCGCGGTTGATACAGATAACTGAAGAGAAGCTGAGGAATACATCGTAGTCAGGGAACTGCTTCTGGCACTCTTTTACGGTGTTATCGAATGCATCGTAAGCCTGCTGCCATGTAGAACCGAATGCAACGAGAAGGATGGCCTTGTCGTGCTTCTTCTGTGCCTTAACAGTGTTTGTTACAGCCTGCTGATAAACATCATGGTTAGACTGCTGCTTGTCGTCGTTGTCATCATCGCTACTACAAGCGGTGAATGTGAGTCCTGCCATGAGTGTTACCATAGCAAGGAGGAGTGATTTAATCTTCATCATTGTTTTGTTGTTTAGATATTGTTTTAGAAGTTATTTTCTTTCCTTTGTTGAACTTAACCGTGAACGACGCGTAGATGGTAGTTCCGGCGGTTGTAGTTCCGAGGTGATAAGGACGTGGTGTGGTGTCGATATAGTTGAAGATGTTATCAACGCCAAACTCGAGTCGGTAACTTGTTGTCTTGCTCTTGCCAAGATCGTGGGTGGTGTTGAGTCGCCATATCTGGAAACCCTTGCCGTTGCCATCGTTCTCATAGTAGCGCTTGCTCGAGCCTCGCGTGCTGAGGTTGATGCCGAGGTTATAGCAAGGCGAGAAACGGTGGCCGTAGTTTGCGAAGGCGTTCCATTTGTTGTGAGCCATTCCGTCGATAATGGCATTCTGAAACCTGCTCTTGGCAGAGTTGTATACCGTTGCCTTGGTGTCGAGGTAGCTGTAGTTGCCTCCGACGGTAAGGTCCTTGGTAATCTTCCACGATGCATTGACATCAACGCCATAGGTCTTGGCATCCTCCGCATTCTTATACATTCGCGGAATGATGTTTCCGCTACCGTCGCCCTGGTAGCCCGTTGTTGCTCCGACTGGAATCTCATTTACTGATACATTGACCAGAGTTATCATGTCTTCCAGTTTGTTGATATAGCCTGTAACTGAGATAGCAATATCATCAGTTCGGTATTCTGCACTTGCCGACCAATAGTTGCTTGTCTGAGCTTCAAGGTTCTTATTACCCATATAATAATAGGTGTTAGCACCCATCTGCTTGGTGTAGTGGTAGGAGAGTTCCTTTGTCGTAGGCGATTTGAAACCCTTGCTCCATCCGCCACGAAGACGGAAATCACCAAGCGAGAGCATAGCGCTGAGCTTTGGAGTGAAGTGGAGCCCGAAGGCAGCGTTGTCGATGATTCGGAAACCACCAGTAATATTGAGGTTCTTGAGTGGATTCCATTCATCCTGAGCATAGACGGCAGCTGTCCAGTCGTTGGCAGTTCCTTCATTCACTCGCATAGGAGCTTTCAGGTAGTCGTATCTATATTCTGCACCTACGTTAAGGGTGTTAGCCTTAGGCAGATAGAACACACCTTGAAGTGTTGCCATGTATCTCTGCTGATCACTCTGCAAGTTCTCCTGTCCTGGGAAATAAGGACAATAGTGTGTGAGTTGTCCGCGATAGTAGCCATCCTCGAGAGTGGTGTCGGTGTAGAGGTAATAGTAGGCATGCTTGTTCCAACTTGCGTCGAGACTTATGTAGTCCTTCTTGTTGAGCATCATCTTACCACCTACAGCTGCACTCGCATTTCGATATTGAAGGTCGTAGGTATAGACATCGCAAGATGCGTGGCGACCATTTGTTGGGCGAGAGATGCGTTTCTCGTAATAAGTGCCACTTGCATAGATGTCGAAGCCCTCTTTTATAGAATAGGTGAGACGCTCTCCGATTTGCCAGTTGGTAAATTCGTTTGTGGTCTTGTTACGAGAATCTGTAAACATCTGAGCCTCTGCAAATTCGTTGGTGGTGTTTTGCCAACCGTCAGAATGTTGCAACTGGAAACTCGTGTATGACTGCAACTTCCCGAAACGCACGCCTATGCCGTTGTGCTGGCGAAGATCGTTGTATGAACCATATCGGGTGGTGTTTTCGAGAAGGAATCCCTCGGTGTCGTGCTTCTTGGTGATGATGTTTATGACACCGGCGATGGCATCAGAACCATAGAGGGCAGACTGAGCACCTTTTACAATCTCGATCCTATCAATATTGTGAGGATCGATGAGTCCGAGGTCGTTCTCGCCACCTACATCGCCATGAATGCGCTTGCCGTCAACGAGAATGAGTATGTAGTTGTTACCCAATCCGTTGAGCTGCGTCTGCGATCCCATGTCACCTTCGTTAAAAGCAAATGAAGCAGTCAATCCTCCGAGAATCTCTTGAAGCGACTTTCCTCCATAGCTTTCTATCATTTTTCTTGAGATAACCTCTGTTTGCACAGGTGCATCCTTAAGATGATGTTGCGTACCAGTTCCGGTGACAACAACCTCTTGAAGATTCTGATGCTTTGAGGTTTTCTCAACCTGAGCATTTGCACATAGAGAGATACTCGCCAATGATAGGGCGAAGATGAATTTATATTTCATTATGGTATGAATTATTATACCCCATATCCTGGGGGCATTGCTAATAATTAATGGAAGTTTGGCAGGTATTCTGGCTTACCACAAAGTAGGACGTCTTCCCGGAAGATGTTCCAGTGACCTTAGTGTCCAACTTCACAATGGGTTCACAGCTGCAGGAACAGCTCAGGTGTTGCACCTGATTCCCTTGCACAGGAAATCTGAAATTAACAAATATTGAGATTCCTGTTCCCAAATCCGGTGACAAAGTTAATATAAATCACGGAAACAACCAAATCTTTTAACTGTTTTTGTTAAAATTGCTTTATGTTTTTGGTGTTGTGTAATATTATTAGTAATTTTGCACCCAATTTGGCGTGTAGTGTGCTTTCGGCACCTCTGTCATTTCATATAAATAATGTAGAAAATAATTATAAATCATATAACAACAAAAACTTTAAAATGAATATTTCATTAGAAAATCCAGAGAAGGTCAGCGGTGTTCTCACACTCGTTGTTGAGGAGGCTGATTTCGCAGGAGATGTAGAAAAGCAGCTTAAGGAGTATCGTAAGAAGGCAAATGTACCAGGTTTCCGTCCAGGTAACGCACCAATGGGCTTGATCAAGAAGCAGGTTGGCGCTCAGGTAAAGGTTGACGTTATCAACCGTCTCGTTGGTGAGAAGCTTTATGGTTACATTCAGGAGAATAAGATCAACATGCTCGGTGAGCCAATGCCTCATCTCGGTGAGGAGCCTGTTGATCTCGACGCAGCAGCTCCTTACACACTCAAGTTCGATATCGCTATCGCTCCTGAGTTCAAGGCTGAGCTTTCAGACAAGGATACTATCGTTTACTACGATATCACAACTGATGACGCTATCGTTGATCAGCAGATTGAGGCTTTCGCAAGCCGTAGCGGTTCTTTCCAGAAGGTAGAAGAGTATCAGGAGAATGACCGTATTGTAGGTGATATCCGTGAGCTCAATGAGGATGGTAGCGCTAAGGAGGGCGGTATCACTGTTTCTCAGGCAGCTATGCTTCCTTCTTACATCAAGGTTGACGAGCAGAAGGCTCTCTTCCAGGGTTGTAAGGTTGGTGACATCATCGTATTCAACCCAAAGAAGGCTTACCCAGAGAGCGATGTAGAGATTTCTTCTCTCCTCAAGCTCGAGAAGAAGGAGGATGCAGCTAACATCACAGCTGATTTCTCTTTCCAGGTAACAGAGATTTCTCGTTATGAGAAGCATGCTATCGACCAGGAACTCTTCGACCAGGTATATGGTGAGGGTGAGGTAAAGGACGAGGCTGACTTCCGCGCTAAGGTTGCTGAGGGCATCAAGGATCAGATGGTTCAGAATGCTGACTTCCGTTTCATTCAGGACGTTCGCAAGTACGTTGAGGAGAAGATCGGTGAGGTTAAGTATGCTGACGAGCTCATGAAGCGTATCATGCTTGCTAACAACAAGGATAAGGGCATGGAGTTCGTAGAGAAGAACTATGAGGCTTCTATCAAGGAGCTCACATGGTCACTCGCTAAGAACCAGATCGTAGAGGCTCTCAAGATCAAGATCGAGGATGCTGACGTTAAGGCTGTTGCTATCGATATGACTCGCATGCAGTTCGCTCAGTATGGTATGACAAGCGTACCTGAGGAGTATCTCAACCAGTATGCTGAGGAGATGCTTAAGAACCGTGAGCAGGTTGATAACTTCGTTAACGCAGCTGTTGATCGCAAGCTCATGGC
Source organism: Prevotellaceae bacterium UBA1710 (assembly GCA_002317355.1). Taxonomy (GTDB): domain Bacteria; phylum Bacteroidota; class Bacteroidia; order Bacteroidales; family Bacteroidaceae; genus Prevotella. Next base: position 36,598 of record DCJC01000030.1, on the reverse strand, counting down.
TGCTCTCAAGGAGGTTGTTAAGCTCGACAAGAAGACTATCAGCTTCGAGGAGTTCAGCAAGCTCGTATAAGAAAAGACCTACCCCCAGCCCCTCCCATAAAGGGAGGGGAGTGGTTGCACTTTTCTCGCTGAGGGGACTGTTTCGTGGAAGCGGTCTTTCCTTCAATGAGAATGGATATACAAAAATCCCTTATTCTTTCCGTTATGGGTTGAATAAGGGATTTTTTTTCTATCAGATGCTGACGCATCAGAAACGGTGGTGGTTCTCAGCGAGAAATACTATCTACTCCCCTCCCTTTATGGGAGGGGGGAAGGGGGGGGGCTGTTGGGGCTTTTACACCTCATAATCCAAGCACGTTCTCTGCACGGTGTAAGGGCGAACCTTACCATCAGCTACAGCAACGTGAGCTGGGTGTGTAGCGTATGCCTTGAGAGCCTCTGGACTTTCGAGAGTGCTGTCGAGCATTACATCGCAGTTGCTTGAGTCGAGACGACCGCTGATGTTAACCTTGCACTCGAGAAGACCCGGTACCTGACCGATAAGGCCTTCGAGACCTTCCTTGATGCCTGCCTTTACGCTTTCCTTCTCCTCAGCACTGAGCTCGTCGGAGAGTTTCCATAGAATGATATGCTTTACCATGTTGTTATGTCTTTTGTTTTATTGTTGATATTTCCTTTTAAGCCTTAGGTTTTGGATATTTCCTAATCCAGCCATCAAGACGAAGTCGCATTACACCGAAGAAAGCCTCACCGAAGATGCTTCCGTTCATCTTTGAAACACCTTCACGACGGTTTACGAAGATGACAGGAACCTCTTTGATCTTGAAACCAATCTTATAGGCTGTGAACTTCATCTCAATCTGGAAGGCATAGCCCTTAAAGCGAACCTTGTCGAGCTCAATAGTCTCGAGAACCTTACGCTTGTAGCACTTGAATCCTGCTGTTGTGTCGTGAACTTGGAATCCAGTGACGAATCTCACGTACTTGGATGCGAAATAGCTCATGAGCACGCGACCGATAGGCCAGTTGACAACATTCACGCCACTAACATATCGGCTGCCGATTGCTACATCGTAGCCCTCATCGTGACAGGCAGAATAGAGACGAGGCACATCGTTAGGATCGTGACTGAAGTCAGCGTCCATCTCGAAGATATACTCGTAGCTATGCTCCAAAGCCCATTTGAAACCAGTGATATATGCAGTGCCGAGGCCCAGTTTTCCTGAGCGCTCGAGAATAAAGAGTCTGTCCTTGAATTCCGTGTCTATGAGTCCGTGAACGATCTTTGCTGTACCGTCAGGAGAACCATCATCGATGACGAGTATATGAAACTCCTTCTCCAAGCCGAAGATGGCACGGATAATTTTTTCGATATTTTCCTTCTCGTTGTAAGTAGGAATTATGATTATGCTATCGCTCATTTGTTTTATTGTATTCTTTTTGTGTGCTCGGGGAGGATGCACATTTTCAAGGTGCAAAGATAGTAATTTCCGTTAATTTATCAAAACTTTCTCGGTCTTTTATATTATTTTATTCTTATATTAAGAGTTTTTTTGTTATCTTTGCACTCGATTTTGCAATGGAAATAGGTAAGTTATTATCCCACTACGCCAAGCAACCTCAGATGAAGGCTTTGGCTAAGGCGCTTGATGGCAAGCGTATCAAGACCGTGAGTATTGATGGTCTTGCGGGTTCTTCGTGCCCTTTGGTATTTGCTTCCATTGCAGAGAAACTCAAGAAACCTATCGTTTTTATTCTTCGTGATGCCGATGAGGCAGGCTATTTCTATCACGACCTGATGCAGTTGGGTGCTCCTGCTCTCTTCTTTCCTTCAAGCTATAAGCGTGCCGTGAAATATGGTCAGAGAGATGCTGCAAACGAGATTCTCCGTACGGAGGTGTTGTCTGCCTTGTCATCTTTCGGGAAGGCTGTTCCTGAGAGTCCTTCAGAAGAACCTGTTGATGCCTCCGGCTCACTTTTAGAAGAAGGAAGAAAGAGTGCTCAGACTTCTCTCTTTATAGTATCATATCCCGCTGCGCTTGCGGAGATGGCTGTTGACAAGACCATCCTTGATGACCGCACGATACATCTGGCGGTAGGGCAGAGGATAGACATAACGGATGTTCAGCATCAGTTGCGTGACCTCGGTTTCCGTATGCAGGATTATGTGTATGAGCCAGGTCAATATGCCGTTCGTGGTAGTATCCTCGATGTCTATTCATACTCCAACGACCTGCCTTTCCGTATCGACTTCTTCGGAGATGAGATAGATACGATACGCACATTCCAGGTAGAGGATCAGTTGTCGGCAGACAGGCGTAAGGAGATAGACATCGTGCCTGAGCTGGCTGCATTCTCGGAGAAGAAAGTGCCTCTCACGGAGTTCCTTCCGGAAGGCAGTGTGCTGGTAAGTCACGATATGAGTTTCGTGGTGGATGTTGTAGGCAAAACCTTTGACGAGGGCTTCTCCTCACAGGCGATGACCGATAGGATGGCTGGTGCCACCGAACAGGAACAGGAGGAGATCCGTAGAGAGATGAATGCTCAGATGAATCTCTGTCCGGCATCACGCTTCAACCAGAGCATCTCGGCTATCAAGCAGATAACGATAAAGGAGACTTCGGCACAGAAGGACGACAAGGACGTGTATGACGCATCGTTCCATTTCTTCATGTCGCCTCAGCCACTTATCCACAAGAATTTCGATCTTCTCTCACAAACAGTTGAGGATTATATTCTTCAGAATTTCAAGGTTTATATTCTTTCTGATTCGCATAAGCAGGTTGAGCGTATCAAGAGTATTCTTACTGCTCCTGTTTCAGAATCTGAGAGAGTAAGGGTGAATGCTGATATGGTCGGGGAGATCTCGAAGACATTGCATGCCGGTTTCGTGGATAACGACCTCAGTCTCTGTCTCTTTACCGACCATCAGATATTCGAGCGATTCCATAAGTATAACCTCCGCACCCAGTCGGCTCGTGCCGGTAAGATGGCGCTCACGATGAAGGAACTTCAGGAGATGGAACCGGGCGACTTTATCGTTCATGTGGACTATGGTATCGGTAAGTTTGCCGGCTTGGTTCGTGTGCCTGTAGGAGACTCGTTCAAGGAGGTGATCCGTATTGTCTATCAGGGCAATGACAAGGTGGATGTGTCGATACATTCGCTCTATAAGATCTCTAAATATAAGCGCTCGGATTCAGGGGAACCACCACGCTTGTCAACACTCGGAACAGGTGCTTGGGACAGACTCAAGGAGAAGGCGAAGAAGCGTATCAAGGATATTGCCCGTGACCTTATCAAACTGTATGCTAAGCGTCGTCATGAGATAGGCTTTGCTTTCTCGCCTGATTCATATCTGCAGCATGAGCTTGAAGGCTCTTTCCTCTATGAGGATACACCAGACCAGATGAAGGCAACGGCTGAGGTGAAGGCTGATATGGAGAGTAAGCGCCCGATGGACAGACTTGTTTGCGGTGATGTGGGATTCGGTAAGACGGAGGTAGCCGTTCGTGCTGCTTTCAAGGCTGCGTGCGACTCAAAGCAGGTGGCTGTGCTTGTACCTACCACCGTGTTGGCTTTCCAACACTATCAGACATTCCGCGAACGTATGGCTAATCTGCCGGTTCGTGTGGATTATCTCACGCGTGCCCGCTCGGCAAAGCAGACGAAGCAGATTCTTTCTGACCTCGAAGAAGGCAAGATAGATATTCTTGTAGGTACCCATAAACTTCTTGCAAAGGGTGTGAAATGGCATGATGTAGGCCTTCTCATCATCGATGAGGAACAGAAGTTCGGTGTGTCAACGAAGGAGAAGCTCCGTCAGTTGAAGACCAATATCGATACCCTCACCATGTCGGCAACGCCTATACCTCGCACCCTTCAGTTCTCGCTGATGGGCGCTCGTGACATGAGTATCATGCGCACACCTCCACCAAACCGCTATCCTATTCAGACAGAGGTGACTACCTTCTCTGTTGAGACGGTTGTGGATGCTATTAACTTCGAGATGTCGAGAAACGGCCAGGTGTATTTCGTGCATGATAGGATCTCCGATCTTGAAAAGTTGGGAAATATGATCGTGAAGCATATCCCTGACTGTAAAGTGGCTATAGGTCATGGTCGCATGACTCCTGACGAACTGGAGAAGGTGGTGATGGGCTTTATGAATTACGACTATGACGTGCTGCTCTCTACTACCATCGTAGAGAATGGTATCGACGTGCCTAATGCGAACACGATTCTTATCAATGATGCTCATCGTTTCGGTCTTTCCGACCTTCATCAGATGCGAGGTCGAGTGGGAAGAAGCAATCGTAAGGCGTTCTGCTATCTCATGGCACCACCATTGTCGTATCTTCCAACGGAGTCACGCAGAAGACTTGAGGCTCTTGAGACATTCTCTGAACTTGGCTCTGGCTTCAATCTCGCTATGCAGGATTTGGACATCCGAGGCGCTGGTAATCTTCTTGGCTCTGAGCAGTCAGGATTCATGGAAGACCTTGGATATGAGACATATCAGAAGATTCTCTCACAGGCTGTCAGCGAGCTGAAGAACGATGAGTTCCAGGAACTCTATGCTGATCAGATGGCAGAAGGAGAGAAGTTGTCGGGTGAGGACTTTGTGGACGACTGTAACATAGAGTCGGATCTTGAGATGTACTTCCCAGATACCTATGTGCCTGGTAGTTCGGAGCGTATGCTTCTCTATCGCGAACTAGACAATATCAAGACGGATGATGATCTTGATGCGTATCGCAGACGACTTGAAGACAGATTTGGGCCTGTGCCTTCAGAGGGTGAGGAATTGCTTCAGGTGGTGATGCTTCGCCGATTGGGTCGTGCCCTTGGTTGTGAGAAGATCATCCTCAAGCAGCACATGATGCAGATGCAGTTCGTATCGCGTCAGGATAGTGTGTTCTATAAGTCAGAGATCTTTGGCAGAATACTCAACTATGTAGGCTTCCACCCTCGTGTGTGTGACCTGAAGGTGGTAGGCGGAAAGAATCGTCTTGTGGTTAAGATGATTGATTCCGTGAGTGCTGCGGTTAAGGTTCTGCGTAAGATGAAAAATCCGAATAAATGATTATCTTATTAACTATTCTATTATATTTCGTTGTTTTGACTTTCTATAGCCGTTTTGTGACAGGCAGGAAATCAAGCAACGAAACATTCTTTCGTGGCAATCGTAAGTCGCCTTGGTATATGGTGGCTTTCGGTATGGTGGGAGCGAGTATCTCTGGCATTACCTTCGTATCTGTTCCGGGAATGGTGATGAAGTCGGGAATGGCTTATCTGCAGACGTGTATCGGTTTCATCTTCGGCTATATAGCGGTGGCGTTCATCCTTTTGCCTATCTACTATAGACTCAACCTTACCACTATCTACTCATTCCTTCGGGATAGGGTGGGGCAGAAAGGCTATAAGACTGGTGCCTCGTTCTTTCTCCTGTCGAAGATGACGGGAGCGGCAGCACGATTCTATGTGGTATGTATTCTGCTGAATGACTATGTGATAGGTCCGATGTGCCCTTCCGTTGACAAGGCGCTGCTCTTTCCTGTCATCATCATCGCTATGGTGGCACTTATCTGGCTCTATACCAAGAGTGGAGGCATCAAGACGTTGGTTTGGACGGATACGCTTCAGACCACCTGCATGTTTACGGCTCTTCTGCTTATAATATATAATGTGGTTTCGTATCTTGGAATGGATGCCTCGGAAGCAGCAAGTGCGGTTTGGAACTCACCTAACGGATTGAGTTCTGTGTCTTTCAATCTCGTCAGCATCATCTCCGGAATGTTTATCGTCATTGTGATGACGGGACTTGATCAGGATATGATGCAGAAGAACCTTACATGCCGTTCGCTTCGTGATGCGCAGAAGGATATGTGTACGTATGGTGTTGCCTTCGTGCCAGCCAATCTGCTGTTCATGTGTCTCGGTGTGCTTCTCATTCTCCTTACTTCAAAGATGGGAATGCAGTTGCCTGCTTCTGGAGACGACCTCCTGCCGATGTTTGCTGCAACGGGGATATTGGGCACACCAGTGATCGTCCTCTTTACGATAGGAATCATGGCGGCATCGTTCTCAAGTGCTGATTCGGCCCTTACAGCCCTTACCACAACATATTGTGTGGACATCTGCGAGCGACCTTCTGATGAGCGTCTTCGCCATCGTGTTCATGTGGCAATGGCTATCATCTTTGCGGTTTGCATCCTTGCTTTCAAGGCGTTTAACTCTACAAGTCTTATTGATGCCATTTACATCATGTGCTCATACACATACGGACCTCTTCTTGGCTTGTTTACTTATGCCCTTACTTCTCGCAAGCAACCTCAAAAACAAAGCTTTATTCCGTATATCTGCATAGCCTCTCCACTTATCTGCTATGCTCTTGACACTATCTGCACGAATTATTTCTCATACCATTTCGGCTATGAGCTGTTAATGATAAACGGAGCCCTAACTTACTTAGGACTCCGCATATTGAGATAATATACACTAATTTTCTTATTGTTACCTGTTACTTGTTACCGACTGCGTGGTTATTTGAATAGATCAGAATGTGAGCCAGTATTGAGCATAAGGAGTTCAAGGCGGTCATCGTATTGTCGCCAAGTCATGAGCCAATCGCCTTTGATGTGACATTCCCAAATGCCTGCATACTTACCACTAAGAAGGTGAGGGCGATACTCTGGTGGAAGTTTACCGTCACTGGCAAGGATTGAGATGGCGTCTTGAAGTAATTTGATGTTTAAACCTCGTTTGGCACAAAGTTTGACATCTTTGCGGAACATTCCTGTATATTCAACGTTGTACATAGTCGTCACCTAAGATTTGTTTGAACATGTCTTCAACACTATCTGCGTGATAAACACGACCTTCTTCTACATCTTTTAGTGCACGATCAAGTCCACACATACGTTTCTTGCGTGGTATGGTGACGGATTTCACACCTCGCATTAGTGAAAGTGTTTTCTTAACATGTTGCATGACACTTACATCATCGAACGTAATGACCATCTGGTTCATCTCTGGTTGCACTGCTAATGTTGTTGCCATAAGTGGTATGTTTTATTAAAAAAATTCGACTTTTTTATTTATTTCATGAACTTTTGCCATGAAGACTTTATCTTTTGGAAGATGCTGCAAAATTAATAATATTTTTTTATACTGACAAGGATTTATGAATAAAGTTGCTGTTAAGTAGAAAAACGTTGCATTTATTCCATTTTTGAATCGTATTTTCCTTCGTATTCCCTCCGCTTATCCTCCGTTACTACTCCGCTATTACTCCTATTATAGAGCAGAGAAAAATGGGAACCACATAGGAACCACATAGGAACTACATAAGAACCATATAAGAATCACATAGGAACTTGATGGGAGGCGGGTAAAACTTCGTACCGCTTATTTGCTTGAAAAATTCTGTTTTTTGATGAGTTAATGTGCCTTTATGAATTGTTGCTGCTCATGGTAAAATTATTGTTACCTAACGGGTTCTTCGCGTTTTTTCATCATTCAAGGCTGCTTGTTTTCGCCACAAAATATGCTTGTTGTTACTGCCAATGATGATAGCTGAATTGATGTAGAATTGTGTAACTACTTTATTGCCTTATAGTTATCGCTATTCCTGAGAAGAATTAGAGAGCGCTCAACCCCCTAAAAAATATGCTCGGTAACGAGTAACAGGTAACAATAAGGATTTTAGTGTATGCGCCAAAATTTTACTGAAAATCTTGAAGGAGTTTAATACCTTATTATATATAGAATTTATAAAATAGGCAAACTCAACACTAAAAACCTTATTGTTACCTGTTACTTGTTACCGAGGTCGAAAAGGCTTAAAGCTTGAATGCCAACTTAGCCTTTACGTCTCTACTGCTGCTGCCGATGTAAGCCTTGAAGGTTCCTTCTTCTGAAACCCATTCATGCTTTGTCTCATCGAAGAACTTGAGGTCGTCTTCTGTGATAGTGAAGCTGACGGTCTTCTGTTCTCCTGGCTGAAGCATAATCTTCTGGAAGCCCTTGAGCTCCTTGGTAGGTCTTACGACACTTGCCTTATCATCGCCCACATAGAGCTGAACAACTTCCTTACCAGCGCACTTGCCTGTGTTCTTTACAGAGATGGTTGCAGTCCATGTCTTATTGCCATTGTCGGTGATGGTAGCATCAGAATAAGCGAAGGTAGTGTAGCTCAAGCCGTAGCCGAATGGGAAGACCACCTTCTGCTTCATTGTCTCGAAGTATCTGTAGCCAACGAGCACGTCCTCTGCATAAACCTGAACCTCATTGCCCTTGCCGTTGTGAGTTCTCTGCTCCTTGCTTGTGTTGATGTCGCCAGCCTCACCCTTGATCTTAATCTCCTTAAGCAGATCAGCAGACTTTGGCTGACCCTCTGTACCGTACTGATATTTCTCTGGAAGATCCTGTGGCTCAACGCCTGGATAGCCTACAAGACCATACTTGTGAGATGGATAGTCCTCAAGTTTCTCTGCATAAGAGAATACTGTCTTTCCGCTTGCGCAAACATCGCCACTAAGAACGTCTGCAAGAGCATGGCCAGCCTCGCTGCCGAGATACCATGACTGAACGAGAGTAGTGATATCCTTGAGCCAAGGCATAGCGACAGCGTTGCCGCTTGTGATGATTGTGATCATCTTCTTCTTTGTAGAAGCAAGAGCAGAGATGAGTCTGTCCTGATTGAAAGAGAGGTTGAAGCTGAGGCGGTCGCCACCCTCACAATCCTCAAAGTGGTTCTTGTTCAAACCACCGATGTAAATGATGAGATCAGCATTCTTCGCCTTCTCGACTGCATCATTATAGAGTGAATCCTCTACAGATGCAGGAATCTCCACGATACCGCCATAGAAGCTTGGACCAGACTTATAGCCTTCAGCATAAGTGATGTTCCAGTTCTTGAAACGCTCTGTGAGACCTCTGAGAGGGCTTACCTCATCCTTTGGCTTGAGCTCAGAAGAACCGCCACCAGGGCAGAGCTGTCGTGTGGCATTCTCGCCGACTACGAGTACGTTCTTATAGTCGCTCTCCTTGATAGGAAGGAGCTTTGAATCCTCGTTTTTCTGAATGAGATTGTCGTTCTTGAGAATGATGATACCTTCCTGGGCAATCTCTCTTGCAGCAGCAAGATGCTCTTCTGAGTTAAGGCTTCCGAAAGGCTTCTTTGTGTTCATTGCTGTCTGGAAGATAAGACGAAGAACACGTCCTGCCTTATCGTTTACGACATCCTCGCTAATCTCGCCCTTCTGTGCCATCTCGTAGTATCTGTTTCCGAGGTAGTAGTCATCGTAGCCGAAACCGTTTGCCTCAGATGTAAGACCGTTGGTGTAGGAACCCATCTCGATGTCAAGACCATAGAGAGCAGACTGCTTGGTGTCGTGAGCTGCACCCCAGTCAGAGATGTTTGCGCCCTTGTAACCAAGTTCCTTCTTGAGGATCTCGTTTGTGAGATAGAGGTTGTGGGTGTTGTGAATGCCCTTGTATCTGTTGTAGCTGCCCATGATGCTCCAAGGGTCTGCCTCCTTGATAGCCATAGCGAATGGCTTGAGGTAGATCTCGTACAAGGCTCTGTCGGAAACCTTCACGTCAACATGACCTCTGAATACTTCCTGATCGTTTAGGATGTAGTGCTTGATACAAGCAGCCACACCATTCTTCTGAAGGTTCTTGATGTAAGGAATTGCCATAGAGCCTGAGAGGTATGGATCCTCGCCCATATACTCGAAGTTTCTGCCGTTGAGAGGTGTGCGATAGATGTTCACGCCAGGGCCGAGAAGGATGTCCTTCTCTCTATAGCGAGCCTCTTCACCTACGTTCTTACCGTACTTTGCAGCCATCTCTGTATTCCATGTAGCTGCAAGACAAGTGAGCGCTGGGAAAGCGGTACAGTAGTCGTTTGTCCAGTTTGCGTGTCCCCAGTCGTTCCAGTTTATCTCCATACGGACTCCATGAGGGCCATCGCTCATATAGAGCTCAGGAATGCCGAGTCGGGCACAACCAGGGCTTGTGAACTTACTCTGTGCATAAGACAGACGACACTTCTCCTTGAGTGTCATGCGAGAGAGAGCGTCCTTCACTCTCACGTCAAGCGAAAGGCTTTCGTCCTGATATGGCAGAAGTGCTTGTGCCTGCACTCCTACCATGTTCATTGCCATCGCTGCTATAATCAGTAGCTTTTTCATAATTTGTGGCCTCTCCCCCCGCCCTCCCCCGTAGGGAGGGAGCCGGTGCGCGGAAGAGGGTATCATTTGATGTTTATTTATAGGTTGATCGTTTGTTGCCGAATGGGGCTTCCTCCCTACGGGGGAAGTCCGATGTTAACATCGGAGTATGTGTCAGGGCGGGGGAGAGGCCACTTCTACAGTTTTGTCTCTACCTTCAGGCCATTATATTTAACGACAACGCCCTGAGCCTCAGGATCGTAGCCCTGTGCCTTAGTCTTGCTTACAGGTACGATGATGAAGGTTCTCTCCTTGAGCATGCCAGGGAACTCGCCTTCTCTATCGCCAATGGTGAGGGTTTTCTTTGCCTCGTTGTAGGTGAACTTGATGTTAGAGAAACGTCCTGCCTCATAGCCGTAGTTCTCGCCTTCGTCCTCATAGAGGGTGAACTCACCATTCTTGCCCTGATAAACGAACAGACGGATTGTCTCATCCTTCTTCTGGGCAACATACTCCTTTGCCTCGCCAAGAGGAATGATAGAGCCTGCTCTTACGCAAAGTGGGATGTGCTCGTATGGAGCGTCGAGAACCTTTGTCTCACCACCATTGCTGATTACCTTGCCTGTGAAGAAGTCATACCAGATGTTGTTCTTTGGGAAATAGACCTTGCGAGATCTGTCACCATATTTATAAACAGGGTTTACCATGATAGATGGACCGAACATGAACTGATAAGCGATGTTGAGCACGTTCTTATCCTTGCCGAAATCCATCACCATAGGGCGCATCATGGTGTAGTCCTTGAAGTGGACATCAGCAGCAAGAGAATAGATGTAAGGCATAAGGCGATATCTCATATCCATACATGCTGTGATGGCCTTGTAGGTCTCTGTGCCTTCTGGAGCGATGTTCCAAGGCTCACGGAATGGGAACTGGCCATGTACACGATACATAGGTGCGAACATACCCATCTGGTGCCATCTTACGTTGAGCTCACGCCAATCCTTGAGGTAGGCATTCTCAACGCCAGTCTTGTCGAACTCTTCCTGAGCTGCCTGATATCTCTTCTCAACGGAGAAACCGCCGATATCCTGACTCCAGTAAGGTACACCTGAGATAGAGAAGTTAAGGCCTGCTGTGATCTGAGCCTTCATATCCTCCCAACGTGTGCCGATATCACCACTCCATGTGGCTGTGCTGTATCTCTGTTCTGATGCGAAGCCGTTTCTTGTAAGGAGGAATACGCGTTTGTTCTCTGGTGAGAACTTATTGCCGAAACCTCTCTGATCCCAGTTCGTATTGTCCTGAAGCCATTGAGTAGAATGCACATCGCCACCTTCTTTCTCCATAGCTGTCTCGTAGGCTCTCTGACCATCATAGATAGCCTCTGCGTTTACGATAGAGTAGGCGTTGAAGTACTCGTCAGAAGAACCGTACTTCGTTGGACCGCAAAGCAGCTTGCGATACTCCATGTCAGTACAGTCTCTTACGTTTGGCTCACTTGCATCCATCCACCAAGCATCCATGCCGATGGTGCCGAGCTTCTCGTAGAGCTGTCTCCAGAAGATCTTTCTTGCACCCTCATCATATGCGTCATAGAAGGCGTACTTATAGCCAAGCCAGTCGTAGAGGCTGTCCTTGATGCTCTGCTGGTAGATGTATCCCTTCTCATTGAGTTCCTTGAAATTGTTTGGCTTGAAGTAGTACTTTGGCCAGCATGAAATCATAATCTTTGCGTTGTTCGCATGGATTGTGTCAATCATTCCTTCTGGGTCAGGGAAACGCTTGCCGTCAAACTCGAAAGCACCCCATTGGTCATCTACCCAGTAGTTCCAGTCCATCACAATATTGTCGATTGGAAGGTGTCTCTTACGGAAACCAGCCAATGCGTCAAGTATCTCAAACTGAGTCTTGTAGCGCTCACGACTCTGCCAGAAACCGAAGAGCCAGTTTGGCATGATCTGTGCCTTGCCTGTGAGGGTTCTGTAGCCTCCAACAACCTCATCTGCATTATCGCCAGCGATGAAGTAGTAGTCGAGCTGCTGTCCCATCTCACTCCAGAAACTGACCTTCTGCTGTTCCTTTCTGCTAACAGGCTCAAGGGCTCTGAGACCGCAATAAGCCTCACCGCCATCAGGCTTCCACTCGATGCGGATGGTGTAGGTCTTGCCAGCCTGAAGGTTTACGGCAAACTTTCTCGCATTAGGGTTCCAGGCTGTTCGCCATATCTCCTGATCGTTCTTGCCTGTATTGAGGACATCCTCGGTATATACAGACTTGCCGTTGATGTAAATCTTCTGATAGCCAGAGTAATAGTGGCTGAAGCGATACTCACCGGTCATCTTTGGTGTGATGGTGCCTTCGTAAACGACTGTGGCATCATCGAGCTTGAAGGCAGGGAGATTCTTGGCCGACTTCAGATTCTCGAAGTAGATGCTATCCTCTCGTCTTACCAATGTCTCCTGACCTGGAGCCTTGTAAGTGCCTGTAAGCGCACCTTCCTTGCCATCCTTGTCACGAAGGGTGAAGACCTTATGCAACTGGCTGTAGTCCTTTGGATTACCGAATCTTGAGAGGGAGTAGTTATCGAGCAGAATGCCATAGTTGTTGCTGCTCACGATGAACGGAATTGTCACCTTTGTGTTATATTGGAACAACTCCTCGTTCTTTCCCTTGTAGTTCCATTCGTCTGCCTGATGCTGACCAAGACCATAGATAGCCTCATTGTCGTCAAGGTTCTCAAAAACCTGACGCATGCTCCAGCCCTTGTATGTCTCAGGCTTTCCGTCAGCATGAATCTGAGTTACCTGATAAGGAGTGAAAGTCTTGCCGCCACCTTTCTGGTCGCGAGCGATGATCTTACCATTGGCATCAGTAAACCACACCTCGCCTGTCGTGGTGAGTACATAACCGTTTATCTTACCTGTGCTGACGATTACCTTGTCGCCTTCTTCCTTGACTGTGTAGTTTGCGTTAGCAGATTGATCAACGACGATAAGACTCTGTCTGTCAGCGAATTGGTTTTCTGCTGTTGCTGATACACGGATGATCTTATCGCCCATCACCTCAAGTCTTACTAACTTAGGAGATGTTGCTGAACCATTGGTTACGTGTACGGTTACGCCATGGTTAGACCTTTCGTAGTTGATGGCATTTATAGGAAGGCAAATCATTCCAAATGCCATTGTACACAATAGCTTGGCTCCTGTAAGGAGTTTCTTGTCTTTAGCTTTTAGCATTGTTGGTTTGTATGTTTTTTTGTTTTGGTCTTTTTGTTTTAGTCGTTTGCCGTTAGGCTTTAGATTGAATTTGTGTGCAAAGGTACGAAAAAAACTTTATTGTACCTTATCATTTCCTCGCAAATCATGATACTTTTCTTATATTTTGAACAAAAAGTTTGAGGCTTTTGATATTTGAAGCATTGCCTCTTGCAATAGGATTTTTCCGACGAACCGAAAATGTTCGGAAAATGTCCCGTCATCCTAAGAAGCTAATCCTTTTCACCCTTCTTTTAATTTCAATTAAATTCCAATAAAACTCCCATTTTTCTTGAGTTTAATCGGACTTCAATCGGACTTTAATGGGAGTTTAATGGGACTTTGAGCGATTCTTCTTGGGTGGCATAATGGAAGAAAATGCAAGGTAAGGCAAGAAAAGACAAAGCAAGTTCTCCCCTTGATTTTTTTCATTATTTATGTTCTGTTGTTATGACTTATCCGATATTTTGGAGATGTAAACTACAGGGGGATGGCTTGCTTCTGATCGAATTTCATGGCATCGTCACTTTTATGGCCGTAAGATGATTTCCAGGTTATAGCGTTAATTGTTATTATTCATAGATTCCTAATGAGTCTTTTTTATTTCGGCTATTTCCTTAAAAATCCTCCGTTATTCTTGCGTATTTCAAAAAAAAATGCTACTTTTGCTCTCGATTTAGAAGGAAACTTGTGGTTGTTGGAAAAATTCCCAAGTTTATATTTTTGAACTTCTAAACATTTGATACTCAGGAAACCAGATGTTTCTTGGGCGGTTTCTTGGTTATATATGCAAATGTGTAAACTTTTGTGTGACATATAGTTAACTATATCGTCATGATTTTTGGTGACCTGTTTTAAACCTACATAATATTCTACAATCTTTTAATGGAAAACTTTCAATATCACATATTCTCGCCTTATAGAGTGTGTCCTTTAGGTGCTCATGTGGATCATCAGCACGGACTTGTGACAGGCTTCGCCATAAACAAAGGCGTTGACCTTTGGTTTAATGTACGTGAGGATGCAGAAGTTAATCTCTCGAGTCTTTCGTTTGAGGGAGAAGTGCATTTCGACCTCTCAAAACGTACTGAGGTGCGTGAGAAACATTGGGGCGACTATGCTCGTGGTGCAAAGTATGCGCTCAAGAAGCGCTTTGAACTCACCAAGGGAATTGATGGCGTGCTTAAAGGCTCTTTGCCTGTTGGCGGATTGAGTTCATCTGCCGCAGTTCTCATTGCTTATGTAATGGCATTCGCAAAGGCCAATGGCATCACTCTACAGCCGTTTGAAGTGGTTCAGATAGCCTCTGAGGCAGAACGTGAGTACATCGGACTCAACAACGGACTTCTTGATCAGGCTTGTATTGCACTTGGAAAGCAGGATGGCCTCCTCTTCCTTGATTGCGATAGTAATGAATGGAGGGTGATCAAGCGTAATCCTAACATGCCAGAGTTTGAGATTGGAATCTTCTTCTCTGGTCTTACACGTTCGCTTGTCAACTCTGACTACAACCTTCGTGTGTTTGAGTGCAAGACTGCCGCATGGAATATGCTCGCCTATATGGAGCAGCCTCTCAAGACATTCGATAAGACATTCCTTCGTGATATTCCGAAGGATACATTCGACAAGACACGCGATATGATGCCATCGCGCTTTGCTCGCAGAGCAGAGCATTTCTATTCAGAGTATCGTCGTGTGCGCCAGGGCGTTACTGCTTGGGAGACTGGTAATCTCCAGCTCTTCGGAAAACTCTCCTTCGACTCTTGTGAGTCTTCTATCCACAACTATGAGTGTGGTTCTCCAGAGCTCATTTCTATCTACAATATCATGCGTCCGCTCCCTGGTGTCTATGGTGGCCGTTTCTCAGGCGCAGGCTTCAAGGGGGCCGTCATCGCTCTCGTAGATCCAACTTATAAGGAGCAGATAGAGGCAACATTAACAAAAGAATATCTTGCGCAATTCCCTGAATACGAGAACACATTCAAGGTGTTCTGGGTGAAGCCAGATGATGGGGCAAGGTTTGTAGACCCTCTAAATCTCCCTTAAAGGGAGACTTTGGTCAGTAAGAGCAGTCTTATGAAATGGCATACTGCTGATGTCTTTAATTATGGTTTGTTGAGTGAAAATGCTAAGGCAAACCGTAAGAATATGACAGAGGCAGAATCTGTATTCTGGAAAATCGCTAAAGGCAGTGGGCTTGGTCAGAAATGCAGAAGGCAATATTTGATAGGAGATTACATTGTTGATTTCTTTTTTCGTGAAAGCCTGTTGATTGTTGAAATTGATGGAGGCTATCATTATACGGAACAACAGCAGGTAGAAGATGCCATTCGACAATGTTGGTTGGAAAGTATGGGATATGTTGTTCTGAGATTTTCAAATGAGCAGGTCTTGTCCGATACTGAATTCGTAATAAATAAGGTTAAACAATTATTAAAGTGACCGTGCCCTTCCGGTCCTCCCCCTTTAAGGGGGATAAGAGGGGGTCCTATGTTAAACTATAACTTAAATCTTGAGGGCAAGACAGTCCTCGTAACCGGAGCCGCAGGCTTCATTGGTAGTAACCTCGTTAAGCGTCTTTTCAAGGACGTACAGAATATTCGTGTTGTCGGACTTGACTCAATCACCGACTACTATGACGTCAACATCAAGTATGAGCGTCTTGCAGAAATTGATGCTCTCGTCTCAACCACCGTTCCCGATGGTTCTCCATCGGGTAAGTCTTGGCGCTTCGTAAAGGCAAATCTTGCAGATAAGAATGCAATTGATTCTCTCTTTGCAGAAGAAAAGTTCGCTGTTGTAGTAAACCTTGCAGCACAGGCAGGCGTTCGCTATTCTATCACAAATCCGGGTTCTTACATCGAGTCAAACCTCATTGGTTTCTACAATATCCTTGAGGCTTGTCGTCATAATGAGGTAGAGCACTTGGTTTATGCCTCTTCTTCTTCTGTCTATGGCTCAAACAAGAAAGTTCCATATTCAACAGATGATAAGGTTGATAATCCTGTTTCGCTCTATGCTGCAACAAAGAAGAGTAACGAGCTTATGGCACATGCCTATAGTAAGCTCTACAATATCCCATCTACAGGTCTTCGTTTCTTCACCGTTTATGGTCCTGCAGGTCGTCCTGATATGGCATACTTCGGTTTCACCAACAAACTTCGTGAGGGTAAGACCATCCAGATCTTCAACTATGGTAACTGTAAGCGCGACTTCACCTATGTTGATGATATCGTAGAGGGTGTTGTTCGCATCATGCAGCATGCTCCAGAGAAGCAGAACGGTGAGGATGGACTTCCTATCCCACCTTATAAAGTATATAACATCGGTAATAACTCTCCTGAGAATCTCCTTGACTTCGTCACCATCCTTCAGGAAGAGCTCATTGCTGCAAAGGTATTGCCAGCTGACTATGACTTCGAAGCACATAAGGAACTCGTTCCTATGCAGCCAGGTGACGTACCTGTAACCTATGCAGACACCTCTGCTCTCGAAGCCGATTTCGGCTATAAGCCATCAACCTCTCTACGTGACGGTCTCCGTGCCTTCGCACAGTGGTATGCAAAATATTACGGTACTGCGGAATAATTCGCAAATTCGATAATTCGTGAAAAAGAGAATAAAATGAAAAATATCGTAATAGCTGCAGGATATGCCACTCGTCTTGGCGAACTCACAAAGAACTTTCCAAAGCCACTCTTGAAGATTGGCGATTCAACCATTCTTGGTCGTATGCTTGATGATATCGACACAATCCCTGAGATTGATGAGCATATCATCATAACCAATCATCGCTTTGCTTCAATCTTCGAAGATTGGGCAAAGGAACAGCATTATACAAAGAAGATAACAGTCATTGATGATGGCACAAGCACCAACGAAACACGCCTTGGTGCAGTACGTGATCTTCAGTTTGCTATTGATGTTCTCCAGAAACGAGAAATAGTAAATAGTAATTCGTCAAATAGTAAATGGCCTGACGATATGCTCGTTGTTGCTGCCGACAACCTCCTTTTCTTCTCATTCAAGGGCTTTGTGGATTTTGCAAAGGAAAAGGGTACACCTTGCATCATGTGTCATGAGCAGCCTGTAAGGGAAAAGCTTCAGCGCACAGGTGTCGTTGTCCTTGACGAGAACAACAAGGTGCTCAACATGGAAGAGAAACCAGAGGAACCAAAGAGCACATGGGCAGTTCCACCTTTCTATATTTATAGGAAAGAGAACATTGACATGATCATGCACGCCATCGAGAATGGATGTGGCTTTGATGCCCCAGGCAATCTTGCTCACTACATGGTTGATAATGTTCCTATGCACGCATGGCCAATGGCTGGTACAGGAGAGAACCTCCGTTTCGACATCGGTTCTCTTGATACCTACAAGGAGGCCTGCGAGAAGTATGGAGTAAAGAAATAACCTCTCAATCGTAGAACCTATAACCTTGATATTCTTATGCCAGACACATCACCACTCTCCCGTGGATGGGAAATAGTTAGAACTCTCAATAACTCAGTTCCTACAATCCCTTCCATAGAGGCTCGAAAACTTCTTGCAGAGTATGTCAAACTGATGCAACTACCTGCATCTCTTGGAGATAATGCTTCTATTCGGCAACTCCATTCTGCCATACTCTCAGTTGCAGTAAAAATGGCACAGGCATACACGGATTTCCGTTTTGTGCCTTTCCTCAATCTCTGGGGCATAGAGAATCTTCGTCCTGAGGACAGCGAGAGTGGGGTGGATAGTCAGGGAAAACGATTCCCATCCCTTGTGGAAAGGATGGCAAAATCGTACGCGTACAGTCTTCTGTTCCATCCTGATGATCATCTGGAATCAGAATTGGAAGCACTTCTTATTCCGCACCTTCAGCGAAAAGGCTTTGTTCTTTCATCACAAGCAGATTGCATAACGCATCACCTTCTTGCAACCAACACCTTCACAACAGAGGTTCGAGGGCGCAAGATGACTTTTGTGAATCTCATTTCACCTGATGGGACAGAACTCTCTGCAGAGGTTCACACGCTTACTGCTCATGCACCTTTACGCTATTCAGAGATTCCGGGAAAAATGTTCTCTGTTCTTCTGCGAACATCAGAGAAGGGAAATCTACGCATAGAGGCAGCAATACTATCTTCACAACCTGTATCAGATGTTTTCCCAACATCGATAGGCTATATAGAGAATATAGATCTCAACCATCGCCATATCCATGTCTTTGACAATCAGTCCCGACATCTTGTGGCAATGATGGATTCTGCTCCAGATGCTCTTATCGGTTCTTTTGTCCAGTTCCTTCCAATTATTCCGAAGGAAAGTAAGTTTAAGAGTGCCATCATCCTTCGCACCTTATCAGCAGAAGAAGGTCCAGAAGCATTCGGATATCGTAAGGCAAGAGTCACGTATGTGGACAATGACAAAGGGTACCTCTCTTGGGAGTTGTTGCCTGGAGAACCTCCAATCATAGAAACTGGAACCACAGCCCCATCCTATACAAAAGGATATCTCAATCTTCAATCCACCAACACCCATCATCTCACCCCCAACACCGAGTTCTCCCTCATCGTTTATCTTAAGCGAGGTAAAGATGGGCAGAAACGCCCTCATGTGGTAAAGGTCAAGACAATCTAACAATGGGTACATACATCAACAAAGGAAATAGTGACTTTCAGGACATCGTAAGCCATGAGTTTATTGATAAGTCCGGACTGATTCCTGCCATTAATGAGACATTGAATTCTGAGCGAAGATACAGTTGTGTAACACGCTGTCGTCGCTTTGGAAAATCGATGGCTGCAAAGATGCTATGTGCATATTATGACAAATCATGCGATTCCCGTGAGTTGTTTAAGGGATTGGTGGCAGAAAAAGATCCTTCATTCGAGAAGTATCTCAATAAGTACCCAACAATATATTTGGATATCACAGACTTCACTACAAGATACAGTGATGAAGCGATTGTTGATCATATCCAATATAGTATAATAGAAGACCTTAAGTCCGCTTACCCAAATGTCCCAACAAAGGAAGGTGATGATCTGATGGATTTCCTGTATAGAATAAAGGAATCCTGTCAGGAACGCTTTATTTTTATCATTGATGAATGGGATTCCATTTTGAGAGAGTTGGGACAGGATGCTACTGTTACAAGTAAATATATTGATTTGCTTAGGCGTCTGTTCAAAGAATCTGGTTCTGCATCAGTATTTGCTGGAGTTTATGTCACCGGTATTCTTCCAATCAAGAAATACAACACTCAGTCTGCGCTAAATAATTTTGGGGAATACTCAATGGTTGATCCTGCCAATCTTGCTTCATTTTTTGGATTCGTAGAGAGTGAGGTTGAGATTTTAGCTCAAAGGCATAGTGTAGATATTCACAAGTTAAAGCAATGGTATGATGGTTACATTATTGGTGATGTTCAGTCAGTCTATAATCCATACTCTGTTATGGAGGCCATTAGGCGTAGAAAATGCAAGAGTTATTGGGCAACAACAGGCGCTTATGATTCTGTGAGGACATACATACAGATGAATTTCGATGGACTCAAGGATACCATCATCAAAATGTTGACAGGCGAAAAGGTGGGGGTCAATACTACAAAGTTCCAGAATGATATGCGTACTGTGACAAGCAAGGATGATGTCCTTACGGTCCTTATTCATCTTGGTTACTTGGCTTATGATGAAAGTGTAGAAAGATGTTATATACCTAATAAGGAAGTTGCCGATGAATTCTCAAATGCAGTAGAAGACACCAGTTGGACTCAACTTGCTAAGGCAATCCGCGACTCACGTGACCTCCTTGATGCCACAGTAGCAGGAAATGAGAAAGCTGTAGCTGCAGGTATAGAACTCGCTCATGATGATAATACAAGCATTCTTGCCTATAACGATGAAAACTCCTTGGCATGCGTCTTGTCGATCGCATACATCTGGGCAAAAAACGAGTATATCATTCATAGGGAAATGGCTACAGGAAAGGGATATGCAGATCTTGTTATGATTCCACGAAGGAATGTGGAAAGACCTGCTCTTGTCATCGAACTGAAATATAACCATTCTGTTGATACGGCACTCTCACAGATTAAACAACGGAATTATCCTTCAAAGATAGCAGAGTACACTGGTGATATTCTTCTTGTCGGCATTACTTATGATAGGGATTTAAAACAGCATATCTGCAAGATAGAAAAATGGGTTAAGTGATCCAGTTCGATCCTCCACAGGTTCCAGTAGAATAATGATAACCCCAATGGCAACTCGAAAACCTATTATTTCTCATGAGAAAGAACTATGCGGTGAATTTTGCTTTAATACAACTCGTAAGGAATCAGAATCTTGCAGGTCGTCTCTCTCGTCTGAAGAAAACCTGTCCAGCAGGAAAGGCAATGGCAGAGAAAGTGATAAACTATCACCTCACGAAATATAGAAATCGTCCTGCACTTAGGGAAGAGTTGCAGAAGGTAAGGTGAATCCAGTACCAATGTATATCCAATTCGGTATTGGCCGTGAATTGGACTTAGATTGGACTTGAATTGGAACTGGATTGGAGCTGTTTCGATGTAAAGATGGTTTCCTGCTTACCTCCCTTAAAGTGGGGATTCGCAAATGAAAAAGTGGTGACTGCAGATTTTTAACTTAGTTTCTGATGACTTCTGCAAAAAAAAATCGCGATTTTACCGTCACCTGTCACACTTGCTGATAATCACGTGTTAGGTGTGACAGTAACTTTTTCTTCCGTCACCCTTCTGTCACCTGTGTGACAGGAAGGTGACAGCAAAAATGTTATTCTATCACACTTAACTTCTTGATACTCAATTAGTATGACGGGTGATAGTAAAAATGCAAGAAAAATAATTTTAGTATTGGGGAGTGCAGATACTAAGTGATGATGAAAAAGTAAATTGGTACGATTTAACTTCAGATTTTTGAGAGGTATTTGTTTCATGAAGAAGGAAGTTTGATGTTGATAATATCGGAGTATTTGTCTGTGATACCTGCATCTTGATTGATGAGTAGAACGAAAACATCCCAAAAGATGAGACTGTTACCAGAAAAGGTTTACACCATAAATCGTATCAAGTTATTCTTTTAGAATCACAAAATAAATAGTAGCATATTATCGATAGGATATATAAATTATGAATAAACGAAAGGTCGGACTTATTTTAGTTCCAGAACACACAAATTATGGTGCTCAGTTGCAATCATATGCGACGCAACAGGTTGTTGAGGCAATAGGGTGCGATACGGAGATATTGCTTTATAATGCGAATGGGCAACGTAACTTGAAATTTTATTGGGGAATGATTCCATGGTTTATAAATAACTTCCGTAAACCAAGTCGTGAGGATCGATACAAAAATCTTGATGTGGAGCATGCTGAAAATCATCGACTTAGAAAACTTGCGTCAAAGGAATTTAAAGATCAATATCTCAAAAATACTCATTTGTGTGTCGGTTTTAACGAACTTGTACAAGTAGCTCAGTCATTTGATGCTGTATTGATTGGAAGTGATCAAATGTGGCCTGCTGGTGTTGCATTTGGCGGTTTTATTTCTATGCGTTTTGTGCCAGAAGGGGTTAGAAAAATATCATACGCAACAAGTTGTGGGGTTACCTCATATCCAAAGTATTGCTATAAAAGTTCTGCCGAAATGTGGCGTAGCTTTGATTTTCTTTCTACACGTGAAGAGCAGGGAAAGAAATTAATTCAAGATGTTTGTGGAAAAGATATAAAAGTTGAGGTCCTTTGCGATCCTACTTATTTGTTGAGCAAACAAGAATGGGAAGAAAGAATACCAACAAAGCAAATGCTTGATGAAAAATATGTTTTATGCTATCTCATAGGTAATGATGTCACTCAAAAGATGTGTGCAAAGCGATATGCGCAGAAACATGGACTAAAGCTTGTCGCTTTGATGAGTAATGAGAGTGTATCTGAGATTGATATGACTTTTCCTGATTTGAATATTATGGGGGCTGGACCTGTCGATTTTATAAATTGGATTAGAGGTTCTGTATGTTTCTTTACAGATTCTTTTCATGGGCTTGCTTTTTCTGTTATACATGAGAAGCAATTTTATGTATTCTATCGTCATAAGTCAGGAACTGAGAAATCAAGAAACTCTCGTATCGATAATATTATTGATATGTGGGGGGTAAAGGAACGCCTAATCGTTGATGAAAAACGCGATTGGGATTCGTATACAGAAGTTCCGGTTGATTACAAATCAGTTAGTGAAAAGGTTGCTCAGAAAAGGGAAGAAGGTTTGTCATATCTCAAATGCGCATTAACATTTAATTAGATGAGGACTACGGATCTATTTAGTAATCCACGGAATTGTTGTGGATGTGAAGCTTGTGTTCAGGCATGTTCTAAAGAACTCATCAAGATGCAACCTGATGGCGAGGGTTTCTTCTATCCATCAATTACAGACAACAAAGAGTGTGTGAATTGTGGGTTATGTCAGAAAGTGTGCCCTCTTAAATCATCAATCGGTTCACCCAAAAAAATAATAGACAGTTATGGAGGATATAGTCAGGATGATTCTATTATCAAAGATTGTGCTTCTGGTGGTTTCGCATTCTCTCTGTCTTGTGCTTTTATAGAAGAAGGTGGTATTGTATATGGTGTACGTTATTCTGACGGATGTAAGGATATCGCATATACTCGTTGTGTGACCGTAGAGCAATTACTAGCAACTAGAGGTTCTAAATATGCTCAATCACGAAAATACGACATCTATAAAGAAGTCAAGAAAGACTTGCAAGATGGGCAGAATGTATTGTTCATTGGTTTACCATGTGAAGTAGCGGCTCTATATCATTATATAGGAAAACTCACAGAAAATCTGTTTACAGTCGATTTGATTTGTCATGGACCAACTTCATTGGGAGTTCATAGGGCATTTATAGAGCAGATTTCTTTAAAGCATAAAGACAATGTAATTACAGATTTCTCCGTTCGATATAAAAAAGACGCATGGAAACCTTATTATGTTCATGCACAATTTTCTGATGGTAGTGTGTATATGAAGCAGTTCGTTGAATCTGACTATGGCACAGCATTTCAGCAACTCAAAAGACCTTCGTGCGCATCTTGTCGCTTTAAAGTGTATGATAAAGAATATGGCATGCCTGCAGATCTTACAATTGGTGACTATCACTTAGCTCATCAGGGAATGAAACAATACAATCATTGGGGAAGTTCGCAAGTTAGTTCGCACACAGATAAAGGAACGGATCTTATTGATTTGGCAAGAAAATCAATGAATCTGTACTCTATATCAGAACACAATGCCGTTCATTATAATACGGCTTTTTTTCGCCCCACCTACGTGCGTTGGAATAGAGGCGCATTTTCTACTATCTTTCAATATAAAGGATTGTCATTTGCTTGTCAGCATTGGTCTGTGAAATTTATAAATTTATTTGTTATGCAAAAGCAAAAGGTGAAATCTTTTGTAGCAGAAACAATTAAACATTTGAGATAATTATGGCTGATAGCATAAAAAAAACATTTCTATCCGGAACCTTTTGGACTCTAAGCGAAAATATTATCTTTGCTTTGATAGGTATAATCCAGTTGTCTATCACTAGTAGAATTTTGACTCCTGTTGATTTCGGAATTTATGCAATTGCGTTATTCTTTTCTGGCTTAGGACGTATTGCATTTTCTATGGGACTTGGTCCTGCTCTGATTCAGAAAAAGGGAGATATAAGTGGATACCTTAATACTGCATGGTCTGCAAACTTGTTAGTATCAGTAATTGCGACTTTGATATTGTGGATTGTTACAGCTCCAATCTGTATTTACTATTACCATAGTCCAGAAGCAATTTGGCCTTCTATAGTGATACTTTTGAGCGTAGTTCTAAGTGCAGCAATCAATCCTGCGGTGATTGTATTGCAGAAGGAAATAAAACTCAAGAAGTATTTCCTTTTGTTTGTGTTGCCTAAACTTATCAGTTTTATTCTCGTAATTGTTTGTGTCTATTTTTTTCATACATATTGGGCTCTCATAATAGCTCTTTTGTCTGAATATCTTATACGAACTGTATATTCATTCATGCTACTTCCGGCAAAGATTAAGTTCCACATTGATAAAGTTCAGTTCAAGGAACTGTATGCTTTTGGCGGTTGGTTACAGTTGAAGAATGTGACCCAATGGCTTGCAGGTAATCTGGATGTTGCAATTGTTGGAAACCTGTTGGGAACCATACAGTTAGGCTATTATAACCGAGCTCAGCAATTATCACAATATCCACGAACTTTTGTAGAAGGTGTTATTAACAATGTCGCTTTTCCTTTGTATTCTAAGATAAACGGTGATGCAAATCATCTTAATTCTGTTGTAAATAAAATAATTGATATCGTACTTCTTGTTCTTTCACTCTTGGCTGTGGTAATCTTGCTATATTCAGAATCAATTATCACAATTATTTTAGGAGAATCGTGGCTGGAAATGTCAAAACCATTTAAGGCGATTTTTATTGCGTATCTAATGCAAACATTATTATTTTCCTTTAATCCATTGATTCGTGCTTATGGTTTCACAAAAAGTGAATTCAAGTTTTATTTGATTAAAATTGCAGTAATGATAGTCCTATTGTATCCTTTTACTTACATGTGGGGGCTTTATGGTGCAGGTATGGCAATTTTTGTGGCGGTTTTATTGGTATTTCCATATTTAATACATGTTTTGTATAATAAGACAGAATTAAAACTATTGCATTTCTATATATCAACATTTGTTTGTCTTGTTAATATTCTTTTTACGTTCTTTGTTTGTAGTTTTATGAATTTTAATACAGGATGGATTTTTTTAGTTGGTGTAGTAATTAGTTGTGTTATTTCAATTATATTGTTTATTGTTGCATATGCACTTTTTGGCGTTGGTCCAGGAGGTGTAGTTAGTGGGGCATTATCTACATTGCGTAAGAACTAATTTTGTTTATGTTTTTTAAGGTTTTATATGTACTATTCTTGACATGTCAGTTGCTTTATGGAAGTTTCTACATAGGAGGAGTAGTTACTCCTAGACAACTTATGACAATTGTTATGTTCATTGCATGTTATAGAATAGGCATGATAAAATTAGACAAATATTGGGGACTATATTTGATTTTTATTATTTTTTATGGAATGTCATCTGCTCTTACTGGATATTTTAGTCAATACTCCAGACAATTGATTGGTTTCTATATGACTGCATATGTAGCATATCAGAGTACTAAAGTCATAGTTGGAAAATATAAAGCTGAGGCGTTGATTTTTTATGCATTTGCAGCAGTAGGGGTATTTGATGCAATTGTAACAATTGGACAGTATTTGTATATGCCATGGGCTAATGATGTCGTTCAAGTTTTTCATTTCGAAGGAAGTGAGAATTTATCAGAATTTCAGGATTTTCATGAGTCGCTTGAAGGTTATACCGTTCCAGGTATTGTGGGTGATGTCATGAATGGTTATTTCCTTCCTCTTGCATGTATATTTGTATGGTATAATCGTAATGTCATGTTCCGATTCCTGAATTTTTTGCTTTGGTCAATTGTTATGGTTGGTTTGTTCTTTGTTCAGCAGCGTACAGGATTTGCAACTGGTATTGTAGCATCAATATTTATCATGTATCAGTTGTTAAGTAATAGGATGGGCTTTGTTGCAAAAACTTTATTCTTCATATTTACTATAATTGCGCTTTCGGTTTTCTGGATTTATGGTTCAGAATTTGTTGAGGAAAGTGGCTCCCGATATGCTTTAGGTGGAGATATGTCAACTCGTTCAGATTTGTACTCACGTTGTATAGATTACATTTTTGATAATCCTTGGGGAGGAATTTTTGATTGTGGAAATAAAGTAGGAATGCCTCATAATTTATTTTTAAATGCATTTATTTATGGAGGATATATAGGTGGATTGTTTGTGTTGTATATAATTTTTGAACAATTTAAAATCTGTGTAAGAGAACTCATTCATATTAATGTGAGAGAGAATTTTGCTCTTTTATTGGTGATTCTAGCATGGTTCTCTTTCTTTATTTGTTCGTTAGCTCATAATCTGTCTATTGTCACAGGTGATGTGCATGTGTGGATTTTCTGGGCCGCAATTATATGTTTGATAGAACGTGATGCGATAAATTCACAGACATCATTGTTATCTTTGAAAAGAAGGTAATAAATGATGTTCTCAATGTTTTTACTTATTGGATTTGATTGTCAATCAATTGTTCTTTTCTCTTTGTACAACGGCATATGACTTTATCATAATTTATCAATAGTTACAGGAGATGTACATGTTTGGATATTCTGGACGGCAATTATTTGTTTGATTGAAAGAAGGAATAATCCAAGGACTTTGGAGACTTTAAATAGTTGATGATATTTGGTATGAATATTAAAATTTGTATTTTAGCAGAAGATTATCCATCGCATGACCGTCCAGTATTTGTGTTTGTTCAACAATTAGTAGAAGAACTTGTTGATCAAGGTGTACAAATATCTGTTGTTGCCCCTCAAAGCCTCACTCGTTCTGTTGTGAGAAGAATTCCTTTGATGCCTAAATGTACAGAATACAAGACGAAGAAAAATAATGTATATAGAGTTTATAGACCATATTCTATTTCATTCGGAAATGGCCATAAGTTCTTGTATAAGATTGCAAATGTATTTAATGAGAGTGCAATTAATGAAGTCTTGAAAAAAATAAAGCCGGAAGTTTTGTATGGACATTTTTGGCACACTGCATATAAACTTAAGAAATTTGCAATAGATAATCATAAACCTTTGTTTGTAGCTTGTGGTGAAGGTGATGATGCTCTTGAAAATCTGGTATCTTCTCTTTCTTCTAAGGAGAAAACAGAGTTCGCTAATGCTGTATGTGGCGTGATAAGTGTATCTTCTGAAAACAAAAGAAAATGTATTGTTTATGAACTTGCTAAAGAGCATGACATTATTGTCCTTCCGAATTCTGTTGATACTAGTATTTTCGTAAAAGATGACGCAAGGGATATTCGTAAAGAATTGGGCGTCCTTCCTAATGATTTCTTGATATCTTTTACAGGCGCTTTTATTCATAGGAAAGGCTCGGCAAGGTTGTCTGCTGCAATTGATAAATTAAATGATTCACGAATTAAGTCGATATTTATTGGTGCACCACTTGATGGTGATAATTCGACACCTACATGTGAAGGTATTGTACACAAGGGGCGTTTGGAACATGATGACATACCTCAATATCTTTATGCGTCGGATTGTTTCTGTTTGCCAACACTAAATGAGGGATGTTCTAATGCGATTGTTGAGGCGGTTGCTGCAGGATTGCCAATAATATCTTCTGATTTACCATTTAATGAAGATATTCTTGATGAAAGTAATTCGATTTTGGTTGACCCCCAGAATGTGGATCAGATAGCAGATGCGATAAAAAAACTAATGACCAATGTTGAGCTGTGTAAGAGTATGTCTGCAAGTTCTTTTGAAAAAGCAAATAATCTTAGAATTGATAAAAGGGCAACTGCAATTATTGAATTTATAGAATCAAAAATCAAAAAATAATATATATGAAGAGAGTTATGCTCGTCTTCGGCACTCGTCCGGAGGCTATAAAAATGTGTCCACTGGTAAAAGAGTTCCAGAAATACACAGAAGAATTTGAAACAATTGTTTGTGTCACAGGTCAGCATAGAGAGATGCTTGATCAGGTACTTGAAATTTTTGATGTAAAGCCTGATTATGATTTGAACATAATGAAGCAAGGTCAGGATCTTACAGATGTTACCGCTCGAGTTCTCACTGGACTTCGTGATGTCTTTAAGAAATGCAGTCCTGATGTTGTTCTTGTGCATGGTGATACTACTACATCAACGGCAGGCGCACTTGCTGCATTCTATGCACAAATACCTGTTGGTCATGTGGAAGCTGGTCTTCGTACTCATAACATCTATTCTCCTTGGCCAGAGGAAATGAATCGCCAGATGACAGGGCGCATAGCTACATACAATTTCTCGCCAACTCCTCTTTCTGAAAAGAATCTTCTGGACGAGAAAGCCCATGGTAATATCTATGTAACTGGAAATACTGTTATTGATGCACTTCATATGGTTGTTGATAAATTGAAAACAGATGAAGCTCTATCAAAAGAACAGGATACCATCCTTGCAAATGCAGGTTATGATGTAAGTCGTCTTTCTAATGGTAAGAAACTTGTTCTTATTACTGGTCATAGACGTGAGAACTTTGGTGATGGTTTCATCCGTATGGTAACTGCCATGAAGGATCTTTCAGAGAAGTATCCTGATGTTGATTTTGTATATCCAATGCATCTAAACCCAAATGTACGTAAACCAATTCATGAAGTGTTTGGCGAAGATCTTACACGTCCGAATTTTTTCTTTATAGAACCTCTTCAATATCTTGAGTTCGTACATCTTATGAGTAAAGCAAACATTGTTCTGACCGATTCTGGTGGTATTCAGGAAGAGGCACCAGGACTAGGGAAACCAGTTTTGGTAATGCGTGATACTACAGAGCGTCCTGAAGCACTTGCATCGGGAACTGTTCATCTTGTAGGTACTGATTATAATAAGATAATGAATGAGGTAAGTACTCTTCTTGACGATACTTCTGCATATGAGAAAATGTCCAAGGCTGTAAATCCTTATGGAGATGGTAAGGCTTGTTCTCGAATCGTAAAAATTCTTAAGGGTGAAGAAGTAGATAGATATGGATGTTAATGTGAAAGTTG
Source organism: Prevotellaceae bacterium UBA1710 (assembly GCA_002317355.1). Classification (GTDB taxonomy): domain Bacteria; phylum Bacteroidota; class Bacteroidia; order Bacteroidales; family Bacteroidaceae; genus Prevotella. Next base: position 7,417 of record DCJC01000030.1, on the reverse strand, counting down.
CACTTGTGATACCAGGTTCCATCTGGTATGCTCCTTATGTTCGTAATTACACAAGGATATTTGATGAGATTAATGTAGAATATAGTATTATTTCATGGAATCGAGAAGGAGATGATAAGCCGGAAGGATTTCAGTATAATATTTTATGTGATAATGGTCATTGGTCTGCTGGTTTTTCTGCATATAAAGGATATATTAAATTTGTAAAAAAAACAATCAAAGAAAATGGTTTTAATCGAATCGTTGTTTTTGGACCGCAAATGACATGCCTTTTAAGTACTTATTTGTTGGCTAACTTCCGTAACCGTTATATTATTGACTACAGAGATTTGTCAATTGAGCAGAAATTTGGATTCAAACAGCTATTCTCTTTTATGCTTAGATTTAGTTGTGCTAATGTGATTTCATCTCCAGGTTTTAAAAGGTGTCTTCCTAAGAGAAACTATTATTTGTCCCACAATTTTGATGAGAGGGCTGTTCGTGAAGCATTAGCAAAAAAAGATGCTTCTACGACATTCCATGCAAACGGTGAAATTGATGTTCTTACAATAGGAGCGATTAGAGACTATTCTTCAAACATAGAAGTTGTTAAGGCCCTAATTAATAAGAATGGATTTAATCTTCGATTTGTTGGCAAAGGCCCTGGTACAGTAGAATATCTTCAGGAATATTGTGAAAAGAATGATGCAAAGAATGTCTCTTTTGTTGGTTTTTATGAAAAACCAGAGGAAGCAGGATTTGTCAAGTCTTCAACATTTATGAATATTTTTTATCCGCGTATTATTACTCATGATACTGCATTGTCCAACAGATTCTATAACTCTTTGATATATCATCGCCCTATGTTTGTAACTAAAGACACCTGTCAGGGCGATTATGCAGAAAAGTATAAAGTTGGTGTTGCAGTAAAGGATTGTAATAGTCTCACAGATAATCTTACGGATTTCTTAAAGCAAGATTATTCTGCATATTGCAAAAGATGTGATGATTTGTTAGTTGCGTTTTTGAATGACCAAGATGAGTTTGTAGAGGTTGTTAAGAACTTTGTAAATTAAAGATGTTCTTTCCTACGAAAAAGAAACTGCACCTTTGTGTTGTCACTTTTGTATTGGCGATTGTTTGCATTATCAATGTTAAGTCAAAATATTTTGCAATAAACATTTCTTCTACATCTTCTGATGGGTATACATTCTGTTTAATGACATTCAATGTCAATGCCATTGATACTATATCATTCACCTCTGCAGTTCAAGATAGTCTTCTTGCAGAAATAAAACGTCAAAAGCCTGATATCGTATGTTTCCAGGATTTATCTTTCGAGAATCTTAAACAAATAAAAACTCAGTTAGATAGTATTTATGGACCTTGTGATATACTAACGGGAGATAATCAACTTTGGCGTTTGAGATTCTACTCCCATTTCCCGCTAAGAAACTTTAGCCGACATTTCTGTGAAGGTTCCATCGACACCCTTGACCTCGATTCCCTGGAACTTGAGGAATATCACCATATGAAACTACAGATGCCAATAATGTCTGCTGAATTTGAAATAAAGCCAGGGAAATGGATAACACTCTTCTCCGGACATCTTCGTTCAAGTGCTTATTCCACAGCACGCAGATCAATGTCTAAGGATTCACATTGGTGGGAAGGTATTCCTCTCTACTATAGGAACTATGAAGTAGGAAAGCGAATCCGTGATTATCAGGCACGTAATGTGCGTAGATTCATAGATGAGGCACGTGCCGAAGGTAAGACCGTAATAATGGCTGGTGACCTCAATGACTGGTGTGGAAGCACTACACTCAACACCTTGATGGGTGAAGGCGATGATGCCTTGAAGGATGCTTGGTGGGAAGGTGGAAACGGATTCGGCTTTACATATCAAGGATGGCATCTCAGATTGCGACTCGATCATATACTGTATAGCGATGGTCTCGAACTGCAAGATGTCAAGGTCATAGATTCCGACTTAAGTGATCATCGTCCGTTAGTGGCAAAATTTAAGGTAAAATAAATGAACATAAGAAGAGCAACATTGGATGATGTGAGTACCATCGTCCAGATACATCTTGATGCTTTCAAGGGCTTCTTCCTGACAAGTCTTGGACCTCAGTTTCTCAGGTTCTATTACACTTGTTTCATCAGGAGTAAGGAAACGGTCACTATGGTGGCAGAAGAAGATAGTGTGATTTATGGATTCTCTGCATCTACAAAGGAGTGTAAAGGATTCAACAGCCGTCTCATCAAGAGCAATTTCTTCGATTTTGTTATCCTGTCACTCAAGATGCTGTTCACAACTCCGCAATCACTCTTGAGACTCGTCAGAAACCTGACAAAGAAGGGTGAGGGGGTGGAAGATGATGAGGATTATGCCGAACTCTATTCCATTGGCGTGAGTAAGATTGCCCAGGGTAGGGGAGTTGGCAAACTTCTGCTTGCAGAATCAGAACATGTGATGAAGGATGAAGGGGTACAGAAAGTTTCGCTTACAACCGACTATGACAATAACGATCAGGCTGTGGGCTTCTATCACAGTATGGGATACGAAACGCTCTACGAATTCGTTACTTATCCCAACAGAAAGATGTATCGACTCATTAAGACATTGTAAACCGCAAAGATGAAGATTTTAGCTCCATACGCATATTTCGCACCAGAGCAAGCCGCAAGTTCATACCTCTGGCAGAATCTCCATGAAGATTTTGCAAAGGCTGATATGGATTGTGTAGTCTATGTTCCTACACCTACTCGCGGAATAACTCCAGAAACAAGAAAGGAATACAAGCAGAAGTATGCTGTTGAGAAAAAACACGATAATAAGCTCACAATCATTCGCTTTCCACTTTATGGTGAAGGCAAGAATCCATTAGCGCGAGCAATGAGATATTTCCTCAGTTGTGGAATACAGTTCTGCAAGTGCATGTGGGGAAGGGAAGCAAAGGATTGCAATGTGATGTTCATCGCAAGTACTCCGCCAATCCTCGGACTCGTAGGGGCTTATATCAGCAAGTTCCGTGGCATTCCTTTCGTCTATAACCTTCAGGATATATTTCCTGATTCTCTTGTAGGAACTGGTCTTTCGCATAAAGGTTCCCTTTTATGGAAAATAGGTCGTAAGATAGAGGATAAGATCTATAAGCATGCTGACAAGATTATCGTGATTTCGGAGGACTTCAAGAAGAACATCATGGCAAAGGGAGTGCCTGAGGATAAGATTGCCGTTGTCTATAACTGGGTGGACCAGAATGCTGTGGTGAATGTAGAGCGCTCTGAAAACAAGCTTATCGGTAAATACGGTATCGATCCATCCAAGTTCTATGTAGAGTATAGTGGTAACATCGGACTCACCCAGAATATGGATATGCTTCTTGAGGTGATGAAGGAACTCAAGACTTCTCATCCTGACATCGGACTCATCCTTGTGGGTGAAGGTGCCTATAAGAAGCAGGTTGAGGAGATTGTGAAGCGTGACTCGCTCGATAATGTCATCATGCTCCCTTTCCAGGATTATGCAGACATCAGTCATGTGTTCAGCCTTGGTGATGTCGGTATTATCATTTCCAAACCTGGAGTTGGTTCAAATAGCGTTCCTTCAAAGACTTGGAGCATTATGTCAGCTTCCCGTCCTGTTCTCGCAAACTTTGATGAGAACGAGATAAAGTCTATCCTCTCAGACAACAACTGTGGTATCTTTACCAAGGCAGGAGATAAGCAAGCCTTCAAGAATGCCATCATCAAACTATATGAGAATTGTGATCTCTGTAAGGAATATGGTCGCAACGGACGCCAGTTCATAATGCAGAACCTCACCCGTGAAGTCGGTACTCAGAAATACGTTGATGTTATTAAATCTGTAGTGAAGTGATTGCTCTTTCGCATTCCGGATCCTGCAGGATATCTGGAAATGATATCCGCGAATTCTCGAATCCTCGAATTGACGTAAAAAATCCAATTCGCAATATTAAAAAGAATAGTGTCTCTCATCGAACAACAACTTGTCCAGCTTATCCGCATTAGCGTCACTGGCGTGTCTGAACCATTATCTGCCAAAATCGATTGGACGGAGATGATGCACTATTCCTCTAAGCAAGGTGTGCTTGGAGTAGCTTTTGGTGCCATTGAGCATCTCCGTGAGGAAGATCGGCCCCACATCGATTTCATCATGGACTGGATGCGCCAGATTACATATCTTGAGAGCATCAATAGGATTCATAAGGATGTAATAGCTGATCTTGCGACATTCCTCAAGGAACATGATATCCGTATGATGCTAATGAAAGGTTATGGACTTTCACTCTTCTGGCCGAAGCCAGATTCCCGACCTGTGGGCGATATAGATATCTACACCTTCGGAAAGTGGAAAGAAACCGATCATGTGATATGCGATAAACTTGGAACCAAGAGTGACACATCGCATCATAAGCATTCTGAATTCAACTATAAAGGAAAGGTAATAGAGAATCATTATGAGTTCCTGAATGTGCATGCCCATCGTTCTACTGCTGAGATAGAAGACATACTTCATCAGGAACTCGAACCTTATCCTGATAAGGAAATCCCAAATCTCTATTATCCGTCCCCACGCTTCAATGCCCTTTATCTCCTTAGGCATAGTGGTGAGCATTTCGCATCCACATGTATGCAGTTGAGACTCGTTCTCGATTGGGCATTCTTCGTGCAGACTAATAAGATTGACTGGACTTGGCTTCTGCAAACCCTTGATAGGGTAGGGATGAAGCAGTATTTGGCAGTCATTAATGCTATTTGCATCCGTCATCTTGGATTTCCATCCGCCATTTTTCCCGAACTTCCAATTGATGATGTATTGGTGGAGAGAAGTCTTAATGACATACTCCATCCTGAGGTTGAGCGCGAACATCGATACAATCCCATACGGGAAATCGTCTTCCGATTCCAGAGATGGGGGAAGAATGGTTGGAAGAACAAGATGGTCTATAAGGAAAGTAAATGGCAGATGTTCACAACCCAACTCTGGAGCCATATCCTCAAACCTACTTGGCATGTGGATTGATGGCGATTTCTGCTACATCGCTTTCGCCTATCATCCATATATTCTATCTGAAAAATTCTTATAATATAAATGAAAAGACTATTTGATATTATTGCAAGTGGATGCGGACTCATCTTTCTTTGCCCGCTCTTCATCATTCTTGCAATATGGATTAAACTTGACTCGAATGGTCCTGTCTTCTATCGTCAGGTGCGAGTAGGGCGTAACAACAAAGACTTCAAGATTTTCAAATTCCGCTCTATGCGAGTGGGTTCCGATAAGGGGTCGCTTGTAACCATTGGAGGGCGTGATCCACGTGTCACTAAGAGTGGGTATATCATCCGCAAGTACAAATTCGATGAACTCCCACAGCTCATCAATGTGTTCCTCGGTGACATGAGTCTCGTTGGTCCTCGACCAGAAGTGCGTCATTATGTCAACTATTGGACTCCAGATCAGCTACATGTACTCGATGTGCGACCAGGAATAACCGATCCTGCATCTATCAAGTTCCGCAATGAGAATGAACTGATGGAAAAGGCTGAGGATCCTGAGGATTACTACATAAACGTAATCATGCAGGAGAAGATAAAACTCTATCTTGAATATGTTCAGAATGCATCATTTTTCTACGACTTAAAATTGATATTCCAGACGTTTAAGGTGATAATAACCGAGCGTTAAGCTGATTTTTGATCGTTTTTACGGATAAAAAATGTCTAAAAAAGTACATTTTCTTGGAAACCCCAAGTTATTTTAGTAACTTTGCCGAGAAAATAGGATTGTGACGGCAGGAAACGGTTTACCGCAAACGTTTTTTTTACGTTGTTATAACGGCAACTGATTCAATGCAAATATAACTATTGAAAGAATAAAAATCACATAATAAAATGACAATGAAATTGCGCAATGTGCCATTCTCTCCACCCGATATGTCTGAGGCTGAGGCTAAGTTGGCTGCAGAAGCCATAATGAGTGGATGGATAACAACAGGTCCAAGGACCAAGGAGTTCGAAGATAAGATCTCCGAATATGTGCATACTGCAAAAACTGCATGTCTCAATTCTGCAACAGCTGCAATGGAACTTGCTCTCCGACTCATAGGTGTCGGCCCTGACGATGAGGTTATTGTGCCAGCCTATACATACACAGCAAGTGCCAGCGTCACACAGCATGTTGGTTGCCGACTCGTAATTATCGATTCCAACAAGGATAACCAGCAGATGGAGCTCGATAAACTTTCTGAGGCTATAACCGAACGCACAAAGGTCATCGTGCCAGTTGATCTCGGTGGTGTGGTGTGTGAGTACGACAAAATCCTTGAAATAATTGAGCAGAAGAAAGCACTCTTCCATCCAACTAACGAACTCCAGAAGCGCATCGGACGAATCATCATCTCTGCCGATTGTGCTCATGCATTCGGAAGCCAGTGGAAAGGAAAGATGGCTGGTGAGATAGGTGACTTCTCGTCATTCTCATTCCATGCAGTAAAGAATCTCACCACAGCAGAAGGTGGAGCTCTCACATGGAATCTCCCATTCGGAAATGAGACCGTACCACAGCTTACAGGCGATTGGACACTCAATGGAGCACCAAGTGTGCCATATATCGAAGGCGAGACATGGAACGAGTATCTCTATCGTCTTTGTCAGCTCTTCTCACTCCACGGACAGAACAAGGATGCCCTTGCAAAGACACAGCTCGGAGCATGGGAGTATGATGTCATCGGACCATGGTACAAGTGCAATATGACAGATATAATGGCTGCCATAGGACTCGCTCAGCTCGAGCGCTATCCAGAAATGCTCCAGAAGCGTCAGCAGATGGTAGCACAACTCAATGCAGCTATCGACAAACTCAATGAAGATATTGCCGATAAAGGTATCAAACTCATCTATCTCGATCATAAGGGTGCAAACCATTGCTCAAGTCATCACCTGTATATCGTTCGTCTCACAGGCAAGACACGTGAGCAGGTCAATGATGTTATCGTAAAGATGGCAGAAAGAGGCATTGCAACCAATGTCCACTACAAACCACTCCCAATGATGACCGCCTACAAGACTCTCGGTTTCGACATAAAGGACTATCCAAATGCCTATAAGATGTTCGAAAACACAATGACTCTCCCGCTCAACACACGTATGACTCAGGAGGATCTCGATTACGTCATTGAGAACTTTGTTGACATCGTCAAGAACGCAGATTAGTAGTGCTTATTAGCTCGAACATTATGATGTGGCATAAGCTGTTAATATAATTTGAGAGACAAAAAGTCTCCTCGAAGAGAACGTAAATTTCACCGGATATCATTTCGTGAGATTTACGTTCTTTTCATTAACCACTAACGATCCTAACAATAAGCAATAGCAAAATGTTCCCTGGCGCAAGCCAAATGTCCGT
>DCJC01000046.1:61169-65720 GCA_002317355.1 Prevotellaceae bacterium UBA1710 | reverse complement strand
AACATTGTCAACATTGCCATGATACAGTCTCTGTTGCAATGTCGAGATTACGAAAGTTTTAATTCAGTAGATATCCCCCTCATTACATTATAGCTATGGGATTTTGGTTTATAAGGGTATTGAATAAAAAAAATCAGGGGGAAATTTGGAGGAATCAAAAATATTTTTTACTTTTGCAACTAACTCGTATGTAATTTGCAGAATCTGCACTATAACATTCAAATAACTAAAACGGAATTATAGTTGCAGTAATTACCTCCAAGGATTACAAAATGTCTGAAAAGAAAGAATTCGTATCTACCCGAAAGGGCATTAAATATCTTGATTTGTTCGCTGGTGCAGGTGGCTTCAGTGAGGGCTTTATGCAAGCTTACACAGACGATAAGTATTATGACTTCCGTCTTGCAAGTGACATAAATGAGAACTGCGAATTGACTCATAGGGTTCGCTATAACAAGATGTTGGGGCTTGATACAAAATTCCTGTGTCAGGATATCATGGAGAATTCTTTCTTGCCTAATCTTCTGAGAGAGATTAGTAATCAGGAGATTGATGTTATTACAGGCGGTCCAAGTTGTCAGTCGTTCAGCCTTGCAGGTAGAAGAAAGAAACTTGACAAGCGCGATGATTTGTTCTATCACTATCTCAAAGTAATCAAGGCTCTGCGCCCTAAGTACTTTGTGATGGAGAATGTCAAAGGTATTCTTACCAAAGATGAGGGCAGAATTAAGGAGCGTATCTTGCGTGAAATTCGCTCTATCGTTGATGACATGAAGATGGGGCAATTGTATGCCTTTATGGAAGACAATCTAAAAGGGTTGATTTCATCTTCTTTGTACTCTGCCATTTACACACGTATGTGTATGGAGACGTCAGATACCGATTGGGATAAAATGAATGAAACCTATTTCAACAATCTCGATCAGCAGTTGAAAGATGTCACAAAGAATCTTCCATACAATGTCAGCAAGAGCGACGAGAATGTAAATACTATTCGTCATGGTCTTATTCTTCTGAAGATGAGAAAAGAGCGTGACGAAATCCGTAAACAAGTAATACAGCTAAAGACCTCTGCACATATTGATAATGATACTTTTGTCGATGGTTACAATGCAATAGTTGAAACAATTTCAGACGAGCAGATTCTTGAAAAGACACTATCTGCTGTAGATGCTGTTGCAAAGATGGCGAATTGCGACAAAGAGGCAATGATTCTCAAGAAATCATTGGAAATCCTTATTTCAACATTCGATGAGTGTATAGATTTTGTAAGGGGACAATTTGCAAGTAATGAGAAATGCCTTACTCGCTTCGAGGAGTTGATGAATGAAATTAGGCTCTACAACATTACTGAGCCTATGGTATTGCTTTCTTCTAACTATGGTGTACCTCAAAATCGTGAGCGTGTTGTATTCATCGGTTGTAGAAACGATCAGGAACTTATAACAGAGATTCCTGCTACCGTTACCGAAGAGGAGAAAGTAAAGGTTTATGAGGCAATCTGGGACATGGATATGGTTGGAAATGGCGAAACTGTCACCAAATACAAGAAGCCCAAACTCATATCAGAATATGAACCAGTAAAGCGTAAGAGAGCCATTCAGGGTGAACCTGACGATAGAGGTTTATATTTCTCTGAGTGGTCACGTATTGGCAGACTGGGGCATAGATTCGTTTTTGATGAAGAACCATTCTATGTGCCTAATATGAGTGAATTGGAGCAACCACGAAAGTATCAGCACATGGAACTCTTCAATCATCAGACAAGTCTGCAAAACGAAAGTGTACGTGAGCGTTTGAAGATTATTGCCAAACATAAGGATTACGACCTTGCAAAGTCTGAACTGAAATCTAAAGGGCTTGAATCGCAGAAACGTAATTATGTTGTGCTTAATCCATTAGGTCAAAGTCCAACAGTATGCACAATGCCTGATGATTTTATCCATTATGCAGCATGTCGCCCTATGACAGTACGAGAAATGGCGCGTCTTCAAAGTTTCGATGATTCCTTCGTATTTCAAGGCAAACGACAAACTGGTGGCAATAACCGTCAGAAAGAAATTCCACAATATACATTGGTAGGTAATGCAGTTCCACCGCTAATGGCTCGTGCTATTGCTAATACCCTATTGAAACACATAAAATAAAAAGGAGGTAGTGTATGGTAAATATGCGTCCATTTACAGAATTTGAGCAGAATAACCTTAAGTTCCTGGTCAATCAGAATGTAAAGTTTACACAGGTAGAGATAACCCCCACAGGACTTAAGAAGGGTATTCTCGATTCTACTGCGCCAATGCGAGCATATTTCCTTGAAGAGGGAGTACATAATTACTCTGAGCAGTTACAAGGTCCAGAGTTCAAGCAGATGCGCAACGCTATCATTCTTACTGAGGATAGCCAATGTATAACACAAGCATCTTTCTATCGCCCTAACACAAAGAAAGGTGACCCACGTATGTGGATTTACAAACTGGGTTCATATACTGAGGGAAGTGATATTCATGTTTTATTCTACTTTAATGAAACATTATACTCTATCAATATCACACGTATAGATATTGAGAAATGCTATAATACAGTCATCATAACCCCAATGAAAGAGGTACTGATGGAGATAAACCAAATAGCAAACTCAGTTTCAGAAGAGCTACTTGGTAAGTTTCGTTCAGTTGGCGGGCAATGGTTTGAATCTGAAGTGCTTGCTGATACTGGTATAGGTCGTACAATAGAATCCTTTCTTGGTATTGATATGAATAGCGACAAGACACCAGATTACAAAGGCATTGAGTTGAAGAGTCATCGTGAAAAGAGATCATCTAAAAAGAATGTACTTTTTACCCAGACACCAGATTGGGATTTGAGTGTTTTGAAATCAGGAAGGGAAATCGTTGCAAAATATGGTTACACAACAGATGAAGGCAAATTGACATACCAAAACACGGTTCAGTGCTCACCACCAAATAGTCAGGCGTTATTCTTGAATGTAAATCATCTTGACGAACTCCTTGAGTTGCAAGCAGAGCGTAATAAAATAGAAGATGTTGCAGTATGGCATCTTATGAAATTGCACAATCGCCTGTTAATCAAACATCATGAAACATTTTGGATTGAGGTAGAGAATGAAATAAATGATGGAAAGGAATACTTTCGTTACAAGCAAGTTGAACACACTAAAAATCCTAATGTCGGGCAATTTGATGTATTGATAGAGCAGAATATCATAACGGTTGACTTGTTGCTTAGTCGCCCAAGTGGTCATGGTGATACTTATTCGTTCAAGATAAAGAAGAAAGGTATGCCATTACTATTTCCTGAAAGTATTATTTATACAATATAAATTAGAGGTTCTACAAGAAATTGTAAAAGATTGGGACTCCACGAAGTGTCTGAGTCCAAACGAAGAATTTTTATCAGTAAAAAAGCATCTTCTTTTAGTTGCTACGCTTTGTAAAAGCGTAGCAAGCGCTGAGTGCTCAAATCATATTGGTGACGTTAAATAGTATAACAGAATACTGGTTCAAAAAAGCAATAAGGCGTCTTGCGTGTTAGTGAAAGGGCGTTTTATGGGTGTGAAATACGTAAATGTTGCATGAAAAAAATCAAGGGGAAAATTTGGAGGAGTCAAAAATATTTTTTACTTTTGCAGTAGAAAAAAACTAAACATATATTAGTACTACCTAAATTTACTTACTAAGTCAAATGAAAAAAACTATTATCACATTGTGTTTGACGTTGTTATGCTTAACAGCATCATTGGCACAAAAAACAGTTGTATGGGAAAATCCTACTACAGAGTTTGGTACGGATTATGGAGATGGACTCTTCAATATCGCTATTGATGTAACTCGTGTGGAACTCAAGATGGAAGAGGCAACGGTTGCTGTAAGGCTTCAGCTACGTTCCGATTATCCTGATCCCCGTTTCCAGTTCACAAAAGGAACTTATCTGCTTGCCGATGGTGTGAGGTATCCAGTGGTGTCGGCAGATGGCATTGAGTTTGATAAGTGGACTCAAACAGAGGCTGACGGCAAGTTGGATATGGTGTTCCATTTTAAACCTTTGCCAGAAGGCACCAAGGTGTTTGACTTCATAGAGGGTGACGGAAATGGCGCCTTTCAGGTAAAAGGCATACGACCTGTGGAGGAGCGGCACAAAATGCTGTTTCCATCATATTGGAGAAACGAAAAGACTGGTGATTGGGAGATCGCTTTCATTGGTGAACATGCAATTTACGACTGCAAGGTGTGGGATATGAAGGTTAAGTCAGCCCGCACTAACGGTGAGGCGGAGCTCGTTCTGGAGAACGGCGGAAAGACCGTAAACGTGATGGTGGGAAAGGACAAGAAGGGCGCACGCACCATTACGATTGATGGCAAGAAGGCTGTGTATTCGATGATAACAGAGCGTTTTATGCCTTATTACCCAACAAAGGATACTCGCACCGATTTCGTGGATACAAATTACAAGACTGATACGGCTACCGTGATAGGATGGATAAAGGACATGCCTGAGCACTATCGCAGCATGAAGACTTTCGACTTCGGCATG
>DCJC01000046.1:0-61039 GCA_002317355.1 Prevotellaceae bacterium UBA1710 | reverse complement strand
TGCGCACTATGCTTGAGCCAGGAAAGACTTATTTTCTGTTCTATGACTTCAAGGAAGGAAGACGCATGTGGATGGGTGAAGATGTTCGTCTGCAGAACGAACTGTTCCGTCACCCTCTCGACTGGAAGAGCATACGCATGGAGAAAGGTGATGGCGACTTCGACAAATACATAGCTTCGGTAGATAGTCTTATAAAGACGCAGCACGCACAAGTTGATGAACTATGCCAACAGCATCCTACTCTCTCCACGCGCTTCAACCTATACCGCAAGGGAAGCACTACATGGCAGCAGGCTGGTTATTTCGGACAGGCACGTTTCCGTGCGAAAGATTTCCACTTCCCTGAGAATGCGCAAAAGTATGCTTACGAGAATTTCTGGCTGAAGTTGCCAAAGCCATACACTCTTTATAGGGATGTGAGACAATTCTGGCGCGACTATCTTGGCGACGCAACGCGCAATGTCCGGAACTCATACTCGTTCAACATGTTTGACCACATCGATGAGATTACGGCAGACCAAAAAGAACGGGATATGCTGAAAGAATACAAAGTACGTATGGACAAGATTGTTAAAGAGATAAATGATACTCCTGAGGTTGAGAAAAAGCAGCAGAAGGCAAACGAATTCAATGCTGCAAATAAAGATGTCATCGAGCAGGTGGAGCGAATCTTCAACTCTCCTCATGCAATGGACGTGGCAAACAACAACCTTCTGTTGCCAAGGTGGCAGAATCAGTTGAATGCTCTCGACTCTATCGGCGCAGACAAGTTCATCAAGAGTGTATGGATGGCAAAGCTGGCATACGATGAATTAGACCGCAACCGCAAACCATTGGCTGTCAATATTATGGACAGTCTCAAAGTGTGGATTGACAATCCTGATATAGTTGCAGGCATCGAGAAGAAGAACGAATACTATCAGGCTCTCGCTAACCGTCAGTTTGACAAGCTCATACTGAACACCGGCAAGGATGTGCAAGGTATGACGGAGGGCGAGGAAATACTGAAGAAACTGCTCGAACCATTCAAGGGGAAAATCGTCTTGATAGATGTTTGGGGGACATGGTGCAGTCCTTGCAAGGAGGCTCTATCTCACTCTGAGGAGGAATATGCGCGACTGGCAAAGTATGATATGCAGTTCGTGTATCTGGCAAACAGCAGCCCTATGGATTCATGGGAGAATGTGATAAAGGAATACAACGTGACAGGACCTAACGTGGCCCACTTCAATCTGCCAAGTGATCAGCAGAAGGCTATTGAGCGCTACCTTAAGGTGACGGCATTCCCAACATACAAGATTGTGGATAAGCAAGGCAATGTCCTCGACATTGATGTGGATGCTCGTAACCTCAATTCTTTGGAAGAGTTGGTAAAGATGATGCAAGAGAAGTAGTATCGCACAGCTCTATCTATTCGATAATCAGACGCATCTCAGCAGTCAATGCTGAGGTGCGTTTGTTCCGTTCTTCCTCCTATGTAGTTCCTATGTAATTCCCATGTGAGTCCCATTTTCCTCCTATACAAACGCCCAAATGGATATGCTTTGTTGGGTTTATAGCGAGGGCAGAGCGAAGGCACAACGAAGGGGCAGCGAAGGCAGAGAAGAACCACGGTTGCTTTCGCCATTTTTAAAAACAAAAGAAAACCAAGTAAAACAAAAGAAAACATTTTTCATGTTTATAAATGTTCATAGATGTTGAGGAGCAAAGCGACGACGTTATTAATGGTCGCCTATCGGCTCAACATATATAAACATACACGAACATCTATCAACATTTTCTTGTCTTATACTTTAATTGGTTTTGGAAATGTGTAAACCAATTTCTGTATAAGACAGACATTTGACGTTGGTCGTTACTGTTTTTCTTCCACAATAAAAAGAGCCATCAGAAAAAATAATTGCTAAAATATTTGGATTATTCAAGGAATTTGTTTATTTTTGCAAACAGATAATATTCAATGTGGCATTGCAGTAGGTGTGGTGCCTTTTAGTAGTCTGCTTGCAATAGTGTTTGCTGCCATGATGGTAAGGCAGATATCATGTTAGACACTTCGTTCATAAAGATTATGCTTAAGAAAATATACTTATTCGTTCTGTCCGTTATATGTTCTGTGAGTGCTTTTTCTCGCGACATTGTGGTTGTACCCGGAGGTGAGGCGTATAGACCCGTACCAAAGGATACAATGAAGCATACTGTGTTTCACAGTAAGTTCGGAGATGATGTGCAGTTTCCTGCGCTTACAGGCGATGCAGAACAGAATGCTAAGACTTTGCATAATTTCTTCTCTGCTGTTTCAAGGAGAAAAAACATAAAGATTGAGACATTCATAGCATTAGCTCCTCTCGTTCCGAAGGGCGGTGATGAGGCTACTGTTGAGACTCTTAACAAACTGATGCCAATGACCTATCGCTGCTTCTATGCTGCCGCTATGGAGTACTTGCTGTTTAGGGATATGGGTGGAAGAAATAGAGCCGTTCAGCAGATATTCGGCGCGTTGCGTAGTGAGATGAGTTCAAGGTTTGTCCCTTTGTGTAATAGGAATCCTGAAGCCTATTGTGCTGAGCTTGACTCTGTCGGTGTGTTCTTGAGAAATCTCGATTATATAGGTGACATCTACACTGAGGGTTATGACTTCAAACCAAAGGAAGATCAGGCTCCGATTGTGGGAAAACTTATTGAGGCTCTTGAGCAGAACAAGGCAAGCGTGCGTAAGAATGCAGAAAAGGATAAGACCTTCCGTGAGCTTATAACCAGACTTTACACAGATCCTGAATCTGTGAACCTGCATGAATACTTCACTGATAAGGTCTGCAAGAGATTTGAAAGTAAGGAATTGTCCCTCAAATATATAAGTCCTGAAAAGGAGTGGGAAGGCTGGAGCGTGGATAATCCGGAACTGTGTTCTTTCTCTTTTGATATGGGTGAGACTTTCCTCGTGATATTGTCGAACAAGAAGGCGAGTGAACTTTTTGATTCAGATAATGAAAGAAGCGTTCACTCTTATTATGTCACCTACATAAAGGAAAATGACAAGTGGCTTATCGATGATATCAAGGTGCAGGATGTTTACAGATGAAAAAAGCATTAACCATAGCATCATTTCTTGCTTGTGTCTCAACTATTGAGGCACAAGTATTGTCGTATGACCTTACGAAAGAGCAACCTCTTTATTCTGAGGCTGTTGGCTATGGCTATGATGTGGTTGAGGCTCCTACGGCAAAGACCGTTGCGCCTTTCTATTTCTCGGTAAAGGTTCCGGATGGAAACTATCGTGTAACCGTTAGGCTTGGTAGCAAGAAAAAGGCTGGTGAGACAACAGTTCGTGCCGAGTCAAGGAGAATGATGGTTGAGAAATGCGTCACCAAAAAGGGTGAGTTTCTTGATTATACCTTTATAGTTAATAAAAGATGTGTTGATATACCTTCTTATAAGGATATTAACGGTAATGACACGAAACCTTCATTTGTTCGCATAAAGCCAGGAGAGGTGGGCTCTTTGACATGGGATGAGAAACTTACGTTTGAGTTTAATGGTGCTTCTCCTTGTGTGCAAAGCATTTCTATTGAGCCAGATACCTCTGCTGTTACGGTTTTCCTATGTGGAAATTCTACTGTTGTAGATCAGGGAAAAGAGCCTTGGGCTTCTTGGGGGCAGATGTTCACTCGTTGGTTTGTCTCTTCGCCATCCCCTAACATCCATCACCCATCACCTATAGCGATAGCCAATTACGCAGAAAGCGGTTTGACTGCAACTTCCTTTATGGCTCAAAACAGATTAGAGAAGATTCTGTCTGTTATAAAGGAAGGAGATTATGTGATCTGTGAGTTCGGGCATAATGATGAGAAGGAGAAAGGCCCTGGAACTGGTGCTTGGTATCATTATACGGTGGCACTCAAGAAGTTCGTGGATATGGTTCGTGCCAAGAAGGGCAATATCATATTCTGTACTCCGACTCAGAGACGCATGTTTGATGCAGAGGGTAAGATAAAGAATTCCCATGGTGACTTTCCTGCTGCTATGAAGGCTGTTGCCGAAAGAGAGAATGTGCCTCTTATTGACATAAATGCTGAAACAAAGATACTCTTTGAAACTATGGGAGTAGAAGGCTCTAAGCATCTTCTCGTGCATTATCCTATGGGAACTTTCCCTTGGCAGGTAAAGAAATTCTCTGATAACACCCACTTCAATCCATTTGGAGCCTATGAGGTTTCAAAGCTTGTTGTGATGGGATTGAAGAAGATGAACTCGCCTTTAGTTCAGTATCTTTCAGATGGTTGGAAGGATTTCTCACCATCTCATCCAGACGATTGGCAGAGTTTTTACTGGCCTTTGTCTCCCGTTTTTGATGGCAAAAAGCCAGATGGAAACTGATGGGAAATGAAGAAAATGTACTATTTTACAAAAAAATGATGTATTTTCTTTTGTGGTTTAATTAATTTTTATTACTTTTGCCACCAGATCGATAATCTTATACGATATTCCAAATAATCTATAACATATAAAATCGATAATCTATAACATATTAATCATAATAACTAACTTGAACGGTATGGTGAAAAATTTACTTTTTGGTATGTTTGCAGCTGCAGCAGCTATGCCTGCTTTTGCATTCGACAAAGATACTTTTGTCAATACTAATGAAGGACGCTTCCAAATTACTGAGGCACAAAACCTTTACACGGGTAATTTTACGGACTTCAAGGGATGGACTCCTATCTCTGCAACAGAAGGAGCAAAACTCTCTGATTTGTTTACATCAGATGATGATGCAACTGTTGGTAAATTCATCAAGTCGCAGACTAACGCTGTGACTGAGGGAATGTCTTATATCTATACTCCAACAGATCTTTCTGCTTCTTTCGTTGTAAGTATGAAGATTAAGGGTACAGCGGATGCTGATGCTCTTCCTCTTTCTAATACAAGTACAGCCTATTGTGATCATCAGTCTCAAGATGCTAATTTCAGAGGCGCAAATATCATTACAGTAGAAGGTATCAATGGTGAAGAGACTGTTCTCTTGAATTCAGGAGTTACAATTCCTGACGGATGGTCAACTGTTGCTTTCGGTGTCGTGGGTGATGCTACTTATTCTGCATATAAGATTACGATCAAGTCTCTCAATCCGGAGATTGCTATTGCAGATTTGCAGATTCAGACTGCTTATAAGGTTGCTGATTTGCGTAAGCGTGATGCAATTCTGAAGTATGCTGATGCATTTGCTCAGACTAATCCTGCAGCTGTTACCAACGACTATACAGAGAACTATAACGCTGTAAAGGCTATTGGTGATAATTCTTCTGAGTCTGAATTGGAAGACGTTATGGCTAGTCTTGACGAAATCCTTAAAACCGAGATAAAGGCTTCTTTGGATGATCAGTTGACAAATGATCAGTCAAGATGTGGCTTGTGGGCAACAAAGATTCAGAAATCAAACACATGGGGTGAATGGACTGGTTATCCAGAAGGTCGTACACACTGTTCTCCAGTAGCACGTGAAGATGGCACAACTGCTGAATATCCAGACTTTGGACACTATTCTGGTTATGCAGGATGGGGCTATGATGCAACAGGTGCTACACCTCATGGTATTTCAATGAATATCGATCTCAAGCCTGGTAAATACGTATTTGTAACAAATGCAAATGGACAGGCACGTCTGGCTAAGAAGTCAACCTGTTGGGATACCAATACTGCACTTGACTATGTCTATGGTGTTATGTATGCTCTGAATGCTAATGGTGATACTATTGCAACAACAGGTAATTATGGCATCTCTCCACGTGAGTTCACTCAGGGTGTTCTTGCTTTCGAGGTTAAGGAGGAACAGACTGTTGAGGTAGGAATGAAGTCATACCCTTATGCTAATAATGCAGGTGCTATGCTCGGTGGTGCTCTCATGCTGAAGGATGTTGAGTTCTATGGCAAGACAGTTGCTGAATATACTAAGCTTCAGGAGACATATTATGCTAATGTTCAGGCTCAGGTTGCTGCTGGTCGTACAGCTCTCACAACTGCTGCTGAGTACTTGGCTAATGAAGACTACAAGTGGGGTAAGGCTGCCCTTAAGGCTTGTGTTGACACAGTTGAGGCTAAGGTAGCTGAGTACGAGAAGTCAGTTCTTGACAAGAAGGCTACTATCGCAACAATGCCTGAGGAGTATAAGAGTGGTGTTGCTGATGAGGAGATCTCTGGTATGGAGGCTTCTGTATATCAGAATTCTGCAAGATACATCCTTGCTGCTAACAAGGAGTTCCTTGCAGAGAATGATACTCTCGCATCTCTTGGTACAGCTCTCGCTTCTGCAGAGAAGACCCGTTCGTTGCGTATTTATGAGCTTGCTACAGGTAAGGATGCTTTGGATGCTGAGATTGCAAAAGCTAAGGCTCTTCAGAAGGAAATGCTTGCTGCTGACTACTCATTGGAGAACGCAGATAAGATCAAGGCTGAAATCATTGCTCTTGCTGATGAATCTGCTGTATTCGTAACTACTGTTCCTGCTGATAATTATACAGATATCGTTGATATCGACTTCTCTAAGGATGCTGTTGTAGCTGATGCAACTGCTGCAAGTACAGAAGGTCAGGGATCTGCTGCAACTATCGCTGGTAAGCTTGGTGAATTGGCAATTACAAACTTTGCAACAGTTACACCTTCTGATCCTAAGGTCTATACATATTGCCCTTATGAGATTGGTATAGATAATAACGGTGCTAAGGATTCTCTCGGTATTCTCCGTTTGGGTAACACTGTTGCTACAGTGGATGTTCCTGCAGGTTCTCCAAAGAAGCCATCTGACATTATGCTCGTATCATTCGATTTCTATTACGGTGCTCTTAATGGAAAGGATGCTGGTTACTATCTCCTTAGTGAGGAGAAGGACACAATCTGTGGTCTTATCTGCTCAAAGTATAGTGGAACTCAGACTCTCAACACATTCAATGTTGACTATAATGCAAATATCACAGCTGTAGGTTCAAGCGCAGCTTCTAATGCTGCAATCGCTGCTGCAACTAATGCAACTCACTTCAACATTATCCTTGACTACGGTAGAGGTAGCATGTACTGCGTGACATCTGGTGCAAAGGGTACATTCACAACTGAGGAGATTGCTTTCGATACAGCTAAGAAGGTTGCTCAGTTCGTTCTCTACTCTAACTACAACAACCGTGATCGTCGTTGCTGGTTCGATAATCTGAAGATTCAGAACCTTGCTGCTGATGAGACTGAGAAGTTCGGTGAAGTAACTGGTATCGCAGAGATCGTTCCTGTTTTCAAGGCTGTTAAGACTACTAAGGCTATTGAGAATGGTAAACTTGTTATCAAGTCTGCAAAGGGTACATTCAACGCTGTTGGTGTACAGGTTAAGTAAGAATATTAATCTATAATAAAATTATCCCTCATTCCGAAAGGAGTGAGGGATTTTTTTGTGTGAGTAAACGTCTTTTCATGATTATTCAATAATAATTCGTTATTTTTTTTGGTAATTATGCATAAATATCATTTTTTTTAGCTATTTTTGCAACTGAAAAATGGTGTTGGAGCTTAATATAAAAGCTGTTTTCAATAGTTCACCTAATAACACGGAAAAAGATAATAAAACCATAGTAATTAAGCAATTATGAAAAAGCTCATCTTGTATGCATCTCTCATGTGCATGGGTATAGCATCCTGTACAAAGGATTATCTCGTGCCAGAGGATGAATTGCCAGAGTGGTTGGGTGCCAGTATTTATGAAGAACTGAAAAATCCTAAAAGTCTAGACGGTACGTTCAATACATATCTGCGTCTTATTGATGATCTGGCTTATACAGACGTTCTTAGCAAGACAGGTAGTAAGACTATCTTTCCTGCTAACGATGCTGCTTTCGAAGCATTCTTCAAGGATGGTAAAAATGTTTTTGGTGTTTCAAGCTACGAACAACTGACCTATAACCAAAAGGCTCAGTTGCTTTATTCGTCTATGCTTGATAATGCTGTTCTTGTGGGTAATCTCTCCAATGATCAGAATGCATCTGGTGAATTGCTACAGGGAAAGGTGGTAAAGCATCCTACAAATATTTCTTTGGTAAATTCCGTTGAGACAATGTTCTCACAGTCTTTCCCAAAGAACAATCAATACTTCGATCGATTTGCTGCTGATGGTGGAGGTAAGGCCATAAATGTTGTCTATGACAATACAAATGCCCCTATGGTGCACTTTACCAATGAGTATATGCTCAATAATAATATGACTGTCAGTGGCGATAATAGCGACTTTGAGGTTATTACAGGCGAGAAGTATGTTGAGGGTTCTGCTTATGTGTATAGCTACAAGGTAGTAAAGGAGAATGTTACTTGTCAGAATGGTTATATCCATCAGCTTAATGGAGTGTTAGCTTCTCCTGGAAATATGGCTCAATGCCTTCGAAATGAAGTTGCTGATGGTATAGGAACAGGTTTGTTCTCAAGAATGATGGATTATTATTGTGCTCCATTCAATGATAATGCTACAAAGACAAACTACAATGCTTGGGCGGTAGAAAACAATACTCCAACTGTGGATAATATCTATGCTATCCGTTATTTCAGTAAGAACTCTCAGCGTACAAAGCTCAATCAGTATGTTGATGATGAGGGTAAGAAGAGTGATGAAATACCAGATGCACAGCTTTTGAATTTTGATCCAGGATGGAACTATTATAATCCAACCTTGACAGCAGGAACTACAAGTAATGATGCTGAGATTGCTGCTATTCTTGCTCCTACAGATAATGCTCTTTGGAACTACTTCAAGGAGAACGGTGAAGGTGGTGCCTATATCATCAAGAATCTTGGTAAGCAAGGATTAAGCAATACGTTTGAAAATCTTGGAGAGAATCTTGATGCGGTTTATATGCGAGATCCAAGCATCTTTGCCAATATGATTAATAACGTCATGAAGGGATATTTCTCAAAGACAGTTCCAAGTAAGTTTGCTACTGTACAGAATGACGCTTTTGAATTTATGAATGTCACTCTTGATGACGTACATAAAAAGGAAGATGGAAAGTATGATGTCTTGATTGCCAATAATGGTGTGATATATAAGATGGACAAGTTCTTTGCTCCTCAGCTGTATAACTCAGTACTTGGTCCTGCATCTGTTTATACCAACATGCGTTGCATGGGACAGATGTTCAATGATCACTCAACCGTTGCGGGAGTGGCTTCAAAGCTTGGAGCAGATATGTACTACTATCTGATGTCAATGACATCCAAGTATGCAGCATTTGTTCCTGAGGATAATGGAACTTTCATATATGTTGATCCAACATCAATATATGATTCTGATGGTTTGAAGGCTCTTCGTTTTAGATGGAGCGATACTCCAGAGAATGGCTTTAACGTGATGGTTCAGAAAGGACTTTATGTAGGTGGTCAGTTCTCAGAGTTGGCAGATTATCAGGAAGAGAGCATAGGCAAAGGTACCTATAAGACTCAGATTCAGGATATGCTGAACTATCACACTGTTGTGCTCAACAGTTCTGACGATGGATTGAACGGAAATCATTTCTACAAGACAAAGCATGGTGGTGCAGTCTTTATTCCTGATGGCTATGGCTATAATGGCTCTGTGGTAAAAGGTGGTTGCCAGATTGATGGCTCTGTTGAGAGTGCATCTGTGAAGTCACAGTATAGCAGGATGGGACGTAAGGATGCAGATCCAGAGGCTAATATCCAGAATGGAACTTGTTATTTGATTAACAGACCAATCCAGCCTACAATCACAAGTGCCTATAAGATTCTTAATTCTGACTTTAAGAAGTTTACTGAATTCATGAATGGCTTTGATGCATACGACAAGATTCTTAGTTTTGCAGGCATTAGTGATGAAGAGATCGGTAAATCTGGTACAACAGCTCAAACTGCTTATAAGATGTTCGTTATCAATCATGAAGGTTTTGGTGGTATGGAATCTGATTATCGTCTTCGTATGTTGAGTGCTTACAACTACACAATATATGCTCCTACTGATGCCGCAATGGATGCTGCTTATGCTGCAGGCCTGCCAACATGGGGACAGATGGAGTCTCTTTATGACGAGTGGGAAGGACGTGAAAATGAGGCTGGCTATAAAGCCGCTTCTGCCAAGGCAAAGAAGATGATAGAT
The DNA here is from genome assembly GCA_002317355.1 of Prevotellaceae bacterium UBA1710. Classification (GTDB taxonomy): domain Bacteria; phylum Bacteroidota; class Bacteroidia; order Bacteroidales; family Bacteroidaceae; genus Prevotella. The sequence continues at coordinate 50,907 of DCJC01000046.1, read as the reverse complement.
GTTATGCGTTCATTTGTGTTCTATCATATTCAGAATAGTTCTGTCTTTGCTGATAATACAGTATCTGCTGGTACTTATCAGACATTCTGTACTGATGCTTTTGGTATAGCACAGCCTTTGACTGTAAGTGGTGGTTCTGGTATTCTTAATGTAAAGGATGCAGCTGGTAAGACTATCAGTTTGAAGTATGGTGATAAGAATGTCAATGTATTGGCACGTGATGTGGATATGAAGAATTCTGATATAAACTCTTCTGCCTTTGTTACCATACATGGTGTAAGTACCCCTCTTTGCTTCAATGCTGGTGGTCGTTATGATGATGCGTGGGCTACTGCTTCTGCAAAGAAACACGTAAGAAAGTAGATAGGAAATATACAATAGAAAACAAATAAAGACTTAACAAGTATGTCAAAATATAGAATTCTATTGATAGTGCTTTTGTCTGTTGTAACCCAATTGGTTATGGCGCAGAACAAGATTATCACCGGTACTGTGGAGGATAGCATGGGACCAGTGATGATGGCTAACGTTACGGAACGTGATGCTAATAATCGAATTGTCAATGCGACCAAGACAGATATGACTGGAAACTTCTCTATGCAAGTTAAGAATCCAAAGAATAATTTGGTTGTTTCTTATGTTGGATGCAAGACAATGACTTTGAAAATTGGCGATAAGTCAACTTTCAACATAAAGCTTGAAGATGAGAAGACAACACTGAACGAGATTACGGTTCGAGGAAGTCACTCAAATGCAGGAGGTTTGTCTATTCCAAAGAAAGAGAACCCTCTTGCTCAGCAGACATTCAGTTTACAGGATGTTGAGGGTATGGCATTCACTTCTGCAGATGAGGCTTTGCAGGGTGAGATCGCTGGTCTTGATATCGTAAGTAATTCAGGTAATCTTGGCTCTGGTACCACAATGCGTCTTCGTGGTGTATCTACCATCAGTGGAAATGCTCAGCCTTTGATCGTTGTTGACGATAAGATTTTCGAGTATAACAAAGAAGATATTGATATCGAGAATGCTGATAATGAGGCATTTTCTTCATTGCTTTCTGTTAGTGTAGATGATATCGCAGAGATTACAGTTCTTAAGGATGCTGCTGCAACAGCCATATGGGGATCCCAAGGTGCTAATGGTGTTATCCAGATTAAGACTAAGCGTGGTTCACGTGGAAAGCCAAATGTAAACCTTTCTTATAAGTTTACAGGAACATGGATGCCTGCAGGTTATGAACTTCTGAATGGTGATAACTACACTATGATGCTCAAGGAAGAGTTCTATAACCCAACTCAGAAAGCATCAGCTACAGCAAATATTGCAGAGATTAATTATGATCCTACATGGTCAGAGTATAAGTATTGGAACAGGAACACTGATTGGGTTAATGAGGTAAAGCAGTTTGGTGAGCAGCATGAGGCTAATATGAATGTCTCAGGTGGTGGCGAGAAGGCTACATTCCGTATCTCCGCTGGCTATAATCATCAGACGGGTACTATTATCAGACAGGAACTTAATCGCTTGACTGCACGTCTCGTTCTTGATTATAATGTGTCTGACCGTATTCGTTTCTCTACCAATTTTGCCCTGACTTATACAGATAATCTAAAGAACTATACTTTGGGCAGTTCAAAGAATGACAAGAAGACAAACAATAATATCTTGGCAATGGCTTTGAACATGGCTCCAAACATGGCTATTACTCGTGATAATGGAGAATATTACCTGATGAACAACTATGCAGCAGGTAAGACTCCTTATGATGGAAACTATAGTTCTGAGGAGATGGCAAGTGTATATTCAATAGGTAACCCTGTTGCATACGCTAATTCTTCATGGCAACGTGAGAAGACATATAGCATTGTGCCTGATTTTAATCTCAGATACGAACTTCTTGGTACAGGAAATAATGAGAGTCGTCTGACATTCAATGGCCGTGTATATTTTGATATATACTCATATACATTGCCTACATATATGCCAGCAAGTCTATCTAATTATAGCTACACTGACACTTATTATAACTATTCTACAAATACTGAGAATAATCAGTTTAAGTTGGGCGCACGTGCAGAGTTTATCTATACTCCGCATTTTAATAATGAAGATTTGTCTTTGACAATGCTTGCGCGATATGAGACTCTTACGGGCAAGTATTCTCTCCAGTATGATGCACAGGGACAGTTGCCTAACGGGATAACTTCCCCAACTGTTGATGCCAACATGAAGGATATGAATAATTCTCCTACAACCACACGTTCTGCATCTCATGACTGGATCTACAATGCCCACTTCTCTTACAAAGAGCGTTACAATATGAATTTCTCTCTTCGTGCAGATGGTAGTTCTTCATTTGGTCCTGATAATCCATGGTTCTATTCTCCTTCAGTATCACTCCGTTACAATCTCAGTGATGAGCCATTCTTCAAGTCTTTTAAAGATGTGGTTTCTATGTTTGGCCTTCGTGGATCATGGGGTATTACTGGTCGTTCAATAGCAAGTGCCGCATCTTTCTATAATACTTATACCAAGAGTGATGGCTATTATGGAACAGGAGCGTATATCACAATGTCAGGATTGAAGCTTACAGATCTTAAGCCTGAAAGAAAGAATGGTTTGAATCTTGGTCTTAATCTTGGATTCTTTGATGATCTTATTGAAGTGGATCTAAATATGTATAAGGAAACGACTTCAGATCTTATTATGAAGAATGTGCCAACTCCTTCTACAACAGGTTTCCCTTCATTGAGTTTCGGAAATGTTGGTAAGATGGAGAACAAGGGATGGGAAATCCAGGTTACAGCCAACTCCTTTGTGAAGGTTGGAAAATTCTCTGTATCTGGTGGATTCAATATTTCTCAGAATGCCAACAAACTTCTGGAGATGAACAAAGATGTCCTTGCAAGTATGAATACGAAATTTGAGGATGTCTATATGAATCGAGGTGCTGGTTCATTGATGAAGCAGGTCGTTGTTGGTGATCCTCTCTGCTCTATCTATGGATATAAGAGTCTGGGTGTGTACCAATATTCCTATGAGTATTTGCAGAACTATAATACGAAGATGAAGCAGCAGGATGGTGCTTGGTCTTCTGCTGATTACGAAAATCAGATTAACCAATGGCTTGGTGAGGGCAAAACATTCCCTGTTGCAACAGATGCTAATGGAGATGTGATAATGACAAACTCAGGTGAGCCCCAGCATGCTGTATATAACTATAAGGATGGTGACTATACCTATTTGTTTAAGGGTGGTGATGCTATCTATGAGGATGTTAATCATGATGGTCAAATTAATGAACTGGATATTCAGTATCTTGGTAACTCATTGCCTAAATTGCAGGGTGGTTTCCATCTTGATCTGAAATATGGTAGTTGGAAACTTGTGGCTCGATTCACATTCCGTTATGGAAACAAGATCTTGAATACAGCTCGTATGGGACTTGAGAGTATGTATGGTACAGAAAACCAGTGTGCGTCAGTGGCTTATCGCTGGCGTAAGGATGGAGATGTCACATTGATTCCTCGTGCATTATACAACTCTGGATACAACTATCAGGTTAGTTCACGTTTCGTTGAGGATGGTTCATTCCTTCGATTCCAGAATCTTCAGATTTCGTATAGTGTACCTAGGAAGATTGTTAAGAAGTGGGGCTTTAAATCCTTGTCTGCATACGTGACAATCAACAACCTATTCTGCTTTACAAAGTATTCTGGTATTGACCCTGAGGTTAGTGCCTCTACATACGCTCCTGCTATTGACTCTGCTAATACTCCACGTAGTAAGTCGGTAACTGGTAGCCTTAGTTTCGGATTCTAATCAATATTTGACATCATAAATAGACAATAGAATATGAAAAAGATATTATCAATTATTTTGGCAAGTATTGCATTAACATCGTGTGTAGATACTGTGATACTGCCTGATGATAAGACAGTAGATGAAGATATGTGGAAAACTGCATCTGATGTAGCAGGTATTGTTGATGCTGCTTATAAAACTGTTTGTAGTGAGGCTCTCATGCGTAATTATATAGTATGGGGTGACTTCCGTTCTGATGAACTCGTCATTTCTTCTTCTGCCCAGCTAACTAATTCATCTGCATACAAGGTTGACCTTAATCAGATATTCTCGCTGAATATTAATCCTTCGAATAAGTTTGCCGACTGGGATGCACTCTATTCTGCAATCAACTATTGTAATCTCGTTCTGGAGAAAGCGCAAGGTGTTATGGATCTTGATCCGAACTATACAAGAGGCGACTATGAGTCTGACTGCTCAAAGGTGAAGGCATTACGTGCAATGTGTTATTTCTATCTTGTACGTGTGTTCCGTGATGTACCTGTTACGAGTGGTGTATATATGTCAAGTTCACAGGAAACACAGATTGAGCAAAAGAATCCAGCAGAGGTACTTCAAATGTGTATTGATGACTTGCTGGATGCAGAAAAATACGCTTTGTCTTCAAGCACCTATCCTGTGACAGATTGGCGAAATAAAGGATACCTTACACGAGATGGCATACGTGCTTTGCTTGCAGATATTTATCTGTGGCGTGCATCTGTGAATCATAGTGTTGAGGATTATCAGGCTTGCGTATCTTATTGTGATATGATCATTAATGCTAAGAAGGCCTCACATATACTTAAGCGTGGTGAGGAGGAAAAGGAGTATTATCTTGCAGACTATGAGCATTTCTATAGCGAGATATTCGGAATTAGTGGTCAGAATGCAGAGGAAAGTATTTTTGAGCTGCAGTTTAATTCTTCTACGGCAACAGCTCAGGGTGTTGCTGTCAATGTTGGTCTTGAGCAGATGTACTATAAGTTCTATAATAATAATTCATCTACTCCATATCTGAAAACCACAACGAACTATGCAGTTTTTGGTGCTTCTGCTAATAGCAATAATCTTTTCAAGACGAGTAGCGACTGTCGCATGAATGAGTTCTTCTATAATGCGAACTCTACAAGTGAGACACAATTCTCTGTTCGTAAGTTCGTTGCAGAATTTGGTAGTATTTCCGATAGGTCAAATTCTGGAACCACTAACTTCACAAACTTCTATCACAATTGGATTATCTACCGTTTGACTGATATCATGCTTATGAAGGCTGAGGCTTTGGTGCAGTTGTATGAGATGAATGGTAGAAATGATGAAAGCGTGAATAAGAAAGCTTTTGCTTTGGTTACATTTGTAAACAAGCGAGCTCTACCAGAGGAGTCTCCTGATACTTTGAATTATAACATCTACAAGGATAAAATGGAGACACTTGTCCTTCAGGAACGTGCACGTGAACTCTGTTTTGAAGGAAAGCGTTGGTTTGACTTGATGAGATACAACTATCGTCATGTCAATGGTGTACAGTATGATAAGACCTTTGCAGAACAGGGCGGATCGTATGTTTCCAATTATGATGAGATGTTGAAAATTGCCGTAAGCAAATATTCTTCAACTGCTATGACAACGAAGATGCCAACTGAGCCATATCTCTATTGGCCAATCAATACGACTCAGATGGATTATAATACCAAACTTATCCAGAATCCAGTTTGGAGATCTTCCACATCTACAATCAGACAGTAATATTTTCGTAATAATATAAATTTTTGTATTATGAAATTTAATATAATAAATAAAGGTCTATTATTCCTCGGACTGGCAACTGTCTCTCTGTTCCCAGTTTCCTGTGTGGAAGAGCCAGACTCTTCCAACCTTTATTCGTCAGCAGAGAAAACTATTGAGGAGTTACTCTCGTCTGACGTGGACCTCTCTGCCTTTAATGGAATATTGAAGAAGACTATATATGCCAACACTTTGTCAACATGGGGTAATTACACATGCTTTGCCCCAACTAATGATGGTGTATCAGTATATCTTGATTCTTTGTACAATGATACCTCATGCGATGGAGTGAAGAAAGCGTATCATAACGGTATTCCTGAGACTTCTGGCTTCACTTCACTCGATGTAATGAAGAAGGTAGAGCTACTACCTAATGAACTTTGTACGGATCTTGCAAAATATCATCTTTCTGGTGATGAATGTAGTATCTCTGATATCTCTGGTGGTAATGATTCCTGGAGTACAATGCTGCTTGGAAGATATGTGCCTGTTTCTGTATGTACATCGGGTGAACACGCTGGTCAGACACAGCTTGGCCCTGATTCCTATATCCTACAAGGTGATATCGCTTGTTCAAATGGACTTGTTCAGAAAATCAGTAATATGATTCGTCGTGAAGACCGTCTTATTGCTGACCAGATAGCAGTAGATCCGGATTTCTCTATTTTCTCTCAGGCATTACGTGCCACGGGACTTGATGATGTCATCTCTGTCGAGGAGAAGAATAAGAGATATTCATATGCAGATACAAAGCCTACAGATCGTGATGGTCTAACCTTGTATTGCCCAACTGAATGTAAGGTGAAGTTTACTGTCTTTGCTGAAACGGATCAGGTCTTTAAGGATGCTGGCATCAACAATTTCAATGATTTGGTTGAAAAATGTAAGGAATGGTATAAAGGATGTGCATCATGGTATGACTATATCAATGAGAAAGGTATTACCATAAGTGATGGTGATGACTATACCAATGAGTGGAATGTGCTTCATATGTTTGTTGCATACCACATCCTTCGTGCTGGTATGCCTGTAAACCAGATTGTTTATGAGAAAACAACAATGAATGCTTCTGTGTGGAATGTAGCATTTGGTTATGAGCCACAGGAGTATTTTGAGACTATGCTTCCAAATACCCTTATGAAGGTATGGGCAACTGATCCTGACGCTAATGATATGAATCCAAAACTATGGATAAATCGTTATCGTCAGAACAACACTCTTACTGATGAGTATGGAACTTTCGGTAGTGATGCAACTCATCCTATAGTATTCAAGGGTGTGCCAATTGACCGTACCTATAATAAGGCAACATTAAATGGCTATATTCATAAGATAGGAGGAATCCTGAAGTATGACCAGATGGCAAAGAACTCATTCTATGAGCGAATCCGTCTTGACTCTTCCACTTTCCTTTATGAGCTTATCAATAATGGTATGCGTGGTGCAACTGCTGCTCAGGTTTCAACTATGAATGGTGGTGGTGATGGAAATCGTATCGCATTTGATAACACATACTTTGACAATATCGTATGCTATAACCCTAATACATTGCTTCGTTTCAATGTGATGGGAGCTTGGCGTGCTCACAATTCTGACCAATTCCAGGGATGGGATACTTATGACTTTGCTATTAAGCTCCCTCATGTGCCTACTGGTGAGTATGAGCTTCGTATAATATACCCTCCTATGCAGCGTGGTGGATTGATGCAATACTATCTTGGAGAGTCTTCTTCCCAGTCTCAGATGGTTCCGCAGGGAATCCCATTTGACGCTCGTTCAAACCCATATGAAGATGCTACCATTGGTTATCAGGATGTAAATGTTGAAAATGAGGACTATGGTATTGAGTCTGATCAGATAATGCACGTTCGAGGATATATGCGTGCGCCTGCATCATTCTCACGTGCTACCTATAACACTATTACCAATAAGGTTTATGCCTCAGCTTCTGATCCGTATGCAGCTGCAAAGCAGATTACAGGTAGTACCAGTTGCCGTACTGAGGCTGGTTATGGTACAATGATGCTGCGTAGAGTAATCTGTACTCAGACATTCAAGCAAGGAACTGATTATTGGTTGCGTATCAAGAACCTTGTCAATGACTTTGATCTTGGATGGTCTTTCGACTTCATTGAACTAGTTCCTATAGGTGTTGTGAACAGTCAGACAATGATGGAAGACTGGTATTAGTTATATGTAAATTATAATTGATAATTCAATATGAAATATATAAGCAAAATAGGTGTGATGATAGTGGCAAGTGGAATGCTTGCTGCTACCTCATGCTCTGATTTCTCAGACTACAACACGGTTGTGGAAGATACAAATGTCATGGCGGGCAAGACCCTATGGCAGAATATCTCTGAGAATGAAAACCTAAAGAACTTTTCTGCTTTGGTAAAGAAAGCTGGATTTGTTGATAATCTGAACAATCCTCGATTCTATACAGTCTTTGCACCATTAGATGGTACCTACGATGCAGAGAGTTTAATGAAGGCTGATAGTGCTACTATTCTTAAAGAATTTGTAAAGCAGCACATTGTGGAGTATAATCATCCTGTTTCTGGTATTGTAGATGAGAATCTCATATCTCTCAATGCGAAGTCTCATCATTTCACAAATGATACTTTTGGCGAATCATCTATTAATACAGCCAATATACCTGCGTCCAATGGTGTTATTCATCTGTTGAATGCCTCTGACATATATTATAATAGTATATATGATTATGTTAGAAAGGTAGAGGGATGTGATTTGCTGAAGAAGTATATCCAGCGTTATGATGTTCAGTATATTGATGAGGCCAATTCTATTATTGGTCCTATCGTAAATGGTGAGCAGACTTATGAGCATATTGAGTATGCCACTAAGAACTATGTCATAAACAACATTCTTGAGGCAGAACTTGACAATGAGGATTCTATCTATACAATGCTATTCCCTCAGGATAAGGCATGGGAAGCATCCTATGCAAGAATAAGTCCAAACTACAAGTTCCTTCCTAAGGTTGCATATATGAACTTGGAGGGAATCTCATCCACTACTGAGGCTGCATCAATCACGGCAACTACAGGAACAAAGACTCAGACCATAGGAGCTCCTGAGTATCTTCAGGATTCACTTACAACACAGTCTATGGTTCGTAATCTTGTCTTTTCTGATGGCTATCCTCAGAATAGATGCCTCATTGCAGGTGGTGGATCTGCGACCGATTCCCTTGTCACATCAAGGTTAGTGCATCTTCCTGATCCTGTTTCTGTTAACAGTCATACTGTTGCTTCACACAAGATGAGTAACGGTTATGTGCGTCTTGTTGATTCTATACCTTTCAACTCATGGGATACCTTTGAACCTGTCATCAGAACCTATAATTCCTCAAGGAATAATTCTGTATGGCGTGCTTTGAAGTGTAATCCAACAGAGGCAGCGGTAACAAAGAAGTCACTTGTGAATAGGGATTCGCTGTTCAGTCTTGTTCCAAAGTTCATCTATGACAGAATTATGGGCGATCAGTCTGAGGATGAGGATAACTTCAAATATACTGTGTCCTCAAACATTACAGCTACATCAGCTAAGCCAGAATTCAACTTCATGCTGAGGAATGTGCTTTCTACAACATATCACATATATGTTGTTACTGTACCAGAGCAGATTGATGATTCTTTGGCTAATGTAAAGCCATATTATCTAAACTTCTATCTTAACTATACCGATGAGAACAATCAGCAGGTAAAGAAGTTGCTTCCTCTGAGTCCAAATGCAGATCCTTCATGGGGACCTGTGTCTGAGCCTGGTTCATCAAAGAGTAAACCTGATAATATTGTTACTGTTGGTGGTAGGGTAAATGTTATTGACCTTGGTGAGTTTACATTCCCGATTAGTTATTACGGCCTTGAGGCATATCCAAATATTATGATGTGTCATACCCAGTCATACGCAACATCAAGTAATCGTGCAAAATATGAGCGTTACTTGCGTGTGGCAGGTATATTCCTTTTCCCTGTAGAGGCTGATACTTACTTTAAGAACAAATAAGTTATGAGCAATACTATATTAAATATTTTGCAGCGCCATGGGCTCCGATTATCACTCTGCGCCATTACCTTGTCATTGGGTACAATGGCATTTGCGCAGGATGCAGATGAGGTTGGTGAAGAGACTGCACTTAAAGCTCCGAAGCGTAAGGCTGTAGAGGATAAAAATCCTACAATCTTAGTTCGTGGTATTGTCCGTGATAATGTTAGTGGTGCTCCTGTTGCTGGTGTGAGGGTGAATGTCCTTAATGACCAGCGATATGTTGCTATGACTGATGCTAACGGTAAATTTACCATCAAGGTTCCAACATTTGCTACATCGCTCTATGTTCAGGCTCCGAAATATCAGTCGCAGCAGGTGGCAATACGTGCAAATGATACTACTCAGGAAGTGAATGTGTCTATGCTAAGTGATGTGTTTGCACCAATGTATGATGAAGGAACTGGTATTACAGCTAAGAATTCTTTCACAGCATCTGGTAATGGTGTTTCCATTGATGGTGAGATACAGTCAAATCTTGGTGCAGATGTACGTTCTGTTATGCGTTCGGGTAATCTTGATCAAGGTGCTTTCATGCAGATACGTGGTATCAATTCTTTGAATGCCAATACCCAACCGCTCATCATTATTGACGGAGTAGAACTTGATATGCAGCGAGGTCGATACTCATTGCATCAAGGAGATTTCTTAAATGTGCTTTCAACTCTATCTCCAGAGGATATTGATAAGGTAACCGTGCTGAAGAATGCGACTGCACTCTATGGAGCTCGTGGTGCAAATGGTGTCATCCTTATTGAGACAAAGCGTGGACATTCTTTTGCTACACGTATTGATGCCAAGATCTCATCTGGAGTTACCTTGATGCCACAATTGCCTACGATGATGGATGCAAATCAGTATCGTAACTATGCAGTTGAGCAGCTCGGTACAATATCTGAAGTGAAGGATTATCAGGCAAAGACAGGTAAGTTGATGAATTTCAACTTCCTGAATGATGAGCCTACAAGCTATTACTATCCTACCTTCCATAACAATACAAACTGGAAGGATTATGTATATAGAACAGCCATTACCCAGAACTACAGCATTAATGTTCAGGGTGGTGATGATGTCGGTATGTATAATCTCTCTGTTGGATATATTAATGTAGATAAGAACGTAAAGAACTGCTCATTTGACAGAGTAAATGTACGTTTCAATTCCGACATCAACCTTTTGAGTAATCTCAGCACAAGGTTTGATATGTCATTCTCTCGCACAAACAATTATCTCTATGATGATGGTTTTGCAGAGGATATGACTGAGAGCACAGTGACATCTCCAACTATGTTGGCGCTCATCAAGAGTCCTTTGCTTTATCCTTATCAGTATAATAAGAATGTAGGTGGTTTCACATCATTGCTCTATGGTGCAGATGATCTCTACGAACCACTTGGAACTGCTTATTCTTTGGCAAATCCTGTTGCTCTCATGGAGTCAGGAGAAGGTGATCGTAAGAATAAGAATGAGAATACATTCTTCAATGTGGCTGTTGCTCCAACATGGAATATTAACGATAACTTGAGTGCAACCACACATTTCAGTTACTATCTCAATCGTAACTCACAGGCTTATTATCGTCCAAACTTAGGTGTTCCTTCATTCTATGTAGAAGGACTCGGTGTGGTGTGGTCTAAGGTTGCTTCAATCTTTGCCAATGAGCAGAGCTTTACCAGCAATACACATATTGACTGGAAGAATAAGTTTGCAGCTCATGACATAGCTGTAACTGGAGGCTTCCGTTTCACTTATTTCTCTTACGACTGTAGTGATTTGGCTTCTCAGTATGATAATCCTCTGCCTGATGATAAGAATCCTTCACTTAATGTGTCTGAGTATTCTACCATTGCTGGTGCCAATGACATTTGGAAGAACATGCAGTGGTATGTAAGTGCGGATTACAACTATATGAATCGCTACTTCCTGACCTTGTCTGTCCTTGCTGAGGCAAACAGTAGATTTGGTAACAACCTTGATAGTGGTCTTAAGGCTGCTGGCTTGTATTGGGGTATATTCCCAAGCGTACAGGCAGGATGGGTTATTACTAATGAGAACTGGTTCCCTAAGATTCCAACCGTCAATTATCTGCGTCTGTATGCAGGTTTTGATATTAGCGGAAACGATGATATTGACAACTATGCAGCTCGCACTTCATTCAGTCCTATTCGCTTTAATGGTTCTGAAATAGGTGTTCAGCTCACCAATGTGGGAAATGACAAGATTAAGTGGGAGACAACCACAAAATGGAATGTAGGTGTTCAGGCGAATTTACTTGACAACCGTCTTGCTGTTAATGCTAACTATTATCTGCATAAGACAAAGGATTTGCTGACCTTGAAGACATTCTCTGAGCCAATTTCTGGAATCAACAGATACTGGACTAATGGCGGCTCGCTAAAGAATGTTGGTTACGAGGTCGCATTCTCGGGAAAACCTGTTGTTTCCCGCGATTGGAATGTCGAGATTGGTGCATCTGTAGGTCATTATGACAATAAGATAGAAATGCTGCCTGATGGAAACTACACAGCTTCTGTCTATGGCGACAACAATATCCTTGTGTCTGTAGCAAATCCAGTTGGACTTTTCTATGGCTATCAGACATGTGGTATCTTCTCTTCTGATGCAGAGGCTCGTACAGCTCATACCAATGCTGATGGCTCACAGACTTATCTTGTGATGAAGAATAGTTCTGGTTTGGATGAAAGGTTTGAGGCTGGTGATGTTCACTTTGTGGATCGTAATGGTGATGGTGTTATCAATGATGATGACAAGGCTGTTATTGGTAATCCAAATCCTGATCTCTATGGTAATATCTTTGCCAAGGTCAGCTATAAGCGTTTTACCCTCAACGTAGGATTCAACTATAGCTTGAACAACGATGTGTATAACTACCAGCGTTCTATCCTTAATTCTGGTTCAACTCTCTTCAATCAGCAGGTTGCAGAAATCAACCACTGGCGTTATGAGGGACAGCTGGCATCTTTGCCAAAGGTTGCCTATGGAGATCCTATGGGTAATAACCGATTCTCAGATAGATGGATAGAAGATGGTTCTTATCTTCGTCTTAAGACTGTAGCATTAACTTATCAGATTCCTATTCCTGAGTCTTGGCAATCATGGTTACAAGGCATCTCTGTATGGGGTGAGGCTCATAATATCTTCACTCTCACTCACTATACAGGCAATGATCCTGAGTTCAGTGTGGGTAACGGTCAACTCTATCAAGGCATTGATTGTGGTTACCTCTCACAGAGTCGTTCATTCACTCTCGGTGTAAAGATTAATCTGTAATAGTTGGTTGTAAGTTTATTAATGTCGTTAAAGACATTAAAGTCATTAAGGTCGTAAAAATATATGAAAAAATCAATTCTAAGACATATAAATAAGGGTAGGGTGTCATTCTATATTACACTCTCATCCTTACTCTTTACTCTCACAACCTTAGGCAGTTGTCAGGATATGCTTGATACGGAGAATTCCCGTCAGTTGTTTGAGCCTTCTCTTTCCGAGAAGACTGACTCTGTGTTCTATGCCTATGGCATTCTGCAGGCGATGCAGCAATTGGCTGATCAGTACTACTATCAGAATGAAATGCGTGGTGATCTCGTCCAGCCAACAACCAAGGCTGATGCTCATCTGAAGAAACTGGCAGATTTCAGTGCAGATGTGACAAATCGTTATGATAGTGTGTACCTTTACTATAAGGTGATCAACAACTGTAATTACTACTTGAAGAATCGTCGTCAGGATCTTATTACTGGTGATAAGTATGTAGTAATCAATGAATACATCGCTGTTGCATCTATCCGTGCGTGGGCTTTCATACAGTTGGTTAGAAATTATGGTGACGTGCCTTATTTCACAGAGCCTATCACTTCTATCTCAGAGATAAATTCAAAAAGTAATACCACACCTGCAAAGACAATCCTGTCAGCACAGGCACATTATCTTGACTCCTTGAAGCATCAGTGGGGATATGAATATCACGAAGTTCCTACTTACGGAAAAGTCAGCGTTAATGTCGGTACAACTGGTTGGGCAACAACCAAGTATATCCAGCCAGCAAAGTGCTTTATCCCTCTCAATGTTATTCTCGGCGATCTCTATCTTGAGAATGGTGAGTATCAGAATGCGGCAAAGGCATACTATGACTACTTGTACTATAATGCAATCAAGTCAATAGATAATATTGATATAAACTACAGCCAGCAAATCTCATCCGATGATGATATGTTCTACTCATATCCATCAGACTATGATGTTCAGCAGAATCAAAGTGTCGTTAAAGGCTCAAGAAACTGGATGAGCATATTTACTACTGATTATGCTCCTGGTGATGTGATAACCTATATCCCAATGGCAGTTAGTAGGACGTCAGGTCAAACGACTTCAATTCCAGAGGCTTACGGCTATATGTATTATGGCTCTGCAGGTGATTTTATTGCAAACTGGCGTATCAACAATAGACTTCCTGAAACTAAGGATGTTATGATTGTTCCTTCTTATGGATTCAGACAGACTTACGGTACTGCGCCTTATTACTATTATAAGGAGAAACTGAATAACTCTCAGCGTTTCTGGGAGTATGGAAAACGTAACCTTGGCGACTCACGTTTCAACCACGTATGCAGGGGACAAGGCGACACCTCGCTTGTTTATGTTCAGAAGCCAAGCAATGCCAATATCTATCTTTATCGTACGACAACGGTATTCCTGCATCTTGCTGAGGCTATGAATCGTATGGGCTATCCTGATGCTGCATTTGCCGTTCTCAAGGATGGGCTCAATCCACAGCTTCTCAACTATATTGATACATTGGCTGCAAAGCAGACATCATCTGTTGGTTCTCAGACATATCCTGCCGAGAATTTCTACATCAAATCTCGTACTGCGGAAATGCTTAGTAGCACTTTGCCTTTCCTGACAAACTCCACTGTTTTCCCTATTGGAACACACTCTGTTGGTGTTCATTTCCATGGAGCTGGTGCAGTATCTGGTTTGGCTTCTCCTTATCAATATTCAACTGTTTTGGGTGAAAAACTTGCTTCGCTCAACAAGCAGTTCGATTTAGGGTTGTCTTCATATAGTCAGCAAGATTCAATTAATGCAATGGAGGATATCCTTTGTGATGAATATGCACTTGAGTTTGCTTTTGAAGGCACACGTTTCTCTGATCTTCAACGCATTGCACGCCACTTCAATGAAGCTGGTAACTGGGGTACGGACTTCGGCTCAAGATGGTTTGCAAAGAAGCTTGAAGGCAACAGACCACAGAAGGATCTCCGTGATCCACGCAACTGGTATTTGCCTTTCAAATAGATTCATTTTCCATTTTCCATGTACAATGTACCATTATCATTTAGACATTTAGCATTTTCCATGTCGCAGTAGTTAAATGACAAAAATGATAATGGTACATTCTTGCTCAGGCAGGCATCTCTGCAAGCTGGGCGGTATATGGTGATTCTTTGAAGAAAAACTAATCAATAAAACTCATTATATGAATCAAAAGACTAACCATTCGTTTCTTCTTACTCTCTTATTATTCTTTACATCCCTCTTTGCTCATGCGGACGCTATAGACTCGCTTGAGACGGTGCTTCGTGACAAACCGCAGATTCAGGAGAAGATATACCTGCATCTCGACAACAACTGCTATTTCCTTGGAGATACCATCTGGTACAAGGCGTATGTCGTTACTGCCGATAATCTGCAACCAACGAATCTCTCCCGACTCCTCTATGTGGAACTGCTCAATTCCGACGGCTTTGTAGTTGAGCGACAGCACGTTATCGTATCAAATAATGGAAAGACGTGCGGACAGTTCGCTCTCACCGACAGCCTCTATTCCGGCTATTACGAGATACGAGCCTATACCAAGTGGCAACTCAATTTTAATGTCACACACCGCAAATATTCCTTCATTGACGAGCGTAGGTTCTACAACAAGCAGATGTGCGCCGATTATTTCCGCGAATATCCCGGACTCTACTCTCGTGTAGTGCCTGTTTACAATAGGGTGAGTAATGGCAGCTACGATGAGCGCTATATGACACGTCGTCCTAAGCAGCATGTGCTGAAAAGCAGTCAACGCCTTCTCGTCAGTTTCCTGCCAGAGGGAGGCAACTGTGTTCAGGGCGTGGAAAGCTGCATCGCCTTTGAGGCAACGGATCAGGACGGTCAGGCTGTCAGCGTAAGCGGAAAGCTTCAGGACGGAACCGTTGTGAATACCGACTATATGGGCCGTGGTACCTTTGCCTACACACCGTCTGATGTACAGCAGAAGATAACCTTCACATGGGAGGGAAAAGAGTATAGCTTCAAGCTTCCGAAGGCTGTTAAGGAAGGCGTTGCCCTTCATTACGACCACCTCACTTCTACGGCTACTGTCAAGGCAGTGGGAGTCAAAGCGGCAGCCTATGGCGTATTATGCCGTGGCCGCTTGCAGAAGTTCCAGCGAATTAATGGCAACAGCACTATCTCACTCAAGGACATGCAGTTGCCTACCGGTATCAATGACCTTGTGATATATGATGCTGATGCCCAGCCGCTTGCCTCACGCCTTTTCTTCGTCAACAACCACGATATGGGTCGCGATATCGATGTCAGAATGTCAACAGCCATCGGTGAGGTAGGGGAGAAGACATCCATTCAGCCTTATCAGAAGGTGAATCTTGAGGTTTCAGCCAACACCCAGCACCCATCATCTACCACCCAACACCCATCATCTACCACCCAATACCCAGCCACCTTCTCCGTAGCCATTCGCGATGCCCGCACTGATGACAATGGCTATGACGATGGCAATATCCTCACCGATATGCTTCTCAGCAGCGAGCTGCGTGGTTTCGTGGCATATCCTGCCTATTACTTCGCTTCCGACGATGCACAGCATGCTAAGCACCTCGACCAGCTGATGATGATTCAGGGATGGCGCAGATACAAGCGAGTGAAGACAGCACGCTATCTGCCAGAACTCACCACTACCTTCGAGGGAAGTGTGTATAAGGTGCCGAGCACTGCCGATATCCTTGAGCTTGAAGACCTTGCGGGTATGAATGAAGAGAAGAAAATGGTGCAGGATCTCTCGCGCCTTAACGGAACTCCCGACACTGGCGATGCCGTCACTGAGGTGCCTGAAATCAATCCGGAGATGCAGGAGGCAGAGGCGGTGTTCTCAGAGGAATATGACAACTTCCACAATGGCAAGAACCTGAAGAAGGAAGTGCTTGTTGAAGGCGAGGTGGAATTTGATGGCAAGAGTTATGGAGTGGTGGCAAAGACTACTGCTGGAGGTAAGTTCCAGTTCAATATTCCGCCCTTCTACGACAAGGGCATCCTCTTCATCAAGGCATACAACGTCAAGGATTCTGTGAAGCGCAGCATGGAAGGACTCAAGGATAAGAAGTGGCGCGATGAGCGTGCTTTCCCTGACTATTATGTCAAGAGGGATATGTTCTTTCCTATCTTCACATTTCCATATTCATGGTATCAGATCAACTCTCCTCAGCTGAACTTCGTTGAGGAAGAGGATGATAGCGCAATACCTTCCAGCAGCAAACTGGGAGGCAACCACACCCTGCAGACCGTTATCGTCCAGGCACGTCGTCGTGGCAAGCGAAGTTTTGATGTATCAAAGCCAGCCCTTGTTTACGATATCTATGACCTCTATAACAATGTGACCGACTATGGACTCTCTGCTGGCGTGTGCAACTTCAAGGAGTTCCCACGACAGATATCCACCTATCTCTTCGGAAATATGGGTATGATGAAACAGCCTAACGTGCGTGGAATGATGGAGAAAGCCACTTTCTTCCGTAACTACACCTCGGATGGGGCTGCGGAGTATGACGTCAATATGTCGCCTGCATATATGTTCGAGCGTCTGCGTCTCAGCAGGCTGAAGGATGTGCGTATCTATACTGATTATGAGATGCGAACAGATTCTGGTTATGTAGCAGAAGACAACGTGGCTGGTGTTGTTCTTGATTTCGTTCCTTTGGCTGATGATGGTGTCCGTTACACCTATCGTGACCGCCGTTACATCTTCCCTGGCATCACCTATGCAGAGGAATTCTACAGTCCTGACTATTCTCTGCCGTTGCCAGCGCGTCCTGCCGACTATCGCCGCACTCTCTACTGGAATCCGAATGCGAAGCCAGATGCCGATGGTAAGTTCACCGCTACGTTCTACAATAACTCTCGCCAGACTCGTCTCCGTGCCTCTGCCGTCGGTGTAGGTTCTGATGGCAAACTATATTATAACCATGCAAATTGAATAAAATTGTTAATTCTCGTTTCTCAATTGTTAATAGTTAATTAATTGCTGGGCGTTTTTCTGAAAAAATATTTAAAAACGCAATAATGCAAGATAGTAAATGCAATAAAACAAAGAAGTATATGTTTTTAATATAAATATATATTTACTTGTTTATAAACCGACGGTATGACAAAAAATTACAGCAAAATCATGATGCTCGCAGTAGCTCTCATGGCTTCTTTGGCAAGTTTTGCCGAGACTAAAATCGATGGTATTTTTTACAACCTCGACAGTGAAAAGCTGCAGGCACAGGTAACCTTCCAGCAGGCACAGGTAACCTTCGATGGCAGCGCTACTGCATTTAGTTACACAGGTGCAGTAACCATCCCTCAGACTGTCTCATTTCAGGGTAAGGACTACACAGTAACATCAATCGGTGAGATGGCTTTCTTTGAAAACATTGGTCTCACATCAGTTACAATTCCAAACTCAGTGACGGCTATTGGCGATAAGGCGTTCAATTCATGTCGCAGTCTCACTTCAATAGAAATTCCAAGCACAGTTGTAACTATTGGTGAAGGTGCATTCTCTGGTTGCGACGGTCTCACATCTATCAATATCCCTGGTTCTGTACGGGAAATTGGTATGGGTGCATTCTCAGCTTGCAATGCTCTCACTTCAATCGTTGTAGCAAAGGATAATGAGGACTATGACAGCCGTGGCGGTTGTAATGCTATTATTCTTTCTGCAAACAATATGCTTGTAGCAGGTTGTAAGAGTACTCTCATTCCTAACACTGTAACTGGTATTGGCAATTGTGCATTCTATGGCATACAGAGTCTCAGTGCTGTTACAATTCCTAACTCTATCAAGACTATTGGTGACAATGCTTTTGCATTGTGCTATGGTATTTCATCAATATCAATTCCAAGTTCTGTTATTTCTGTTGGTCGTGGTGCGTTCATGCTTTGCAATGGTCTCACATCTGTTGAAATCAATGGTCGTCACACAAGTATCATGAGTCGTGCATTTGCAGGTTGCTCAAACATTGCTACTGTTCGCCTTAAGACTGATACTCCTCCAGCAATCGACAATACAACATTCTCTGTGTATTCAGAACTGCATATTCCAAGTGTAGCTCTCAATGAGTATAAGGTTGCACAATACTGGAAGAAGTTCCGTATCGTACCTTATAACGTTAAGAAAAAGAAGTAAGTTAAAAAAATCATAACTCAGCCCCTCACCCGTCATGCGGATAGGTGAGGGGCTGTCTTTTTTATCAATGATTGTCCCAGCCAAATATTCTGACTCAGCCTTTGTTGCCACCGTGATGATGGAGGCAGTAGAAATTCCGATGATGGAAGAACATCGAGTGCCAGAAGATCATCTTGTTGCCATCTGTCAGCATGATGATACTCTCTACTCATGGCGTAATGCAAGCCTCTATATGGTTAACGATAAGCCTGTCGCTGGACTTATCTCATATACAGGCAACGGCTATCATGAGGTGAAGGTGCGTACTTTCAAACTCGTACCTCCAGATGTTCTCGACTTTGATCCATTCACTATGGATGATGAGACGCGTGATGGTGAGTATTACCTTGACTCGCTTGCTGTACTTCCTGAATATCGTGGCAGAGGCATTGGTACGGCATTGCTTCGTCATGGCATAGAGATTGCCCGTAGTCAAGGTCTTCTGCCTATCCTTGCCTGTGACCCGGAAAATAAAAATGCCTATCGTCTCTATTGTAGTCTCGGATTCAAAACAGAAGGCACACTAAATATCTTTGGACAGGAATACTTGAGAATGGTGTGGCGATAGTCACACTATTTTTTTCTTATTGTTACCTGTTACTTGTTACCGAAGGGATTTTTCCTTCGCTTATCTTAGGGGGTAAACTCAGTGAACCTCTGCTCTATATCTGCTTATAGAACGGAGCTTCACTGAGTTTACCCCCTTTTCATATCGGAAGATTAATGGAGGATTTGCCTTCCTTCTATCGTTTTTGTTCTTTTTCTCGTCCTTTGTCCCGCTGATGTGAATCCAATTCTGCTTCGCTGAAATTTCGCTCAAAGTCCCATTAAAGTCCCATTAAACTCCCATTGAAGTCCCATTAAATCCCATTTTAATCGGAGTTGAATTGGAGTTGTATTGGTGGTGAATTGGGGATGCAGCGTTGTTTCTTCCTGATGAGAGCAAAAGTGAAGTTTAGAGTCATCGTTCCTTTGAGAATTGGGTTGTCTCTATAGTCTGCATAAATGAATGTTTTTTGAACGTAAAAAACTTTATTTCCTATTTGTTTGGTGGTGTCGTGAAAAAGGATTACCTTTGCATGTGATTAGATGCTTTATTATGTCTTATAGAAAAATCTTACTTGTAATTCTCGTAGTAGATCTGCTTGCGGGTCTCTACATATTCATTTTTAATGAACTGACCAATGGAATGACGGCAATGAACTATATCCTTGGTTCGGTGTTCGTGTCATTCGTACTTGCCATGCCTTTCGTCTTTGTGAAGAAGGCAAAGAGGATTGGCTATATGCTGCTTGTCAATACGTTTCTCGTGCCTGTGATAATGTATGCTTGCTCTATGATTGGCTATCAGAGATACCACAATAGGGTGTATGGCGATGATGTGAAGTATGAGTTCAAGTATGGTAAGCGTAAGTTCCAACTTACTATCCATGGTGAGAAATACTGCAAATGGATATATGAGCAGGTGCGTAAGACAGACTCAACCGTTACCGAGGATACCTATCGTGATCTGTTTGTGATTATGGAGGACTTAGGCTTCAGTGGTGATGCCACATTCCTTCAGGGAAAGCATGGGAAGATAGGGGAGAATGAGTATGAACTCACGCTTGACAGTTTGACGATGACGGAGGTGGAGGCTCTGAAGGCTAATCCGAAAGCTGTGACATTCAAGGATGTCGTGGTGAAGGACAGGATGATAATCCGTAATGACTCGCTCTATGGATTGTTCCGGGAGGCTGTAAAGGTAAAGTGATGTTATAAATTGTCCAAATAAAAAAACTATAGAATGAAACACAAGAGATTATTATTTCTGCTGGTGATGGTGTTCACTATGTCATTTGCTTTCGGACAGGACGTAGATGAAAAGTTGATGACACTTATGGATGAAGGCCTCGCCTTGCATGACAAGGGACAGTATGATGATGCTATCAAGAAGTATGATGAAGTCTTGAAGTTAAAGTCTGATTTCTATCCTGTCATGTCGGAAAAGGCGTTAAGTCTTTATGCCCTGAATAAGAAGTCAGAGGCAAAGAAACTTCTTGAGAAGCTTATGAAGAAGGCTCCAAAAGATTTTGATTTTAGCCATGCCTATCTTTTATACGCTAACATAATGGATGAAGAAGGCGATCAGTTGAAGGCTTTGGAGACTTACGATAAGGCTATGGAGGATGTCGATGTGTCAAACACAGACTTGGTGCAGCAGATATGGTACAACAAGGCTGTTGTGTTGTATAAGTTGACAGACGAGAATAAAAAGAAAGTTCCTGAATGGGAAGACGATTTAGCTAATTGTCTTATTGAGTCATTGAGGTTGAAGCCTTATCATGCAAGATCGCTTTCTACCATGGGAGCTATGATGGAAAAATATGGAAACTATCTAAATGCCTTTTGTTGCTATGCGATATTTGCAATGGCAACAGATGGAGCAGCTGATATGATAGAGCCTCAATTGCTTGCATGGAAAGATATGGAACTCACTCCAAAAACAGGACCTCGTACAACTAAAACCCTAAATAAGGTGAAGGAGGTTCTAAAGAAAGAGCCTTCGGAATATGGTCGTCTTTATGATCTGTTTAGTGAGGTTCTTCCATTGGCATGTCCTGATTCTCTAAAATCTCCTGTACCAGTGAATTATGCAGGTGATATATTCGAGGATGGATACTGTCCTTTCTTTGCAGAACTGCAACGTAGTGGATTGCTTGAGTGTTTCTGCCATTCGGTAATGAAAAATTCAAAGAGCAAGTACATCTCTAATGCAGATTGGCTCTCAAGGCATAAGGACGAAGAGAAACGCTTTCAAGAATTGTTTAGCGAATTACCGGTTTTTGCTACAGGCATAGAATCTGGATTTGTTCCTGACTCTGTTGTTGTTAATACTGCGGAAGAGGCTCATGAGCACAACTTGGATGCAATGTTTTGTTGCAGATATTACCTGAGACATTTTAGTACAGACGAGTACATGGATGATGCAGCTAGGTTTATAACTCAGTGGTCGATGGCTTCGCCTGATGTCACAATAAAGATAGGCGAGCCAGAGAAGATATTCCTTGACAAACCAGTGCTTCTCGTTTCTTATCTTGCTGGTAGCTCGTTTGCTGCTTTGACTTCAAGAGGACTAACTCCTGTTGAGATATATAAATCGGGTATTTCGGAAGTATTGACCAGATATTCACTCGAGAAAGATACAATAGGACAGACTGAGGAATTGGATAATTTCTTAAAATCATGTCTGGATGATGGGGAGAGCTTCTGGAAAACTGTAGAAGAGAACTTCACTAAATGAAAAATATTTGATTCCACACTTCCAATGCATATTTGGTAGTGTGGAATCTTCTTTTTCGCAATATTTCTCGCGCGTGTACGTTATAAATAAGATATGAATAAGTCTTTATTTTCACTCTTTAGTATTATCATTGTGCTTATGCTGTGCTCTTGTGCGGCAGAGAATGCAATGCGTAAGGGTGAAAAGTTCTTGTCCCTTGGTGAGTATTATGATGCTGCTGAACAATTCAAGAAGGCTTATTCTAACACACCACCTAAGGAGCGTGAACTTCGTGGACAGCGTGCTTTGAAGGCTGCTACTTGCTATGCTCGTGTGAGTAGTACGATGAAGGCTTTGGCCTGCTATCGCAATGCCATCAGATTTAATCAGGTAAAACCAGAAGACAGACTTACTTATGCTCGTTTGCTCTTGAAGAATGGCGAGTATAAGGCTGCACTTAAGGAGTTTGAGGAGTTGAAGGATAGTAGTGTGACTGATGATGCTACAAAGAAGTCTATGAGTCAGGCGGACTTTAATCTTCTTGTAAAGAATGGCATAGCTTCTGCAAAGTCAGCTCCTGAGATGAAGAAAAACGGTTCTGCATACACGGTGAAGAAGATGGATGCCCTCAATGGTCGTAGAGCTGACTATAGTCCTATGCTTGCAGGTGATCAGTTTGACCGTCTTTATTTCACTTCTACTCGTAACGAGGCTCAAGGAGAAGAGTTGAGTGGTATAACTGGTGCTAAGCCTGGTGATATTTTCTTTTCAGACAAAGATGACAAGGGCAAATGGGGTAAACCACAGGAGATAGTCAGCGGTTTGAATACTGAGTATGATGAGGGCGCTTGCTGTTTTTCTACGGACGGAAGTACGATGTATCTTACTCAATGCCCTACCGATCCTCAGTATCCTCGTTGTGCAACAATAGCTACAGCTCAACGTTCTGATGCAGCTTGGGGTAAGGCTACAGAATTGAAGATTACCAATGATACTCTTTCTTCATACGCACATCCTGCTATTTCGCCTGATGGTGAATGGCTTTACTTTGTGAGTGATATGCCTGGTGGTAAGGGTGGTTTGGATATTTGGCGTACAAGACTCACTTCTGCTGGTATGGCTGGTGTGGAGAATCTTGGTGAGCCTATCAATACTCCAGGTAATGAGATGTTCCCAACATTCCGTCCTAATGGTGACTTCTACTTCTCAAGTGATGGTCATCCAGGTATGGGTGGACTTGATGTCTTTATTGCTGTGGCAGGTGATGATAATAAGTATCATCTCTCGCATCCAGGCTATCCGCTGAATTCACAAGGTGATGATTTCGGACTTACCTTTGAGGGAAACCAGAATAAGGGCTTTTTCTCAAGTAACAGAGGTGATGCTCGTGGATGGGATCATATCTATTCATTTGAGAATCCAGAGGTCGTTCAGGTTATTCGTGGTTGGATTTACGAGCAGGATGGCTATGAACTGACTAGTGGAGTAGTGAGAATTGTTGGTAGTGATGGCACTAATCAGTCGATGGGTGTGAAGAGTGATGGCTCGTTTGAGTATGTTGCCACTCCTGGTGTTGACTATATTGTGCTTGGCAGTTGTCCTGGATTCCTTAATCACAAGGAGGAACTGCATGTTGATAGTTCAAGTACTTCTGTAGTGCATGATTTACAGTTCCCTTTGGCTTCTATTTCTTCTCCTGTATTGGTTGATAATATCTTCTATGTATTCAATAAGGCGGATCTTCTTCCTGAGAGTACAGTTGCACTCGACTCGCTCGTGTTGATGCTTACTGAGAATCCGAATATTACTATTGAGTTGTCGGCTCATACAGACTATCGTGGTTCGGAGGAATACAACAAGGTGCTGTCGCAGAAACGTGCAGAATCTGTAGTCGCTTATCTCATACAGAAAGGTATTGCAGCCGAAAGACTTACCCCTGTTGGCTATGGTGAGGAGCATCCTAAGAAGATTCGTAAGAAGGTGGCAGAGCATTATCCTTGGCTTAAGGATGGTGATGTGCTGACTGAGGAGTTTATCTTGAAACTGAAGCCTGATCAGCAGGAAACTGCCAATGCCCTTAACCGAAGAACAGAGTTCAAGGTACTCAGAACCACTTACGACATGTTTGATGAAGAGGGTAATATGAAGAACCCTCCAAAGGCAAAGCCAAAGACGGAGGATGCCTCAGGGGACGAAGGCTTTGACTTCTTCGAATTCTGAGATAATTAAAAGTAGTGAAATGAAAAATTAAAAATACTTCAACCACCAAATTCTTCGAGGTTCGGAGCTAACTTGTGTTTTCTTTTTCTTCATTTAATTCATTTTTCACTTTTCATTAAAAGAAATGCTACCAAAGGAATTTGTAGAATATACGTCAGAGCTGTTTGGCGAGGAGAGATGGAAGAATTATCTTGCATCTTTCGAAGGAAGTGTGCCTGTAAGTGTGAGGTTGAATCCTTTCAAGGTTGCTCAGGAAGAGTTGTTTCCAGAAATAGGGAAGACTCCAGTTCCTTGGTGTAGAAATGCCTTCTATCTTGCTGAGAGACCGAACTTCACGCTTGACCCATTACTTCATGCTGGTGTCTATTATGTTCAGGAAGCAGGTAGTATGTTTCTTGATGAGGTGTTGAGGCAATTGGCAGAAGGTGGCTCCCTCCCTACTGGGGAGGGCGGGGGGAGAGGCCATGTCCTTGACCTTTGTGCTGCTCCTGGTGGAAAGTCAACGCTTCTTCGTGCTTTTTTGCCTGATGAATGTGTTCTTTATAGCAATGAACCTGATCGCAGAAGGGCAAATATCCTTATGGAGAATATCCAGAAGCAAGGGCATCCCAATGTCATTGTTACAAATAACTATGCAATCGACTATCAGAGAGCAGGGCTTGACTTTGACCTTATAGTATGTGATGTGCCTTGTTCTGGTGAAGGAATGTTCCGTAAGGATTATGGTGCTATAGGAGAGTGGAGTCTGCAGAATGTAATGAAGTGTGCAGCTCTTCAGCGTAGCATCATAGAGGATATATGGCCTTGTTTAAATGAGGGTGGTGTACTTGTTTACAGCACTTGCACCTTCAATCTGCATGAGGATGAGGAGAATGTGAAATGGATTTGTGAGAATCTTGGTGCAGAGATTATTCCGATAGAAATAAATAAGGATTGGAATATTACGGGGTCTTTGCTTGAGGGTTTTGCTGGACCAGTCTATCGCTTTATCCCTGGTACTACTAAGGGCGAAGGCTTGTTTATGGTTGTATTGAGAAAGACATCAGAGAAACAAAATCTTAAGTCAAAGGGCACATTAAAGATTATGTCTGATGGTCATCCTGTTGGAACTCAGAAAGGTAAGAATATCATTCCTGCTCATGCTGAGGCTCTTTTGACAAATTTGCCAAAGGATAAATATCCATTTGCTGAACTTTCAAAGGAAGATGCTTTAAAATATTTGCATCATGAGGCTATCGTACTCAATAGTGATGTGCCTAAAGGCTTTGTTGTTGTAACCTACCAAGGTCATCCTCTTGGCTTTGTAAAGAATATAGGTAATCGTGCCAACAATCTTTATCCACAGGAGTGGAAAATTAGAAACCTTTAGGATTTACAAATGGTCGATTTACAATTGGACAATTTTTCATTGAGATGTTAATTGTCCAATTGTAAATCATCAAATTGTAAAATACTCCGCTATCAGTACCACCACACAGCATATTATTGATACAGGGAATAGTCCTAATCCAAACCATGCAGCAATGATACCGAGAACGAGAGCTAAAGCACCAGCTAATGGTGATGAAGTAGCTTCTGTAATGGCTGGGAATGTCATAACGGCAAGAGTTACGTAAGGCACGTAGTAAAGGAAACTACGTAGAAACTTATTACGAATCTGTCCGTGAATAAGCAATGGTGGGATGATGCGTATGAGGTTTGTCACCGCTATCATCAGAAATATGTAGATCCAGAGATGGGACATATTTGTTTTTTTTAAATTTACTATTTGACAATTTACTATTTACTATTTATTTACTATTTCCTGCTTGTTGCGTCCATTTACTATTTGATGTTGCTCCCTTGATTGATAAAAATAGTACATCAACAAAATCGTACATAAATAGTAAATAGTACATAGCTAAATAGTAAATTCATTCTGCCTTAGCTAATTGTCCATTTGTCAATTGTCCATTTGTAAATTTACCGGTCTTATAATTGCTGCTACCGCTGATATGATGATGGTGAGCAAAATAGTTCGAGTACCTGAACTCCATTGACTTATAACTGGCATTATAGCACATATTCCGCTGAGGGCAAAACTACAGCAAACGGCAATTCCCACGTTTTTGTCTTTCTTGGACGGTGGGATAATGATTGCAATGAACATACCATAGAGTGCCACACTAAGAGCTGAGACGATGTTGGTAGGAAGGATGTTGCCTGCTATTATACCTGACATACATCCTAATGCCCATGCAGGAGTGGAGATTGCTGCTGCCCCTAATGTGTATCTTGGTTCGAGGTAGCCTTTGTAAGCAATAGAGATTCCGAATATCTCATCCGTGATACATGCAGATGTGAGTGTTCTTTTGAAGAGGGAAGTTTCTGGATGGAATTTCTGTGTCAGGGCGGTACTCATAAGCAGATAGCGAAGGTTGGCTATCAAACTCATTCCTATAACCTCAATATAGGCAGCCTGAGCTCCAGCAAGGGTATAGCCTGCGTATTCACCTGCAGAAGCGCGGGTGAAGAATGAGGCAAAGAAACCCATGAAGGCATCCAATCCTACATTGCCTGCTATGATACCGAGTGAGAAGGCTACGGCATAATATCCTAATGCTATAGGTATTCCATCACGAACACCTGCGAGAAAAACATGTTTCATTTCACAAGTTGACAATTTACAATTGGACAATTACCAAATCATTCCCAATTATATCTGGTCCAATCAATAATCGTATTCCATTGTAAGTTTTTTATGCTTACATTCAGGTTGAGGTATCTGGAATCTGCGTTAGAATAATATGTTTGTGGGAAGAACATGGAAAGACCTCCATAGTTCTCTTTGTTCATTGTGAAACTTCTGAAATATATGTTGGAGGTCAGTTCTACACTATTCCAATCTGGCATTCCAGTTTGCTTGATATCTTTCGGGAAAACGGAATATACAACGGTTTTCTGGAATGTTTCATCCCAAGCCTTGAAATCACTCTCACATAAATACTTTCGCATCACGTTTCGCAGATCATAGAAAATTGGTTGTCTGGCGGAAGGTGAATTCATACCATAATAGATGATGTCGTAGAGAGGTAGATTCTGTGGATATGGATAGTGCGCCATGATAGTGTCGATGCAATTATTCGTGGCTATAAGAAGGTTTTCCATATTGCTTGTCTTTACTACCGAGAGAGGTTGACCACCTACATCTGAGAAATTGTTGTATTTTATGTAATCATCTACGATGACTTGTCCTACATGCTCTTTGTCAGTAAATAGGTCAGGTACAACATACTCATAAGGTGCACCAAAACCTGGAATTTCTGCAGGAGAACCAATAATATAATCGCATACATTACGTAGTTCGTAAGCTACTTCTGCCCCCATCATCTGACAGCAGTCGAAAAATATGTAGTCAAGGTGAGGCGCTTTGGAAAGGACCTCAGCAAGTTCCGGGATATTGATGTATTTCTCATATCCGTCACCACCATCATTATTATCTTTGCCTGTATCAGTTCCGTATGCCTTACGTTTCGCCTTTGCATTAGTAATCGTTGTTTGGCTTTCTGGCATTATCATCCAACCATTGCCATGTCCCCAGAATGCCATAGCATATGAAGTGGCTGGGAACTTTGTGACAGTCCAGTTGATAACCTCAGACATAAACTTCTTGTCGGTAGCGTACCAGTCCTTGTCGTATGACTTCACAATATGCCAACCTTTTTTGTCAACCTTTGCAATAAAAGGTTTCACATTCTTGCTACTTTTGTCGGCAAATACAATCAGGTTCACGTTCTCTGGAAGTTTAGTTGCTCCACGTACAATCTCTGCTGAATCGCATTCATAGAATGTCATATTCTTTTGTGTTACCGGATCTCTCATATAGTTGGTGCCGAGTGTGTTTTCTGCACACATATAAATGAGCACGGTCTTACTTTTTGGAGATGGTTCTTTATCATTGTTTTCCTTTTCGCATGAAAGGAACAATGTTGTTATCAGAACGAATATAGGGAGTATCGTTTTTATATACTTCATTTTGTTTTTAATCGTTAATCGTACCACATGCAGGACATTTTCCTTTCTTTGAAAGTCTATGGCCACAGTTGCCGCAGATGTATTGTTTGCGTGATTTTACGTAATAGCGCTTTATAGCGAAATAGCAGTATGCCACAAGAAGTGGATATCCTACGTAATTGAGTGTGGTGATGCTGAATATAATATAGTTGATGGCACATACACCTATCATTCCTGAAATATAAAGAATGGTGTCACCAAACTCAAGATTGCGCTTCACATCATCTACTGCAGCTATAAACACTATCGCCATAGCCCATACAGAAGACATAAAGATAGAGAGGATGATTGGGACTTGGAAGGGATTCAGAGTGGGATGATAGTAGAAGTGTCTCCATGTCTCTGGTGCAAACATTTGTACCGAAGCATAGAATGTTGCTGCTATTGCCACGATAAGGCATAGCAGGGTAGGGTAGAATGAGGAGATATCACGGAAGTGAACTATCGGCGCATTCCTGCGGTAGATGTGGCGTAGAACGTATGCCAATCCTATCAGCACAACAATGATGAGTGATAGGATGATGTGTGAATCGGAGAAGAACATGATTGCCTGTGAGATCGGATCTACAGGCACTACACGTGGAAGTAGTTCTGTCTCGTGAATCCATCCCCATCGTCCTTCGTCTGTAGCGAGTTGTACCCACACAGAGTCGATGCTATCTTGTGGTAAGATACGGATATCTCCAACCACTACATGATGATCCTTGTAAACGGCGAAGGTATCTATCTCCATCTGCGAAATCATCTCTTCTGGTTGTTGGATGAGTAGTGAGATTGAGTCTTTATAGACCTGAAAGTTGTAGCCTTCTGTAAAGTGATGAGTTGAATAGAAAGAGATAGAATCTTGTTGCTCCTGCGTAAGGGTATCGCCTTTCACAAGGGCATCATGCTTCTCTTCCTGCTCATTGATTGTGGAAGAATCACGATAGCAGGAAGTGAGTGAGCAGATGAAGATGCTCAGTAGGATAAATATGTATCTCGTTTTTTTCAATTATTTGGTTATTACATTCATCTGACAATTCTTACAGTCGAACTGAAGTTGGAACTCACGACCGTCTGAAATTGATATTGTGAGAGGCTCTTTCCATGGAGCACGTTTTCCGGATTTCGTGCAGAACCCCATCTCGTTGCGAAGGCAATAACGGCATTGCATGAGGAGAGCGGTGGCCCCACCCCCCGCCCTCCCGAGGGAGGGAGCCGGATTGCTCAAAGGCATTTCGAAAGAGTCTGCATTTACATTTTGTTTCTTGTAGAAGTTTTGCGCCTTGCTGTTTGAGGCATTGTATAAGTAAGGTGCAGGATATTCTGGTGCAGAAGCACTTATGTTATTGCTGTTTTCTTTTCTGCTTGGAATGATGCTTTGCTCCTTCAGCTTCTCAACAATCTCTCTTCGCATAGTAGCGAGTACGCTACTTGGTATGAAGGCTTCGGTCTCAATCTTAATATCCGAACATTGGTAGATAGTGCCACCAAGTTTCGATAGCTGCTTACGGATATTATCTTCCTGCGGCTTAGATGCAGGTTGGAGTTCGCAATCTGATTGTATCGTTGCCCTGCGGCCAAGTTCGTCAGTTGCTGAGAGGGTGAGGGCTCCGTCTTGTTCGTAGATGTCAAACTCGACATCTATCTTACGCTCACTTGATGGCTTGGAGAGAAGTGTTGTGAATGCTTGATCGAGATTACGGAAAAGCATGGTACCAGGTTTTAGCGACTCTGGCATACGAAGAGGGAAGATTCGGTTCCCTTCTACCTTATTCACTCTGAAGCCAACAAGACCATCAGAGGCTAAATAACATAATCCATCCCCATTAGCAAATGATGTTGTAGTTGAGATATTGAAGGAATGACCTCTTATCTCCTTTACCTTACCTACTGGTTCACCCATCGCCTTTGGGGTGTCGAATGAAACGAGTCCTTGCTTTCTTCCTTCAGCGAAATAGGTGGTGAAACCTCGGTTGAATGACTTCTGTATGTTTGGTGTGAAAGTGTATGTGCATTTTCCGAAGGAAGCACGTCTGTACTTCTCTGGATTGCGTCTTACTACCTCGTTGAGAGCCTCGCTATATGCTGCTGTGATGTTCTTCACATAATCAACATCCTTAAGTCGGCCTTCAATCTTGAATGACGAAGCACCAGCATCAGCAAGCTTCTCAAGGTTATTGATCTGAGCCATATCTCTTAGTGAGAGCAGATGGCGCTCGCTCTCAAGAATCTTGCCGTTAGCATCCTTCAAGGTGAATGCAAGACGGCAGAACTGGGCACATTCTCCTCTATTGGCAGAACGCTGGAAGCAATAGTGAGAGGCATAGCATTGTCCGGAATAAGATACGCACAAGGCACCATGAACAAAGACCTCGAGAGGGAAGACCCCATCCCCCGCCCTCCCGAGGGAGGGAGCCTGTCCGATAAGGGCGGTATGGATATTGTGTATCTCTTCGATACTCAATTCCCTTGCAAGAACCACTCTGTCAAAGCCTTGGTTGAAGAGCCATTTCACTTTCTCTGCCGTACGGTTATCTGTCTGTGTTGAGGCATGAAGTTCGCAATGCAGAGGCTCTTTCCTTTGCTTTAGAAGAGAGAAAAGTCCCATATCCTGAACGAGAATGGCATCAACATCAATCTTATCCAGTTCGTCAACAAGTTGAAGGGTGTC
Organism: Prevotellaceae bacterium UBA1710; assembly: GCA_002317355.1. Taxonomy (GTDB): domain Bacteria; phylum Bacteroidota; class Bacteroidia; order Bacteroidales; family Bacteroidaceae; genus Prevotella. Next base: position 19,503 of record DCJC01000046.1, on the reverse strand, counting down.
TTCAAGTTCGTTGTCATAGATGATGGTGTTTACGGTAACGAAGACCTTGGCACCAAACTGATGAGCGTACTGGCATAATGTGGCAATATCCTCAACGGAATTGCCTGCAGCAGCACGCGCACCAAAGCGCTGGGCTCCGATGTAAACAGCATCAGCACCATGATCAATGGCCGCTATACCGCATTCAAGATTCTTGGCTGGGGCTAATAATTCAAGAGTTTTCATTGGCCTCTCTCCCCGCCTTCCCTTATAGGGAGGGTGCCGATTCGGCTATGGGGATTTCTTTTTTTGCTATTTATTATTTGTTGCCTTCCGCGTTCCGGCTCCCTCCCTATGGGGGAGGGCGGGGGGAGAAGCTTTACTTAATCTTCCTGATATCGAAAGGAGTCTTCTGATAGACGTAATAGTTAATCCAGTTCTGGAACAGCAGATTAGCATGAGCACGCCATGTTACCATAGGTCCCTTCTTAGGGTTGTCATCCTTATAATAGTTCTTTGGCATCTCAACGTCATCACGCTTGTCCTTGTCGCGCATGTACTCATTGTGAAGAGTCTCTGGGTTGTACTCCATGTGACCTGTGATGAAGAACTCACGACCACGACGAGCCATAGCCATACTTACTCCTGACTCTGGTGACTCTGCAATAAGGGTGACATCGTGAGAAGCGATGATATCCTCACGATATACCTCAGTATGACGAGAATGAGGCATGAAGAATGTATCATCGAATCCGCGGAAGATTGGGTATCTCTCCTTACGGACACAATGCTGACGGAAGATACCGAACATCTTCTTGTCGAGCAGATGCTTCTGTATTCCGAAGTGATGATACAATCCTGCCTGAGCTGCCCAACAGATGTACATGGTAGATGTAACGTGTGTGCGGCTCCAGTCGAAGATAGATGTTATCTCATCCCAATAGTTCACTTCCTCAAATGCCATATTCTCAACAGGTGCACCCGTGATGATCATACCATCGAATTTCTCGTCTTTCAGTTCATCGAAATCGCGGTAGAACATCATCATGTGCTCTATTGGGGTGTTCTTTGAAGTGTGGCTCTTCAGTTTCATGAAGGTGATGTCAATCTGAAGAGGAGTGTTCGACAGCAAACGGATAAGATCGGTTTCTGTCGTTACCTTGATAGGCATGAGATTGAGTATGACGATTCGAAGAGGACGTATGTCTTGCGAATGTCCTCTTGTCTCGTCAATCACAAAGATATTCTCACCTTTGAGGATATCTATTGCAGGAAGTTTATCTGGTAATCTTAATGGCATAAAGACCTGAAATAGTTAATAGTGAAGAGTGAAAAGTGAAGAATGAAAATTACTCTTGATTGAGTGCAGAATTGCAATACTAACTTGAATTCTTCACTTTTCACTCTTAACTCTTCACTAAATAAAATGAGTTTACGAGTTTTGTTTTACCAAAGCTTCAATCTCTTCTCTGGCTCGAGATAGAGCTTGTCGCCTTGTTTGATCTGGAATGCGTCATACCATGCGTTGATATGAGGGAGAGCACCCTTCACACGCCATTCACCTTGTGAGTGAACATCGTTGAGAAGTCGGTTGCGAATTTCCTTCTCTGTAATGTTCTGTCCCCAGACACCTGAGTATGCGCAGAAGAAACGCTGGTCGGCTGTAAGACCAATCTTCTCACCTGAGTTTGCCTTGGCTACTTCTGGGTTTGCCTTTGCATTCTGCTTCTCTGCATTCTTGAATGCCTGATAAGCCACCTGAAGACCTCCGTGGTCAGCAAGGTTCTCGCCGAGAGTCATGCGACCATTGGCATTGAGTCCTGGAAGTACCTCTATCTGAGAGAAGAATTCAGCATACTGGTCACCAAGTTTCTTGAAGTTCTCTACGTCCTCCTTTGTCCACCAGTCAGACATGTTGCCGTCCTTGTCGAAGTGTGAGCCCTGATCATCAAAGCCGTGAGTCATCTCATGACCGATGACAACACCGATAGCACCATAGTTGAATGCATCATCCGCCTCAGGATCGAAGAAAGGATACTGCAGGATACCAGCAGGGAAGCAGATCTCATTCGTTGTTGGGTTATAGTATGCGTTTACTGTCTGAGGAGTCATGTGCCACTCATCGCGATTAACTGGCTTACCCACTCTTTCTTCTAAGTTCTGCTTATGACGGAACTTTGCGGCTGCAAGAAGATTATCGTAGAGTGATTTGCTTGGATCTATTGTAAGACCTGAATAATCCTTCCATTTATCTGGATAACCAATCTTCACATAGAAGGCATCAAGCTTCTCATGAGCTACCTTCTTTGTTGCAGGAGTCATCCATTCCTGAGCATCGATACGCTCACCAAGTGCAATCTGAAGATTCTTAACAAGCTGAGTCATTCTCTCCTTGCTTGATGCTGGGAAGTAACGCTCGCAATAAATCTTGCCGAGAGGTTCGCCGAGAATGTTCTGAACAAGTGATGTAGCCTTACGCCAACGAGGATAATCTTCCTGACGACCACTCTTCACACGACCATTGAAATCGAAAGACTCTTCAGCAACGGCATCGCTGAGAAGTGAAGAGGCATCATCGATGATATCCCACTCCAACTTAGCACGAAGATCCTCCAAATCCATATTCTTAATCATCTCATTCAAACCAGCCATGAACTTTGGCTGACCGAGAACGAGTTTCTCAACATATTTCTTATCGATGCCCTCTGCCTTGAGAAGTTCATCGAGAGGGAAGTAAGGATATTGTGCCTTGAACTCATAGAACGACATCTTGTTGTAGTTCTTCTCCACATCACGAAGTTCGGTACGTGAGAGTGAGAACTCCGCAATACGAGTTTCGAGTTTGATGACACGCTCCATGCGCTTCTTTGCTTTATCCTCAGAGAAACCGAACAACTTGAACATGTTTACTATGTGCTTGCGGTAGGCATCCATAAGGGCTACGTTAGCAGAATCCTTGTTCACATAGTATTCACGCTGTCCGAGTGAAAGTCCACCCTGATAGATCTCGAAGATGTTGTTCTTAGAATCCTTCTCGTCAGCACCAAAGCCGAAGTGAGCGATGAAGCCATCACCATACTGGCATTGGCTATAGACATGATTCATTAGATCCTCCAATGACTTTGCCTCCTCAAGTTTGTTGATGAAAGGCATTAAAGGAGCAACACCTTCCTTGTTGCGACGAACAGAGTCCATTGCGAGGTTGTAGAGGTCGCCTATCTTCTGCTCAAGAGAACCACTTGTGTTCTGCTTCTTTGAAAGTTCTGTGAGAATAGAGTTGATGCGCTTGCTGTTGTTCTCGCCGAGCTTGTCGAAACTACCATAGCGAGAGTAAGCAGCAGGAAGAGGATTATTCTTCATCCAACCGCCACAAGCGTAACGATAGAAATCATCGCCAGGCTTGATGCTGAGATCCATATTCTCAGCCTTTACGCCTGCACCAAGAACCTTATCTTGTGCCATTGTTGCCAAAGGCATAGAGGTAATCATTGCCATTGTTATGATGTTTTTTAATTTCATAATAACCAAAGTATAATTTTATGTTATTAGGAGTTTAAGTTTTTAACTTTCCAATTCCAAGCTGAGCTCTTCCCAAGTCTCCATTTCCTTGTTGAGAGCCTCCTGAGTCTCGGTGTATTGATTCACGAGTTTCATGTCTGAAGCATTGGCAGGATCTTCAAGTTTCTTGCTGAGTTCATCGAGCTTAGCCTCAAGCTGCTCAATATTCTGCTCACAAGCCTTGATCTGCTTCTGAATCTTGTTGATCTTCTTCTGCTGCTCCTTGCGCTCAGCGTATGAGAGGTTGCTGTCTTTAGACGATGAATCGTTCTTTGCCTCCATACTTGCGTTAGCGGTTCCCTCCCTACGGGGGAGGGCGGAGGGAGAGGCCGTCGCCTCTTCTATCGTCTCTGCATTATGGAAACGAAGATACTCATAGATACCTCCGAGATGCTCGCGTACCTTACCACCACCAAACTCATAGACCTTATCCACAAGTCCATCGAGGAAGTCACGGTCGTGGCTCACGATGATAGCTGTACCATCGAAGGCACGGATAGCCTCCTTCAACACATCCTTCGACTGCATGTCGAGGTGGTTGGTAGGCTCGTCGAGAATGAGGAAATTGACTGGCTCAAGAAGAAGTCTTATCATTGCCAGACGTGAACGCTCACCTCCAGAGAGTACCTTGACATACTTGTCAGAAGCCTCACCACCAAACATGAACGCACCGAGGATATCCTTTATCTTCAGTCGTATCTCGCCCTTTGCCACATTGTCGATTGTCTCGAACACCGTGAGGTTCTCATCGAGAAGCTGTGCCTGATTCTGCGCGAAGTAACCGATCTGGGTGTTGTGCCCAACCTTCAGAGTGCCATTAAAGCCAATCTCATTCATGATACACTTCACGAGAGTTGACTTACCCTCACCATTCTTACCCACGAAAGCCACCTTCTCGCCTCGCTTAATCATCATATCGACATTAGCGAAGACTTGATGCTCACCATAGTTCTTTGCCACCTGATCGCAGATGACTGGATAGTCGCCTGAACGAAGGCAAGGTGGGAACTTAAGGTGAAGTGATGAGTTATCCACCTCATCTATCTCTATAGGCACAATCTTCTCCAGCTGACGGATTCTCTGCTGAACCTGAACAGCCTTTGTTGCCTGATAGCGGAAACGCTCGATGAATGCCTTTGTATCGGCAATCTCCTTCTGCTGATTCTCGTATGCACGAATCTGCTGCTCACGACGCTCTGCACGAAGTTTTACGTATTCGTCATACTTTACCTTATAATCGATAACCTTTCCACATGAAATCTCAAGTGTGCGATTGGTTACGTTATTGATGAAAGCACGGTCGTGACTCACAAGCACAACGGCACGTGAACTCTGCGAAAGCTGCTGCTCAAGCCATTGTATTGACTCGATGTCGAGGTGGTTGGTTGGCTCGTCGAGAAGAAGCACATCAGGCTTCTGAAGCAGAATCTTTGCCAACTCGATTCGCATACGCCATCCACCGGAGAACTCGTTTGTTGGGCGGTCGAAGTCTGTTCTGAGGAAACCAAGACCTGTAAGAGTGCGCTCAATCTCTGCCTCATAGTTATCGCCACCCATCATCATGTAGCGGTCGTGCTCCTGAGTGAATTTCTCCACGAGAGCCATGTACGACTCCGACTCATAATCGGTTCTCTCAGCCAGTTCCTGATTGAGCTTGTCAATCTTTTCCTTGAGCAGGGTGATCTTTGCGAATGCCTTTCTTGCCTCTTCGCGCACGGTGGTGTCATCCTGAAGAATCATCACCTGAGGCAGATAGCCTATGGTGTAGTCGTTAGGCACGGCAACGGTTCCTGATGTTGGTGCCTGCTTGCCGCACAATATCTTTAGCATAGTGGACTTTCCTGCACCGTTCTTACCCACAAGGGCGATACGATCACGATCGTTGACTACGAAACTCGCGTCAAGAAACAACGGCTTTACGCCAAACTCCACTGTTAATCCTTCTACTGAAATCAATTTGATTTACTATTTTTACAATTTACAACTTTACTATTTTTTGCCAAAGCCTTGAAGTTAGGCTTATCTTCTTTCGGTTAGGCTTATCTTCTTTCGTTGATCTTCCGCTATGAATAGGGGGTAAACTCAGTGAAAGTCCCATTATATAGCGGACTTGGAACGGAGGTTCACTGAGTTTACCCCCTTAGATCAGCGGATCTTCAACTTTAGATCTTTGAAACGACATATTTATTAATAATGTGTCGAAAAGAAATGCAAAGGTACAGAATATTAGCGTAATATCCAAAAAATGAGGCGTATTTTTGCTGTGTTACGGTTTTTTGTAAGAAAAAAATGAAAAAACATAACAAAAAGTTTGTAGATTCAAATTATTTGTGTACTTTTGCAGCATGAAACAAAACGTTCGTACATATTGGTGGTGGCGTAGCTCGAGATTTGAATAAGTCGTGAGTTGCTAAGACCGTATATGTACTCGTCAAGTATATAGAAATTAAAAAGAGGGTCTGTCGCAAACGCGACAGGCCCTCTTCTCGTGAAAATTTCATGAGTTCTTCTAACAAGAAACAATAATAATAAAAAAGATATTAGCCCATGGTAATGAAGGAAATATTGGCGCGAGTTCTCCAGCATGAGGTTCTCTCGCGTGAGGAAATGAGACAGATTCTTCTGGCTATCACACGTCAGGAGATTAATGATGCACAGATCACAGCTCTTCTTGCTTGTCTGCAGATGCGTGGTATCACAGTTGATGAACTTCTTGGTTTCCGCGACGGAATCCTCGAGACAGGTGTTCCTGCTCTTCTCGATGCAGAGCGCTATATCGACATCGTAGGTACTGGTGGTGATCAGAAGAATACCTTCAACATCTCTACATGTGCTTGTTTTGTAGTTGCTGGTGCTGGCTATAAGGTGGCAAAGCACGGTAATGTGGCTGCTACATCAGTTAGTGGTGCAAGTAATGTCATTGAAGGTCACGGAGTTAAGTTCACTAACGACCTCGACCAGCTCAACCGTTCTATCAATGAGTCAGGCATCGTTTATCTCCATGCACCATTGTTCGCTCGTGCTATGAAGTTCGTTGGTCCAATCCGTAAGGCTGTGGAGTTCCCAACAGTATTCAATCTCCTTGGTCCTATCGTAAACCCAAGTCAGCCTAAGTGCCAGCTTCTCGGTGTGGCAAACCTCGACCAGATGCGCCTATATAATAGTGTGTATCAGAAGCTTGGTGTTGACTATGGTATCGAGAACTCTATCGATGGATATGATGAGATTTCGCTCACAAGCAACTTCAAGGTTACAACAAATAACTACGAGAAGATTTTCTCTCCAAATGATCTCAAGATGCCACTCGTTAAGCCTGAGTCAATCTATGGCGGTAACACTAAGGAAGAGGCTATGAAGATCTTTGATTCTGTTCTCGAGAACACAGCAACCGAGGATCAGAAGAATGTTGTTATCGTGAATGCTGCCTTCGCTATCCAGATCCTTGAGGCTGGTAAGATGCCGATCGAGGAGTGTGTTGCCAAGGCTAAGGAGAGTATCGAGAGCGGTAAGGCATTGGCTGCATTGAAGAAGTTTATTGAGGTAAATAGTTAGGACCCCTTCCCGCCCTGCGGGCACCCTTCCCCGTGAAGGGGCAGGGAGCTAGCGCATTGTGGCGGTTTAGTGATGGGGTAAGAATTAAAAATTAAACAAATACCTTTCGGCGAATGGCTATCATGCGCCAGCCTCTTGCCCCTTTACGGGGAAAGATGCCCGCAGGGCAGAAAGGGGTAGATATTTATGGCAGATATTTTAGACGAGATAATAGCACACAAGCGAATAGAGGTTGAGCAGTTCAAGCAGCAGCTCTCTTATCGCGATATTGTGGCAAAGGTAGAGAAGGTAATGGATGAAGGTGCTGCGGTACCTTCTATGCGAGGTGCTTTGATGGCATCAGATTCTGGTATCATCTCTGAGTTCAAGCGTAAGTCACCTTCAAAGGGATGGATAAAGGAAGAAGGTAAGCCTGAAATCATTCCTCTCGCTTATCAGCAGAATGGTGCTTCGGCTTTGAGTATTCTTACTGATACACAATACTTTGGCGGTTACGACAGATTCATCGAGATAGCTCGTGAGTCGGGCGTTGAGATTCCTATCCTCTATAAGAACTTCGTTATCGATGAGTATCAGCTTTATCAGGCTCGCCTTTGTGGCGCTTCTGCCGTATTGCTCATCGCTGCTGATCTCACGAAGAGCGAGTGCAAGGATCTTCTTCAGAAGGCACACGACCTTCAGCTTGAGGTTCTTCTCGAGATGCATAGCGAACCGGAACTTGAGTACGTGGAGCTCGGCCCTGATATGTGCGGTATCAACAACCGTAACCTCGGTACATTCATTACAAAGGTAGAGAACTCATTCCGCTTGGCAGAACTCCTTCCAAAGGATGCGTGCAAGGTAAGTGAGAGCGGAATCTCTAACCCTCAGACGGTTCGTGAGCTTCGTCAGGCAGGCTTCAATGGCTTCCTCATTGGTGAGAACTTCATGAAGACCGAAGACCCAGGTGCTGCTCTCGGAGAGTTCATAAGAGAAGTTGTGAAGTAAAAGATATAAAGTAAAAAATAAAAAGTATGGTTAGTATTTCTTGTGGATGGGCATTCACGGAAATTACTTAACAAAAAGGCATACGCTTTAAAGTGTAATCATACTTTTTACTTTTTAATTCTTAATTTTATAATTTATGTTGATAAAGGTATGTGGAATGCGTGATCCTCAGAATATCGCTGAGGTGTCAAAGTTAGGAATAAATCTGATGGGCTTCATCTTCTGGCCAAAGAGTCCGAGATATGTCAGTCAGATATCCTCACGAGCTGGTATCATTCCTGATCGTGTGAGCAATGATATGCTTGACGGTAAGCAGGCTGACATCAAGTATGTCGGTGTGTTCGTTGACGACATGCCTCAGAATATCGTGACCCGCGTCTATAACTTCAAGCTTGACTATGTGCAGCTGCATGGTAATGAGTCGCCGGTTATGATAGACAACCTCAAGGCAACGCTTATCCCCGACATTGCTCCAGACATCAAGATCATCAAGGCGCTGAGCATCCGCGAAGCTGATGATGTTAAGCGATGGCGTGAGTACGAAGGACATGCAGATATGCTGCTTTTCGATACTAAGTGTAAGTGTGTCGGTGGTAGTGGTGAGCAATTCGACTGGTCGGTGCTCGACGAGTATGATGGTAATATTCCTTTCATTCTCTCAGGGGGTATCGGACCGGATGATGTTGAGCGCGTCAAGGCTTTCAATCACCCTATGTGCGTAGGAATCGACCTCAACTCAAAGTTCGAGATAGAGCCAGCACTTAAGGATGCTGACAAGCTGAGGATGTTTGTTAGCTCTCTCAGATAGAAACTAAATAGTAAATATCTGAAATAGTAAATAAATTGTAAATAGTAAATAGAAAAATAGTAAATACAATCAATGAATAAGATAAACCAATTATTTGCTTCGGCAAAAGACCGTAAGATCCTTTCTCTCTACTTCTGTGCAGGATGTCCTACACTCGAGGGAACAGGTGATGTGATTAAGTCAATGGAGCGTCATGGCATTGATATGATTGAGGTCGGCATTCCTTTCAGCGACCCAATGGCTGACGGTCCTGTTATTCAGGATGCTGCTACACGTGCACTTCGCAATGGTATGTCTCTCCGTCTCCTCTTCTCACAGCTCAAGGCTATCAAGGATGAAGTTAAGATTCCTCTCGTGCTCATGGGTTATCTCAACGTGATGATGCAGTATGGCATTGAGGAGTTCTGCAAGAGTTGCGTAGAGTGTGGCGTAAGTGGTGCTATCATTCCTGACCTTCCTTTCAAGGATTATATGGAGCAGGTGAAGCCAATCGCTGACAAGTACGATATCCGTATCATCATGCTCATTACTCCTGAGACTTCTGAAGAGCGTATTCGCTTCATCGACGATAACACCGATGGCTTTGTCTATATGGTTTCTTCTGCAAGCACAACAGGTGCTCAGAAGTCATTCGACGATGCCAAGCAGGAGTACTTCCAGCGTATCAACGGCATGAACCTCCGCAACCCTCGTATGATTGGTTTCGGTATCAGTAACAAGCAGACTCTCGAGTCTTCTCAGGCAAATGCTGCAGGTGCTATCATCGGTAGTAAGTTCGTTACTCTTCTCAATGAGGCTGAGGGTAACGCGGATAAGGCTTTGGATAATTTGTTCGAGGCGTTGTCAAAGTAAAAAAAGACCCACCCCCAGCCCCTCCCATAGAGGGAGGGGAGTAGATAGTATTTCTGTCTTAAAGGGAAGGTCTGATATGAAGATAAAAAGTAATAAATAAGAAGTCAAAAATAAAAAGCGTACCCCCCGCAAATAAAGAGTAGTAACTACTCCCCTCCCTTTATGGGAGGGGTTAGGGGGTGGGTCTATCTATTATGAGTAAATACACAGTTAACGACCTGGGATTCTATGGCAACTACGGTGGTGCCTATATCCCTGAGATATTATACAAGACCGTGGAGGACCTTAAGAATGCGTACCTCCCAATCATCGAGAGTGAGGAGTTCAAGAAAGAGTATCACGCTCTTCTCCGTGACTATGTAGGTCGCCCTTCACCTCTTTATTATGCAAAGCGCATGAGTGAGAAGTACGGATGTCAGCTCTATCTCAAGCGTGAGGATCTCAACCATACAGGTGCACATAAGATTAACAATGCGCTTGGTCAGATTCTTATCGCTAAGAAGATGGGTAAGACACGTATCATCGCTGAGACAGGTGCAGGTCAGCATGGTGTGGCTACTGCTACTGCATGTGCCCTCATGGATATGCCATGTACCGTTTATATGGGTGCTCTCGATGTTCAGCGTCAGCACGTAAATGTAGAGCGCATGAAGATGCTCGGTGCTACCGTAGTACCAGTTCAGAGCGGTAACAAGACTCTTAAGGATGGTACCAACGAGGCTATCCGCGATTGGTGCTGTAATCCATCAGATACATTCTATATCATCGGTTCAACCGTAGGTCCACACCCTTATCCTGAAATGGTTGCAAGACTCCAGAGCGTCATCTCTGAGGAGATCAAGTGGCAGCTTGAGGAGAAGATTGGTCGCGATTATCCTGACTATCTCATGGCTTGCGTAGGTGGTGGTTCGAATGCTGCTGGCACTATCTATCACTACCTTGATGATGAGCGCGTGAAGATCATCCTTGGTGAGGCTGGTGGTCTCGGTGTTGATACCGACAAGACTGCTGCAAGTATGCAGGTTGGTACTACTGGTATTCTTCATGGTTCAAAGATCAAGTTGATGCAGACTGAAGATGGTCAGATCATTGAGCCATATTCTATCTCTGCCGGACTTGACTACCCAGGTACTGGTCCTATGCATTGCAACCTCTTCGAGACAGGTCGTGCTCAGGTGCTTCCTGCTAATGATGATGAGGCTCTTCGTGCTGCTTTCGAGCTCACACGCATGGAAGGTATCATCCCAGCCCTCGAATCAGCTCACGCCCTCGCTATCCTTCCTAAGGTAGCCAACCAGTTCAAGAAGGACGATGTTGTCGTTCTCACCGTCTCTGGTCGTGGCGATAAGGATTTGGATACATATCTTGCACACGCAAGCGAGATACAGTAAAGACCCCTTCCCGCCCTGTGGGCACCCTTCCCCGTAAAGGGGCAGGGGGCTAGCGCGTTATGGCGGGCTCGGTTATTATTATCATAGTATTAAGTTTTAATTAACCTTTCGGTGAATGGCCAATCGCGCCAGCCTCTTGCCCCTTTATGGGGAAAGATGCCCGTAGGGCAGAAAGGGGTTGAATTTTCCATGTATAAGTACAAAACCGCTTCAAAGAAGATACTCGGAGACCTGAATACTCCGGTATCTGCATATATGAAGATACGTGACGACTATCCAATGTCGGCTCTTATGGAGTGTTCTGACTACCACGGTGGCGAGAACTCACGCTCTTTCATCGGCGTACACCCTATAGGAAGTGTGTCTATCGAGCACGGAATGGGTGTGTGCAAATATCCTGATGGTACTCAGGTGCAGCATGAGATAACCAAGGAATACGGTTCGGCTCAGCTCATCAACGATTTCCTCTCATCTTTCAATATCGAGGGTGAGAATAGCGAGTGCTGTGGTCTCTTCGGCTATACCTCATTCAATGCCGTACGCTATTTCGAGAATATCAACGTGAAGGATGAGACTCAGGCTAAGAATGATGCGCCTGACCTTCTCTATATCCTCTATAAGGATGTTATCGTATTCGACCATTTCCGTAACGAGATGATCATCATCGAGCTCCTTACTGAAGGTGAGTCTGACGACCTCGATGTGCTTGAGAAGGATATCAACAACCGTCAGATTCGTGCCTACGGATTCCACCCGGTTGGCGATTACACCTCAACTCTCACCGATGAGCAGCATAAGGCTAACATCCGTCAGGGCATCAAGCATTGCCTCCGTGGTGATGTGTTCCAGATCGTGCTTGCACGTCGTTTCAAGCAGAAGTATGAGGGCGATGACTTCAAACTCTATCGTGCTCTCCGAAGCATCAACCCTTCACCATATCTCTTCTATTTCGACTTCGGTGGTTTCCGTATCTTCGGTTCTTCACCTGAGACACATTGCCGTATAGAGAAGAAGGGTGATGAGTACAATGCCTATATCGACCCGATTGCTGGTACAACAAAGCGTACTGGTAATGCTGAGCAGGATCGTAAGAATGCTGAGTACCTTCGTAATGACCCTAAGGAGAATGCAGAGCACGTAATGCTCGTTGACCTTGCCCGTAACGACCTTTCTCGCAACTGCCACGGCGTTCATGTGGATTTCTACAAGGATATGCAGTTCTACTCACACGTCATCCATCTCGTGAGCCGTGTAAGCGGAACTCTCGACAAGGGCGCAGATCCAATCAAGGCATTCATCGACACCTTCCCTGCAGGAACTCTCTCTGGTGCTCCTAAGGTACGTGCCATGCAGATCATCTCTGAACTCGAGCCACACAACCGTGGTGCCTATGGTGGCTGTATCGGCTTCATCGGTTTCGATCGTTCGCTCAATCAGGCTATCACTATCCGCACATTCGTAAGCCGTAATGGTGAACTCTGGTTCCAGGCAGGTGGTGGCATCGTTGCCAAGAGTAATGAGGAGTATGAGCTTCAGGAAGTAAACAACAAACTTGGCGCACTCCGCAAGGCCATCATGATGGCTGAGGATATGTAGTCCTGTTCTATGCGACTCAGTCGCATAGCACTAAAAGATAGAAGAAATGAAAATAGTAATCATAGACAACTACGACTCGTTCACCTACAACCTTGCGCACCTTATCAAGGAACTTGGCGCTGAGGTTTCCGTGTATCGTAACGATCAGCCTGAGGTTCAGGCTCTGATTGATAATGCCGATAATATTGAGTTCGACAAGATAGTACTCTCACCTGGTCCTGGTATCCCATCAGAGGCAGGACTCCTTCTCGATGTCATCCGCACCTTTGCTGGCAAAAAGCCTATGCTCGGTGTATGTCTTGGTCATCAGGCTATCGGTGAGGTCTTCGGTGGACAGCTCACCAACCTCTCTGATGTATTCCATGGTGTAGCTACTGAGGGCTCACAGTTTGGCAATGACCCAATCTTTGCCGGACTTCCAGAGCGCATCACAATGGGGCGCTACCACTCATGGGTAGTTAGCAAGGACGGTTTCCCTTCATGCCTTGAGATAACAGCCGAGAGTGATGAAGGACAGGTCATGGCGCTTCGTCACAAGGAGTATGACATTCACGGCATTCAGTTCCATCCAGAGAGTGTCCTCACCACTGAGGGCAAGACAATGATCGGCAACTGGCTCTCACTTTAAAGAGTTAGGAGTGAGAAGTGAGGAGTTAACTTCTGATGCCGAATGAAACAACTACTCATTCCTCATTTCTAATTCCTAACTACTAACTAATGTGAGTTCGACGAATTTGTGTTGAAAGAGCGCCGAAGGTGCGATATCTAAAAGGGCAGTCCGTAAGGGCTGTTATATTGAGTAATGTTAGTTGATGAGGGCTGAAAGTCCGACACCTAAAAACTGGATGATATAATAAATGTCGCACCTACGGCGCTCACCAATCAAATATTCCTTATTGACAGCCCTCGCGGACTGCCCTTTTTAGGTGTCGCCCACTTCGGGGCTCATCAATCAAGTGACTAACGAATTCGTCGAACTCACGTTATTTACCTCGCAAATGGGAAGTGCTTCTTGAATTCCGCCAGCATATGTTCCTCATCGCATTTCCCGAGAATCTTTCCTTCTGGTGAGATGAAGATAAAGCGCTCGTCCTTTGGGAAATATGTTCCCATGATCTCTTCGAAAGGAGTTGTCTCATTAAGACTAAGTTCCAACCAGTCCTCTGCCTGCCATTCTTTAGAGTAGAACATATCCTTCATTGAAATGCTTATGGAGATAATATCAAACTTATCCGAATATTTGGCAACAAGTTCCTTGAGAAATTCTTTTTGCCTGTCCAATACAGATCTTTCACATCCCCTGCGTACAGTTTCAAGCAGCAGATACTTACCCTTGCCTAAGGTCTCAAGTATGCTATGAGGCTTGTCATCATGATCACGAAGTGTATAGTCTTTTGCTTGATCGCCAGCCTTCAATACTTGATATTTAGGATAGAGTTGTTCCTTGATTGAATAAACTTGCTGGCTCATATGGTCTTTCGGAAATTTTGCAAAGAGTTCACGACACTTATCCATGTCCTCTTTGTTGTCATTTTGGAATGCTATGTTTGTCAGAGTTGCTGTTTCCATCTCAAAAGCATTGCTGAAATCCCTATCCTTGATGAATTCATACATTATCTTGAAGTATTTAGGCATTAATGGACGCAGATTCTCTTTGGCGAATTTTCGTTCTTCCTCTCTTATTTCCTTTCTTTCTTTTTCCGTAGAGGCTTCATATATTTTTAAATTTATCCTGCGACGTTGCTTTGAGAGATCCAGATAGTCTGCAAGTTTTTCTTTCTTGAATTCCTCATATATGTTGGTCTCCTTTTGGTTTGGATGATCATTAGTAAATGTCAATGACCATGGATCAGAACCATCACCTGTAACTACTGTCTTCATGCCTGGACTAATGGATATCGTAGGTCCTCGCCCATATTTTTCAATACCCAGAAAACACCAGTTTCCAGTATTGATTACTTTCTCAAAGCGGAATTTGCCATCCTTGACTATTGTTACGGAATCTGGCCGATATCCATTTGGACCATATTCTGGATAAGGAGTACAAATGTAGATTGGACAACCGTCGGGTACATTTGATATATTACCCTCAAACACGCATGTAGAATCATTGGCAATTTGTGCCCAACTGCCCATTGCACCAAGCATGAGCAGGAATGTAAAAATAGATTTTTTCATCGATATAAATGTGTATAGTTTCTCCTGCTCACCCCTGAATCAAAACTTGTATGTCAAGTCCGACAGGAGGAGCTCTCGTTATTAAATGTTTCATACTCAGAGTGTTTTTGCTGTTTGTGTATAATTGAATAAAAAAGTACTCTGATATAAGTGGAAGGTTAGATCTTTACATTATAGTAAGTGAAATTGCCATTGATGATTTCCTTCACTGATTTATAGTCTATACGTTCAATATTTCCATTAGTTCCTGGCCAATAATTACCAAGGTAATATGTTATGCATATATAGAAACCGCTTTCATCCATGTGTGTACTTATGAATAGTTTCTTATCGTCCTTGGAGAACCAATCATTGTGGAAAATGAAGCGTAGTCCTCTTTTCTCAAAGTAATCCTCCGATAGCATGGTAAATGCTTCCCTCGGGTGCTCGGCTACATGATTACGGGCGCATCCCATAATCTTGTGCAATGCATCCATAGCTTTTTCTTCATCGGTGAATTTGCAGACAAGTGTGTTGTATTCGCCAACATCAAGTTTCTTTGACATCAGTGAAAAGAAATCAAATCCATTCTTTCGCGCAGCCTTGTTGTCATAGCCGTCGAATTCTTCATCGAATCTGAATATGATAGTACGTTTCTTGATGGATTTATCCTTTAGTATAGGTTCCATCTTCTTCAGAACAGCATCAACGTTCAGACTTGTTTTTGCAGAGCGTGAATAATCTACATTGCTTTTTATCGAGAAATCCACCACTCCCTTGAGTTGATTGTCATCGTGATGAGCTCTATATCTGAAATTCATACTTCCATTCTCAGAAGTGATTTCTGCGATTTTTTTCGATTTGTCATAATTATCCAACTTGAATGTCAACTTCGAAATAATAGAGTCTTTTGTAGTTGTATGACACTCATAGTTATAGACTTCCGCGCTCTTTTCCTTCAAATCAGAAAACAGTTGCTTGATATGATCAAGAGTTTGGAACTTCTGTTTGCCTTTAAGTATTTCTCTTTGTGTGAGTATATCTAAATCGTAGAAAATAGTATCTTGGTCTGCAATAGCCTTATCAATAGCGAAACCCACCTTGAATTGTTCCTGATACCCATTGATGTTGCTGATGTTGTAAGCCTTCACAAGCCCCTTATCCTTGAAGTAACTGAAGATGTCACTCACCTCTGGACTACTCTGTGCATAGCAACCTGAATGTGCTGCAAATAATATAAAAAAGCAATAAAATATATGTTTCATATTATTGTTTGTTTTAGTTCTTTTCCCATGTGTCAATAATATTCTGTCCCATCTTCTGAAGCGCAATGATATCCTCCTTGAATTCTTCATCATTCATTAGTGGGACTTCTTCCTCGTAGCTTGCCAGCATGATTTCCAATCTTGTAGCCTCACTCATGCGAACTGGCTCTTCTTCTGCAGTCTCGACGGGCTTGTCTGTCATTACTTTCCTTGACGACGGTTCCTGCCTTACCTCAGCCTTTGGCTTTTCAATTGTCTCAACCTTAGGCTCGGTAGCCTTAACCGCAGTCACTTCCGTTGTTGCTGGAACCTTCACCTCCGATTTCGATTCTGCTACGAGTGCATCATCATCCGCTGATCTCGGTGGTGTGAAAACCATCATCAGAACGCCAATCACGCAGGCAGCAGCAATCCATGGCCATACCACCACAGAGCGCTTAGGCTTGCAGTTCACCTCCTTCTCCACTCTCTGCATGAGACGGGCGTTGAGGTCCTTTGGCATCTGAGGACGTGCAGGAACTTCCTGACTGATAGCCTCGCGAATAGCTATGTCCTTTAGCCGTAATTCTTTATTATTGTCCTCTCGCATGATTGTTGCGTTTTAATGATTCTACAAAGTTTCTTTCTTATTCTGCTTAACCTCGAAGCGATAGTGGTAGGAATAGAGTCTGTTGCGAATGCAATCTCCTTCAGACTCATCTCATCGTAATAGAACATCGTGATGATGGCTTGCTCATCAGGTGGTAAGAGTTTTATTGCCGCTCGAATCTGTTGTACGGTCTCTTGGTTCGCCAGTCCGAGGGTCTCATTCACCTCAGTTTCCGACAGCGTCTCCGCCTCATCTCTATAATCCTCGAAATAAACCGTCGGCTGCCGTTTCCGCCTTAGTGCCGATACCGATTCATTATAGGCTATACGTGCTATCCACGTCTTGAGAGCCGCTTTCTGCTCGTCATACATCTCAATGTTCCTGAAGACCTTGATGAAGACATCCTGATACACCTCCTCGGCATCGCTCACATCAGACACGAGTCTCACCACCGAAGCCCAGACGTAATCGCCATAGAGCTCAAGAAGCTGCTGCTGTGCCTTCGGATCTTGCTTCCTCAGCCCGTGTATTATCATTGTTTCTGTTTCTTTCATCATTTTTTCTGATGGTCTTCTATCTATATATACGATGACATAATTCAAAACATTGCAACGAAAGATAATTTTTTTTACAGAAAAAAAGCGAGATGGCTGAAAAACATCTTGCTTTGGGAACTTATATATAAAGTTTAATCATCAAGTTCTTCCATAACCTCATAGGATTTTTCTATTTCCTTTATTTCTTCTTCGGATATCTGGGGTTCTGGTTCAAACCTTACAATTCTTCCTTCGCTCATGTCAATTTCTACTCTTATCATTTCTATGCTGACATTCTTAGGTTCATGAAATGTGAAAGGAAAGAAAGGGATAAAACTCTTCATGGCCATATATCTGTAAGGGAAATGTGGCAGATTGGAATTTAGATAAACCATAAGAGTTGTTTTACCATCATTAAGTTTCCATCCGATATATTGCCTGAAGTAATTGTCAAATGGTTTAGGTTCTATGTCCCATTTCCAATCATCCTTTAGATATTCTTTCTTGTTCATGTAATCTTCCAAGATTCTGCGAGCCTTAAACATTTGGCTATTAGTGCATTGAAAATGAAAGACATCATCATTTGATCTGATGATTACATCCAAAGAGTCTTTCGGGAAGTTCTTGGCAGGAATCGTCGTTGTGTCGCAAAGAGATTCTATAATCACATTTTCCGAATAACTGCATCTCTCCTTCTTGAATCCATGATAGTAATGATAGTTGGCAAACACCAAGTCATCACTCGCACCAGGGAAATCCCTCAATATGAGCAGACTGTCACTCAGTTCCTTAATCCTGACAGCCAATTTGTCCATATACAGGGTGTCTCCTTTTACACAGACTTTTCCGAACCAGTAAATTGTATCACTAATCACAGGATCCACAATGTATGTATTCATTTCAAATTCTGTGTGGAAATACATGTTCTTGAATGTCATATCTGAGAATTCCACTTCATTCTGAAGTTCCCAGAATCCATCAAGTTTATTTGGCGAAATTTCGTGAATTTCTTCCTTGCATGAAGAGCAAAAAAACACGTAAAGTGCTACAAGTGAAAAATGAAGGTATTTTCTCATATCTAAGTCTTATTTTATGCAAATGTACAAAATTATTTTGATAACAGCAAAATTATCTCTCAAAAACATATATTTACCTCGCAAATGGGGAGTGCTTCTTGAATTCCGCCAGCATATGTTCCTCATAGCATTGTCATTTTCCGTGAAAATCTATTGACAACATTGACAACATTGACAACATAATATGAGCAATGTTGTCAATGTTGTCAATGTTGTCAAGAATAAAAGAGGGGGTATTTGAAAAAATTCTATATATAATAAGGTTCGCGTATTAATTAATAATATAGTATTTTTTTTCAAAGTGTGGAAAAATATAGCGACAACATTGACAACATTGACAACATTTCCCCTGATTATTTTCCAAACTATCCAGTTTGTTGCTTCCGCCAATTAGAAAAACCTTGGAAAACAAGGGAAAACAAGAAAAAACATGGCTGGATATTTGGAGAATTGCAGAAAAGTTCGTAATTTTGCAGCGTCATTCGAGGAATTCGCAGAAAGGATGACAACCTTTACGATTCTTATAGTATCGTTTCGAGCCTCTGAAAAATAAGCCATTCCTAAGGGAGTGGCTTTTCTTTTTCTTGTGGTACTGTAATGCAATATTGAACCAGATCACTATTACTACGCTGAAGTCCAACAGTCAGTTTTATGTTCTCATAGCGCATATAAAGCAACTTGTTGTATTGTTTCTGATTTTTATTTTTCTTTGGTATTACCTCTCCAACAAGTGTGGAATTTGCCAGTATGTCACTTAACTTAAATACTGCCTTCGTAGAGGCATAAGTGCGTGAGGCTTTGGAATATGTCTCATTTATTGATTGATACTTAATCAGGATCTTTTTCTTGAGAAACCTGTTCATGACAGCTTTTCCTGGATGTTCCGCTATCCATTTTGCATAGAAATCTTTTATTACTTTCTCTCGTATCTTTATCTCTTGTTTAGTTCTTCCCATCGGAATACCATCTGCATCATATTCTATTTGCGTGGTATCTACATCATTGATTGGCTCATCCTCGCGGACGAGTCCAACTGCATCTTCTTGCAGTTCATATTCATACTCAAAGGTGATGTCAATGAGTTCGTATTCGTATGTGTATTGCTCTTCCATGATTATTGATTGTGTTTTATTTGCAACGTGCGCAGCATCCTCGCA
>DCJC01000011.1 GCA_002317355.1 Prevotellaceae bacterium UBA1710 | reverse complement strand
AGAGCATGTTGTCGGTGCTGTTGTTTTTGAAGGAGTGGCAGTTGATGCATTGTCCGTTCTCCTCAGAGTGCAGCATCTGATTGTTGTAGATGTCGCTCTCCTCATATGACGTGATGTTACGCTGAACGATAGCCAAATCCTCGTATGCCACGTATGATGGTTGAATGATTCTGTAAGAAATGTAAGGATCAATTGTGTCCTTTGCTACATAGATAGGGAATGAGTTGTAGTTAAGCCATTTGTCGTCCTTTCTGCCATACACCTCGACTGTGATGCCCTTACTGTCTCCAGCTGCTGCGGCACACAACTGCTTCCACTCATCTTCATCGATGACAACCTTATTGTCTTCTCCGTAGGTGAATGAGAGTTCGCCGAAAGACAATCGTGCAACGGCTTCATCGCAATCAGTGAGCATGAAGTTTGTTGGGCACAGGTTGGATGGTACGGTTACGCCTGTGTAGTCAGGATAGATAGATGGAGCCTTACCTGTCTTTGTGGCATCAGAAGGCACGGAAGGCCCTGAGCATGATGTCATCATTATGCCAATGATCAATGCCGCTAATCCAGTGATAGAGAATATCTTATGTTTTGTATTACGCATAATTCTTGAAGATTAATAACAAACTGCACCTTTGTTGAAGTAATATACCCACCAGAATGTATTTCCGAACTCAGCTTTTGTCTGACGGGCAATAGCCTCTTCGCCTAATCCGCTACGTAGAAGAGTCTGCGTCTGCTGGTCGAAGCGGTTATACTTGTCTATGACAGTCTGGTCGAACTCAATTCCGTAGGTCTTGGCATCAGGAGCAGACTGAGGCTCGAGATCCATAAACATATATGCTGCCTGCTGATAGATTTCAGGAATCTTCTCGCCCTTATGCATCTGAAGATAGAGGATATAGCGAGGCCAGAACTTCTTGATGTCCTTAAACCTAATGCAATATACGAGTGCTACTTCCTGGAAATACTTTGAGTCGTTTTTATCGCTGTTGACGAAGATTCGCTGGATGAAGTTCTCGCATATACCCTCATCGTTGGCAGTGTAGCTTCTGGTATATGAATTCAGTTCGCGGATATTGGCAAGCTCAGGATAGTTGCCAATGAGCTTCGGATTGCGTGCGAGTGGGAGATAATGCTCTGCCCACTCCTTATAGAACATGGTGTGAGAGAGAATCTTAAGATATTTCTCAGCAAGTTTTCCTTCGCCATTAACGAGGGCTGAAAGAACCATGATCTTGAGTTGGGCAATGTTGAAGCCATACTCAACCTGCACCTCCATACACCAATGATAGGCGAAGTTGGTGATTCCGTGATGAAGATAGATGATAGGTGCGCAGATGTTCACCGTGTGAATCTGAAGAGAGTCACTTGGAGTTGGTACCATACCGAGATCATCATAATCGTACATGCTGCTACCGATTTCATGAGTATTGAAAAGGGCGATATTCTTGAACATGACAAGCTGATTGGAGATTCTTCCCTCCACCTTTCGGATATGGTCGAGAGTCTCCTCCCAGTTCATGTCGTCAAGACTGCGATATGACTTGCATTCAGCATGGTAGTTGTCATCATCGTAGTCAGCATCCTCAAGTGTGCTGTAAGAGCATCCTGCGATTATTACAAGGAGTAATGACGAAACGATGGTTGCAGCCTTAGGAGTCTTGATGCGGTCACCCACCTTATTTATAATAGCGAGGGCGATGAGCATTATTATTGCTATGACGAAAGGAGTGGTGAGCGATGAGTTTGTTAGATTGGCGCTCTCGAACACAGGAAGGCCAGCTGTAAAGAACTGCTCGTTGCGCAATGTGTCGTACACCTGACGAAATATGAACGGAGTGCCAATGGCTGTGATGATGTAGAGAGCACCAGCAATCCATTTGCGCTCGGAAAGCATTACGACAGCAAGGGTAGCTGCTGCCACCATAGCATAAACACCAATGAAGTGATAGCAGCCAACAAGGATTGCTGATGTAATAAGTGTTATGATAACATCACCGAACTTGAAATTCCTTATTGTCTTATTCTTGAAGAGGAAAACCAGAGTCAAGGCAATGAGTAAGCCTAATGTCTGACTGAAGCAGTAACCCTCATTCTTATTATAGTAGATCCAGTAGCCGAGGTCTATCTCAGAAACGAGAAGGCATACCAGAGGGATGAGCAGGATAGGGGAGAGAGCGTCGGAAACGCGGAATGTCTTCTTCATGAGGAAGAAGATGGCAACCCATAGGAGGATAAGTACCGAACTTCCTAACGCAGGGTAATAGAAAAATTGCGTAAAATAGCTTCCAGCCCACATCAAAGTGCCTGCAGGCTTTGTCTGATGCTGCTGATAGAATTCTGCTGTGTCATTGAATAGTGAGCGCATCTGCTGCATAAAGAGAACGTCAGCATTGCGCATAAAGAGGAAATACCATGCCAAAAGTATAAAGATGACTATACTTATCCATGGAGCGAGTTTAGGTATGTTCAGTTGTTTCAGTCGATTAGGTTTCATTCTTCATGTATTAATAAATTACGAATTACAAATTACAGGGCTCTCCCCATAACTCATAATTCGTAATTTTTATGGTTGTTCATTAAAGTGTAAAGGTGCTTTCGCCTTATACCATATACATTACACCTTACACTTTATACTTTACACTTCAAAGAAGCGATTACTTCATGTTCTTCTCAATCCAGAGGCGAGCATTAACGAATGCCTCGTGCCATGGTGTTACCTCATCAGAGAGACGACGCTCTTCTGGGTAGTAACCACACTGCCAAGGGAACTGTGTACGCTCTGGGTGTGGCATGATAGCGAGGTGACGACCATCCTTGCTTGCGATGGCAGCTACGTCGTAGCTTGAACCGTTAGGGTTTGCTGGATACTCAGAGTGGTTGAACTTAGCAGCGATGTTGTACTCAGACTCAGCGAGTGGGAGGTTGAACTTACCCTCTCCGTGAGCTACCCAACAGCCGATCTTCTCGCCAGAGAGACTACCGAGCATTACAGAGTCGTTCTGTGGGATGGTGAGTGTAACGTATGTTGACTCGAACTTGTGTGAGTCGTTGTGAAGCATCTCAGCATAGTCCTTAGCGTTGCTAACAGCGTGGTCGTTGTTCAGGAGACCGAGCTCAACCATCAACTGACAGCCGTTGCAGACACCGAGAGAGAGGGTGTCCTTACGAGCGTAGAACTTATCGAGAGCCTCCTTAGCCTTAGGGTTGAAGAGGAATGCACCAGCCCATCCCTTAGCAGAACCAAGAACGTCAGAGTTAGAGAAACCACCGCAGAATGCTACGAGGTTAACTTCCTCAAGAGTCTCACGGCCTGTGATGAGGTCGGTCATTGTAACGTCCTTAACATCGAAGCCAGCCATGTAGAATGAGTAAGCCATCTCGCGTTCAGAGTTAGTACCCTTCTCACGGATGATAGCAGCTACTGGGCGCTTGCCCTCTGGACGAGCCACGCGCTTGAGCTGGTCAGCCTTGAATGTGCACTCGAGAGGCACGTTCTTGTAGTTCTGGTAACGCTCCGCAGCCTTACCGTTGAATGACTGACGACGGTCGAGGAGATATGAAGTCTTGTACCATGCATCGCGGAGATCGTCGATGTCGAACTCGAGAGTGAGCTCACGGTTAGCAAGTTCTGAGTTTGGCACCTGAGCATTGCTCTGGTGACGCTTGATAGTGATAGTGCGCTCAGCAGAAGGAACACCGATCTTAGCGTATGCGATACCTGCATCCTCAAGAATCTTCTTAGCACGTGGTGCATCAGCATCAGCAACCTGAATAACGATACCTGGGTTCTCAGCGAAGAGTACCTTAACGATGTCGTCACCGTTGATCTTGTCGAGGTCGAGTGCAAGACCGCCCTTAGTGTTTGCGAAGCACATCTCGAGGAGGGTAGTGATGAGACCACCTGCAGAGATATCGTGACCAGCAAGGATGAGACCCTCGTTGACGAGCTGCTGAACAGCCATGAATGCGTCACGGAAGTACTCAGCGTTCTTGACAGTTGGAACATCAGAACCAACCTTGCCCTGGCTCTGAGCGAATGCAGAACCACCGAGCTGGAGTTCGTCGAATGAGAAGTCGATATGATAGAGGCGTGATGCCTTAACGTCCTTGATGACAGGAGAAACAACCTTCTTGATGTCAGAAACCTCACCACCAGCACTAACGATAACAGTACCAGGAGCGATAACCTTCTTTCCGTCAGGATACTTCTGAGTCATTGAGAGAGAGTCCTTACCTGTTGGTACGTTGATCTGGAGCTCGCAGCAGAAGTCTGAGAGTGCCTTTACAGCTGTGTAGAGTCGTGCATCCTCACCTTCCTGAGCGCGGCAAGGCCACATCCAGTTAGCTGAGAGAGAGATGCTGTCCATACCGTCAGCCATAGGAGCCCATACGAGGTTTGTGAGTGACTCAGCAACAGCGAGTACAGAACCTGCAGCTGGATCAGCGAGAGCAGCCTGTGGAGCATGACCGAGAGAGGTTGCGATACCCTTAGTGCCTGTGTAGTCGAGAGCTACTGCACCGCAGTCAGAAAGTGGCAACTGAAGCTCACCCTGACACTGCTGGCGTGCTACACGACCACTTACGCAACGGTCCACCTTATTAGTAAGCCAGTCCTTACAAGCAACAGCCTCAAGCTGGAGAACGTTCTTAAGGTAGTCAACGAGCTGAGCGTTGAGAGTTGACTTATTTGAAAGACCTGAGAGGTCGTAAGAAACTACATCGTATGTACGCTTAACGGTCTTGTCCTCCATGATAGTCTTTGGAGAGCTACCGAACATCTGCTCTACAGCGAGGTCGAATGGACGAACGCCATCAGCCTGCTCGAATGCGAAGCGGTGGTCGCCTGTTGTCTCACCAACGGTGTACATTGGAGCGCGCTCACGATCAGCAATCTTCTGAACATGCTCGATAGCAGACTCGTCGATGAGCAAGCCCATACGCTCCTGTGACTCGTTTGCGATGATTTCCTTAGCAGATAGAGTCTTATCGCCTACAGGGAGCTTATCCATGTGGATAAGACCACCACACTCCTCAACGAGCTCAGAGAGACAGTTTACGTGACCTGCTGAACCGTGGTCGTGGATAGAAACAACTGGGTTAGAATCTTCCTCACCGAGAGCACGGATAACGTTGTATGCACGCTTCTGCATCTCAGGGTTAGCACGCTGAACAGCGTTGAGCTCGATACCGCTTGAGTAGCGACCTGTCTCTACAGAAGATACAGAACCACCACCAAGACCGATGCGGTAGTTCTCACCACCCATGACAACAACCTTGTTGCCTGGCTGTGGCTCGCCCTTGAGGCAATCGCGCTGGATACCATAACCAACACCACCAGCAAGCATGATAACCTTATCGTATGCGTACTGCTCCTCGTTCTCGTTGTGCTCGAATGTGAGTACAGAACCGCAGATCAGAGGCTGACCGAACTTGTTACCGAAGTCAGAAGCACCGTTAGAAGCCTTGATGAGGATCTGCTCTGGTGTCTGATAGAGCCACTGGCGTACAGGAAGAATCTTCTCCCAACCCTGGCAGTTATCCTCAGTACTCCACTGTGGAGTGTTAGCTGGGAGGTTGCTCACTACTGGGTCAGTCTCGTTCTTACGTGGGTAAGAAGTCATATAGACAGCAGTACCAGCGATAGGCCATGAACCTACACCACCACCCATACGGTCACGAATCTCACCACCAGTACCTGTAGCGGCACCATTGAATGGCTCTACGGTTGTTGGGAAGTTGTGAGTCTCAGCCTTGAGAGAGATAACTGACTTAACCTTCTTGATCTGATAGAGGTCTGGCTGTGAGTGGTCAGCTGGAGAGAACTGCTCAATCTCAGGACCTGCAGAGAATGCAACGTTGTCCTTGTATGCAGAGAGAATCTTGTTTGGATTCTCGTTTGTTGTCTTCTTAATCATCTGGAAGAGGCTTGACTCCTTCTCTTCGCCGTCGATGATGAATGTACCGCCGAAGATCTTGTGACGGCAATGCTCTGAGTTGATCTGTGCGAAACCGAAGATCTCAGAGTCGGTAAGTGGGCGACCGAGCTGTCCCTCAACCTTGTGGAGGTAGTCGATCTCTTCCTTTGAAAGGGCAAGACCCTCCTGCTCGTTGTAAGCCTCGAGGTTATCAACGTGCTTGATTGGCTCTGGCTCGATGTTTACGGTGAAGATGCCCTGGTTGAGTCCGTCGTACATGCGCTGGAGCATTGGGTCGTGCTCTGCGTCCATAGAAGAAACAGGGAAGTACTCCTCAATACGAGAAATGCCCTTGAGAGCCATGTTCTGGGTAATCTCAACAGCATTTGTACTCCAAGGAGTAATCATCTCACGGCGTGGACCAACATAGTAGCCGTCCAAAGACTCTGCATCTACAACAGATGCGTTACCGTAAAGCCAACAAAGTTCATTTACTTCATCCTGACTGAGGTTATGATCTACCTGAGTAGCGATGATGTTCTGTGATGGGGTCTTAAAAAAAAGAATCATACGATTGTTTTTATTGTTGATATTTTAAGTTTTCTGCCTTGAATAGAACCCCCGATTTCAGGAGTTTCTCGCGCTTCTCTCTTTAGAGAGTCGCTAATATGGTGCAAAATTAGTAAAATTCTATGATAATTCAAAATCTTTTCGTTGAAAAGTGACAAAAACGCTCCTTGATACACAAAAACCACCGTCGCATTTCGCGACGGTGGTTTGAAAAGAGGGTATTATGTGTTTGGTTGTCATTCCCTGAGCCAGATATTAGTTGGCTCTTTGACTTTGTTTGGCTTAGTGATTTATCGAGTTTTCGAGCTTTCGAGAATTCGAATTGTCGATATCTCGATGTTCCGATTTCCAGACCTTTACTTCTTGCTCTGCTCGTACTCAGAGTACTCTGCAATCTCGCGCTCTGCAACGTGTGCAAGACCGTAGTGCTCATCGTGCTGAGAGATATCAAGTCCGATGTGCTCACTCTTCTCGCTGACACGCATTGGGATGAAGTGGTCGATGAGCCAGTAACCGAAGTAACTCATGATGAATGTATAGACGATTACCACTACGAGTGCGAGGAGATGGTAGAGGAATACTACGAAGCCTTCCCATGTACCAGCGATAAGACCTTCCTGAATGAAGATACCTGTCAATACTGTACCGAAGATACCACCTGTTCCGTGTGTTGGGAATACGTCGAGTGCATCATCAACACCGCTCTTGCTGCCCCAATAAACTGCTGTGTTACAGATGAGTGTGATTACGAATGAGATGAAGATACTCTGACCTACTGTTACGTAACCTGCTGATGGAGTGATTGCTACAAGACCTACTACACAGCCGATTGCAGCACCCATAGCGCTTGGCTTACGACCTCTGAGGCAGTCGAAGAAGATCCATGTCATCATAGCTACACCTGAAGCTGTAGTTGTGTTGAGGAATGCCTTAACTGCCTGACCGTCAGCGTGGAGTGAGCTACCAGCGTTGAAGCCGAACCAACCCAACCAGAGCATAGCTGCACCGAGAAGAACGAATGGGATGTTAGCAGGCTCTGAGCTGCGTGTAGAACTGCGTCTGCGACCAAGGAAGATAGCTCCTGCAAGTGCTGCTACACCAGATGATGCGTGTACAACGATACCACCGGCGAAGTCAACTACACCCCATTTGAGGAACAATCCGTCTGGATGCCATGTCATGTGTGCAAGTGGACAATAGATCACCACGAAGAAGAAGAGCATGAACCAGAGGTAGCCTGAGAAGCGTACGCGCTCTGCGAAAGAACCTGTGATAAGTGAAGGGGTGATGATGGCGAACTTCATCTGGAACAATGCGAAGAGTGCCAAAGGGATAGAAGCACCACCCATGATGTGACCTGTAGGAGTGGTATAGGTGTCAGCTCCTACATTCTGGAACATAAGGAAAGTGAATGGATTTCCAAGCACGCCACCAATGTCATCACCGAAGGCAAGACTGAATCCGAATGCCACCCAGAGCACGGAGATAAGTCCCATGGCAATAAAACTCTGCAACATGGTAGAGATGACGTTTCGTGCGCCTACCATACCACCGTAGAAGAACGAAAGTCCTGGAGTCATCATCAGCACGAAGATCGTAGCTGTGATGAGCCAAGCAACATCAGCTCCATCAATTTTCGACATGTCGCATTCGAACGAAGGCTCACCGGCGAACAAACCGCCAATGGCGATGATGACCATCATGGTCATGAGGATAATCCAACGCTTTTTCATAATTTGTTTCTCTTTTATTTGTGTTAAGTTTACTGTTTCTTATTTTTATGCATGATTACTTACGTTTTGTCCTGAAATCGAGTGCAAAGTTATACAAAATGTCACATTCTTGCAATGATTACTATCAAAAAGTAATTTGATTTTGAGTAGCTGTAACATATTGTATTGTAATACTTGCTGTTAACTTACAGATTGTAATAATAATCTCGTGTTTTGCTTACATTTTATAACTTCCCTTTCATTTTCTTTCTCTCATCATGGTTTTAACGCAAAAAAGGAGCCTTCTGACTCCTTATTTTCATCGCTCTTCCTCCGAAGATACTCCATCGCTACTCCATCGCTACTCCATCGCTGGTCCATCGTTTCGATGGAGATGTGATGGACTAACGATGGGGAAGTGATGAAGAAACTGCGGCCTCAAATAGTATTATCCTGCATTATTCATGCAGGAATTGATAATTGATAATTAACGTGAGTTCGACGAATTTGTTAGTCGCTTGATTGATGAGCCCCGAAGCGGGCGTCACCTAAAATGGCAGTCCATGAGGGCTGGACTCCGAGCTTGCTCGCCTGAGACTAGGCGAAGAAGTCCGACACCTATTATATCAACCAGTTTTTAGATGTCGCACCGATGGCGCTCATCAATCACATCACCCTAATAACGGCGCTAACGCACCGCCCTATTAGGTGTCGCCCGCTTCGGGGCTCGCAAATCCCCCCAGATTTGTCTGATGCCAAAAGATTAGAATTCGTCGAACTCACGTTAAATAAAACACGAAATCCACCCGTCCATAGAGTAGTATTATTTCAGTTTGCCACAAAAGAATGTTTTGTGTGTTAGAGGTGACAAACTTTTATAATACCCAAGGACTGGGTGGATTATAAGAAAAAGTGTTCAATGTCTTGCAATGATGCGGAAATTGATAAGGTGGGGAATTTCAAAACATCAAAGGTCTTTCTGTTGTTCTGTCTTCATCTCCGTCATATTACGAGAGTGGACATGAGCATTCTCATCACTTACGATGACCGTATCATTATCGAACCAAATCTTTGTGCGGTGCTTATTGAACTCCTTTATTTTATAATAAGCATTTAGGAGGAATGCGAAAGCGATGACTGTGCCGAAAAATGCCACGACAAAATGCGAATTTGAACCCATTGCAGAAAGAATAAATGTATTCATTGTTTTTTTGTTTCTGATTTCGGAGTGCAAAGTTACATACATTTTCGGATACACGTTTGAACTGGCTATTGATTTTATAAATAGTACTATTATTGATACATTCCTAAGTTATCGTTTTTGGCGATTGTTATGATGGTAAGCATCTATCACGATGTGACTTTCGTGCAGAGAAAATGAAATATCTTTGCACTTAAAACATATATAGTCATGAATGAGAACAAGAAATACATACAGAAGTGCCGTGATTTGCTTTGCAGTCTGATAGGCATGAAGCGTGAGGAAGAAAATGTGACGCTTACCCTGAAGGTGAGCAATGTGAGGGTGTGCGGAAAAAGTATAGCAGAGCTCGAAACTCTGCTAAATCGTAACTGTAAGGTTGTCTGTATCTTGCAGAATGATTGCACGATAATGCGTATGGCTACCGCCGATATAAGGATAAATGCCGGAGATCAGTTGCTTGTGCAAGTCTGCCAGCAGGACGAGAATGCCATACAAGCCCTTGTGGGTGAAAGACTTTAGCCTGAATTTATGAGTAATTCAGGCTAATTGATAATTGATAATTGACAATTGATAATGGATAATTTCCGTTAATTAAGGAAATGTTCCAACGATAGGTTGAAGGAGTTTTTCTCAGACAACATCTGCAGAAACTGGCGGGTGGCACGTTTGAGATAAGCTCCTTTTCTTATATGGTATGAGCCCTCCATCTCGCATCCAGGATGCTTGATAGGGATTGCCTTCAGACCATGATACTGGAGCAACGTAGCCCTTGATAGTACGGTGACGAAGCGTGTGCCGCGCACAAGGTCGAGAAGCATGTGTATGGCACTTACCTCAACACCGACATTCAGGCGCAGTTCCATGTTCTTGGTGATGCTGTCGAATGTATTGCGCGCCTGCGTACCTTTTGTAGGAAGTGCAAGGCTGTATTGCTCAAGTTCGCTGAGACGGATAAAGTCCCTGAATGCCAGAGGATGCGTTTCTGATACCACCACGCAGAGCTGGCTGGAGAAAAGAGTGCGTGATTCTATCGTGTCGAAAAGAGGAGTCTTCGGACGGTATGATATGGCGATGTCAATCTCCTCTTTATCAAGCATCTGCATAAGCTGTTCCATAGCCTGACAATGGATGGTAAGCTTGATGCTCGGATATAGTTTCATGAAATCGACAATCGTCTCCTTCAGCAGCGAGGTGAAACTCTGCGTAGCGCCAATGGTGAGCGTACCCGTGTTGAGTTCCTGCACATCGTTGATTATCTCCTTGCAGGCATTCGCATCGCGTAGGGTGCGATTGATGGCAGGAAGTATCGCCTCACCTATGTCAGTCAGCTGCACATGGTGCGAGTCACGAATCAGGAGGGTGACATTAAGTTCCTCCTCAAGTTTCTTTATCTGCTGTGAGAGAGTGCTTTGCGTGATATTCAAAAAACGTGATGCCTCAGAGAAATTCTGAAGCTCGGCTACCTTCTGAAAATACTTTAGTTGTCTAAGTTCCATACCACTGTCTGCTTTATGTCGTTGTTTTAAATCTGGGTGCAAAAGTAATAATTAATTTCAAATTATGGAAAAGAGATATCACAAAAATTCAGATAGCAGCTATTAGAGTTAGCGATAACAAGGACATTTTTGTTCTTTTTTTTCTTGTGTGATTTGAAAAAATACAGTAAATTTGCACCCGCATTTGGTTCTCTTCCTACAAGGTAGGCTTGGAGCTAAGATGGGAACGTAGTGAGATTCTACGACATTACCCGATGCTGTGATTCTTTTTTTGAGACGACCAACAATGGCCACTGGTTTCAACGCAGTAAAGACCTTGCGTTGATAATATCCGGGAAGACCGGTTGTCGATGAAGACTAAGTCAGAAGACCTGCCACTTGCAACTCATCGTCGCCTACGGGATTATGGGCGATGACGTAATAAAATAACGGCAAAAACCAAGAAGCCTTTCATGTTACCACACGCGGGTGACATAGAGATGTTTTGTGCCTAAGCGAAGGTCGCATTTACGAACAAAAATATATCAAAATAAAAAATAATAAAGCAAACAAATGTTTAAGAAATTCAATGGTGGTCATCTTATAGAAGAGTACCAGAAAGCTAAGAAAATCCGAAAGGATAGTCAGTCACTCCAGCGAATCATCAAGCTGATAATCGCCTTGCTGATAAGTCTGACAATTAGTCTTATGCCAACAGCCAGCTTTGGCATTGACGGACTCACCGTAGTTGAACAGCGTGTCATCGCCACATTCTGCTTCGCCACTCTCATGTGGGTTCTCGAACCTATCCCTTCATGGACAACATCCGTCCTCATCGTTGTGATATTGCTATTTACCTGTAGCGATAGTGCCCTGTCGTGGCTTGTAAATATGGATGAGGCGCAACTCGGCAAGTTGATTTCCTACAAGGATATCATGGCATGCTTTGCTCATCCTGTCATCATGCTCTTCATCGGCGGTTTCGTACTCGCTATCGCAGCAACAAAGAGTGGTCTCGATGTCAAACTTGCCAAGATGCTGCTCAAGCCATTCGGTACCAAGTCGGAGAATGTGCTGCTCGGTTTCCTACTTGTGACAGGCATCTTCTCCATGTTCCTTTCCAACACAGCTACCGCTGCCATGATGCTTGCCTTCCTTGCACCAGTTCTCAAGAGTCTCCCTGCCAATGGCAAGGGTAAGGTGGCACTCGCCATGGCTATTCCTGTCGGAGCAAACGTAGGTGGCATCGGAACACCTATCGGCACTCCTCCAAATGCCATTGCCATCAGTTTCCTCAACGACCCTGCAGGCATGAACCTCGGCATCGGTTTCGGAAAGTGGATGATGGTAATGGTGCCATTCGCTTTGCTTCTCCTCGTACTCGCATGGTTCGTACTGCGCACACTCTTCCCATTCACTCAGAAGAATATCGAACTGAAGATTGAGGGCGAGACAAAGTCTGACTGGAAGAGCGTCATCGTTTACGTCACTTTTGCCATCACCATACTTCTCTGGACAACCGACAGCATAACGGGTGTCAACTCCAACGTAGTAGCGATGCTTCCTGTAGGTGTGTTCTCTACATGTGGTATTCTCACACGTAAGGATCTTGAGGAAATCAACTGGTCGGTACTATGGATGGTAGCAGGTGGTTTCGCTCTCGGTGTTGCACTACAGGACACTGGACTTGCAAAGCACCTCATTGCAACCATACCATTCAACACATGGCCACCAATCCTTATGATTCTCGGTAGCGGACTCCTCTGCTATGCCATGGCAAACTTCATCAGCCACACGGCAACAGCCAATCTGCTCATCCCTATCCTTGCCCTTGCAGGTATCTCCGCTGCTGACAATCTCGCACCACTCGGAGGTGTCAGTACATTGCTCATCGGTGTAGCTCTTGGCTCATCACTCGCCATGCTCCTGCCTATCTCTACACCTCCAAATGCCCTCGCTCACTCTACTGGTCTCATTGAGCAGAAGGAGATGATGAAGGTCGGCATCATTATGGGCTTACTCGGACTTGTCCTTGGCTATGTGATACTTATCATCGTTGGTAAGGCTGGATTGTTCTAATTCATCGTTATTACATGGCAATCATCCTCCTGCGTGATTTGCCCTAGAATGAAAATATTTTGTGGGAACCAATGTCGATCCGTATTTTTATGGAATTGACATTGGTTCCCACATTTTTTTGTTTAAGTGATGGTGAAATAATCACTTACCTTTTCAGACAAAAATCAGAGTCTCTCGATTCTATAGATTACATTATGCTCGAGTACGAGTGGGCGGTTGTGTGCGAAGAATACCACACCTGAATCAGGAGCCTTTATCTCTTCGAGTACGGAACAGTCGTTTGGATCAAGGATACGGGCAAGGACATCATCCTTATGCACGTTCTGACCAGCACCTACCACACGATAGAAGATTCCTGCACGATGGGCACGCATGTTGATAAGGTCCTCTTCCTCCATCACGATGCTGTCGTAACCAACGCTTCGTACCTTATAGTCGCTTACTCCAATCTTATTGAGGAAGCGGAGGATTGCGTCGATAGTTTGGTCGGAAGTGGCATTCTCTACATAGTTTGTCTGACCTGCATAGACGCTGAACGCCTTGGTGTTCCATATCTGCCAGTTGTAGTTGAGAAGGGTTGTGTCGAAAGGCAGAGGTACGCGTGTTGTGACAAAAGGTAATCCGAAGAGACGTGCATCGTCGATAGACTCATAACCAGTCTTGAGCATACGCACATGAGGCACGAAATCGCCTGGGATATAGAAACTTGCCATCTGCAGACCATACTCGAAGCCTTCAAGACTCTTGAAGATGGCAGCAGCGATACGCTGGGTTGTCTCACCCTTGTCATAGCCAGGGAACATACGGTTGATATCGGTATTGTCCATCGTCCAGAAACGTCTGCTGACATTCATAGAGAATGGGTTACAGGAAGGGATGACGAGGATACGCTTTCCCTTGATGATACCACCATTAGCCTCAATCTCCGTAAGGCGCTGAACAAGTTTTGCGCAGATGTACTGCTGCTGGATTTCGTCGCCTCGCATTGCACCTACGATGGCAACCGTCTTCTCTCCCTCACCAAACCAATAGCCGTTGATACGGAACTCACCACGATATGGTGATGACATCTTATATAGTGTTACTTTTTCCATTATACTATTTACATTACTCTTTACACTTTACACATTACTCTTTTTTACCCTTTCTCACTCATAAATCTTAAAGATTCGTGCCATGAGAGATCCTTCGTAAACGATAGGGTAAGCGCGTACGGTGAAGAGGAATCCGTGGCAAGGAGATACCACATTGCTCAGGACTTTACCCTCGAGAGGTGATACAATCTGACCGATGAGCTCACCTTCCTGAACCATATTGCCACTACGCATCTCCGTGAGGAAGATACCGCTTGCCTCTGCGTTGAGGAACTCTACGCTATCACCCTTACATACGAATGGGAACTTCTTGAGCTGGGAGGTATCAACATCGCCACTCCACATACCCATTTCCTTCATGAGGTTGAATACGCCTGTAACGAGACGCTCACACATATCGCGGTTGATGCGCTCTCCCACACCCATCTCCGCCACGAGACAAGGAGTGCCAGTAGAGTTGAGTGAATGTGCCAATGTAGCCTCAAGTACGGTAGCAGCATCATGAACCCAGATAAAGTCGATGCCGAGGTTGCGAGCCATAGGTACGAGAGAATCCTCATCGTTGACATTGATACGCACCTGAGGAGTCTCACGCAGGTAAAGGTTACTTGAGTGGATATCGAGAACGAGGTCAGCGCCCTTCAGATCCTCAACGATCTGATAAGCAGCCTGTTCTGCAAGAGTACCGTGCTTGATACCAGGGAAGATACGGTTCATGTCGAGGTCGAAGTTAGGAATGCCTCGCTGAATAGTATCGATACCCAGCGGATTGAGAGCGGGATAGATTTCTACTGTGCCATCAAGCAGAGTGATGTTATCCTGAATAATGCGTGCAATTTCGTAGCACACCATCTGTCCCTCGAGCTCATCTCCGTGGGTACCTGTGACTATGCAGACACGCTTTGTGCCGTTGCCATTACTTAGAACATTCTTCTGAATTCGGAACTGCTCGTCAATAGGCAGTTCTGATGAAATGATAGTCTTTATCATTTTTTCAATCTAAACTTCTTTTAATATTACGTTTATTTGAGTTTGCTGATTTGTGAAGCCGTTGTATTGTCCGCGTGATACCGGACAATCGGCTGCATCCCTGCCGTGGGCGAGTTTCACGTATCCGTATTCAATTCGGATGTCGTGAGTAGGATCGAAACCAACCCAGCAGTTCTGATGGGCATCATACACCTCCACCCACGCATGGGTTTCCCCTGTTCCTTCTACGAATCCGCACGCATATCTTGCAGGAATGCCCTGTATCCTGCAGATGGCTATCATGAGGTGCGAGAAGTCCTGGCATACTCCCTGCCTTGATTCCACCACCTCCTGGGCGGTAGTCTCCACATCGGTAGAGAACGGCACGTACGACAGGTACGAATTTACATTATGCATAATAGACTCTGCCTTCTCCATCAGGCTCATTTCTGCCAACTTCGTGTCATCCAACAGACTTGGGGGAAACGAGAAGGAGGAGATGATTGTAGTCAGATGTGTTGGCTGAAGCCAGATGGAAAAAGGCAAGGAGTCATTATTTATCCTATACGGATGCATCGAGATGATACCCGTGCTGACATAAGCCAGGGCTGAGTGCGGTTCCCGATTGCCTCCATATACTATACGATTGTTGAAAGTATCTGTACCGTGGTGCTTCCAATAGTCCGGAGGCAGAACAAGATGCTCCTCTTCTACGCTCATATACTCACCTAATACAGGCAAGCAACGAATAAGGAACTCATGGTTGCCTATTGGCTCAGAGAATGAGACAATGGTATTGTAACAGTACAGGTATCTTCTCATATTCTCATCATTTGGTTAATATACTTGATGAGTTTCTGCTTATACTCATCGTTTGAGAGGTCGAATGCCTCTTCGGTAAGGAGGGCGTCGAGCTGGCTTGCGATATTGCTATCTACAGATGCAGGAAGTTCCTTGAGGTATTTCTTCAGCATCTTATAGCCGAGGGAGATACGCTTGAAGTCGTAGTTGTAGCGCATCATCATATCGAGATACTCCACGTGTCGGCCTATCATCATGATGGCAAGGATGCGTGAGTTGTAGATACGCTGTTCGGCAGATCCCCAGAAAGCAAGCGACCAGTCTGTAATGTACTGAAGAAGAGTGATGTCCACCTTGTTCTCCAACTTGCATTTCTTCATGAGAGAGATACTCAACTCTATGTATGAGAGGGTCTCTGTGAAGATATCCTCACGAAGGAGTATGGCATTGTCCATTGCACGGTTGAGTGCAGAGAGAATGCTCGATGGGTTATTCTCATCATAGAGCATACCGAGTGTGAAGTCCTCGTTAGAAGAATAGCAGTTGGCTACATCGAGCTTATCCCAGAATGCCTGATAGTCTTCCGGTTTTCCGTCTATCATCTGGTCATAACACTTACGGAACTGATGTAGTGTCATATAAACGCGCTCCTGATATCTTCCGAGCCAATATAACTGATTTGCCTTGCTTGCTGATATTATAAAACTCTTAACCATAATTGTATTTGTGTTTGTTATTTACTATTTACCATTTACAATGTACCATTATCATTCTTGCATTCTTTTCATTTTGTCACCATTCGGGCGTTAGCAAAATGCTAAATGTCCCAATGATAATGGTAAATTGTACATGATTTTAGTCTTCCAATGCTACCCAGGTATCCTTGAAACCACCACCCTGAGATGAGTTTACGACATAGCTGTCAGGATTGCGTGAGAAACGGGTCAAGCCGCTTCGCCATACACGAACATCCTTACTGCTGCTCACCACGAATGCGCGGAGGTCTGCTTTGCGCCATACGAGTTCCTCGCCTTCGATAATCTCAAGATCCTTGAACTCTACTACCTCCTGAGCAATCCAGCGGCGTGGTTCCTTTATCACGAGTTGCTTGAGTTCCTCGAGCTTCTCTGGAGAGAGTTCGCTACCGAACACTACGCCGTAGCCGCCAGCCTCACTCACATCCTTGATAACGAGCTTGTCGATGTTGGCAATGACGTAGTCGTAGTCCTCCTTGAAATATGGCAGATAGGTAGGTGCGTTCTGCAGAATACTCTCTTCGCCAAGGTAGTACTTCACCATCTTAGGCACAAAGTAGTAGATGCCCTTATCGTCAGCAACACCATTTCCGATACCATTGATCAGAGCCACGTTACCAGCCTTATAAGCCTGCATGATATTCGGAATACCGAGGAGAGAAGATGACTCGAACACCATAGGATCCATGTATTCATCGCTGATTCTGCGATAGATACAGCCTACGCGTGTCTTCTCGTGGAACATACCAGCGTAATACACCACATCGTTCTCCACGAACAAGTCACCAGGATAAGCGAGTGTAGCACCTGTCTTCTCTGCGAGATATGAATGCTCGAAGAAGGCTGAGTTATAGCGGCCTGGAGTATAGATGACGGCAATACCACGGTTATCGTTCATGTCGTCCATCATATCGCGAAGAAGATTTGCATAGTCGCGGTTGTCGGCTATGGCATTTGAGGCGAATGTAGAAGGTGACACCTTACGGCTCACGTTACGCGCTATCATCGGATAACTTGCACCTGAAGGGATACGGAGGTTATCCTCAAGAACGTACCATTTATCATCCTTACCCTCAACAAGGTCGATACCAGAGATGTGCGAATAAATCTTACCCTGCGGACTTATGCCTTCACACTCAGGCATATAGCCTTTTGACGAATACACAAATTCCTCTGGCACGACACCATCCTTAATAATGTTTTTATCATGGTAGATGTCCCATAGGAACATGTTGAGTGCCGTAACACGCTGTTTGAGACCGCTTTCGAGGTATTCCCAGTCGCTATGCTTGATAATTCTTGGCACAGAATCGAATGGGAAGAGTTGTTCGTTGAATACTCCGTGCTTATAAACTCCGAAACGTACTCCGAAACGCTCCATCCACCTGTTTACGGTGTCCCTACTGTTTGTCAGTTCATTAATATTAATACTCATCTCAATAATGTTTTTTGTGTTGTTGTGTACTTGTGTTACTTGTATCCTATTTCCGAAAGATTTTATCGGAATGCCAAATTTCTTGTTTCTGAGTGCAAAATTAAGCATTTTGTCATAAAATCAAAAGAAAAGTTATCAGAATGAAAGATAAAAAATGTTAGAAGTGTCATTATGTAAACAGTGGTAGATGTTGTTGTTTCAAAATGAAAGTAAAAATGATTATTGTACTTACAAATTGTAAGTGTATGATAAAAATATGCTACAAACGTGTGTTTTTCATCTCATTCTGAGGCTAATAAAAATAAAAAAGGGTCACCGCTGTGACCCAATCTTTGTTAACCTTAAATCTAATACTATGAAAAACACGATGCAAAGATATTATGTTTTTAAGTCTTATGCAAATTTTTGCATAGTAAAAGTGTGATTTTTACGTTTATTTAAATATTTTTGCCAAGTTAAGTTGACAATTTATGTACCATTTGCCATTTACCATTATCATTCTTACATTCTTTTCATTTAGTCACCATTCGGGCGTTAGCAAAATGCTAAATGTCCCAATGATAATGGTAAATTGTAAATGGTAGATGGTAAATGAATTCATAGCCATGTCGCTATCAAATGCGCGAACCAGCCTCTGAATCTATCAGAGCAGGAGCGCCATTGTCTCCATTTCTCTTCCGTGAGGCGATAACTTTGTTTTTTGTCTTCGTCGAAGAGACGTGAAAGTTCATCGGTGGTGTTCTTGTCAATGATGACGGCATTCTCCTCATAATCCCAGCGGAGTGAGCGGGCGTCGAGGTTAGTGCTACCAACCGTGCAGAAGCGCCCATCAACCGTTATCACCTTTGTATGATGGAATCCCCCCTGGAAAATCCAGATATGTGCACCACGTTTCATCAGCTTATGAAGATTATAGAAGGCGCAGTCAGGAGTGAGTGGGATATCACTATTCTCACCCATCATAACCTCCACCTTCACACCTCGCTTTATTGCCCTGTAGAGTGCCTTCCTGACGCTATGCGTGAGTGTGAAATATGGATTGAGAATCTTGATGCTATCTTTGGCTGAGTTGATTGCTCCAACATAGAAATGGCGCACCACCTTATTTGTC
The DNA here is from genome assembly GCA_002317355.1 of Prevotellaceae bacterium UBA1710. Taxonomy (GTDB): domain Bacteria; phylum Bacteroidota; class Bacteroidia; order Bacteroidales; family Bacteroidaceae; genus Prevotella. The sequence continues at coordinate 32,795 of DCJC01000011.1, read as the reverse complement.
TTATGAGGCTCACGGTTCGCTATACCCACCATCTTATGATAAGCAGTAGCAGTAGTATCTGGCTTGAGATCATGGAAATAGTCGGCACGCTCCTTACGGAAATACTGCTCTCCCTCTATTGTCTCACCTGTCACCCTTTTCCACATTCTCAGGAAGATACGCTGCAAGGTGTTTACCTCTTCGCCATCGATACGGCAATGCATATCGTGCCAGGAGCCAACCTCCTCCGTACCATGAATGTAATAGTCAGCCACGTTCATGCCACCGGTATAGGCTATCTTGCCATCGATGACCACAATCTTACGATGGTCACGATGGAACACATGATTGAGGTATGGGAAGTTCAAGGGGTCGAAGATATGCAACTGAATGCCGCGCGCACGCTGATACAGAACATGCTCTTCCTTCAGCGGACGGTTATTGCTCGCATTTCCGAAGGCATCATATATAGCGCGTACCTCCACGCCTTCCTTTGCCTTCTCCGCAAGAAGGTCGAAGAGGGCATTGGCGATGGAGTCGTTGCGGAAGTTGAAATATTCGAGATGCACGCTATGCCTTGCCTGTCGGATAGCGGCAAACATATCCTTGAATTTCTCAGCTCCTGATGTGAGTAATGTCACGCTATTGTCATGCGAGAAAGTAACGCCCTCTCGTCGCATTATATCCACGATGAGGGAGTCGGAAGAGCCCCCTCCCGACCTCCCCGAGGGGAGGAGGTGGGCAGCGGAAGCGGGTATGCTGAGAAGTGAAATTAGAAATGAAAAAACAAAAAATATTTTTTTCATTACACTACGGTTCTATGCCGAAGGAGTTAGATATTTGAAGATTGCGAAATCATTATTTTCATACATGCTCATTAGCAAACTGAATAACATGAGCTTATGGAGTTTTCCTACCGTCTTACCTGCTCCCTCCCTCGGGAGGGGAGGGGTGGGGCCATCCTTTACTTCATATGTACATCCGTCTGTGGGAATGGGATCTCGATATTATTCTCGTTGAGAGTGTTGTAGATGCACTCGAGGATAATACCGTCATCAGCATAGGCCGTATATACGCTTACCCAGACGATAACCTTGAGAACGAGGGACGAGTCGCCAAGTTCCTTGAGAACGATGCTCACACCCTTTCCCTCCTCATGGTTCACGCAGTCAAGCTTTGAGATTGCATCGATAAGAAGTTTCCTGCACTCGCTCACGTTGGTGCCATATGCCACACCCACATCAAGGATATGGCGCTCGTAACCGTGGTTACGTGTCATGTTCTGATAGTTCTTGGTGAAGAGCTGCGAGTTGGTGAAGGCGATAACCGAGCCATCCACAGCCGTTACCATCGTACTCGTATATGAAATGCTCGATACAGTACCGCGGATGCCGTCACACACGATGAGGTCACCAATCTTTACACGACCCGTCATAAGCGCTATACCATAATATATATTCTCAAGTATCTCCTTCGATGCAAAACCGATACCCGTTGACAGACCACCCGTGATGATGACGAGCCACTGGCTGCTGACATGGAAGAGGGCAAGACTTGCGATGAACCATATACCCCATACCACAACCTGAAGCACATTCTTCACCATTACGAGGCGTGACTCTGCCGACGTCTCGTCGTGACGGTACAGATAGAGAGCCACGAACTCCTTTATCGTCTCGTTCAGGTAGTTGAATATGAACCACATAATCACCACCATGCACACGGTAGAGATGCTTGCCTGGAAGTTAGATGTGTTGATATACTTATGTGTGAACATCTCCTTCGTGAGTGCAGAGAGGTTGAACACATCAGCAGCCCAATACAGACTGATGAGAAGCGAGCATACGCCGCAGGTTGGCAGGAACACCCAGTAGAAGAGACGGTAGTACCAGTTCTCCGTAACAGGCAGTTCCTTCAGTTTCTTATGCTTGCTGTATCCCTTGAACCAGTCACGTACGCAGGTGATGGTGAGGATACATGTCAGCTGCATGATCCACCAGATGAGAATCTGGACAGAGAGCAGCGTATAGCCTATCATAGAGCATACAAGCGATGTGACGAACACCAGCTGTGAGATATAAGCGTAGATGACATCGCTCTTCTCAATATTGCTGTTATGACGACGGATCACGAACCATTGCCACAGACAGCAGAAGAGGAGTATAGGAGGGAAGATGAGGTTTACCAGATGGTTAGGTATCAGTATGATACGGAAACTGATGACCACGAAACCATTGATAAGCAATGGAGCATAGATGCGGAATGTGCTCATCGTCTGCTCTGCCTTCACTCTTATCAGGATTGAGATAAGAACCACGCTCAGCAGCCATGCAAACTCCACAAGCAGATGCGACGCCATGATGATGAAGTTCTGCTTGGCGATGGAACTGATTACGCCAAGGATGATGGCGAAGGTCACCACCGTTGTGGTCAATATGATGCATGTCTTCTTCGACATATACCAGTCGCCCAAACCGCTTATCTTACCCTTCTTCACCAGTCGGGTGACAAGCCATCTCACGAATATCTGGTTAAGGATGATGGCGATGAAGCCATAGACGAGAATCACGATGAACAATCCCACGATGAAGCGTGAGTCCCATTGCGACTGTGTCTTCGACTTCGTGAAATACTTATCCTCGATGCTCTCCTTTGTCTGCGAGAGATAATCGCTGAAGCGTGACAGGATGGTGATATACGAGTCTCCACCATTCACGAATATGTTGTTCTGGATATCCTGATAGCGCTTGTTGGCATAGTCGTTCAGATTGCTCAGCTTGCTCTCCGTCCTCTTATAATAAAAGATGTACTCCGACAACTGCTGCTGGTCTTCCACGAGCATTCTGCGGGTGTTAACGGCAAGGGCAAGACACACGCTGCGGTCTATCCTACCACGCTCCGTAAGCCTGTCTGTACGCATAGTACGAAGGCAAGAAACCAAGCTGTCGTATCTTGACACAGCCACATCTGCCTTACCCACATACGCCTTGAAAGGGGTTATCTCCTTCTCGAACTCCTTGTACTGCTCGGTGGCTTCGTGACACGCGTAGGTGAGGTCGAATACGAATCCGTCCTTCTGCGAATAGAGCATCAGAGCATTCTGATTGGCTCTGTCAACAGCCTTGATAAGGGAGGCGATGACACGCTGACGCGAGTTCTTCGACTGAGCCTGTCGCGCTGCGTACTCATCGTGGTATTTTGTCAGTTCCTGACGTAGTATGCTGAGTGTATTCTCAAGGCTATCCTCCTTGAGAACAGCGTTAGATGGTAGTATGTATCCTGCTAACAGAACTACGATAAAAAGAATTCTTTTAATCATTTTGCCAGTATTAATGCATTTTGTTGGCAAAATTACTAAAAATCTCGCGCAAAACCGATGTTTTTCCTCGAAAAATCGTAACTTTGCCATTCAATTTTATGAAATTCAGTACAAGTGTTCCATTTTTAACAAAAATATATATGAAACTTATAGCAGATAGTGGTAGTACAAAGACGGATTGGTGCGTTGTTAACAATGAGAATAGGGTGGTGGCAAGGTTTGCTACTCAGGGTATAAATCCGTTCCATATGACTGAGGAAACAATTCGTTGCATCCTAAAGGATGAACTATTGCCACAAGTGATTTCTGCATTTGTTTCATTCTCTTCTGATTCTTCTTCAATTACTGAGATAGAATTCTATGGTGCAGGTTGTACTGTTGCGAAGATTCCTGTGATGCAGTCTTTACTTTCAGAGGTTTTCCCTCTTGCTGAGAGCGTGATTGTTGGAAGCGATATGCTTGGTGCTGCAAAGGCTTTGTTGGGGGATAAGGAAGGCATTGCTTGCATCTTGGGTACTGGTGCTAATTCTTGTCTTTATGATGGCGAGAAGATTGTGAGCAATGTATCTCCAATGGGGTATATTCTTGGTGATGAGGGAAGTGGTGCGGTGATTGGCAAGACTTTCATCAATCAACTATACAAAGGTGGTCATTCTGATTTTGTTTCGGTGTTTGAGAAGGAAACAGGTCTTACTCAAGCAGATATTATTCAGAAAGTGTATCGTGAGCCATTACCAAATCGTTTTCTTGCATCATTAACAAAGTTTGTTGATGCTCATATTGCTGAAGAATCTTGGATTGAAGAACTCGTTGTTGATTGTTTCCGCGAATTCTTCAGAAAGAACGTCAAACATTATAATCGTAAGGATTTGAGTGTCTGTTTTGTAGGAAGTATCGCTTTTTATTTCAAGACGCAGTTGGAAAAGGCTGCAGAACAGGAAGGCTATCTTCTTGGAAAAATCCTGAAGAATCCACTTGGATAGAAATATTATTTTAGGGAATTATTCCTATTTCCACAATACTGGAGTTCTACGAGGAAATAGGCTTATAGACTCTATCCTCGATCAATCTAAGTCCAAAGAAAGTCCAATTGTAAATTGGTGTTAAATTGGACCTGGATTGGAGCTGGATTGGACCTGGATTGGAACTGCTTCGGCGGAAGATCGGAAGATGGACGATAGGAAGATATTTCTGGATTAGTAGAACTTATGTTACAATAGCTTTATTGTCATATGTAAAAAAGAACCAAACTCGGTGGTAGTCCTAATCTAAATGGGATTAAAAAGGGACTTTCACTGAGTTTGGTTACTATTTATTTGGGAGTCAGTTCTAATGAAGAACAGACTTGTTGTATTTCGTCAGATTACTTTGCGTATGCAACAGAGCGAGTCTCGCGGATAACGGTAATCTTCACCTGACCTGGGTAGGTCATCTCTGTCTGGATCTTTGTTGCGATATCACCGCTAAGTGCCTCTGTCTCAGCATCGGTCATCTTATCAGCGCCAACGATTACGCGGAGCTCACGACCAGCCTGAATAGCGTATGTCTTTGTTACACCCGGATAGCTCATAGCAATAGCCTCAAGGTCATTGAGACGCTTGATGTAAGCTTCCACGATTTCACGACGAGCACCTGGACGAGCACCAGAGATCGCATCACAAACCTGTACGATTGGAGCAAGCATTGTGTTCATTTCCATCTCATCGTGGTGAGCACCAATGGCATTGCAGATATCTGGCTTTTCCTTATATTTCTCTGCGAGTTTAGCACCATAGAGTGCGTGTGGAATCTCACATTCCTCATCAGGTACCTTACCGATATCGTGAAGCAGACCTGCACGTTTTGCCTTCTTAGGGTTGAGACCAAGCTCAGAAGCCATAACAGCACAAAGGTTTGCGGTTTCACGAGCGTGCTGAAGAAGGTTCTGACCGTATGAAGAACGATACTTCATCTTACCTACGATACGAACGAGTTCTGGGTGCAGACCATGAATACCGAGGTCGATAGTTGTACGCTTACCTGTCTCAATAATCTCGTTATCAAGCTGTTTCTTAACCTTTGCTACAACCTCCTCGATACGTGCAGGATGGATACGTCCGTCTGCAACGAGCTGGTGAAGTGCGAGTCGGCAAACCTCACGGCGGATTGGGTCGAAACCAGAGATTACGATAGCTTCAGGTGTATCATCAACAACGATTTCCACACCACATGCAGCCTCGAGAGCACGAATGTTACGACCTTCACGACCAATGATACGGCCTTTCACCTCATCATTTTCGATATGGAAAACGCTGACAGAGTTTTCAACAGCAGTTTCTGTAGCAACACGCTGGATAGTCTGGATGACGATCTTCTTAGCCTGCTGGTTAGCATTGAGCTTAGCCTCGTCCATAATCTCATTGATGTAGGCTGCGGCATTTGTACGAGCTTCATCCTTAAGGCTCTCAACAAGGCGGTTGCGTGCCTCGTCAGCAGAAAGACCTGAGAGTTCCTCGAGCTTTTCGCGCTCTTTGAGCTGCATCTTTTCGAGTTCTTCCTCCTTCATTGCGAGGAGTTTCTTCTCGTTGTCAACACGCTGCTGGTACTGATCGATTTCCTGACGGCGACGACCAAGTTCCTCCTGACGCTGGTTGAGGCTGATTTCACGCTGCTTCAGACGGTTTTCGCTCTGCTGAATCTTCTGATTGCGCTGCTGAACTTCCTTCTCAAGTTCGCTCTTCTTGTTAATGAACTTCTCCTTTACCTCAAGGAGCTTCTTTTCCTTTAATACATTAGCCTCCTTCTCGGCGGCATCTATCATCTCCTTATATTTACCTGTGATAATATATCGGAAAATCAAGTAGCCTATAAGTGCACCGATTATAAGTGCAGCTACGGCTATTATTGCATATACCATATAAAGTTATTTAAGTTAATTAATAATATTCTCAAGATGGGATGTAAACCCTTGAAAAAGAATGGAATCTGTTATAATACAGACTCTATTTCAGAAGTAATTTTTTTGAGAATATCATCGTAAGGACCTACGTCATTTCGCTTTGATTCGCTGACATATCTGAGAGCGATATCTATCATAGCGAAATATAATATTTCCTTATCCGCCTTACGACCTTTCCATACACTAAAATAAGCATTAACTCTATCGTTGATAAGCGATGCTGCTTCACGATAGAGTGGCTCCTGCTCGGCATCTACTGTGATAGAAATGTCGAGGTCGTATATGTGGATATTGATATGTTGTTTCTCTTTCTTTACTTCTGCCATTTTTATTCTTTGTCACTTAGCAGGGTAATACATTGATTTACGTCTCTGATAAGCTTGGCAACACGATTTTTAGCACTCTCAATATCTCCGTCTGTGATTTCTATCATCTTAGCGGTTTTGAGAGCCTGATATTCACGTTCCTTTTCTGATACAGCACGTTCGAGCTCGGCAATTTTCTTGTCGCGCTCATCCACCATATTGTACAGTTCGCTATTCTCTTTCTTTGTTTCCTGATACTTTAGTATCAGCTGGCGAACCCTTGTAGTGAATACGTTTAGATATGCATCATTTGAGGCCATCAGATAGTACTATTTCGGTGACAAAGTTAGTGAAAACTATTGGTAATTCCAAATTTTTCCTAACTTTTCTTAAATTTCTTTGTAATTGCTTACTGCTGTTCTGCTGGCTGTTTTTCTTTCTTGGCAAGCATTACTACCTGATACACGAAGCTGTTAACCCACTGTTCTGTGAACCCGAGGCGCTGGTTGTATTTGCGTACGCTTACCACTGTCTTTAGTGTACCTGGGTCAGAGAAATTGTTGCTTGTAAATATTTGATTAACAGTCTTTTCTGTTGCAGTGCGTATTACGCTCTTGAATACTGAAGGAATACGAAGCTTGAACTTCATGAGATTACCCATAAGCATCATTGTGTCCTGAGTAAAACCTTGGAACTGAAGCAAATATGGCTGTACGTCCTGAAGCTTGTGGCAGTTCTTGCTGACGCTCTTGTCAATCTCCTTGAAGAATGCATCGTCGTGTCCGTAGAGATCCTTCAGCATTTTACGACAACGAGTTTTCTCACCAACACCAAGCTTATTGTGCTCTGTTGGTACGTGGAATGTACTTTTGAAGATTCTCAAATCAGGAAGCATAGCGATATTTGTGATACCTACCTGAGCTGCAATAGCAGCCTGAAAATATACACGGATAAGAGCCATGTAATCTTGCATGCCTCCAACCTTGTTTTCTTCTTCTTTGTTACCAAATAATTTAGAAAATATACTCATATTTTTGTTCTGATTTATAAAATTTGACCGCAAAGGTAGTACAAATAATTCGAAAAAGCAATAAATATCGCATATTTGTGAAAGATTTTTAGAAAAATATGTGAATTTCACGAATAAAAATATTAATTTTGCAGTCACAAAATCTGAAAAACGATGCAAGATACAAGAGGGAATGATATTATCAAATGGCTGATAGCAATAACAGACTGGGTTCTGGCTTGCTGTTTGCTGCCTGTATTCTGTGACATATTGCCACAATATACAGCTACAGGATTGCTGAAAGAAGGAGATTCGGCAACAGTCATTTTGTTGATGTCTATTGTCCTCTCAACTTTGTTGATTCCTTCTGTTGTACATCGTCGTAAGATGATGATTAGTGACATAATCCGTAGAAACACATTCCTTGTGATGCTGACTATGGTCATCTTTGTCACTATTTGTCGTTTGATGACTACTAGCGGAAACTATGTCCTGTTTGGTGTTATGTTTGGTATTACCCTTTGGGTTGCAATCATGGCACTCAGAATCTTGGAACGATATATTATCAACTATTTCCGTTCAACAGGTCGTAATACTCGTTCTGTAGTGTTCATTGGTAGTGATCCTGCTAATCTTCAGGTTTATAATGAACTGATGGCTGACCCTGCGACAGGTTATCGTGTTCTTGGCTATTATAGTGATGCTGAGATACAAGATGCACCTAAGACTTTGCAGAAACTTGGTTCAAGAGAGGATTTCCGTAATCTGATGGCTGACTATGATGAGAATAAGCCTCATATGGAAGAACTGTACTGCAGTATATCGCATAATGAAGCAGATGAATTGAGAAACATTATGGAATTTTGCGACAAGCATGTTGTGACTTTCTATTATGTTCCTCGTATTTTCAGTAATATTCAGTTGTCGCTTCATCCGGAGAAATTTGGTAACACGATTATATTCACGAATCATCACAAGCCTCTCCTTTTGTTTGGAAACAGACTGATGAAGCGTACTTTTGACATTGTGTTCAGCTTTATCGTGATATTGCTTCTCTTGCCGCTATTCCCAATCATTGCTTTGATAATCAAGTCGCAGAGTAAGGGACCGATTTTCTTCAAGCAAATGCGAACAGGTTTGAATGGAGAGTCTTTCATGTGCTATAAGTTCCGTTCAATGCATGTGAATGTGGATGCAGATAGGGTTCAGGCTACAAAGGATGACCCAAGAAAGTATCCTTTTGGCAATTTCATGAGAAAGACAAATCTTGATGAGCTACCTCAGTTCTTTAATGTGCTGAAAGGTGATATGAGTGTGGTTGGACCTCGTCCTCATATGGTGTTCCATACAGAAAAGTACTCTGCGCTTATTGATAAGTACATGGTAAGGCATTTCTCAAAACCAGGAATCACAGGCTATGCCCAGGTGACTGGTTTCCGTGGTGAAACAGAGGAACTCTGGCAGATGGAAGGACGTATTCAGAAGGATATCTGGTATCTGGAGAATTGGTCTTTGCTTCTTGATATTAAGATTATACTTAAAACAGCCTTGTCTATAGTTCATCCGGACGAAGCTGCTTATTAAATAATGAATAAATAATTAAAACATAATAATCAAAATGGAAGAAAACAACGTTTCTGCAGTGAAACAGACAACCACGGACGATAAGGTCAGTGGCGTATTTAATCTTCAGTTCATATTGACATCGTTGATATTGAACTGGAAATGGTATTTGCTCTCACTCATTATTTGTGTGGGCTGTGCTATGGTGTATCTGCGTTATGCTTCGCCAGTGTATTCTATTTCTGCAAAAATGCTTATCAAGGAGGATGACTCTCCTCAGGCTTCACGTCGAGGAAGTGCTTTGCAGAATGTGGCAAACCTTGGTTTCATGACTAATACCTCTGGTTTCGATAACGAGTTGGAGATGCTGAAATCACAGTCGCTTTCAACTGCAGCTGTAACTGACTTGAAGCTTTATGTAAACTACTTGGGCGTTAGTAAGCTCAAGAAGCATCTTCTTTATCAGAATCAGCCTATTAATGTTGACATGGATCTCGATCACCTTAACGAACTTGAGGCTCCAGTTAATGTTAAGATCGAGTCTGCAGGTAATAACAAGTATGACATCAGCCTCAGTTATATGTATGTTGATTCTGAGACAGAACAGTTGTTCCCTGAGCAGAAGACATATTCTGGTGTAAGTCTTCCTCAGATTCTTCGTACCAAGGTTGGTGTTATTACAATCACTCCAAATGGTCGTAACATTGTCACAATGTCAAAGATCAAAAAGATGGATGTGACAATCACCAATCCTGCTATTGTTGGTGCTAAATATGCATTCGGTCTTGGAGTTGAACCTTCTTCAAAGACTACAACTATTGCAAAGCTTTCTCTTAACGACGGCAATGTTCAGCGTGGTATTGACTATCTGAATCAGCTTGCGCTTGTTTATAACCGTCAGGCTAATGAAGATAAGAATGAGATTGCTAACCGAACTGCAGAGTTCATCAATTCTCGTCTTGAGGTGATTGATAGTGAGCTTGGTAATACTGATGGTAAGATTGAGAGCTATAAGCGTAGCAACAGTGTGATCGACGTAACAGCTAAGGCTGCTCAGTCTCTCACCAATACAAACTCTTATGAAAGAGAACTTGCTGCTGCTAACACTCAGCTTATTCTTCTCAATAGCATTCAGGACTTGGTTAACAAGCCAGGTGAAAAGTATCAGGTTCTCCCTTCTAACGTAGGTTTGACAGATCAGGCTTCTATCGCTCTTATTACTGAATATAATAAAGGTGTACTCGAGCGTAATCGTCTGCTCCGTAATGCTTCAGAGATGAACCCTAAGGTTCAGGAAACAACTGCTCAGCTCGATCAGTTGATGGAGAGTCTCAAGAGTGCACTCACTCAGGCTATCCGAAGTGGTGAGATTTCTCGTGATGCTATGGCTCGTCAGGTGGCTAAGTATAGCGGTCAGATTTCTCAGACTCCTGAGCAGGAGCGCGTACTTACACAGATTGGTCGTAAGCAGGAGGTTACCTCTGGTCTTTATCTTATGCTTCTCCAGAAGCGTGAGGAGAACTCTATCTCTCTCGCTGCTACAGCTGACAAGGGTAAGCTTATCGATACTCCAGTTTCAGGTGGTAAGGTTAAGCCACGTAACTCTGTTATAATGCTTGGCTCTATCGTACTTGGCTTTGCTATTCCTTTCTTCATCCTTGTTCTCATTGAGCTCCTCCGTTATCGTATTGAGGGACATAGTGATGTTGAGAAGCTTACAAAACTCCCAATCATCGCTGATGTTGCAATGGCAAGTGAGACATCAAAGTCTAAGGCTGATATCGTGGTTCACGAGAATAGAAATGACCAGATGGAAGAAATCTTCCGATCTATGCGAACTAATCTGCAGTTCCTGCTGAAACAGGATGAGAAGGTCGTTATGTTCACATCAAGCGTGTCTGGTGAAGGTAAGACATTCTGTGCAGCTAACCTTGCAGTCAGCTTCGCACTCCTTGGAAAGAAGGTCGTTCTTGTTGGTCTTGATATCCGTCGTCCTCGTCTGAACCGACTCTTCGAGCTCAAGGAAAATAATAAGGGTATCACAAACCTACTTACTTTGGCTAATGTTACAGATAAGGATATTGAGGATCAGCTCATATCTTCTGGTGTAAATGATCAGCTTGACCTCCTTCTTGCCGGACCTATCCCACCAAACCCAACTGAGCTTATCTCTCGTTCTACTCTTGATGATGTAATCGGCAAGCTCAAGGAGCGTTACGACTACGTGATTATCGATACTGCCCCTGTTGGACTCGTAACTGATACTTTGAGTGTTGGTCGTGTAACTGACGTTACAGTATTCGTTTGTCGTGCAGACTATACTGCTAAGGCAAGCTTCGATATGTTCAACTCTCTTTCTGAAGAGAAGAAACTTCCAAATGCTTGTATCGTGATCAACGGTATCGATATGTCTAAGAAGAAGTATGGCTATGCTTATGGATACGGCAAGTACGGTAAGTACTCTCATTACTCTTACGGATATAGAAGCAAGTATGGCTATGGTAGCTACGGTTACGGCTATGGCAGCTACACACAGAGCCACTATGGAAACCCTAATGACACATCTGTAAAGCAGTAATATGACAATAGCTGTTGATTTCGACGGAACAATTGTGGAGCATCGCTACCCAGAAATCGGTAGGGAGCTCCCATTTGCAACCGAGACATTGAAGATGCTCATTGCAGAGCAGCATAAGCTCATCCTTTGGACTGTTCGTGAGGACGATCTTCTTCAAGAGGCTGTTGACTGGTGCAAGGAGCGTGGAGTAGAGTTCTATGCCATCAACCGTGACTACCCGGAGGAGTCTCTTGAGAACAACAATCACTTCTCGCGCAAGCTCAAGGTAGATATGTGGATTGATGATCGTAACATCGGTGGACTCCCTGACTGGGGAACCATCTACCAGATGATTCACAACCACAAGACTTGGGAGGATATCTACGCACAGAATTCTCATGCTTCCTACGAATACGAGAAGCCTAAGAAGAAGTGGTGGCAGTTCTAAATGGAATAAAGTAGATGGATGAAAGAATAGAGTTTGTTTGCTTTGGCACAACAAAACTAACAAACTTTAATCATTAATCCATAATCTTTAATCCTCAACATTTTTGACAATTGAAAGATTCTGTAATTATAGTAAGTGGCGGAATGGATTCCGTCACTTTGCTTTATGAGTATGCCGATAGCATAGCTCTTGCAATCAGTTTTGACTATGGAGCCAACCATAATGCCAAGGAGATTCCCATGGCAGCGATGCATTGTGAGCGTCTTGGAATAGAGCATCTGGTCATCCCACTTGCTTTCATGAGTAAGTATTTCTCGTCAAGTCTTCTTGAAGGTGCCGATGCTATTCCTGAAGGACATTATGCTGATGAGAACATGAAATCAACGGTTGTGCCTTTCCGTAATGGCATCATGCTTTCCATCGCAGCAGGCATTGCAGAGAGTCGTGGACTTAAGAATGTCCTCATAGCCAATCATGGTGGTGATCACAGCATCTATCCTGATTGCCGTCCGGAGTTTATCAGTGCCATCGATGCAGCAACCAAGGCTGGAACCTACATTGATGTTAGCGTGAAGGCACCTTACACCTCCATCACCAAGACCGATATTGCCCGTCATGGCAAGGCTTTGGGAATTGATTATCGTGAGACGTGGTCATGCTACAAGGGTGGTGACGTCCACTGTGGAAAGTGCGGCACCTGCGTAGAGCGAAAGGAAGCTCTCGAAGGTGCAGGAATAGAAGACAACACCATCTACGAGTAAATACATCCATAATACCTTTCTATTCTTCCTAAGTACCTCCCTTATGATTCCTATGTAAATCCCATTTATAGGATAGGATATATAAAGAGAGAAATAAGGGAGGTACTTCTTTTCTGCGAAATATTTTTCTAGTAAATAACAGATAGCATTTTTACCCTTCTTGTTTGTCGGACTGCAATAAGAAATAATTATACAAAAAAAATACAGGTTAGTATTTCTATCTGAGGGCATACCTCGTAGAAGTCTAACCTGTATTTTGCATTTCATCATTTCAGCATTTTCATCTTCCCGCTCTTGTCACAATCTCCATCACGTCATCACAGAAACGCTGGTTGGCAATGAGCTCCTCAATGTTCTTGTGCATGCGGTAGCGCCAGTAGTGGCGTGGGTTGGCAGGGATGTTGATGCGCTCGGCATTGGCGTCAGGAAGGCGTACGGTGTCGTCGATACCCATCCAATCCTGGAGAGAGAGGACGCACAGCATGGAAGGGGAGAGGAGATTGCGTACAATCACGTCACGTGTGAGCCATGCCGGCATAGGATGCGGTGTGTCGTCCCTTCGGTGGAGCACGTTGTGATAGTAGTGGTCGGCTCTTTCGTAGTCCTCATCCCACCACATGCGGAGGGTTGGCATGTCGTGACTGTCTATCGTGCAGACCGAACGGTAAGGATAGGTGTCGGCATCACCAAACTCCAAGCCTATCTGCTTTGGCATTGACTGCAGTTCGAGGGTGAGAATACGGAGGTCGTTCATCACCCAAGGCACACAGTCGGGCACCATTCCGAGGTCTTCTGCGCACACAAGCATGCGGGTAGCCTCTACCATCTTTGGCAGTTTCTTCATTGCCTCGCGATACCAGAAGTGGGTGTTTCTGTGATAGAAGTAATCGTCGTAGAGGCGGTTGAAGGCATCTTTCTCATTGTCGGCCAGCTGCTCGTATATGAAGTCATACTGAACCGAGATTCTCGGATGGAACAGGTCGTTTCTCTTATGGTCGCGGAGGAAAAGCACGTTGCTCAGGAGTGCATAGAGTCCTTCCTTCACGTCGGTGTCTTCTACGGCTGCCTCAATCTTGCGCTGCGTGTCATATTCCTTCCTGAAGCGATAGAGTGGTCCCTGTAATGGCTCAAGGTATGTCCTTTCAATCGTTTCTGCCTCACTGCCGAACATGCGGCGGAGTATGTCGTCGGTGATGTAAGGACGGCAGTAGAAGTCTTCGCGGAAGATAAGTCCGTAGCTTTCAATCTCGGTTCGCGTGAAGCCGAGAGAAGGCTGGAACTGACCGAGCAGTCCGTGGACAGATCCGATAGGAATCTCCCAGATGCGGAAGAAGCCGAGCACGTGGTCGATGCGGTAGGCGTCAAAGTACTTCTGCATGTTCTGGAATCGCTTTACCCACCATTGGCAGTCGTCCTGAACTATGGCATCCCAGTTGTAGGTAGGGAATCCCCAGTTCTGTCCCTTTACAGAGAATCCGTCAGGCGGAGCACCTGCCTGTCCGTTGAGATTGAAGTAGTGAGGCTCCTGCCACACGTCGCAGCTGTTTCGGTTTACTCCGATAGGGATGTCACCCTTGAGAATGACGTGCTTTGAGCGTGCATATTCATGCGCTTTCTTCATCTGTGAAGCGAGAATGAACTGCACGGCATAGTAGTAGGCGGCCTTCTTGTACGCCTTTGATGTAGGAGTGGAAAGTTCCTTGCGGTTCTCCTCATCCCATGTCTCGTTGCCTTTCCATGTGCTGAAGTCGGTTGTTCCGTTCTCATCACGCAGGCAGCAGAATTGTGCGTAGGGAACAAGCCAGTGCTGCTCTTCGCAGAACCATTTCCTGAAATCTTCCGACTCAAGAATTGCAGCGCCTTCCTGCTTGTATATAAGGTGAAGATATTCTTCCTTGGCATTGTTCACGCGCTCATAGTCTATCTGTGGGAGAGCATTCAGCTCCTCCCTGAGCGCCTCGAAGTATTCTGCCTTCTTCTTGTTCTTCAGAGCAGGCAACTGCCTGATATCCACGTATTGAGGATGAAGCGCAAAGATGCTGATGCACGAATATGGATAAGAGTCGGTCCATGTACGTGTGACTGTGGTGTCGTTGATAGGAAGTACCTGAATGAGCTTCTGACCAGTGTATGCAATCCAGTCGATCATCGTGCATAGATCTCCGAAGTCGCCTACACCGAAGCTGCCCTTTGTGCGAAGTGAAAAGACAGGAATGAGAGTGCCGGCAAATCGGCTGTCGCATATCTCGAAGAAAGCCTGGCTGTGCTCAATGATGTAGATCTCACCACGCCTGATCATCGGAGTGGTAAGTGTGCGGTTCTCACCAGTCTCCCAAAGCAGATGATGGGTAGGCATACATCCATCCTTCACCTCTTCTTTCTGGGGAATGGCAATAAACTTATATTCGAAGTATGAAACGTCAATCTTTTCTGCATTGATATCAGCAATCCATTCGTTTGGTGATATCTCAGTCATAGGGATAGCCTTGTCTGGATTCCAACAGCCCAGTGCTTCCTCAGAGCCTACCACTGCAAGATGCTCAAAGCTGCGTAGCTGTGGGGCACGCACCTTTAGTCGGAGAATGGTTTGCGAAGGCTCGGTGAGAGTCTCCTGCTTAGTCCTCCGGTTGATGCATTGGGTGAAGGCAGAGGAATAGAGATACGAGTCTTGAGGTATTTCCCTCCAGACATCATTAGTGGTATATTGTTGCACACCTGTAAGAGTCAGGTCAATGCGATGTGTTTGTGTGGTCCATTCAGAGCGTGTCGGTTGTCCCGATCTTTCCACGCTGTAATAGTAATCTATATGGTTGATTCCACCAGAATCTATTTTTGCGAGGGTACTCATGATTCCATCCCCCTTGCTTGACATGCGCTGTGAGCGTATCTGTCCGTTAGGGGCGATGATGTTGAGGAGCATATCCTCACCGTAAGCCAACTGGTAGTTTATGTTAAAGAGAACGTTCATAGTATTAAGGGGCGAAAGATTAATTACAATTACTGATTATGGCATTACCAATTCTTCGCATAGCCCAGGCACTACGTGGAGTCCCTATATAGAACAGATACCTGTCTGGTCACCGGCGTTTTGGACTTGTAAAAGGTAACCAGGTAATTAGTAATTTGTAATTCGTAATTTAAAATTACCTAGTTACGCCTGATTGGTCTCAAATGTAACTAGGTAATTATCAATTGTCAATTATCAATTATCAATTCCTGCATGAATAGTGCAGGTTAGATCTGCTTGAAGAAGTCGTTGCCCTTATCATCAACGAGGATGAATGCAGGGAAGTCTTCTACGTCGATCTTCCATACAGCCTCCATGCCGAGCTCTGGGTACTCTACGCACTCAATGCTCTTGATGTTGCTTGAAGAAAGGAATGCAGCCACACCACCGATAGAACCGAGGTAGAAGCCCTTGTGATCCTTACAAGCATCAGTAACCACCTGTGAACGGTTACCCTTGGCAATCATAACCATAGAGCCACCATTGTCCTGGAACTCGTAAACGTATGGATCCATACGACCAGCAGTTGTTGGGCCCATTGATCCGCAAGGCATGCCTTCTGGAGTCTTAGCTGGTCCAGCATAGAGCACAGGGTGATCCTTGAAGTACTGTGGCATTCCCTCACCAGCATCAAGACGAGCCTTGATCTTAGCGTGAGCGATATCACGAGCAACGATGATAGTACCGTTGAGGTTTACACGAGTAGAAACAGGATACTTGCTGAGCTCCTTGCAGATCTCGCTCATTGGCTGATTGAGGTTGATGTTGATAGGATCGCTCTCACCTGCCTGACGGAGAGATTCTGGGATAAGCTCGTATGGTTTGTCGTCCATCTTCTCAATCCAGATACCATCCTCATTGATCTTAGCCTTGATGTTACGGTCTGCAGAGCATGATACACCGAGAGAGATAGGGCAAGAAGCACCATGACGTGGAAGACGAACTACACGTACGTCGTGAGCAAATGCCTTACCACCAAACTGAGCACCGAAGCCGATCTTGCGAGCCTCTTCGAGGAGCTGCTTCTCAAGCTCTACATCACGGAAAGCACGACCTGTCTCATCACCAGTAGTTGGGAGAGAATCGTAGTACTTTGTAGAAGCGAGCTTAACAGTGAGGAGGTTCTTCTCAGCAGAAGTACCACCGATAACGAATGCGATGTGATAAGGAGGACAAGCAGCTGTGCCGAGAGTCTTCATCTTCTCAACGAGGAAAGGAACGAGAGTACCAGGGTTCTGGATACGTGCCTTTGTCTCCTGATAGAGGTAAGTCTTGTTTGCAGAACCACCACCCTTGACTACGCAGAGGAACTTATACTCCATGCCGTGAGTAGCCTCGATGTCAATCTGAGCTGGGAGGTTGCAACGAGTGTTCACCTCATCATACATGTTGAGAGGAGCGTTCTGAGAGTAGCGGAGGTTGTCCTGAGTGTATGTGTTGTAAACACCCTTAGCGAGAGGCTCTTCATCCTCGAAGCCAGTCCAAACCTGCTGACCCTTCTCAGCGTGGATGATAGCTGTACCTGTATCCTGACAGAATGGGAGCTGACCCTTGCATGCAACCTCAGCGTTGCGGAGCATAGTGAGAGCAACATACTTATCATTGTCTGTAGCCTCAGGATCATTGAGGATAGCAGCAACCTGCTCATTGTGCTCGCGGCGGAGCATGAAGTTTACGTCGTGGAAAGCCTGTGTTGTGAGAAGCTCGAGAGCCTCTGGAGAAACCTTAAGAATCTTGTTTCCCTCGAAATCACCTACTGAAACGCCTTCCTTTGAAATGAGGCGGTATTCAGTCTTATCCTCGCCAAGCTGGAACATTGGCGCATACTTGAATTCTGGATTTGCCATAATGTTTTGTGAATATATATACTTTTAAATATAAATTACTAATTACAAATTACCTAGTTACGCATGATGTTCTCAAAGGTAACTAGGTAATTGTCATTTATAAATTATCAATTCCTGCATGAATAATGCAGGTTAGTCTTACTTAAGGAATGCAGCGCGAGAAGCCTCGATCTTTTCCTTAGACTCCTGAAGCTCCTTCTTGAAGTCAGCAAGAGTTGTAGCATTGATGTTATCCAATGGGTTGAGAGCCTCGGCAATACCCTGGATCTGTGCATCATATACAGAAAGATCGTTAAGTGCATTGATAATGCATACCAAGCGGAATGTAATGTTGGCGATCTGCTCGTCTGTGTAGCCTGCGCAGTACTTCTCCACGTTCTGTGACATTACATAGAGAGACTCTACTGTAGCAGCACTGGTAAGAATCCAGTAGAAGTTGATGCGACCTTCATCGCTCATCTCCTTGTAGAGAACCTTATTCTGCTCAACAGCAGATGTAGCCTCTTCTGCCTTCTTCAGAGCAGGGTCGTTGATGTCAGCAGCGAGCTTAGCTGCAGCCTCTTCGTAACCCTTTACATCCATTTCGTAGAGAGCTGCAACTTCCTTGTCTGCCTTGAGCATTGCCATAGCTGCATATTTCTGGCCGATAGATGTGATGTCCTGTACGATAGATGGAGAAAGAAGATACATTGGCTTGACTTTCTTCTCTATATTTGAAAGTTTGATTTTTCCTGCCTTGATGTTTTCCTCGATAGCAGCAAACTGCTTCTCGTTAATCTGGGTAGAGAGACTGTCAAGGTGCATTTTTACAGCAGCCTCAAGCTGAGCCTGTTCAAATGTCTTAGGTGTTGTGTCCTGGTCGGTAGCTTCCTGCTGTGTCTTTGAACCACCGCAAGATGCAAATAACATAGCAGCGAATGCTACGATTGCGAGAGTGAATTTCTTCATAACGATTTAGTTTTTTATTATTATGTTTTTTTGTATTAACATCATTTTAATAGGTGCAAAGATAATAAAATATTTTATAATCCAATAATTTTATCGGAAAAAATATTCGAAACACCTTGAATTTTCTGTTTTTCCTATTGCTGTTCTTTCCTAAGATCGCGTCCCGGACGATCAGAATAGAGCAATATTGCAATAATAAGACTCATAACCAGCAGTACACACACATTGAACTTTAAGGTGGATATTTCTGTGTCGCCTATCACTTTCACCGAACTGTAGAATGGTGCTCTACCATTGGTAGATCTTGGAGTGAGATAGATGAATCCAGCCCTTGGTACGATGTATCCGTCCACAACATCATGCGTATGTTTCGTGTCAGCATTGATACAAAGATTCTCCAACTGCAGGTTGTAGTGTGCCTTCTTCTTTGCAAGGTACTCCTCTTTGCCAATCTTACTGATGATAGATACAACGATTTTATCCTCGTCGAGAGTTGCCTGATTGCATTTCTTGGAAAGGATTTTCTCTGCCTCGTCCGTGTAACTGCGAAGTGACTTGTATGAGTAATCGCCTGAGTATGAAGGCATATCACATACCTCTGATAGGGTAGGGAGTGCCTTTTTGATTACATCCATGTGTTCAGGAAGTACCTCTTTGCCATTCTTTTTCTCGTCCTGCATAGTCTCGAGTTGTGACTGCACCTCATAGAGATATGCCATGAGATAATACTGGGCTTCGTATTTCTTTCTCTGGATGTCAAAAAGAGGCGCTTCAAAGTCATTGTCCTTGAACTGAGTAACAGACAGAGCCTCGTATGCCCATCTTGAAGGAATCACATCTCCTATTACAGGCACATTCCCCGTAGTGCTTTTTGGGGTAAGGTCTGAGAAATTAACTACCAATCCGCAGAGCAGAATCTGAGGAATGAGTAATATTGGAATGCTGATGTAGATGGCCACAACGCTGTTAAGGCATTGAGAGAGCAGTAATCCAATCAATGAAGAAAGGAAGGCTGCAAGGAATAGTATTCCCCACCAGACGAAGAATACATCGTGAAGTTCCATGATGAGATTGCCTATGCCAACGAAGAGTAATGTCTGGATGAGTGTGACACCTGCCATAAACACTATCTTACTTGAAATGTAACTTGCGTATGACAGGCTTAGGAACTTCTCTCGCTTGAGCAAGGCCCTATCCTTGATGATCTCTTCTGCCGACCCGCTCATTCCTATGAAGATAGCAACGATGACAGCCATGAAGAGATATGACACGAGGTTCTTGTTCTCCATTACTGAGTATCCCTCAATTGGTGCGTAATGGGTAAGGAATGCACATACTGCTGCAAGCAGAGGTGCTTCAAGCAGGGTAATGAGAAGATATTGCAGGTTGGTGATTTTCGTTCGGAAGTTGCGTTGGAGTTGGATGACAAACTGACGCAATGCACCAGGCTTCTTCTGGTCGGTAGGTGGCACATCACCCTTCTTTGGCTCGTTGAGTGCCTTGTGCTTTCTCCACTTAAGATACATTCCATGCCATTCCTGAGGACTAACCTTACGTTCGTCCTTCATCCTACCGGTTTCATCAAGGGCTTTCTCATCAATGATATTGAGCACGACTTCCGGGTTGACGTTTCCGCAGGTAGGACATGTACTTGTGTTTGAGTCGGCATAGTTTGCAGCCATCTTGAAATAGGTGATAGCCTCGATAGGGTTTCCATCGAAGATAGGATATCCACCTTTGTCAAGAAGCCATAGTCTATCGAACAGCTTATACACATCAGATGATGGCTGATGAATATTTGTGATGACAAGTTTTCCCTTATATGTCAACTCCTTGAGAATGTTGATAACCTTCTCAGTATCAGTAGATGAAAGGCCTGATGTTGGTTCATCAAGGAAAAGAATGGCTGGTTCACGGATAAGCTCAAGAGCTATATTCAGACGCTTTCTCTGGCCGCCAGAGATGTATTTATTTATCGCACTACCCACCTTTAGGTCGCGTGCGGCATCCAGTCCCAACTGGCGCAATACATCCATCACACGCTTATCCATCTCCTCATCGCTCATGCCTTCAAAGCATAGCTTAGCGGTGTACCATAGGTTCTGGTAAACGGTAAGTTCCTCGATGAGCAGATCGTCCTGAGGCACAAAACCTATCAGTTCCTTGGCTCCATCCTCATTAATGCTGTGCCCATTGATGGTGATACTGCCACTCTGAGGTGCCATACTACCGTTGAGTAGTGACATGAGCGTAGATTTACCAGTGCCGCTACCACCCATAACGGCAACCAGTTGACCGCTATGAAGCGTGAAACTGAAATCATGCATTCCGTTGTCGCTATTTGGAAAGCGGAAATTGATATCACGACCACAGAACTCCACTTCCTTGCCATTTGTCTCTTTTGAATAGAGTGCTTTCACGGTAGAGTAGTAGAGGCGGGTTCCAGTTCGTACATTCTTTAATACACCACTCTGAGACCAAGTCTGGAAGGTTTCTGGCAGTACTGGCACATCATCCATCAGCACTTCATCATTACCAGTATAAGTGAACTGGAGTCTGTTGAGAAGTGGCATCCATAGTGTCGTGATGTGACCATCAATGCCAGGTACTTCAATCCTGCGCACGAGCTCAGATTCTTTATCTCCTACGAAATCGCAGAAGGCAAGGAATCTCTCATTGTTTACACCAAAGATAGTAGCTGTGGTCTGAAACAAATCATCATCGGCAAGATAACCTAATTCGTCATTGACACAGAACTGCATCAGACGTAACAGGAAGAGTGCCTGCTCTTCGGTAGAGAAATTAGTCTGGATTTTAGTACATACATCCTTGATAATATCCTCCTTGTTAATATCCGGGGAACTGTCATATAGGTCTCTGAGAGTTTCATACATCATAATGAAATTCTCAGTGTCGCGGATACCGAAGTGTCGTACCAGATAGTTGTGTAGCTTTTCAGTTGAAACTTCTATGTCCACACAATCCCTTGCTCCGAATAGGGCGAACAGATTTGTGAGTCCTGCAAGGATGATATCGTTTACCATAACTATTAAGGTGTAAGATTGTTAAATGAAAAATGATTAAATGAATAATGAAAAATACTCTTGCGGCGAGCCGATTATTCACGGAGGTAACCTGCATTTAATTATTCTTCATTATTCATTTCCCATTTATTCTATCCCTCTTCTGAATAATCAGCATAGAGGAAATCGTTGTAAGGATATTTCTGAACGTGCAGTTCGCGTACCTTCTTATAGATGGTTTCTCTGAACTCATCAATGTTCAGTTTCTCCTTGGCTGAGATGAACAGACAACCGTAGTTGTTTGGATTGGTGTTCTCGTTTACCTTTGCCATCCATGTGCGTTTGAGGTCGTCAAGAGAGATTTCATTCTTCTTTACCGGAGTGAGATCATCCTCTTCCTTCTCTGTCCATGTGTAGGCATCAATCTTATTGAAGATGATCATTGAAGGCTTGTCTGCACACTCAAGATCTCCGAGTGTCTTCTCTACTACCTTAATCTGATCTTCAAAGTCAGGATGTGATATGTCCACTACGTGAAGAAGAAGGTCAGCCTCTCTTGTCTCGTCAAGTGTTGACTTGAATGAATCAACGAGGTCGGTAGGGAGCTTACGAATGAATCCTACGGTATCAGCAAGAAGGAATGGGAGATTATCCACTACCACCTTTCTTACGGTTGTGTCAAGAGTTGCGAAGAGTTTGTTCTCAGCAAACACCTCACTCTTTGCGAGCATATTCATGATGGTTGACTTACCCACGTTAGTATAGCCTACAAGAGCCACGCGGATAAGTCTGCCTCTGTTCTTCCTCTGTGTTGTCTTCTGCTTGTCAATTTCTGCAAGTCTCTGTTTCAAAAGGCTCATTCTTCCGAGAATGATACGGCGGTCCATCTCCAACTGAGTCTCACCAGGACCACGAAGTCCTACGGAACCCTTACCGCCACCAGAACCAGAGCCGCCACCCTGACGTTCAAGGTGAGTCCACAGACGCTGTAGTCGTGGAAGCATATAGCGATACTGAGCCAGCTCAACCTGAGTCTTAGCATTGGCAGTCTGGGCACGCATAGCAAAGATGTCAAGGATAAGGCTCGTTCTGTCGAGAATCTTCACCTTGAGTTCTGCCTCTATGTTGCGAAGCTGCTTAGCAGAGAGTTCATCGTCGAAGATTACCATACCGACCTCTTCCCATGGAGTTCCGTCAGGATGTACATCCTCATTCTCCACGTGATCCTCACATTCTTCTATATATGCACGTATTTCCTCAAGTTTACCAGATCCGACATAGGTGACGCTACTTGGTCCGTTCACTCTTTGGGTGAATCTCTTCAGTACCTTAGCACCTGCTGTGTCAGCAAGAAACTCAAGTTCATCAAGGTACTCGGTTGTCTTTGCCTCATTCTGGTTAGGGGTGATGAGTCCTACGAGTACAGCTGTCTCTGATTTAGCTTCTGATATTACGAATTCTTTCATGTTGCAAAGATATAAAATTAATTCCGAAACACAAAAATATATATTGCATTATTTTCTGCTTTTAGGCAACAAGTGTATGTTAATGATTAAAAAACTATGCTTTTCGTGGTTAAAATAAATTAAACACAGATGTCTTTTTGCCACTTTTTAATTTCATATAGGTATCTTTGCATCACATTTAAGGTAAAAATACTAATTTAATAAATCGAAACAGGATGAAAAAAAATCTTTTGCTTATCGTAATGGCAGTTACTGGATGCATGATGATCAGTAGCTGTGTTAGCAAGAAGGAGTTGCTTGATTGCCAGCAGTCAAGTATTACTCTCAACAACAAGTATCAGGATACCCGTGAGCAGTTGGCTTCTGCTAATGCTCGTATTCAGAGCCTTCAGGAACAGCTCAACTCAGAGAAAGCTAATAGCGCAAGCCTCCAGAAGTCACTCAAGGATATGCAGAACTCACTCAACCAGAGTCTTGCTGCAGCTAATAGCAACAATGTTAATGTTGCAAAGCTTGTTGACCAGATCAATGAGTCAAACCAGTATATCCGTCACCTTGTAGAGGTTAAGTCTAAGAGCGACTCTCTCAACATGGTACTGACAAACAACCTCACCCGTTCTCTCTCTAAGGAGGATATGAAGGAGGTTGACGTACAGGTGATGAAGGGTGTTGTTTACATCTCTCTTGCTGATAACATGCTCTACCAGAGTGGTTCTTATGAGATCAGCGATCGTGCAGCAGCAACTCTCTCAAAGATTGCTAAGATCATTGCTGATTACAAAGATTATGATGTTCTTATCGAGGGTAACACCGACAATGTTCCTATGTCTGGTACTAATATCCGTAACAACTGGGATCTCTCTTGTCTCCGTGCTTCAAGCGTAGTTCAGTGCCTTCAGAATAAGTATGGCGTTGACCCTAAGCGTCTTACTGCAGGTGGTCGTGGTGAGTTCAACCCAATCGCTGACAACAACACACCTAATGGTCGTGCAACAAACCGTCGTACCCAGATTATCATCACTCCTAAGCTTGATGAGTTCATGGATCTTATTGGTAAGGCTCCAGCTAAGCAGTAATTTAGCTTAATTATAAAAGGAATCAAAGGCAGTCGGATTTTATTTTCGACTGCCTTTTTGCTCACTTATTTTCTTTTTGTAGGTAAAATTACAAAGAAAAACATTGCAGTTCTAAAAATAATTGTTTACCTTTGCACACAGATAAACCTAAAAATAATATAGTTATGATGAAAACCAAATTAATTGTTGCAGTTGCATTATGTTCAATCTGTCTGTCATCTTTTGCGAATGGCAGTAATGATCCAATGCCTGAACCTGCTCCTGCTATGGCAACTCCAAAGCCAGTAACTGTAGAGCGTAACTGTTCCACATTCGTGTCAATTGACAATAGATCTCCTTGTAATGTTTTCTACAAGCAAGGCGAAACTTTCCGTGTTTCTATCGTTGCTCAGGAAGAGCATATCGACAAGATCAAGACTACTGTCGTTGATGGTATGCTCGTAATAGAAATGGAGGAAAACACCTTTATTCAGAAGGTTAAGGATGTAAAGATTAATGTTGAATCTCCTTCACTCACTCATGTCGAGATTTCAAGTTCAGGTAGTGTCACATCTCAGAATCCTATTAATGTTTCTGGCAAGCCTGTTACTATGTCAGTAAAGGGTAGTGGAAATATCAAGATAAAGAAATTGGAGTGTAGCGAACTTGGTGTCAACGTCACTGGTAGTGGTAATGCTGAGATAGGTGATGTAAAAGCAAAGACATCTGAAGTTGAGGTTAGAGGTAGCGGAAATGTGGAATATAGCGGTATGAAGATTAGTGATAAAATTAATTTGACCGTTTATGGTTCCGGAAACATTTCTGTAAGTGGTACTGTGGATGAGGTTAAGACTACAATTCATGGTAGTGGTAGTGTAAGTGGTAGAGTGAATTGTGATCACGTATCTGCTGTTATCAAGGGTAGTGGTGATGTTAAGTTCTCTGGAAACGTTAAGTCGCACGACACCGTTGTAACAGGCTCTGGCCGAGTAACCATCAAGTAAATAATCGTCCCTGTGTCGCAAGTGTCAACTTGCGAATAAAAATCACCCAGTTACATGCTTGTGAATGTAACTGGGTAATTTGTATTTTATAATTTATGATTTTTAATTTATTATGCTCTTTGCCTTACTGCCTCATAAAGCAAAATAGCGGCACTAACAGAAACATTCAGCGAATCGGTTATTCCGAGCATCGGAATTCTGATATGAGCATCTGCAGCCTTGCGCCAAACATCCGTAAGGCCAGTTGCCTCTGTTCCCATCACGATTGCAGTTCCTCGTTTCATGTCGGTATCGTAATAAAGTTCAGAATCCTGAAGCTGAGCCGTGAGAATCTGAATATTGTTCTCTTTCAGGAACTTAATGCACTCCTCTGATGTACACGCAACACATGGTACGCTGAATATCGCACCAGTACTATTCCTTATGAGATTCGGGTTGTAAAGATCGGTCAGAGGATCACAAACTATCAATGCATCTGCACCTGCGGCATCTGCCGAACGGAGGATAGCTCCAAGATTTCCCGGCTTCTCTACACTTTCCAATACCACGACAAGCGGGTTTTCTGAGAGTTTCAAATCGCTGAGGCTTTTGTCTTTGGTCTTCACCTCTGCGATAACGCCTTCAGTACTACCACGATATGCTATCTTCTCATAAATAGCAGGAGAAACTTCAAACACCTTAGTGCCTTTATTTGCTCCTATAATTGAAGATACATCCAAACAACCTTCCCTTTGGGAAGGCTTTGTTAGGCAGAAAATCGTATCAATCTCATACCCTTTCTCTACGCATCTCTCCACTTCCCTTATGCCTTCAACCACGAAAAGTCCTGCCTTCCTTCTCTCGGAAGACTTCTGTTGCAACTGAAGTAGTCGCTTAATCTTTGGGTTTTGAGCACTTGTTATTATCTCGTAATTCATTATTATTTCTTTTTATTTGCCTTCGTTGATCCTCCGTTGATCCTTCGCTATGCCTCCGCTCTTAATAGGGGGTAAACTCAGTGAAGCTCCGTTCCAGAAGCGAACATAAAGCGGACCTTCACTGAGTTTACCCCCTAAGGGTAACGAAGGATCTGCGTGTTCATTTCTTTACGTTAGCTTATCTGAGCCCAATCCACATCATCTTTTCTTAGTTCGTTGAGCCTTCGCCAGAGCATAGCATGACGAGGAGAATTGCATTCTGGATCTTCATCTATGATTTTCTGTGCCTCGTCTCTTGCAAGCTGAACGAGTTGACCGTCTCTTGCGATATCTGCAATCTTTAGGTCGAAAGCAAGTCCTGACTGCTGAGTGCCTTCCAAATCACCTGGGCCTCTTAGCTTTAAATCAGCTTCTGCTATGCGGAAACCATCATTCGTCTCGGTCATTATCTCCATTCGCTTGCGTGTTTCCTGAGCAAGTTCATGACCAGTAACAAGAATACAATAGCTTTGATCTGCACCTCGTCCAACACGACCTCTTAGCTGATGCAACTGCGAAAGTCCGAATCTCTGAGCATCCATAATGATCATTACCGATGCATTAGGCACGTTCACACCCACCTCAATAACGGTTGTCGCAACGAGAATCTGCGTCTCTCCAGATGCGAATTTCTGCATCTCCTCTTCCTTTTCTGCAGGTTTCATCCTTCCGTGTACCTTACTCATCTTGTATTGTGGAAAGACTTCCTGCAGATAGGCATAACCTTCCTCAAGGTTCTTGAGGTCAATCTTCTCGCTCTCGGTAATGAGTGGATAGACGATATAAACCTGTCTGCCAATGCCTATCTGCTGTCTGATGCCGTTGAACAGAGTAGTCATCTGGTTATCATACTTATGCAGAGTCTGTATTGGCTTTCTTCCTGGAGGCAATTCATCAATTACGCTCACATCCAAGTCTCCATAGATAGTCATGGCGAGTGTTCTCGGAATTGGTGTTGCCGTCATCACGAGGATGTGCGGTGGATTCTCGTTCTTTGCCCAAAGCTTAGCTCTCTGAGCCACTCCAAAGCGATGTTGTTCATCCACAACAGCAAGTCCGATGTTCTTGAACTGAACGGTTTCCTCAATCAAGGCGTGAGTTCCAACGAGAATATCAATATCGCCAGTCACAAGTCCCTCAAGTACCTCTTTTCTCTTCTTGCCTTTTACGATACCTGTGAGCAACTCAACCCTTACATCCATGTCTTTCAGAAACGACTTGACTGTCTCGAGATGCTGCTCTGCAAGAATCTCAGTTGGTGCCATCAGGCAAGCCTGAAAGCCATTGTCAACGGCAATGAGCATAGCCATAAGTGCAACGAGAGTCTTTCCCGAACCCACATCACCTTGAACGAGTCTGTTCATCTGCCTGCCCGTGTTCATGTCGGCTTGTATCTCGTGCATCACACGTTTCTGGGCACCAGTAAGCTCGAATTTCAGATTCTTGCTGAAGAAATCCTTGAAATGCTCACCGACCCTCGGAAGCATGTACCCCTTGTACTTACGCCTATGGTTGGCTGTATAGCGAAGAATATTGAGCTGAACATAAAACAACTCTTCGAATTTCAACCTCTCCCTTGCCTTCTGCATCTCCAATTGTGACTTAGGATAATGCACATTTCTCACGGCAGTATCTCTACTTACGAGGTGGAGTGGGGTAGTGATGTAATCAGGTAGGGTTTCGGGCAATGGAGGCATCTTTGCAAGCATCGCCTTGGCAATCTTCTCCATAGAGCGTGACGTGAGACCTGAGTTCTTCATCTTCTCGGTCGTCACATAGTATGGCTGCATTCCCATCTGCGATAGTTGCAGACTTTCTGCTGCCTCTATCTCAGGATGAGAGAACTGGAACCTACCTCCAAAGACGGTTGGCTTGCCGAAAACAATGTAGTCAATTCCTACCTTGTAATTCTTCGTAATGTATTGTGTTCCAGAAAACCATACAAGGTCAACAACACCTGTCCCGTCACCGAAATGGGCAACAAGTCGTTTCTTCTTGATACCCATCTGGAATGTCTCGAAAGAGAGAATCCTACCTTTTATCTGAACGAAAGACATGTCTTGCGTAAGGCTGCTGATGGTATAGACCTTGCTTCTATCCACATATTTATATGGATAGTATTCCAGCATATCTCCGATTGTCATGATACCCAGTTCCTTGTTGAGTATCTGCTTCTTTGTCGGACCTACACCAGTCACATACATTATGTCTTGCTTCAGAATGTCGCTCATTATTTAAGCAAAGCTTCGGCTATCGTTATGTCGAATGGAGTTGTTATCTTTATGTTTTCTCTATTTCCTTCAACCATGGAAACCTTCTGACCGATACCCTCTACTACAGACGCATCATCGGTAAAAGTGTCCTTATATTCTTGCTTGTTTGCCTCTTTAAGAAGCTGAATATCAAATACCTGTGGAGTTTGAACGAGTTTGTAGTCGCCTCTGAACACATTCTTGTTCTCTGGTGTGTATCTGAGAGTTTCAACCACATCAGTTACAGGAATAACAGCTTTCATCTCACGTGCTGCATCGTAGCATCTTTTGATAGTCTCTACTGATACGAAAGGCCTTACTCCATCATGAACGCCAACAACACCCTGAGCATCATTTGGAATGAGGTTGAGGCCATTCTGCACGGAATGGAATCTTGTCTGACCACCATCTGCAATTTGTATGCCTTCAGAATTGAAATCGGAATACTTCTGGCAGAGTTCCTTCCAGTAATCCTGTTGTGCTTTAGGCAAAACAAGTACAATACCAATCCCCTTGTCATATTCGCGGAATCGGTCTATTGTCCTCATCAATACTGGTTTCCCTCCGATAGGAAGAAACTGCTTTGGAATGTCTCCTCCCATTCTCAATCCTTTTCCTCCTGCTACTATGATGATATAATCCATGCTGTTAAATAGTTAAGTGAAAAATGAAAAATAATTGAATACAAGTTACCCTAGTGCACGATCTGCTCGCCGCAATAGTATTTTTCATTTAATTATTTTTCATTTTTCATTTCTCACTTCCCAATAAGGTGATTGAACATCATTCCTTCTTTCAACTTGTCGGCTGTCTCCTTGTTTGTGAGCATCTCAAGGATGGCATAAGCGTATGGGAAAGTAGCTGCAGGACCTTCGCCTGTAATTACGTTGCCGTCAATGGTGTAAAGCTCGTGGGTGTATTCTGCACCTATCATATCCTTCTCGCAACCTGGGTAGCATGTAGCTTTCTTGCCCTTGAGAATTCCGAGGTCACCAAGAACCATTGGAGCAGCACAAATCGCACCTACCTTCTTTCCTGCAGCGTAATGCTCTGAGATTGCCTTTCTTACACCCTCATGAGCGAGAAGGTTTGTTGAACCTGGCAGTCCTCCAGGAAGAAGAAGCATGTCTGCATCAGAGAAATCTGAGTCTTCAATCTTCTGGTCGCATTTGATGACTACACCATGTGAAGACTCGATACATTCAGAGCCGGATGTGCTGACCATCTTGATATCTACACCACCTCTTCTGAGAATATCTACTGTGATGAGAGCCTCGATCTCTTCTGTGCCATTAGCCAGAAATTCATATACTTTTGCCATGATTATTGTAAATTTTTAGTTATTTATTCTGCTTTTTGAATTTTATTTATTATTTTTGCATTGCAAAATCATTTGCAAATATACGAAAGTTTCTTGATATTTCAAAACTTTTCAGTTCAGAAAGATAATAATACGCAAAATTTATGTCAGATAAGTCACTTCGCTTTGTAATTTTCGGCAATCAGTATCAGGCTAAGAAGTCTGCGGCTATACAGAAAATCCTTTCTCTGCTCAATCAGCGTGAGGGTGAGATTCTTATTGACCGTCCTTTCTACGACTTCCTAACCAAAGGACAGCATCTCGAACTTGATGTTGATGGTGTCTTCGAAGGCGATGACTTTGATGCGGATTTCGCTGTGTCAATGGGCGGAGATGGTACCTTGCTTAAGACTGCCGCACGTGTAGGACATAAGAATATTCCGATTATCGGCATAAATATTGGCAGACTTGGATTCCTTGCTGATGTGAATCCTACCGAACTTGAGCGTGCCATTGCTAATCTCTATTCTGGCGATTATGTAGTTAGTGAGCATGCCGTTCTTGTAATCGAGAGCGATGGAACTCCTATCAAGGAATGTCCTTATGCCATAAATGATATTGCAGTATTGAAGCGTGATACCGCTTCTATGATTGGCATTCGTACAAGCGTTAATGGAGAGTATGTCATTACCTATCAGGCTGATGGCTTGATTGTTACGACTCCTATGGGCTCAACTGCATACTCTTTGAGTAATGGAGGCCCGATTATCACTCCTGACACAAATGTGATGTGCTTAACTCCTGTTGCTCCTCATAGTTTGAATGTCCGTCCTATTGTTGTTCGTGATGATTCTTCTATCACCTTGAAGGTTGAGAGCCGCAGTCATAATTTCCTTATTGCTGTCGATGGTCGTTCTGAGAGCCTGCCGGAAGGTACGCTTATCACAATCCGTAAGACTGATTATACAGCAAAGGTTGTTCGTTTCAGTGATCGCCGTTATTTCTCCACCCTTCGTGAAAAGATGATGTGGGGTGCTGATCAGAGATAAAAAGAGATTTTTTACCATGGGACCTAAGGCTTATTCTTCTAAACAAATACTTCGCTGGCTATGGCGCTCTTGGCGTGGAAATCGTTTCCAGGCCACAGTGAATGCGTCCCTTGGTTTGCTTGAGGTAGGTGTGAGCCTTGCTTCCGTGTGGGCTGTGAAGCATGCCATCGATGTCGCTTCTCATTCTATTGAGGGCGATGTCCTTGCGGCTGTAGGAATAATGGGAGGTCTTATCCTCTGTAATTTCGCTATCAATATTACTGCCGTTTGGGTAAAGAATATCCTTGGTGTTCGTGCCCAGAATCGCATGCAGCGCCAGATGCTTGATCGCATCCTTCGCTCTGAGTGGCGTGGTAAGGAGAGCTTGCATAGTGGTGATGTCATCAATCGTTTGGAACAGGATGTTAATCAGGTAGTGACATTCCTGACGGAAACCCTACCAAATACTCTTTCTGTCGTTGCGATGTTCTTGGGCGCATTCTCTTATCTCTATCTTATGGATAACAGATTGGCGCTTACCATCATAGTCTTGATTCCAATCTTCGCTCTGCTTAGCAGAATCTATATCCGTCGTATGCGACAGCTCTCTCGTGAGGTTCGCGATTCTGATTCCCGTGTGCAGAGCATTCTTCAGGAGACGGTTCAGAATCGTATGCTCGTTAAGACGCTTGAGAGTGAGGAACTTATGGTTGAACGCCTTGATGACCAGCATCGTATGCTTCAGAGTAATGTGGTGCGAAGAACCAAGTTCCGCCTCTTGTCCAATTTCATTCTCAACTTCGGATTTGCCTTCTGCTATCTTGTCGCTTTTGCCTGGAGTGCTCTTCGTATGTCTGCCGGAACTCTTTCTTTCGGTGGCATGACTGCTTTCCTACAGTTGGTCAATAAGATTCAGACTCCAGCCCGTAATATCATGAAACTTGCTCCTGCTTTTGTGAGTGTCTTTACAGCTGCAGAGCGATTGATGCTTCTTGAGGAAACCCCACTTGAAGAGCAAGGAGATGATGTGCTTCTTGGATGTCCTTGTGGCATTCGTCTTGAAAATGTGACCTATGGCTATGAGGATGACAAGGCTCATCCTGTAGTTCGTGACCTCTCTTTTGATTTCCGTCCAGGCGAGTGTACCGCTATTCTTGGTGAGACTGGTGCCGGCAAGACAACCATCATTCGTCTTATCCAGTCGCTCCTTCGTCCTGATTCAGGTTCACTTTATATATATAATAAGGTGGAGAGCGTGGAAGTGAGTCCGCTGACCCGTTGCAATATCGTATATGTACCTCAGGGAAACACTCTCCTTAGTGGTTCTATCCGCGATAATCTTCTTCTTGCGGATGAGAATGCCACTGAGCAGCAGATGCGTGATGTGCTTACTATGGCATGTGCCGAGTTTGTCTTCTCTCTTCCTGATGGCCTTGACACCACTTGCTCAGAGAATGGCGGTGGACTTAGTGAAGGTCAGGCTCAGAGAATATGTATTGCCCGTGCACTTCTGCGTAATCGTGGCATCCTTCTTCTTGATGAGGCAACAAGCGCTCTTGATCCAGAGACCGAGAAGAATCTTCTTTCCAACATCATGAAGTCAAGTCAGCATACGATCATCTTCATCACCCATCGTCCTGCTGTCGTAGATTATTGTTCAAGCATCTTGCGTGTAGAGAAGATCAAGAGTTAATTCTCCTTGTCTGCCCCCGTTCGCTTGGTTTTTACCAAGCGCCCCTCTCTCCCTCTCTCTCATTTTCGAGCCGAGTTCGGCTCGCCCGTCTTTGCATTTGCCAATTATCTTGCCGATTTCCGCCATTTCCGCCATTCCTGCTCATATTTTCCATATCCGCCCCTGTTCGCTTGATTTTTATCAAGCGAACCCCTAAAATTCGCCTTTTTCTAAAAATAATCTTCGAAAAATTTGGTGGGTTCAGAAAAAAGCAGTACTTTTGCACTCGCTTTCGGAAAAACGGTAGCAAACACCGCTTGAAGTTAGCGAAAAAAGAAAAGAGTTCTTTGAAAAGATT
>DCJC01000016.1:8457-8693 GCA_002317355.1 Prevotellaceae bacterium UBA1710 | reverse complement strand
TTGAATCCTGCACGAATCACAAAAAGAGATTAACTTCGGTTAGTCTCTTTTTTGTTTCTCCCCCCTTTACCCTACCATCAAGGCTCAGCGAAAATTTTATGGGGGAAGCTATTAGTGTTAACATAAAAGTATGCAAATTATCTTGCCCCTAATAATATAAAATCCCTCAGTGAAAAAAAAACATGGGGTTACCTACAAATATGTAATAGAGCAAAATGCTCCCTGCGGTCGTAAAA
>DCJC01000016.1:0-8318 GCA_002317355.1 Prevotellaceae bacterium UBA1710 | reverse complement strand
ATCTGACTACAAGGGATGGCAATAAGCCAGACCTATTAAGGAAGACATTAACAAGTATTTTGCTCTGCTATTTATTTCCGAGTACCCCCATGCTTTTTCCACAGAGTCTCTTTTTCCTATGGTGCAACGGCTGTCCGGTAAAAAGCATGCTCTAACTTAACGTGAGTTTTATGAAAATGGACCTCATCGCAAACAAAAAAAAGTTTTTCGCATTTTTAGCGTCACCCATCACACAGATTGATAATCAACGAGTTAGGTGGTGACGCTAAAATTACGAAAAATATTTTTTTATTCGGGAATTCAGAACTCATGGCAAATCCTGCTTTTGCAAGCCATTCGAGATTCGAATGAAATCCTAAATTCCAATTCGCTTTATCTTCGTTCTCTATTCGTATTTCTACCAAAGCAGTTCCAATCCAGTTCCTATTCAGCTCCAATCGAAGTCCAATTCAACATCAATTCGCAATTGGAGTTCTATTGGTGCTATATAGAGTTTAAGGAGCGGGCACAAACTTGTATTTTATCGAATTCACATTGTACAATATGAGTTCCGCATTTATTTTTTTACCGGACGCTAATAATTCAGAATAATAGAACAACACTAAAAACAGGCTCATCCGACATTTCGAGTGATAAAGATTAGGCTATCGCTAGGAAAATGCCTTACGGCTGCAAAAAATTGACGATGTCATAAAATTGCACCGATGTCGCATAAAATATTTATCATACTCAATTGAGGAAAATATTGCTTCGCAATGGAAAATCCATTCGGACACCCCTTTCTCGCGCTAGCATTTTCTAAGGACAAAGTCCCATTTTACCCAATTGAAATGCTTTATTTTATGCGACGAAGGAGCAATTATTCTTATTTTCTTAGGCGTGAGCCATTTTCCTAGCGATAGCATTAATACTGGATATCACTCCAAATTTCTGATGAACCTAAAAACAAATAGAACACATAGTTCTATAAAGATTCCTTAAATAATGTTAGAAAACTAAACTATTCCTAAAAGTTTTTAAAGTTATGTATTTTTTTCCTTATCTTTGCATGGTTTAAACAAAAGACTAAATTTTTCATACATACTAATGAAACAAACAAACGTAAAGCCTGCAGAAGGCAAATTAGGCATCTTGGTCGTAGGAAATGGTGCCGTTTCTACAACATTCATGACTGGTGTTCTCATGGCCCGCAAGGGATTGACAAAGCCAGTTGGTTCCATGACCCAATATGACAAGATTCGAGTTGGCAAAGGTACAGACAAGAAATACCTCCCTTATAATGAAATCGTTCCTATCACCGATTTGAAGGATATCATCTTCGGCTGTTGGGATGTATATCCTCAGAACGCTTATCAGAGCGCTATGTACTGCGAGGTACTTAAGGAGAAGGACATCAACCCTGTAAAGGACGAACTCGAGCAGATCGTTCCTATGAAGGCTGCCTTCGACAAGAACTTCGCAAAGCGCCTTGAGGGTGACAACGTAAAGGACTGCAAGACACGTTGGGAGATGGTAGATGCTCTTCGTCAGGACATCCGCGACTTCAAGGCAAAGAACAACTGCGCTCGTATCGTTGTGCTCTGGGCAGCTTCTACTGAGATCTACGTCCCTGTAAACATGGACGTACATGACACTCTCGAGCATCTTGAGGCAGCTATGAAGGCTAACGACACCGAGAATATCGCACCTTCTATGTGCTATGCTTACGCAGCTCTCGCAGAAAGCGCTCCATTCATCATGGGTGCCCCAAATACAACCGTTGATATCCCAGCTATGTGGGAAATGGCAGAAAAGACAAAGATGCCTATCTCAGGTAAGGACTTCAAGACAGGTCAGACACTCGTTAAGTCAGGTTTCTCTCCAATCATCGGCACACGTTGCCTTGGTCTTAGCGGATGGTTCTCAACAAACATCCTCGGTAATCGTGATGGTCTTGTGCTCGACGAGCCAGCAAACTTCCGCACAAAGGAGGTAAGTAAGCTCTCTACACTCGAGACAATCCTCAAGCCAGAGGATCAGCCAGACCTCTATACTGACTATTACCACAAGGTACGCATCAACTACTATCCACCTCGCAACGACAACAAGGAAGGATGGGATAACATCGACATCTTCGGTTGGATGGGTTATCCAATGCAGATTAAGATCAACTTCCTCTGCCGCGACTCTATTCTCGCTGCCCCACTCTGCCTCGACCTCTGCTTGCTTTCAGACCTCGCAGCACGTGCAGGTAAGTTCGGCATCCAGCGTTTCCTCAGTTTCTACCTCAAGTCACCTATGCACGACTATACTAAGGGTGAAGAGGCTGTAAACCACCTCTATCAGCAGTACACAATGCTGAAGAATGCTATCCGCGAGATGGGTGGTTATGAAGCTGATGAAGAGATTGATTAATCTGTTAAAACCAGATACCACAAAGGGATTGAATATTATTTTCAATCCCTTTGTTTCGTTTTGTCAGATTTTTTTTATATTTTTGCAGCAAAAACATAAAATACAATGCAAGAACCAATTCTCAACGAACATAACAAGCAAGAACATGAGCCAGCGCACACCGCAGAGCATCTTTTGAACCAAACCATGGTTAGGATGTTTGGGTGTGAACGTTCTCGTAACGCACATATTGAGCGTAAGAAGTCAAAGATAAACTACAATCTCGACACATGCCCAACTCCAGAGCAGATAACTGAGATTGAACGTACAATGAACGAGGTTATCGAGCAGGATTTGCCAGTCACTTTCGAGTTTGTGACGCGCGATAACATTCCTGAAGGTGTAGTTCTCGACAAACTCCCTCAAGACGCAAGCGAAACACTTCGCATTGTACGTATAGGAGATTATGACATCTGTGCCTGTATTGGCAGTCATGTAAAATCAACAAAAGAGATTGGAACCTTCAAGATCACTAGCACAAGCTATAATGAAGGAAGTTTCAGAATTGTTTACAAAGTGAACCAATGACACGTAAGCAAATCACATCACTAATATTGTTAGCAGCTTCAATAATTTACGACTTTATTCCCGCTGACCTTATTCCAGACATCCCATTTATCGGTTGGCTGGATGATATGTTTATTACATCATCTGCAGCTCTCAACTGCCTTCAGCAATTTGGCCTCAATGCCAATGGCAAAGTGGAAAGACTACTCAAATGGCTTAAATGGGGTTGTATATTGCTTACTATTATTATCGTTCTTATTGCTATCATGGTAGCTGGCGGCATCGCATATCTATATAAATAATGGAAAACAAAAAGAAAGACTCAATGGAATGGGAGGTACTCGAAAGCGAGTATCTCTACAAGAAACCTTGGCTAACCGCAAGGCGTGAGCATGTAAAACTGCCTACAGGAGCTGAGATTGAAGACTTTTACGTTCTGGAATATCCTGAATTCTGCAACGTAATAGCCATAACAAAAGATGGAAAGTATCTTATGGAGCGCCAATATCGTCATGCGCAACACCTAACTGGCATTGAGATTCCTGCTGGATGCGTTGAGCCAGGTGAAGACCCAATGGAAGCAGCAAAACGTGAACTCTACGAGGAAACCGGTTATGCAGGTGGCGAATGGACAAAGCTGATGACTATAAGCCCTAACGCTGGCGCATGTACCAACTACAGCCATACTTTTGTAGCAGTAGGAGTTGAACCGATATCAACACAGCACCTCGAAGATTCTGAAGATATAAAAATTGAACTTCTCGAAGAAGATGAAGTTATAAGGATGCTGAAGAATGACGAGTTTCACCAAGCAATGATGGCAGCTCCCCTTTGGAAATATTTCGCTATTAAGAAAGGATTTTAAGTTAGGGAGATGCTTATAGAGCTATAAACAAGAAGTGAATACATTATGCCTCTGCTATATGTCTGCTATAATAGCAGAGAAATAGCAGAGAAATAGCAGAGGCATAACGGAGTCACAACGGAGGTACAACGGAAGCATAACAAAAGCATTACATATAGTTGTACTTTAATTTAAGATGATAACGTTTTGAATCATAACTTATTGCCATGCTACCTTCCTTAATATCATCATAAGGACTCAGAGCGAGCGCCACATGCCCCATTGTGCGACGAAGATTGATCTCAACACAAGGATGAAGAAGGAAGCCATCGCCATTTTCCTTTGCAACAATCATCATATCCACACCGAAATGAATATTGGAGATAGTAGATTCCAAAGGCAAAGTAGAGAACAAAACCGTAAGTTGCGACTCAAGACGTGATGTAACATCATCAAGCAACGTGAGATCAACGTATTTGCTTATCATGTCACGTTTTACAGCCTCTGTAGCAAGAATATTGCCTGTATAAGCTCCATTCTGAGTTTGAAAGAGAGACAATCCCAGGTAATGCACCTTACCACAAGAATCGCGATAGAACTCCATACCAAAATCCTTAACCTTATTATATAAAGGCTCTACCATAACACCTCCCTGAAGTCGAATTGTATTCTTTACCCAATTCAAAGCATTCTCGGTTTGTTCTCCTTTCAGAAAATAACGTACACCTCTACCGCTGGAACTCCATGGGGCTTTTACGACCAGTCCAGTATCATCTTGTAGTATATCACTAAACAAAAGACAGTCAGCAACATAAGTACTTTTGCCGCAAGTAACACTTTCAATGCCTAAACGTACATTTTCAAGTATTTCCGTAGTACATTGACGACCAGAGAGACGTCTAAGTTCTTGTATAGATTCTTTACTTGGAAGAGCAGTTTCTGGCACACCAGCATTGAGAAACTGGAATCTCATAGCAAGATCCCAACCCCATGGATCAATCCCAGGAGTGGCACTTGAAGAACTAAGCACATGGGCTATCTGTTCCATAGTACAGAATTCCACAGCAGGTTTTCGCTCAGCCTTCAATTTACGATAAGCAGACTCAGCAAAATCAATGTCATCAACAATCACGACATCATCTTCATCAGCCCATAAAGCAGGCAGATAGCATAAGTCGCTACGTAACTGTCTTCCTGCATGTGGGGCAGTAAAACGCTCCATATTTGACGCTAGAGCAATGTCATGTTCGGGATTGAAAATTCGTATGGTCATTTTGTTAATTTTACAATTCAAATTTTAAGTGAGCGCAAAGTTAATCAAAATATTTGCTATTTCCAACCTCCAGTCGATGAAATCATGCTTTTTTATCTTACAAGTGCTAAAAAATGTAAAATTCCTTCATTTTTTGCCAACTTGACTTTGCAATTTACAAAATAATGAGTACTTTTGCATAGTAAAACATTAAGTAACACTTAAATCACGAAAAGGCATCGCGAATGGAGGTATTTTTTAGAACACATTCATATCTGGTCGAGCATACCAACACAAGTCTTCGTCGTAGTTTAATGGACGAAATTGATTGGACAGATCGCTTGATTGGTATCAAAGGCACGCGCGGTGTTGGAAAAACAACATTCCTGCTACAATACGCAAAAGAGAACTACGGTCCTTACGATAGACGTTGTCTGTACATCAACATGAACAATTTCTATTTTCAGGGACGTGGTATTGCTGATTTTGCAGGTGACTTCTATCGTCGTGGTGGACGTGTTCTTCTCATTGACCAGGTTTATAAGCAGAGCGATTGGAGTACAGAACTCAGACGTTGTTTTGACCTCTATCCAGAACTTCAGATTGTATTTGCCGGTTCAAGCGTGATGCGTTTGAAGGATGAAAATCCAGAACTTAATGGCATTGTAAAGAGTTATAACTTACGTGGTTTCTCATTCCGTGAGTATCTCAATCTTGAGACAGGAAACAATTTTAAATCTTATACACTCGACCAGATCATTCGCAATCACGAACAGATTGTAAAAGAGATACTTCCAAAGGTAAGTCCTGCACAGTACTTCACAAAGTACATAGAGCATGGTTTCTACCCTCTTTACCTTGAGCACTCAGACTATCAGGAGAACCTGCTCAAGAGTATGAATATGACAACTGAGGTTGATATACTTCTCATCAAGCAGATTGAATTGAAGTATCTTCCTAAGATCAAAAAACTCTTCTACCTATTGGCTGTAGATGGTCCTAAAGCTCCAAATATCAGCCAGTTGGCACATGAAGTTGAAACATCACGTGCTACGGTCATGAACTACATCAAGTATCTTGCTGACGCACGACTCATTAATATCATCTACCCTGTTGGTCAAGAGTTCCCCAAAAAGCCAACAAAGGTAATGCTTCACAACTCCAATCTTCTTTCTGCCATCTACCCTATCAATGTGGATTTGCAGACAAAGATGGAAACATTCTTCGTGAATGCGATGTGGAAAGACCATAAGGTAAATCAAAGTCAGCGTGACACCTACTATATTATTGATGGCAACAAACGCTTCCGCATCTGTAATGCCGACACAGACAGGAAGGCACGCTACAATGCAGATATAACATACATGCGCTATAATACAGAGATAGGTAAGGATAACCTGATACCTCTCTGGTTGCTTGGGTTTATCTATTAAAAGGGGAAATTAGGAAATCGAATCCTTGAGATTTCGAAATATCGATGTATCGAAAACCCGAAATTTCGAATCCCCGAAAGAAAAAGAAAACAATATAAACTGAAATATTCAACAATTAACATTTTATCTTATAACAAAATGGCTAAAGAAAAAAAGTTTATTACATGTGATGGTAATGAAGCTGCTGCACACGTAAGCTATATGTTTACTGAGGTTGCTGCTATCTACCCAATCACTCCATCATCTCCAATGGCTGAGCACACAGACGATTGGTCTGCTCGTGGTCGCAAGAACATGTGGGGTCAGGAAGTTCTCGTTCAGGAAATGCAGTCTGAGGGCGGTGCTGCTGGTGCAGTTCACGGTTCTCTGCAGGCTGGTGCTCTCACCACAACATATACTGCATCTCAGGGTCTTCTCCTCATGATCCCTAACATGTACAAGATCGCTGGTGAGCTTCTCCCATGTGTATTCGATGTATCAGCTCGTACACTTGCTTCACACTCACTCTGTATCTTCGGTGACCACCAGGACGTAATGGCTTGCCGTCAGACTGGCTTCGCTATGTTTGCATCAAGCTCTGTTCAGGAGGTTATGGACCTCACAGCTGTTCCTCACCTCGCTACTCTCGAGACAAAGGTTCCATTCGTTAACTTCTTCGATGGTTTCCGTACATCTCACGAATATCACAAGATCGAGGTTATGGACATGGAGGATATCAAGGCTATCACACCAATGGAGTTCGTAGAGGACTTCCGTAACCGTGCCCTTACTCCAGAGCGCCCTGTTACACGTGGTACTGCTGAGAACCCTAATGAGTTCTTCACACATCGTGAGGCTTCAAACTCATACTATGACGCAATTCCAGACGTAGTAGAGAAGTACTGTCAGAAGATGACAGAGATCACAGGTCGTGATTACCACTGCTTCAACTACTATGGTGCTGAGGACGCAGAGAACGTAATCATCCTCATGGGTTCTGCTTGTGAGGCTGCTAAGGAAGCTATCGACTACCTCGTTTCTCAGGGCAAGAAGGTTGGTATGGTTAACGTACACCTCTATCGTCCATTCTCTGTTAAGTATCTCCTCGCTGCTGTTCCTAAGTCAGCTAAGAAGATCGCTGTACTTGACCGTACCAAGGAGCCAGGTGCAGAGGGTGAGCCACTTTACCTCGACGTTAAGTCTGCATTCTATGATGTAGAGAACCGTCCAATGATCGTTGGTGGTCGTTACGGTCTCGGTTCTTCTGAGGTAACTCCAGCTAAGATCATCTCTGTATTCAACAACCTCGAGCTCCCACAGCCAAAGAACCACTTCACAGTTGGTATCGTTGACGACGTTACAAACCTCTCTCTCCCTGCAGTTGAGGAAATGGCTCTCGGTGGCAAGTCAATCCAGGAGTGTAAGTTCTTCGGTCTCGGTGCTGACGGTACTGTAGGTGCTAACAAGAACTCAGTTAAGATTATCGGTGACAACACAGACAAGCACTGTCAGGCTTACTTCTCTTATGACTCTAAGAAGTCTGGTGGTTTCACATGTTCTCACCTCCGTTTCGGTGACGAGCCAATCCGCTCTACATATCAGATCACAACTCCTAACTTCGTAGCATGTCACGTTCAGGCTTACTTGAACATGTATGACGTAACACGTGGTATCCGTGAGAACGGTTCATTCCTCCTCAACACAATCTTCGACGGTGAAGAACTCGTTAACTTTATCCCTAACAAGGTAAAGCGCGTATTCGCTGAGAAGAACATCAAGGTTTACTACATCAACGCTACAAAGATCGCTCAGGAGATCGGTCTCGGTAACCGTACAAATACTATCCTCCAGTCAGCATTCTTCCGTATCA
>DCJC01000008.1 GCA_002317355.1 Prevotellaceae bacterium UBA1710 | reverse complement strand
CCGGAATTTTATCCGGACAGCAGTGCAATAAAATATAAAAATCTGAATTTATGAGAACAAAACTAATACTTGCCATTCTTCTTTGCATTGGAATATCATCTTGCATCGACAGGAACCAAACAAACAATGTAAACGACATTGACTCTCTATCTATTGATACCTCCTTAGTAGATAGCCTTGATGAACTGTCGAAGATTGATATCCCAGAAAATGACAATATAGAATATTTTTGTGACAGTGTTATTGGCGACATCCATATCAGACATTATACACGTAATGACAGTACTGGAAGATTTGTTCTGCCAACAGCCAAGAATGACTCTCGCACCCTACCCTATGCACGCAAGGCTTGTCTCTTTGTCTGCGATGAAAACATTGTTTATCAGAAGGAAATAACAAGAGCAGAACTCCACAAGGAGATTACAGTAAAAGACATTGAGTCATTCCAGATAAACTCTATCATCGCTCAATCAACAGACAACAACAGTATTCTCTTCAATGTCTCATTGGGAATGGAGGAAAGCCTCTACTTCTATGAGTTCAAGTATGAATATAGCGATGGAAAGTTCTCTCTCTTAGGCTGCAAGATGTTTGATGCAGAGACAAAAGAGGAATTACCGATGTAACATTTACCAAATAACAAAACTATGAAATCAATCAAATCAAATCCGTGGATTCTTCCACAGCCAGTTCTAATCATTGGCACTTACGACAAGAATGGAGTTGCTAACGCAATGAATGCTGCATGGGGCGGCCAGTGGGACATGCACGAAATCATGATTTCTATGGGTTCTCATGCCACAACTGATAATCTTGAGCTCAATAATGGCGAATTCACCGTGACTTTCGCAACAAAAGAGACTGCTATAGCAGCTGACTATGTAGGCATAGTTAGTGCAAGAAAGGAGCCTAACAAGCTCGAAAAGACTGGTTGGAGCATAGAGAAGGCACCTAACGTGAATGCTCCTGTTTTCACCAACTTCCCTATCACCCTTGAGTGCCGTACCACCAAGAAGATAGACGAGAGTGAGACTGGCTACTATCTTGTGGCAGAGATTGTTAACATCCTTGTTGATGAGAAATATCTCGCAGAAGATGGAAAGCCTGATGTAGAGAAGATGAACCTCATTGTGTTCGACCCAATCCACATGGGTTACATTCAATTAGGCAATCGCGTGGGAAATGCCTTCTCTGACGGCAAGTCATTGAAGTAAACAGTATCATAAACTCTAATGAAAGAGCGAATACAGAAATTCCTCAAACGTTTCTCCTTCCGCACGGGCGTGATAACTCTCGCCCTGTGCGTGCCTTGCTACATCTTCTCCTTCGCACAGATGGCATTACCTATCAGCACCACAGCAAAAGGGGCACTTTGGTTCATCTTCTTCGGACTTGCAAAGGCATTCCAGTATGGTGGACTCACTATCATTGGAGTTGAAGGTGTAAAGAGGATAAAGGACTGGTGGAAGAGTAAAAGGCAGTAGCTCACACTATCCAGAAGGCTTCATAATATGCTGATCCTTCGTTGATCCTCTATTGATCCTCTGCTCTTCCTCTGCTATTTCTCTGCTAATCCTCTGCTACTATAGCAGAGGAATGGCATTTTCACTACTATAGCATGTCGAACTCACTCCTTTATCACGAGGGAAGCCCAACCTGTGAGTTTTACTTTGAATTCATGGGGGTATATAACTGATTTTGACGGTTTTATCGGTAAAATGCAGTTTGTAACATTTATTTATCTGTATGTAAAATGACAAAACTGATGTCTTATTCCTGTAAAATTGCAATATGTCATTTTTACTAAAATACTACAGGAAATTGTTCAATTGTAACATTCTGGGGGAAAATAGAAAAAAAAATGATAAAAAAATTTGGTAGATTTTAGATTTGTTTGTATTTTTGCAATCAGAAAATAGCAATAGCATAGACTTTATCACATACAATTAACATTATATAAGATGTATTAACAGAGGTTTCGCACCTCTAATAAAACCAAATTTAACACAGACTGTTAAAACTTAAAACTACAAACATTATGAAACGAGGAGTAATTATCAAATCCGCACTGGCAGCAATCACAATGGTTGCATCAGTAGTCAGCCTTTCATCTTGCAGCGAGGCTGATGAAGAGCTTACAGCCAATGACATTGCGCTGAAGCAGAACATTGTAGGTAAGTGGAAAACTTACTCTGTAGACGGTCAGCCAAGCGTTACTGATAAGAAAGGTGTTATTACATATAACCCTAATGGCACAATGACTTCTACAACATTCAGAAACAAGAAAGCTCAGTATGCCACAAACTCAAGCTATTATCTTAATGGTTCTTCATATATTGAGATAAACAACTCTTACTATGTACAGGCTGTCATCAACACCATCAGCAATGAGGAGATCGTTTATTCAGATTTCAGCAACAATGAGGGTTTCAAGTGCCAGAGCATGGTTTCCCACAAGATCAGCAAGGACTTCTCCAAGGCTATCGTTGGTGTATGGGAAGGCGTTATGATGACTGGCGAGGAAACTCACGGTACAGCAGACCACCGTTGGGAGTACAAGGAAGATGGTTCATATATCTACTATTCAAAGGATGCCAACGGCAACTGGGTTGCTGATGCGTCAAACACAGAGAACGAATACTATGTTGATGGTGATTTCTTCGGTTCTCGTTGGATCAAGAATGGCAAGGAATACCGTGAATGGTGGGACATGGAGAAGTGCGACAGCAATGAGATGGTTTGGACAGCTCTCAGAAAGAAGGCTAATGGCACTTACTTCAACACCACAATGGTAATGAGAAGAATAAAGTAAGCCATCTTCAAAATGGCAGGGATAGTGTGGAGAGTGACTTTAATAGTGGAATTTGGTTAATTTGTTGTTTTGAGACATTACAAAGACATAGAGTATAGAATAAAAGGTTAAACTGCAAATCATAGCAGTAAACATTGTGAAGACGGGAAACATAATTCAGCCCTCAGAGAAGCGGATTCTCTGGGGGCTTGACATTTTGGCTCATCAATAACTTTTAGTGCTGGATAGCATGAAGAGGTGTTCCTCGACAAGTTAAATCCTCTACCCTCTCCATATGGGTTCCAGGCAGAAAGAGACTGTAGCTTGAAAAACAGGGCAACACCCTTGAATTAAAGACGTAAAGACTCATTCAGCCAGACTGTATAGATTTGCCTTTGACTAACATTAATTAGGACATTAATTAGGACATTAATTGGAACGTTAATTGGAACGTTAATTTGAACGTTAACTGGAACGACAATTGGGACGTTAATAATCTTCCTTTACTACAAGGCTATTAATGTCATTAACCATGCCTCAATCAATATAAGCGTG
This sequence comes from Prevotellaceae bacterium UBA1710, assembly GCA_002317355.1. GTDB lineage: Bacteria > Bacteroidota > Bacteroidia > Bacteroidales > Bacteroidaceae > Prevotella. The sequence continues at coordinate 12,049 of DCJC01000008.1, read as the reverse complement.
AGCTAAAGCATAAACAAGAGCTTTTATCCTCTATATTATCTAAACACACACAAAAAAAAATGCCCTCAAGGAGATTCCCTGAGGGCAGAAACTTATAAATTTTAGATTTACTTTATCAAAGATTACTTCATAACGACCTTCTTGCCAGCAACGATGCTGATACCCTTTGATGGGCTTGGGAGCTGACTGCCACTGATAGCATATACAACTGTTGATTTGTCCTCAGATGAGATGCTGCTGATTGCTGTAGATTGGAATGCAGCACTATTGCCATTAGAGAAGAGATGTCTCCAACCATTAGCAGCCTCATAGTCTTCAAGACAATCGAATGGAACCTCAACAGTACAAAGGCCTCTTGTTGGAAGAGAAAGGAATGTCTCATCCTCAATAGATGCTGGTAAAGTATTCTGATTAACAATGTTCATAAGATTGTTGCAGTTCACGAACATGTCATCAACCTTTGCATCCTTCTGAATTCTGAGAGTTGTGAGATCCATTGACTCAAGTGACAAGCAATCAGCAAACATACGGCTGAAATTAGTAACGCTGTGCATATCAAGGCAGAGCAATGAGAATGACTGAAGTGACTTGCAACCAGCGAACATACCTGACATATCAGTAACATTTGATGTTGTGAAACAACCACCCTGGAAGAAGAGTCCCTTAGAATAACAAGTGCGGCTTCCACCATCAGATGTCATTTCAAACTCTATATTAACAAGTGATGTGCAGTTAGCAAACATATTGCTCATGTCAGTCACATTGTCTGTGTAGAAGTTATCAAAATATATAGAGTTGAGATTTGTGCAACCATTGAACATGTTTGTACATGTAACAGCCTGTACAGAAGATGAGAAAGCTACAGTTGTGATTGATTCACGATAAGCACTCCATGGGGCAGAATCACCTTCCCATGAACCAAGCACACCCTCTTCATATTCATCCTCAGAAGAGATGTCAAGGTTACCATCATTGTCAATAACCCATTTGCATGAACCAGAAACGCCTTCTGCAATATTAGCAAAAGCTGGCATAGATGCGAGCAGACACAAGCCTACAAAAATAGAAGAAACAATTCGCTTCATTATGATTTTGTCTTTATTTCCAACTTAACAGTTATCGTCAGCCGATTTTTCCCTTTCCTCATATAGTGGATTTAATAATCCCAATACAATGAGTTTTTCTCGGCATTAACAGTTTTACTTTTACGGTGCAAAGATACACATTTTTGTTGATTCTACCAAATAAAAACACAAAAAAATCAAGTCTTGAGTGTAAATTTCACACATCTTTTCGTAGAATCGGAAATATGGAAAAATTTCGTGTGGAAATATTGTAGAATTTTTCTTTTGACAAGGAACAGTAATTCTCTAATCATCATCTAAAAAATGTACATATTAACAGAATAATTGATGAATATCCAGAGAATGCACTTATATTCGATTAAAAGCACAATATGTATGTTAAATAATATGATTTTAGGATAGAAGTGGATTATTTTTTGTAACTTTGCATAGATAACTTTTAATTATGAATATGAAAAGGATAACAAATTCTCTATTTATTTCTCTTATTTTTAGTATGTCTGCCATGGCGCAGACCAAGGCATTGTATGACTTTGTAGTACCTAAGGATGGAACTCTCCGCCAGGCTCTTGCAGCAGCAAATGAGCGTAAGGACAAGGACACCCGTTTCCGCATCTTCATTCTGCAAGGTGAATATACAATTCCAACAGAAGGAAAGACCATTGGTGGTGACGGAAACCAGTATGATGACCCTCGTATGTTTCTCAAGGCTTCAAACACATCTATAATAGGTGAAGACAGGGAGAAAACCATAATCATGAATACTGTCCCTCCTCCTGTATGGAACAATGGTTTTGGTAAGGCTAATCCTCTTGAGGGTATTGGTAATGGTGATGTTCTGATCATCGAGAAGAAATGTAATAACACTTATCTTCAGGATGTAACCATGAGGAATGAAATGGGTGACCATACAGGGCGAAATATAGTACTGCATGACAAGGGTGACAAGACCATAGCAAAGAATGTTTGTCTGTGGGGTTATCAGGACACCTATGTGAGTGATACACCTATAGGTCGTTATTACTTTGAAGGTGGTGTTATCCGTGGCCGTACTGACTATATCTGTGGACAGGGAGACGTTGTATTTAATGGTGTGACATTCCAGCAGTGTGGTCGTGATGGCTATATTGTAGCTCCTTCTGTGCCAAGAAAGTATGGTTTTGTAATGTTTGACTGCTATATTACAAACGAGACTCCTGAGGTTACATATTATCTTGGTCGTCCTTGGGGCAAGGGAACATCACGTGCTGTATGGCTCAACACAACCGTGGATAGTGGTCCGATAACAAGAGACAAGGATGGTAATAATGGTTGGGCAGACATGTCAGGAGCTAACTGGCCAGCCCTACTCACCGAGAACAACACTACAGAAAAGAGTACAGGCAAGAAGCTTGATCTGTATGGAAGACGTTCTATCTACTTGGACAACAACGGTAACCAGCGCAGTAATGCTCCTTACCTTTCTGATATAGATGCAAAATTCTATACCATTCCAAAGATCTTTGAGGCATGGGAAGCTCAAAGCTTTACCAAGGAAGCTACAGAACCAACAAACGTTGTGTATTCTTCAACAAAGATTTCATGGACCGGTAGTGATGACGCCCTACTCTACGTGGTTTGTAAGGATGGAAAAGTGTGGTTCTTTACTACTGAGACTTCTTACAAAATCACAGGTAAGCCTGGTGAGAAATGGTCTGTACGTGCAGCCAACCAGATGGGTGGTCTTGGCAAGCATGTAGAAGCTAAATGGGAATAAAAAAACAGCATATAAATGATTGTATTCTATACAATCGAAATTTATGTTAATCGCATATTTCTATTGTTAAAGGTTGTTTATATACAAATAATATTGACACAAATCATTTGCATATTCATTATTATTTATTACCTTTGCAATGGATTTAGTAATAAAAGTTTCCCCCTTTCATAATCAAATAATTTATAAGGCTAATCGAGACGCGAGTCACTGTTAGCCTTTTTTTATTTCTTCTAGAAAGGCTAGAATTTCTAGAAAATCCAGAAAACCTAGTAAATCTAGAATCTCTAGTAAATCTAGAATCTCTAGAAGACGAACAAAGGCGCAGGGATTTCTCCTTGCGCCTTTGAGTTTGATTTAGAGCTGATGTTTTATGATTAGCAAATTTTTCTTGAGCCATCACCTATGACTACATCAATAGCCTTTGGTTCATGCCCGAATTTCTCAGAGAATTTCTTTTTTGCATCTGCAATGAAAGAGTCATATAGCTCATCCTTCACGAGGTTGATAGTGCAACCACCGAAGCCACCACCCATGATACGAGAGCCAGTAACACCATTTGCCTTAGCTATATCATTAAGGAAATCAAGTTCCTCGCAGCTTACCTCATAGTCCTTTGACAGACCCTGATGAGTGAGGTACATCTGCTTGCCCACTTCCTCATAGTCACCCTTGACAAGGGCATCACATACAGCAAGTACACGGTCTTTCTCACCAAGAACGAAGGTAGCACGCTGGATGTCCTCTGCACTTACATCTGACCTAACCTCTTCAAGATCCTCCCAAGAGCAGTCACGGAGAGTCTCTATGAAACGTTCCGGATGCTTTTTCTGAACAGCCTTAGCCACGTTCTCACAAGAGTTACGACGGTCATTGTAAGGAGATCCCGCAAGTTCATGCTTCACACAAGAGTTGAGCAACACAAGCTTATATCCCTTAGGATTGAATGGGAAGTACTCAAACTCACGGGTGTTGCAGTCAAGACGCATTAGCTTACCTGCCTGTCCGAAGACACTTGCAAACTGATCCATGATGCCACAGTTACAGCCAATGTATTTATGCTCTGTAGCCTGACCAGCAAGAACGATGTCCCACTTGCTTATCTTATTGTCAGCAAAGAGATCATTGAGGGCACAGCCGAAGCAGCTCTCAAGGGCAGCAGAAGAACTCATGCCTGCACCAAGAGGCACATCACCGGCAAAGGCAATGTTGAAGCCCTTCACATCTACTCCGAGAAGAAGGAACTCCTGCACCATGCCATAGAGGAAACGAGCCCACTGTGCTGATGGTCCCTTAGGATCATTCACCTTGAACTCTACCCTATCCTTAAGGTCAATGGAATAGGCAATGATGGTATCTGTGCCATTAGGACGAATCTCAGCCATCACACCCTGAGCAACAGCACCAGGGAACACGAAACCACCATTATAGTCAGTATGCTCACCAATGAGGTTGATACGTCCTGGTGAGTGATAAATATTACCTGTAAGTCCGTCAAAATGCTTTACAAATCGACTTCTTACGAATTCAATATCCATGTTTTATAAATAAAAAATGAAAAGTGAAGAGTCTTCACTTGAAGATCTTCACTCTTCACTTATGATTGATTACTTTTCTACACCGAACTTATAGATAGTCTTCTGCTTGTAGCGCTCACCTGGGTTGAGAACAACAGAAGGGAAGTAAGGACGGTTTGGAGAATCTGGGAAGTGCTGAGCCTCAAGACAGATTGCAGAACGCTTTGGAGCTGTGCAACCGAACTGAATTTCCTTACCACTTGCGAAGTTAGCTGTGTAAACCTGGAGACCTGGCTCTGTTGTGTAGCACTCAAGTGTACGACCAGTGTTAGGATCCTTAACGCGAGCAGCGAAAGAAAGCTCACCTACCTCATTCTTGTTGAGCACGAAGTTATGGTCATAACCAGAACCGTTCTTGATCTGCTCATTGTCAGCATTGATCTCAAGACCGATAGCCTTTGGCTTGCGGAAGTCGAATGGAGTACCCTCTACCTTAAGAATCTCACCTGTTGGGATGCTGACAGCATCGATTGGGAGATAGAAGTCAGAGTTAAGCTCAAGCTCCCAGTCCTCAATTGTAGGTGTTGGCTTAGCAATACCGTTGAGTGAGAAGAATGCGTGGTGAGTGAGGTTGATGATAGTCTTCTTGTTTGTTGTAGCAAGATACTCGATGATGAGCTCATTGTCATCAGTCCATGTGTACTCTACAGTGATGTGAACCTCACCAGAGAAGCCTTCCTCACCATAAGAGCTTACATAGTTGAGAACGAGAGTGCTGTCATTCATCTGAAGAGCATCCCAAACACGAGCATGGTAACCTGTAGGACCACCATGGAGATGGTTAGGACCATCGTTGAGGGCTACATTATACTCCTTGCCATTGAGCACGAACTTACCCTCCTTGATACGGTTGCCGAAACGACCGATAAGAGTTGAGAGGAAAGGCTCAGTTGTGTTGATATAATCATTGATGTTGTCATGTCCCTGGATAACATTAGCCATATTGCCATTCTTATCTGGTACCATGATAGCAGCAATTGCTCCACCAAAGTTAGTTACTGCGATCTCAGCGCCGCTTGCATTGCGGAGAACATAGAGATCTGTCTGTTTTCCCTGGACAGTGGTCATGAAGTCTTCACGCTTCAAGCCGCTAATGTTTTCGTTTGCCATATTAAGTTTATTGTTAAAAGGTTTAATATAAATATGTTAATTATAAAAATTCCATGAAATACCGAGACGGAAGACTCTTTCGTTCATCGGATAGTGTGGTACAGTGAAATACATTCTGTTTCCCTGACCAGCATTCACGTGGCTCATCATCACAAAGAAGCGACAGCCCTTGAGCACGAAGTTGGCATATACATCCACGAATGGATAGTTGCCCATCTTTGTCCTTACGCTCTCATTCTGCTGAATAGCAAACTGTGACAAACCTGGAACATACTCTGGCGCATAGTATCTTGTAAAATATGCTGCCTGTGCTCCAAAATGGCACTTTAGTACCTTTGCTATCTTAAAGTCAAGATAGAGGTTACTCCATACATTCAGCTTTGGCAAAGGAAGTTCCTTCGTATTGCTACTATACTGATATGTAACGCGGTTCTCCCAGTTGAGTGGACCAGCAATGAAGTTCTGTGAGAGTTCTGCTGTGACCACCTTGATATCTTCATCCAGCTGACCAACATCAGCCCTATGATTTATCTGTACCCCTGTATTTTGCTGACCTTCACCTGCTGCGCGATTATCATGCCATGCCATGAGATAGGTGTAATTACTTATATAGTCAACACCTACACGCAGACTTGTCTTGGTCTTTGGATAAGAGATAGCACCTCCGAAATGGGTATGCTTCTGCTTACTGAAGCCATCATTATCCCACCAGTAATGCCTACTGTGATAATGCCTCATGTAGAAGTCTGGAGCCTCCGAATGGTAGAAACCATTGAGATCAAGACGAATAGTATCTCCAAATAATGGAATATTCACGTCTGCTGTTCCATCGAAGGTGAGATCACCCAACTTCCCAGAATTCTCCTTATAGTCAAAGACACACACTTGTCCTCTGATATCATAGTGGAAGATAGAACCAAGAGTCCTTGTCAACTGTCCACCTACATGAAGAGTAGTCTCATTATATGAAGTTGCACGATAGAAGGTATCAGGCAACTCATATCTACTATAGTTATTAGTGATATATGCCTTCAAACCTGTTGGTACATACTTGTTGAAACCCTCAAGCATCGCAATAGCAAATGTATTCTTCAGCGCAATGTGATCTGTCAGATCATTGATTGAGTCTCCCAAAATCATATCCTCCCCATCTTTAGTCTTAAAAGCCTGAGAAAAAGAATAATAATTATTTGGAGTCTGATATGCTATATACTCACGCGAGTACTTATCCAAGCTCACGGTATGAATGAAACTGGTCACAGGTACAAGTTCATTCTTCAACCATGATGTATCTTCAGCCTCTTTCTTCTTTGAGGCAAGAAGTGAATCAGCCTTTGCCTGACTATCCACACTGATACGCTCAGAGAGAGCAATGGATGCAGAGTCAGTAGGCAGGTCACCTTCTACCTTAGCATCTGTTGGGCGACCAGAAAGAGCCTTATTAGGACGTCCTTTGCTGTCAACGTCACCATTTTCCTTTTTCCCGCGATCTTCAGCCTCCTTACGTGAAGCCATCGCGAATTTCTTTGCCTCTATCTCCTGTTGAGTCATAGGCACCTTGCGGTAGAAACCCACATTATATCTATGTGTCAGGAAGAAATGCAATGCATTATTCTTGTTCCAGTTGGAATGCAAATGCATATTCATTTCCGAGGTGCTTGGCAAATGAGTAAACTGTTCAGGATGATACCTATCATCTTCCAAACCACCATTTTCAGTTACCTTGAGATGGTCAGTAGAGAAAGCAAAATGAGCCTGATAGCGTTCTCCAATGTATGAGAGCCAGAATGTATAGTCAAACAAGGCTGTAGATTGTGCCTGATAATAGCCACGACCATACATATAATTGAACTTCATACCGAAGCCAAGTCTTTTATTCACATTTGAGGCAAACAATGCCTTGAAATAGTCTTCTCCGTCAGTTCTGTCACCACATGAGTAGAAGTTAAGACTCGTGATTGGCGAGAGAGTATTGGTAAAACGAAGGTCACCTATTGGTGTGAGAAAGAACGAGAGTGGATCAGTGAATGCAAATGATGAGCTCTTGTCACGATCCATAAAGATACGATTCAAACGAGGAGCACCAAGGTTTCCCGTTGTATTGTATTCTCCATACTTACCAGTAGTGAATACTGTGTTCATAAAGAGGTGCTGAAGCGTATCCTTCTGCACAGGGATGCGATCACCAAACAAAGGATTGATAGTCCAGACATACATGCCACGTGGCTCTATTGCCTTTTCTTCCTTCTGCTTACCCTTTGAATGGGAATTCGGGTTGAATGTATTGGATCGAGCATCAAACTGGTCATTGTCCATGTCCTGAAGTGTATTCTGGGCTTGGGCAAAAGTCAATGCCACCACACTGATTATTATGATTGAGAGAAATCTCTTCATCAATAAGTTTCTATCTATTTCTTTATTCGCAAGGCACATTCTGCCATTTTGAAAGCCATAGCAATAACGAATACTACTATTCCCATTGCATCATTGCCCTTGAAGTATAAGTATGCACCAATCACTCCAACTACCATGAACAGTACGTTGAATACCTGACGGAGGATAAAGAGCACTCCTTTTCCTTCATCTGGCTTACGGTGATGACGCTCAGGTCGCTTAGCAATTGCAACCTCTTCTTCTGCGATGTTATCTATTTCTTCCATTAAAGTCCTTATTTAAGTGCAGTACCCAAATCATTGAGAATCTGCTCCATACGATCAATAGTAGCCATGCGGAACTTCTTTGTGCCACCTTTGGTGAAGCCATTACCCTTCTTGTTGAATGCCACCTTATCAGCAATCATATCCTCTGCTGTATAGTGCATCTCAGAAGGACGACCTTCCTCGTATCTATAGCTTATATTGGTAATTAAAACCTTACATTCACCATCTGAGCATTCAACAGATACCGCATAGTTCATCTTTGTCTGGTCAAGATACAATGCTTTCTTAGCAAAAGTGAGCCATTCCTGAGCACGAACAAGAATCTTATGCTCTGCACGATTAACACCTGCCAAAGCAGACTTGTCAGTCTGATTCCCACTCTTTACAAGACCACTGAAATATCCCAAGGCATTGTTATAAATATCCTCAGCGCTCTTGCCTTCAACCTTATAGGTCTTTGTCCAAGTCACCTTGCCATCTACCTCAGGCACACCACCTTGCATGTACTTGGCAGGTATTTCCTTCTTACGCTCATAAAGAGCATAACGCTGGGTTTCCTCTTCAGTAGGCTTCTCCCATTGCGTCTGAGCACTTACAGAAAGTGTCATTGCAAGAAGAAATATGAATGCTGTAAGCTTTTTCATTTATATTATTGTACGTTTTCTTTTTTCACATCAGATACCGCTCTCCTCGACAAAAACACAGCCTAAAGGATAGTATCTGTGTGCAAAGATAATAAAAAAAGTAGAATGAAAGACATATTAAGCATTATTTAACATTATGCAATCTTCCAATTCTATATTTACTATTTAACTATGTACTATTTACTATTTAACTATGTACTATTTACTATTTATGTACTATTTTTATAAATTTACTATTTTCGTCAATCCTTAGGAGCATCAACAAATAGTAAATGCACATTGCGAACGTGAAATAGTAAATAAATAGTAAATAGTAAATTGTCAAATAGTAAATAGTAAATCGTCAAATAGTAAATTACTATTACTATTCCAAAACCTCCATGGTCATGCTGATGTCTTCCTTTGGACGGTCAGCAACACCTGTAGTTGTATTCTGAATCTTCTCCACTACTTCAAGACCACTTTCCACCTCACCGAACACGGTATATTGATTGTCGAGGAAAGGTGTACCACCAACGGTTGTGTAAGCCTCAACCTGCTCTTCTGTGAATGTAGGCTTTGGCATCTCAAGGCAAGTAGCCTTTGTCTGAGCAATCAGTTCATCCTGAAGTTCCTGCAATCCAGCCTGATCTCTATTACGACGAAGATCCATTATCTTGGCACGATTCTCAGCTACAAGCTTATTGAATACTGCCTGTTCCTGCTGCATAGCCATCTGACGCTCCATCTGCTTGAGTTCCTGAGCCTTGTAGGTCTTTCCCCAAACAATATAGAACTGAGAACCACTACTCTCACGGTTTGGGTTCACCTCATCACCCTGACGAGCAGCAGAGAGTGCACCACGCTTGTGGAATAGTTGAGGATAAACAAACTCAGCAGGAACGGTATAGCCAGGGCCACCAGTTCCGAGCATCTTATCAGCAGGAGCATCCTTACTGTTTGGATCACCACCCTGAATCATGAAATCCTTGATTACACGATGAAAGAGTGTACCATTATAATATCCTTCCTTTACAAGCTTAAGGAAGTTATCACGATGCTTTGGAGTCTCGTCATAAAGGCGAACGATAATCTCGCCCTCAGATGTTGTTATTTTAATTCTTGCCATTTATATTCTTGTTGTTTTATATGATTACAATGCAAAGATAACACTTTTTATTTAATTATAGAACAAAAAGCCGTAAGTTTTTCAATATTTTACATGTAATAGACGAAAATACAAGCTTTGAATAGCCTTCCAAGTACAATATAACTTCAATTGAATACCAATCGGGAATTGGAGCTGAATTGGAGCTGAATTGGACTTAAATTGGAGCTGCTTCGGTGGAAAGACGGGAAAAATTGTATTTAACGTGAGTTCAACAAATTGCTTTCGCCCTCTAAAAAAACAGAATAAAACAGATAAAAACCATATAAAACAATTGTTTTCTTTTGTATTACAAGGTTTTCTTTTGTTTTTCTAATTCGCGAAAGCAACTTATCTTACTCAAAAATAAGCAGTTCTGAATTCGTCTAACTCACATTATTAATTGTATCGCTTTTCATTCTTGGAATGACTTATATTGATACTACCCACTTTTATTCCATTTTGATTACAAAAAGTAATGAATAATCCTGAATATCCAAAGGAAATCCATCCCTTTATGCAGGTTTTATGCATTATTGTATAATTTTATTGTCAAATCTGAACTCTCATTTGGTAAAATCAGTAATATTTTATACCTTTGCAGAAGTTATGAAGACAATATATCCCATACTGGCAATATCTGGTTCTGACGGCATTGGCTCGTCAGGAATACAGGCAGACATCAAGACAATTACTGATCTTGGTGGAGATGCCATGACCGTTATCACCTGTATGGCTCTCAACCATAACAACACGATGAAATGGCACATGCTTCATAAGGATGTCATTGTCGATCAGGCAAGAACAATAATGGAGATGGCTCATCCAAAGGCTATCAAGATTGGACTTATCCAGCATCCTCATACCATCAAGGCTCTTCGTGACGAAATAATTGGTTGCAGAAAGATAGTGTGTGCCCCTGGTATCTTTGCTTCTGACGGCACCCAACTCATTGATGATGAGTCAATACAAGCAATCATGACCTATCTCATTCCAGAATCTACACTTCTCATGCTCAGATGCAATGAGGCTGAGAAGATGCTGGGCAGAAGCATCACATCCAATGATGATATGATAAAAGCGGCTCAGGAACTAAACAGTCTTGGTGCTGAATGGATAATGATACGTGGAGGTGAGTTGGCTGAAGGAAGACTCACTGCCCTACTCTATGGCGAAGGAAAAGGTCATTTCTTCACATCCTACAACACCGAGGGATGGAGAAAGCATGGTGTTGGTGGAGCTCTATCTACTGCCATTACCACACGACTTGGAATGGGTGACAACATACCTCTTGCAGTCAAGAATGCCCACGAATACGTGCATAGCCGAGTTGTCTATGCCGTCAGCAACGAGAAGCAGAGTCTTCGTGCAAATGACATCTACAACGAGATGATGAGCTTGGTAGCAGAAAATTATCAGCAGGAGCATGGAGTTGCCTTCTATGCCGATAAACTCAACATAACGGCGAGGTATCTCTCTCAGGTAACTGACAAGACTGTAGGCAAGTCACCAAAGCAGGTCATAGCAGACTATATCATCAATGAGGCAAAGATTCTGTTGGGTAACTCCCGCCTTACCATTCAGGAGGTATCTGACAGACTTGGTTTCTCTTCCCAGACTCTTTTCTGCAAGTTCTTCAAGAATCAGGAAGGACGCACACCTACAGAATTCCGTAGGTAAAGAAACATTAACTCCTTTCCAAGACTAATGCTGTTCCCTTGATAGGCCGCCCAATCTCCTATGTAGAATGGGAGGTTCATCGAGTTTACATGGGAACTACATGGGAACCATATAGGAATCATATAGGAACCAAATAGGAATAGAAACGGAGTAGAATAGGAGGTGAGACGGAGGATATACAAACCGCCAACACCCATCACCTAACACCCATCACCCAGTACCTACCAATCTACCTATCTACCTACCATTTTTTTGGTAGGTACCCCCCAGATATTCTAATGTACGAATGATGATTGTATAGTATATTATTATAGGTTATATTATTATATAATAAACGTAAAATATTATAATACAATTATATAGATATAATAATTACTATATATAATCCTATAACCACTATATAACTACTCT
>DCJC01000041.1 GCA_002317355.1 Prevotellaceae bacterium UBA1710 | reverse complement strand
TTATTACTTATATTATTTATTTTTTGCTTCTATTATAGAAAAAAGTGTCCCAAAGTGTACACCCTCCCCCCCACAGGAAAAAAAGAAGGACTTCCCAATGGCAATAATGCCACGAGAAGTCCCTATTATAACGTGAGTTCGACGAATTTCAAATATTTGGTATTCAGCAAAAAAGAGGTTAGGATTGTTCGAGCCCCGAAGTGGGCGACACCTAATAGGGCGGTGCGTTAGCGCCGTTATTAGGGTGATGGATTGATGAGCGCCATCGGTGCGACATCTAAAAACTGGTTGATATAATAGGTGTCGGACTTCTTCGCATAGTCTCAGGCGAGCAAGCTCGGAGTTCAGTCCTCACAAACCAACGCCATTCGTTATAACAGCCCTCACGGACTGCCCTTTCAGGTGACGCCCGCTTCGGGGCTCATCAATCAAGCGACTAACAAATTCGTCGAACTCACGTTAAATATGGATTCAAGGCCATTCATCTCGGTATAGAGGGGGCAAAGGATGAGAAACAGGCTTGGAAGGTGAAGTGTACCCATAAGAGTTCTCCCTGTGTCTTCAAATATCAGGGAGAACTCTTTATCTATCATCGTATTTATTCCTAATTGTCTATTTTATTTGCATCGTTATATTGTTCATCAGTTACTGGTTCAAGCCATTCGTTTGACTCAGGATCACCAACATGCACGTGGCTTGCAAGGTGCTGGAACCATGAATCCTTGGTTGCTCCATGCCAGTGCTTTGCACCTTCAGGGATGTCGATGATGTCACCAGCATGGAGTCGGATGGCAGGTTTGCCCCATTCCTGATAGATGCCTTCACCGCTGACGCAGATAAGTATCTGGTGTGCTCCGTGATGAACGTGCCAGTTATTGCGACAACCAGGTTCAAAGGTTACATTGGCATAATTCTGAACAGTGGCCCCCACCTGACCTCCCCGAGGGGAGGAATCTGATTGCAAGTTCTTCGGTGTTATGGGTGCGAGATAACTCTGTCCTGTGAAATACTGAGCGTATGCATCGTTAGGATTGCCTTTTGGCCATGAGCTATTGAACTCTTCTGCTGATATTGTAGTTTTCATCAATTGAGGATTTATAGGGTTTAGAACTGAACATTCTTCTGACTCCCTCCCTATGGGGGAGGGCTGGGGAGAGGCCACCTTATTGAAAATTAGTGGAAGGCACTCAGGTGCCATCTGTCGCATGTCCACGAGGTCAAGGCTCTTTACCATGTGGAGCGTTCCTTGTTTGTAGGTTTGGAAATGCTCCGTCTTGATGTGGTGCTGGTATGCTTCCTGAGAAGCATAAATTTCGAGAATGCGAATCTGACAGTCGTTGCGGAGTTGCTGCATGGGATATATGCAGATTACTCCTGGTTCTTCCTTTACTGATGTTGCGCCAACATTATGAGCAAACTTCAGATACTCCGTGAGGTATTCGGGATAAACCTCTATTTCGCTGATTCTAATTAAGGCCCCCTCCGTCTCCCCGAGGGGAGAGATTTGAGTTCCTTCAGTTTCGCCAACGTGAGCGTTCTGAGCATTTGTTGTTATGCTAACCATAAGCAATAAAAAGGTGATGATTTCCTTCATTACTTTACTTTCTTTACTCCGTCTTCAATATACATCCCCCTTGCAGGAACCTCCGCGAGTTTCTGACCATTAGATGCATAGATGCTATTCGACTTTGTCTGATTTGCAGAAATAGAGGCAACTCCTGTTGAGTTATCGAGAGAAAGTGTGATGCTTACCTCACCTGTTCCGAAGGCATCCTTCAGTTGTTGCTTGGTCATTCCCTCAATCTTGCCAATAGGGGTGTATTCCCATGAGTTGCTGTCGAAGAAGATGCAAAGCTGATTACTGGTGTAGAGCATGATGTCGCCTGGTTCTGTCGTGATGCGTGTGTCATTTGATGGAAGTGAGAAACCGAGTGCTCCCACCTTCTCAAAGCCACCGTAGTCATGAGCATTGTATGTTATTGCACCCTCTTTTAGTCGTTCAAGAAGTGCCTTTGTTGCAGCATTATCAGCAAGTTTCACCTTCAAGGTGCTATTGTTTACTTTCAGATTCATTATGTTATCGGCATTGTTAACGTTATCGTTGAATTTTATATCCTTCAGCCATTGCTCCAAAAGAGACTTGCGCTGAGAATGTCTTGAGGAATTAATCCAGAGACTCTTGCTCATGAACTTACCGTTTGGCACGAGACGCTTGGCATCTGCTTCCACGCCACTGATACCGCTGCTGGCGCTTGACACAATAAGCCCGATGTTCTTTCCTGCCATTTCATTACCATATTTGAAGAGGAATGTCTGCATGTTGCTCGCCATCTGGCTCCACCAAAGAGGCGTTGCGATGATGACGGTGTTGTACTTCGACATGTCAACGGACACAGGATCAATAGCAGGATAGCTGCTCGCATCATTTGGATTATTCTTGATCTTATTCAGCTGTTCCGTGCCGATAGCATAGTTGTTGGCAGCATAATTCAGATTCTTGTTTACAGGTTCTACCTCGATGACATCCGCATTGATCATCGTTTTGAGGTCATTAACAATCTGCTCTGTGTTGTTCGTGTAGCTGTAATACACAATTAGCGTCTTGTTGTCACCATTGGATGAATTATTATCAGCAGGAGGCATGGCATTTGCATCCTCACTTTGGCATGCCATCATGACGAAAGCCATGAGCATAAGTTGTAATTTTGAAAGGAGATTCTTCATAACTGAGTATTATATAAATGTGAGTGCAAAATTACACATTATATTTATAACACCTCATACCCGAATCGTTGGAAATATAACCATTTCTTCGGTTTCTGTCTATTTCGGGCAAGAGATTGAATGAAGAACCGCCTATCGTGACCATAAGATCAAGGAGAATCCGAATGACTTCCTTGACAGGATTGATACGATTATTACAAAGAAAGTTTAATTAAAAACAAAACAATCCTTAAATAATTAAGCTTCAAGTTTAATTCATTCTTTATACTCTTGCATAATTAATGTATTTATTATAACTTTGCAGTCAAATAATTAAAATAAACGATATAAGAATGGAAAAGATTGATATTTTGCGTACAATTCGTGCGCACGGCTTTATGGCAAAGGATATTGCCGAGAAACTGGGTATTACCACTGTAGCAATGTCGCAACAGATTACGGGTAACCCTCGCCTTGAGACTCTTCGCAAGACTGCCGATGCAATTGGTTGCAACATCAGGGATTTTTTCTATCTCGTAAATGAAGATGGTAATGATATTGAAATCCCAGAAGGTCAAAAATCAGGAGACGAAACAAAACAAGAAAATGAAGTAATGTTTTGTCCTCGATGTGGTACAAAGTTTATGGTCATCAATAATAAAGGATATGAGGAAAACTAAGCATGGTAAGATAACAGAGAATCCACGTTTATTAAAAATGTGGACTTTCGACTTAAATCCAGAAAATCCAGAAACTATTAGTACTGGTGCTAGTAAAGATGACTATTATTGGTATTGTGAAAAATGTGGCGAACCATTCCCTAGTAAACCAACAAATATAAAAACAGGATTATGTCCTTCTTGCGCATACAAAGAAGGGGCGAAGAAAAGGGTTGAGAAGCAAAGAGCGCAAAAAAGTATGGTAACAGATATTCCAAAACTAAGAGACATATGGTCTGAGCAGAATGTAGAAGATCCTTCTATTGTTAGTATTGGTATATCTGTGAAACGTTATTTGTGGAAGTGCCCAGAATGTAATGATGTTTTTCCACGTAGTCCTTACGCTATGCTACATGGTTCTGGATTATGTAAAAACTGTGCACATAAAAATGCTACTGAGAAACATAAAAAACAACTACTAACAAAAGGCCGTAGTTGTGCTGACAACCCTGAGATGTTGAAACATTGGGATTATGAACGGAATGACAAAAAGCCAGAAGAAGTTTCTGAGCACTCTTCTACTTCTTATAGATACTTTATATGTGATGATTGCGGTGAAAGTTATCCCTGCAAACCAACAAATCAAACAACAAGCCTATATTTATGCAAAGATTGTAAAAGTAAAGTAAGAGCTAAAACTCAACGTAAAAGCATTGCTACATATAGCGAAACAGTCTCAGATTATCCCAATATGATGGCTATATGGGATTGGAGTAATACGGAAGACCCATATGATTTGTCTGCACGCTCTGGTATAATCGTAAAATGGAAATGTGATTGTGGAAACACATGGCCAGCAAAGCCTTGTGATAGAATTAAAATGCTTCCTCAATGTATGCCTTGCAGCATGCGTAAACATAATAATCGCAGAAAAGAAAGAGTCATTGAGCAAAGTGGTACATGGGGTGAGAATAATCCTGAACTTGCAAAAGAATGGCATCCTACATTAAATGGAAATCTCACTCCATACGACTTAACACCTGGTTGTAGTGAAAACTATTGGTGGTTATGTGCATATGGGCACTCATATCAAACTTCACCAAAAGAAAGGTCTGAACGGCATGCTGGTTGTCCAATTTGTAACTTCCACAGGCAAACGTCATTTGCAGAACAAGCAATAGGTTTTTACCTTGAAAAAGTAACTGAGATAAAAACGCAGGTTCATGCAATTATTAATTCAAAACTTGATATATTTTTACCGGATAAAAAAATAGTGATAGAGTACGATGGTAGTTATTGGCATAACCGTCCCACTTCAAAAATACGTGACGCGAACAAAGACCGTTATTGTGCTGAAAATGGTCTGCGAATAATTAGAATAAAAGAAGGTGCAGAAAATCTCTATGAACAAGAAATAATAATATTTAATAATAAAGAAAACGATTTTCAATGGTTACTCAACACACTTTGCACAGAATGCGAATTGCCCTATGTCGAAGTGGATATTCGAAAAGACACCCCAGCTATATTGGAACGTATGATATTAATGCCAATTGAAACGTCATTAGAAAAGAAAGCTCCTCATTGTATTCCTTATTGGGATCAAAAAGAAAATGGAAAGATTACTCCTGCTGTTATTGGCTACACCAGTAGTCATATCATGAATTGGTGTTGCCCGGAATGTAAGCTGAGATGGAAAGAAAAAGTATCAAATGTTACCCATAGAGTTTATCCTTGCAAAAGGTGCGGTAAAAGCAAAATAGGTGCTTCTATCTCAAAATCAAAAAAAGAACAATTCGCCAAAAAGAAGAAAATATAGATTTGAATATGAAATAGAATTGAACAGGAGTAATAGAAAAAAACTGAATAAAACAATATAAAAACTTATAACACAAAATATGGGAAGAAAAACAAATGAAGTAAAAGCAAAAGAACGATTCTTTAGGATTCTTTTGAGTGCCGGATTCACAGACATCACCAAAAACTTTTATAAAGAAAAAGGTTATTCAGAGGAAGTCCTTGCCAATTACTCTGAACTCATAAAACGTGCCTTCCAGAAAGGAAAGTATATAATTAATTGCGACTATGGAGTTGCAAGAATTTTGTTTGACTGTAGTAGTGAACCTATTGGCTTTGAGAGAATCAGCGACAAATTGATAGCGTTGACCATTTATCTTTCTACTTTAAAATCTAAGAGTAGTCGAACAAAGTTTGAAGTATATCGCAATTCTGTAAAAGACTTAAACGATATTTATGATGCTGTGATGACATCATATCCCTATAGAAGAATGCCAAAAGTCCAAAAGGATTCGATAGAAGATGCTCGCACTCAACTACCGATATTATTAGAATTCGTTGAATCGTTTCGTTAACAACAGATATAATAATTAGTCTTGGACTATTTAGAAAAAGTGGTGTAGAGGATTTTCTATACCACTTTTTCTACTATATATCAAATTACTAAAAATATATGGATTTTCAACGGTTTGTGGTCTTCATAAAGCGAAAAAACATGAAATATAACGCTATAATGCCATTAAAATGGCAGAATACGGCTGACATTGTGGCAATTCTTGTCGGTTTGAAGCAAGAAACGGTGTCATTATTGCCACGGAATAGTGCGCGAGGGATTTGTGGCACGATGATTGCATAAATCCAAAGAGGAAGATGGCAGAAACAGCGTTTCTTGCATTACTTCATACGGAATGGTGCAAGGAACGCTGTTTCTGTGTCTTGACGTTACGGAGCGAATGTGGAAACAATGTAGTTATGCCGCTCTCCATTGTGTAGGTGTTTTCCCTGTAAGAGCCTTGAAGAAGCGGACGAAGTGTTGTGGGTATTCAAAGCCAAGGCGCTGACTGATTTGAGAGACGGAGAGAGTCCCCTCCGACTCCCCGAGGGGAGAGTTGGATAATAGCTCCTTGGCTTTGGCAAGAATGCGATCATTGATCAAGTCTTTGGCAGTTCGCCCTGTCTCAGTCTTTACCAATGTGCCAAAGTAGCCAGTAGAGAGACAGCACTTGTCTGCAAAGTATGCAACTGTTGGCAACCCTTCACGTTCTGCTTTGTCGGTAATGTATTCATCGAGAAGGGAGAAGAATTTCTTCACTACGCCATGGTTGATTTCTTCGCGAGTGATGAACTGGCGATCATAAAAACGGAGGCAGTAGTTGAGCAAGAGTTCGATGTGGCTCACAACCAATTCGCGAGTATGCTTGTCGATGGCATGATGCAGTTCCTGCTCAATCATAGCAAGTACACCCTTGAAGATTTCAACCTCCTGTGCTGAGAGGTGAAGTGCTTCATTGCTGGTATAATCAAAGAACTCATAGCGACTCATCTGCTTACCCAACGACGTACGGTTGAGAAGGTCGGGATGGAAAGCCAAACCGATGTATTTAGGAAAGGAGGCCCCCACCAACTCCCCGAGGGGAGAGTAGATATTACCTTTGTCGTCAACGTGCCCCCCTTCTGGAACTTCTATAGGTTCAACCTTGATTGTCTGTCCAGGTGCAAAACTTGTGACAGTCATTTCATCGAAGTCATACTCCGTACGTCCGTATGAGAGTTTGCAGCCCTTGTTCTCCTTCAGATAGATAGCATAAAAACCATAATGCATCATGCACTCCTTGATGTGCTCAGTGTTATCTACATGAATAACGCTTACAACGGGATGAAGCGTCTCCATCCCATTGTAGTCGTTGAACTGCTGTATTGTATCTAAATGAATCTGTTGCATTTATGGAGGTTATAAGTTTTGAGGTTATAAGGTTATAAGGTTTTGAGGTTATTATTGAAGAAACTCTCAAGCTTATCCCAAGGAATAACTTTGTCTTTTCCTCCGTCATAGAGGTCACAATGTGATGCACCCGGAATGATGAGAAGTTCCTTGTTTTCTGGTGCAGGATTTGGCTTACGTACGGCATCGTAACCTTTTGCCTTACCAGTCATCATATACTCGTAAGCATTCTCGCCGAAGTAGCGTGAGTGAGCATTCTCTCCATGAACGATGAGTACTGCAGAGCGTATCTCATTTATATAATAAAGGAATCGGGTATTTGCGTATGCCTGACAACCGAAGGTGTGCCAACCATCGTTACTGTTGCCCGAACGCTTATGATAACCGCGTGGAGTCTTGTAGTAATCGTAGTAATCCTTCACGAATTGTGGAGCATCGTCTGGCAATGGATCAACAACGCCACCGCCTTGTGTGGTCTTGCCTGTGCGAGCAGTTTTCATGCGCTCATCGGCAAGTGCCTTGCGTGCAGCAAAACGTGCCTCTTCGCTATCATCCGCATCAAAGTAACCATTACCATTCACACGGCTCATATCGTACATCGTCATAGCGGCAGTTGCCTTGATGCGGGGATCAGCGGCAGCCGCATTGAGAGCAATGCCACCCCAACCGCAAATACCGATGATACCAATCTTCTCTGCATCCACATCCTCACGCATGGAGAGATAGTCAACAGCAGCAAGGAAATCCTCTGTGTTGATGTCAGGCGATGCTGTGCGACGTGGTTCACCCGATGATTCACCTGTAAACGAAGGGTCGAATGCCAAAGTGATAAAACCACGCTCAGCCATGGTCATGGCATAAAGACCAGAGCATTGTTCCTTGATGGCTCCAAAAGGACCACTTACGGCAATAGCAGGTAAGGTTTTGAGGTTATTAGGTTCTGAGGTTTTAAGGTCCTTCGGAATGTAAAGGTCAGCAGCAATGGTAAATCCGTACTGCGTCTTGAAGGTAACCTTCTCGTGATTAACCTTTTCGCTCAATGGAAACGTCTTGTCCCATTCTTGAGTCGTAGAGATACTTTGTTCATTCATACTCGTTGTCTTTTTTTGTGCGCAGGCACTAAACAGAAGTGCCGTGAGCGCAAGGATAAATAAATGTTTCATAATTGGCTGCAAAGTTACTCACATTATTTATAAATGGTCATACCAGAATTTTGGGAGTTATAACCATTTTTTAGGATTTTGCCGTTTCTTCCTCCCCAACTCCACAATTTCGAGCATTAAGTGATGGTAAAATAATAACTTCCTACGTTTTTTGTTTTTCTTTGAGCCGCTTTTATTCATCTTGTTGGCTATTTTTGTGTTGTTCCTCAGTCATGTAGCCCGCTACACTCCTTCGTCTCAACGCAAAAATATCTCAACAATCTGAACAAAATCGTCCGAAGTTATTATTTCACCATCACTTAGTCACAAATCACAGATAAACAGTAATTGAATTTTCTCGTCTTTTATTTTTATCAAGAGATTTATCAATCACGTCTATTAGGTTATCATCGCACGGATGGTAAAACCTTAAAGGTGGGTTCTATAAATTACTACCGAATATGATTTGTCACTCTATGTGATGCAAAGTCTAATATTCATAAAGCCTGAAATGCTGTATCTGATATTCTCCTACAGGAATACGCACATGGCGACCTTGATGCGTTTGATCACCACTCAGATGACGGAGGATCTTGCAGCTTCCATCGGCAGCATATTCTATCTGCTCACACTTGGCAAGACCTATCTGCTTATTGCCCTTCTTGGAATATGTCACTACGATACCAGAGCCAAGGACGAGGTAGTCTTCCTTACCCAGACGGATAACGATGCATGCCACTTCTGGCCAAGTATCAGACTTTGCACCTGGTTCCCAACCGAGAGAATAGCTATGCTTGATGTGAAGCACAATGCCATCAGGAGTGGTGATGTCTGCTTCACGCATCTCGTTGTCAAGAATCACGGCATCCATGTTGTCGGTGCCCTGATACTTAATGATTAGTGGTTCTGCCTGTCTGAGTAACCTGTATGATGCAGCAAGAGGTGATAGCGTAGAAGTGCTTGAGGAAAAGGCATTTAACTGATCATCCTGCGATAAGTCCATATTCTTCCAGTCACTCTGTGAGGCATTGCTATGCAGAGGATAATCTTCAATGGAGAAAGGACAGAAGCCCATGGCATCATGATGTCCGAAAGCATAGAGAGCTCTCATGGCATCCTGATCTTCAAGGCGAATCTCTGGCATGAAGAGAGGGTTGTTAGGAAGATGATATTTGTCTGTCCAGCTACGGAATCCCTTGTCGTATAGGTCAAGGCCGAGCACAGAGATGCTTGGCGCTCCACAATGCCAGATGTCTATAAGATGTGCAAGAGGACCTGCTGAAGGGTACTCTCCAGGCTTTCGGTCACGGCTGTTGAGAGCCACGTTTACATACATCGGGATATCATATACAGCCTTTCCTGCCTTCGCAATCTCTTCTACATAAACAGCGTATGTCCATGCCTGAAAGATTTCCTCAGCATACATGTCGTTACCGAAGAGTTCTGCCCAGTTGCCTTTACCGTTCTCTATCTGAAGGCGTGAGTTGTTGAGTGTCTGTCGATTCTTCATAAGAAAATCGGTAAGCACTTTTGGCACCTGACTATTATACATCTTTGTGGCATCATTGCTATAGTCGCGAGGTTCCTTTATCATGCCGATCTCGTTCTCTACCTGTACCATTACTACAGTCTGCTCATTCTCATCAACCTCACGTATGTGCTGCATCATCTTGCAGAAAATCTTCTTGTCGGCTTCAAGGACATTGCGGGAAAGCGACGAAGCTTCTTCCATAGGAACACCATTGCGATCGTGAACACGAGGGAAGCGCTTAGTGTCGCGCTTGAACCACTCAGGAGCATAGCAGCTCATGGAGTTCTTCCAAGCACCAAACCACAATACAACAACCTTCAGGTCATTCTTTCGGGCTTCGTTTATGATATTGTCGAGAGAAGAAAAGTCGTAGTTATCTTCTTTAGGTTCAATGAGTTCCCAAGTCACAGGAGCAAGTACGGTATTCAATCCCAATGCCTTGAGATGTGGGAATATGCGCTGAACATCATCAAGGGTTGAAGCAGACGAATTGCCCAACTCTCCGCCAATCATAAGCATCGGCTTATCATTAGCGATTACTCTCGCCCAACTGCCATGATTCTCTATTCGTGGCTGTGCGTAAGCAGATGTAATGGCAGCCGAGAATAGTAGTGCGTGCAAGATTTTTTTCAAAATTCTCATAATAATTGTCTTTTTCGCTTGATTGTTTGATTAAAGATTTAGGATTAGGGATTAAGGATTAAGGATTAGGGATTAAGGTTTGATAGTATAATGTAACCACCATCACCTAACACCCATCACCTAACACCCATCACCTAATACATTTCTCAATTCTCTTTCGTATTGCTCGGCATCCTGAAAGACGATACCGTTCATGCCAACGCGCTTACCTCCTTCGATGTTCTCAGGCTTATCATCAGCAAAGAAACATTCCTCAGGCTTAAGGTTGAACTTGGCGAAAAGGCGATGGTAGATCTCAGGTTCTGGCTTTATCACCTTCTCCTCAGATGAGATAACGTAACCATCGAGCAACTTGAAGATGCCAAACTGAGCTATTGTCTCATGAACCTTACTGCACCAGTTGGTCAAGCCATAGAGCTTGTAACCCTCGGCTTTGAGTTGGGTAAGAAGTTCTCGCATACCCTCAACCTCGTTAGTGACAATCTCGGTATAGTGTTCGTTGAAGATACGAATCTCAGGTTCAAACTCCCTGTTCTTCTCAATTACTTCCTCCATGATAGTCTCGAAAGGGCGTTCCTCACGATCCAGTAGTTGCTGAATCTCTTCATTATAGAGAACAGGAGTGAAAGCCAGACACCTCTTCTCATCTGGGATATACTTACGGAAGAAAGCTTCAAAGTCGTAATCAACCAGCACCTTCCCAAAGTCAAATATTAAATTCTTGATCATCATTTTGCAAAGATATGAAAAAAAAATGAATCCTCATTGATTTTAATTCTTAATATTGCATAAGTCATAAAAAATACTACCACCTTCAAACAGAAATCAGATCAGTTCTTCTCTAAAAATACCGCACAGCATTAGTATAGTGATGGTGAAATAATAACTTCGGACGATTTTGTTCAGATTGCTGAGATATTTTTGCTTCATGAAAAGGGGCTTTTGCAGACGTGCAAAATGCAGATGCGGGCATCTCGACCGATGAAGGTTCAGCTCGGCGGCCGAAGAAAGCCAATGAAACAAAAATAGCCAGCAAAGTCCGATGTTGATAATATCGGAGTATGTGCAGAATAAAAGCGGCTCAAAAAAACGAAAAACATAGGAAGTTATTATTTTACCATCACATAATACCATGAATGTGGTACTTATTTACCAAACAATAGTGATTGTGAGGATACGGGAAATGTAGTAATTTTGCACCCAGAAAACAATAACAGTTTTTTGACTGTTAAGTCTATAATATAAATTAAATATTGTATAAGATGGAAATAAAGTACTACAAGACATTTAGCGAGAACCTCCAGCGTGACATGGAGTACAAGACCTACGGCAATGCAGGTCAGGGAGTGCTGGTGTTCCCAAGTCAGGATCAGAGATTCTATGAGTGGGAAGATAATGGTATGATTGATGTCCTTGCTCCAATGATTGAGGCTGGACAGATCCATCTTATCTGTGTTGATAGCATTGATGCTGAGACTTGGAGCCGCACTGATGGTGATCATCATGAGCGCATAGCACAGCATGAGCGCTGGTTCAACTATATCATCGATGAACTCATACCAAGCGTGCGCAAGAACAATGAGCAGTTTATTGTGACTGGTTGCTCAATGGGCGGATACCATGCAGGTAACTTCTTCTTCCGCCGCCCTGACCTTTTCAACACATTGTTCTCAATGAGCGGTTTGTTCTATGCTGACTATTTCTTCCCTAACAACAGCGATGAACTCATCTACCGTAATTCACCTGAGGCTTTCCTGAAGGATTACAATAACCCTAACGTGCTTCTCGACACCTATCGCAACAAGCGTATCGTACTTTGCTGCGGTCAAGGCCAGTGGGAGGGCATAACTCAGGCTTCAACTGGCAGACTTGGCGCTATTCTTAACGACAAGGGCGTTGATTCATGGGTTGACATCTGGGGAAAAGATGTGTTCCATGACTTTGTGTGGTGGCGCAAGCAGGTGGTTTATCATATCGGAAAACTGCTTGAACAGCGTGTTGCTGCATAAAGGAGTGAGAAGTGAAAACGATAAAAAAAAAGACAGAATAAATTGGAAATATCCTTTTTTATTTGTACCTTTGTGACACCCAACAACAGTATTCCTGAGCAACAGCATGTTGTTCAGGAATTTGGGCAAGATTGTATAGATGGAAAAGGGGTGGGAAAAGTATAACAACCAAAGAATAGAATGAATTTCATATTTATTTCACCGCAGTTCCCTCATACTTATTGGCAGTTTTGCAAAGAACTGAAGGAGAATGGTGTAAACGTGCTGGGCATAGCAGATGCCCCATACGACTCGCTGAGCCAGGAACTTAAAGACTCACTTACGGAATACTACCGTGTGGAGAACATGGAATGCTACGAGCAGATGTTCAAGGCTGTGGCGTTCCTGTCTTTCAAGTATGGCAAGATAGATTGGATTGAGTCGAACAATGAATATTGGCTTGAGCAGGATGCCCGACTTCGTACCGACTTCAATGTCACTACAGGCATACAGAGTGACAGGATTGGCTTCATCAAGGAAAAGTCTGAGATGAAGAAGATTTATCAGGAATACGGCATTCCTACGGCTCGTCAGCAGAAGGTCAGTGACGGTCTCGATGCATCACTCAGATTCTGCGGTAAATGTGGCTATCCGGTCATTGCGAAGCCTGATGTAGGCGTTGGAGCCGGAGGCACCCATAAGATACACGACGAACAGGAGTTGAGGGCATTCTTCAAATCGTATGCCGATAGTGCATACGTCATAGAGGAATTCATCACGGGTGAGATTTGCTCTTACGATGCCATCATCAACAACACGGGTGAGGCAATATTTGAGTCGATGACGGTTTGGCCACCAAGCATCATGGACATCGTGAACAAGAAGCTTGACCTCTCATACTATGTGGCAAAGGAGATTCCGGAATCACTCACCACCATTGGTCGCGAGACTGTGAAGGCTTTTGGCGTGAATAACCGTTTCGTGCATCTTGAGTTCTTCCGTCTCGACA
This sequence comes from Prevotellaceae bacterium UBA1710, assembly GCA_002317355.1. Classification (GTDB taxonomy): domain Bacteria; phylum Bacteroidota; class Bacteroidia; order Bacteroidales; family Bacteroidaceae; genus Prevotella. The sequence goes on along the minus strand of DCJC01000041.1, from coordinate 604 downwards.
AACCAAGAAAGAACCTTGTAAAAGTAGGCGACTTCGTTGCTCTTGAGGTCAATATGCGCCCTGCAGGTGGATACACTCCTGATATGATTAATTTTGCGCACTCTACCAATGTCTATAAGATTTGGGCAGACATGGTTGCATTTGGCAAGTCAAAACTCGCAAGTAGCTCGCAGCATGATGCTGGCAACGCTCTCAGCACTGCATGGCAGGATGAGTACTTCTGCGTATTTGCTTCGCGAAGGGACATCTACGAGTATGTACATAGTCATGAGGAAATCCTCGCAAGGTACAATAGCAATATAGTAATGTGCGAGCGAATGCCTGACATCCTCTCAGGTGCCATGGGAAACCAGATGTACACGGTGAAGGTCAAAACCGAAGAGGAAAAGGACGAATTCATCAGATTCGTACATGAAAAGGAGTAATCCAGTTAGGAATTAGGAGTTAGAAGTTCTTGTTCCGGCAAGCGTCTTCAATTCGTTATCTTCTTTATTGTCAAGAATTTGAGAAAAATCTCTAATTCTCTATTTTTTGATAAAAAAAGGTGGGAAACTTGAGATGCTAATTGGATAAAACTCCTTAAGTGATGGTGAAATAATAACTT
>DCJC01000084.1:9511-15855 GCA_002317355.1 Prevotellaceae bacterium UBA1710 | reverse complement strand
CTTGGGACTTTTTCAGTGCCCTCAACACAGAGCATCCAGACAAGGCACTGGAACTCTGCGGTAGTTATTTGCAGAGAGACTCTACTAATCTCAAAGTGCTGAGACAATATGGCTATGCCGCACATCTTCTTGGCAATGCGACGGAGGCTTTGAATACATACAAGAAACTTGAGGCTAATGGCTTTGACAACTATGAGTCAGCATTGATAATAGGTGTTTCACTTATCAGAATGGACAGCACCTGGGCTTCAAGACCATACCTCAGGAAGGCTGTAGAAAGAAGAAAGGGAAACGAGTATGCATCGCTTATGCACCTTGGCAACGTCAACATCGCCTGCGGAGAATATGGAGAAGGTGTTTCGCATCTGGAAAAGGCTATCGATGTTATCAATCCCGACGGCAACACCATGTACTCACTATTGCATAGCATTGCGGAAGGTTATTACGGAATGAATAACTATAAACAAGCAGCAAAGGCATTCTCCGAGTGCACGAAGTATAAATCGGAGAAACCAATTCTATACTACAACATAGCTCAGATGTGCAAGGGCATGAAGGACAACAAGAAGGAACTGAAGTACATCAATATGTTTCTTGACAAGACACACCTTCTTGAAGATACTCCCGAGAACAAGAAGTTGATTGATGAAATGCAGGAGCGTATAGAGTATCTTGCAAAGATTGGGGTGAAATGATGGTAATTTAGCGCCAAAATGTCAGTCGGTATTTCCCGACTGACATTTTTTGTCACACCATATTGACACGTTTATGTATTTATGGCATTTGGCACGTTTTTCGCTTTAGTATTGACAGAAACGCGAAGTTAATCTATTCTTCAATAGACCTCCACGCAAAAATAAGAATAATAACAATATAAAAATCATTAAGACAATGAACATTAAACCATTAGCAGACCGCGTGCTGATTACTCCAGCACAGGCAGAAGAAAAGATCGGTGGTATCATCATTCCTGACACAGCAAAGGAAAAGCCTCTTCAGGGTACTGTTGCTGCAGTTGGTAACGGCACTAAGGACGAGGAGATGATCCTCAAGGTTGGTGACAACGTTCTCTACGGCAAGTATGCTGGTCAGGAGATCGAGTATAAGGGCGAGAAGTTTATCGTAATGCGTCAGAGTGACGTGATTGCAGTTCTGGGATAGAGTAAAGAGTAAAGGGTAAAGAGTAATGTAGAATGTAATGGACGAAGGGTTGTTCTCATACAGGAAACTGGTTGTTTACCAACATTCACGCAGATATGTCAAAACACTATATCTGCTGATGAAAAAGTTTCCACCAGAAGAAAAATTTGCCCTTTGTGACCAAATCCGAAGAGCTGCAGTTTCCATAACCTCAAACATTGCAGAGGGCATGGGACGTGTCTCAGAGAAAGACAAACTACATTTCATCGAATTTGCATTTGGCTCTTTATACGAAACTATGTCTCAGATAGAAATCGCTTTAGATTTAGAATATATAAACGAAGAAGAATATAACGATGTAGAAAACCAGGTAACGCAGATAGCAAGAATGCTTTCAGGCTTACGCAAGACGTACCTTAGTAGAATTTAACTATCTACATTACCCTTTACACTTTCTACTTTAATCTTTTAAAAAAAATGGCAAAAGACATCAAATTCAATATGGATGCACGCGATCTCCTCAAGAGAGGTGTTGATCAGCTTGCAAATGCAGTAAAGGTTACACTCGGTCCTAAGGGCCGCAACGTAGTTATCGAGAAGAAGTTCGGTGCTCCACAGATCACTAAGGACGGTGTTTCTGTAGCAAAGGAGATTGAACTCGAGGATAAGTTCGAGAACACAGGCGCACAGCTCGTTAAGAGCGTTGCATCAAAGACTGGCGATGATGCTGGTGATGGTACAACAACTGCTACTATCCTCACTCAGGCTATCGTCACTGAGGGTCTCAAGAACGTAACTGCCGGTGCTAACCCAATGGATCTCAAGCGTGGTATCGACAAGGCTGTTGCTGCTGTTGTTGACTACATCAAGGCTCACTCAGAGCAGGTGAACGACAACTACGACAAGATCGAGCAGGTTGCAACCGTTTCTGCAAACAACGATCCAGAGATCGGTAAGCTTCTCGCTGACGCTTTCCGTAAGGTGAGCAAGGATGGTGTTATCACTATCGAGGAGTCAAAGAGCCGCGATACACACATCGGTGTTGTAGAGGGTATGCAGTTCGACCGTGGTTATCTCTCTGCTTACTTCGTAACAGACACAGAGAAGCTCGAGTGCGTTATGGAGAAGCCATACATCCTTATCTACGACAAGAAGATCAGCAACCTCAAGGAGATTCTCCCTATCCTCCAGCCAGCAGCTGAGAGCGGCCGTCCTATCATGATTATCGCTGAGGACGTTGAGTCAGAGGCTCTCACAACACTCGTTGTGAACCGTCTCCGTGGTGGTCTTAAGATCTGTGCTGTTAAGGCTCCAGGTTTCGGTGACCGTCGTAAGGCAATGCTCGAGGATATCGCTACTCTCACAGGTGGTATCGTTATCTCTGAGGAGAAGGGCCTTAAGCTCGAGCAGGCAACTCTCGAGATGTGTGGTACAGCCGATAAGGTTACAACATCTAAGGATACAACAATCATCGCTGGTGGTGCAGGCAGCAAGGAACTCATCGCTGACCGTGTTGCTACTATCAAGAAGGAGATTGAGAACACAACATCATCTTACGACAAGGAGAAGCTTCAGGAGCGCCTTGCTAAGTTGGCTGGTGGTGTAGCTGTTCTCTACGTTGGTGCAAACTCTGAGGTAGAGATGAAGGAGAAGAAGGATCGTGTTGACGATGCTCTCTGCGCTACACGTGCTGCTATCGAGGAAGGTGTTGTTGCTGGTGGTGGTACTACATACATCCGTTCACTTGAGGCTCTCGAGGGTCTTAAGGGCGACAACGCTGACGAGCAGACAGGTATCAACATCGTTAAGCGCGCTATCGAGGAGCCTCTCCGTCAGATCGTGTTCAACGCAGGTGGCGAGGGTGCAGTAGTAGTACAGAAGGTTCGCGAGGGCGAGGGTGACTTCGGTTACAACGCTCGTAAGGACATCTACGAGGATCTTCGTGCAGCAGGTATCATCGACCCAGCTAAGGTTTCTCGTGTGGCTCTTGAGAACGCTGCTTCTATCGCAGGTCTCTTCCTCACAACTGAGTGCCTCATCGTTGATAAGCCAGCTCCAGAACCAGCAATGCCAATGGGCGGTGCTCCAGGTATGGGCGGAATGATGTAATATCTACTTAGTGAAGAGTGAAGAACGAAGAGTGTAGAATTTGAGTTTGTATCGCTGCTTGAATGCATCATCAAGCTCTTTCTCGACAAAGGGTAAATTAAATTCTACACTCTTAACTTTCAACTCTTAACTTCTGAGAACATGTATTTCCTAAAAGAACTTTATAAGACATGGGCGGGTGCTGAGCCTGCCCATATCGAACAACTTTCAGGTGCTGGAAGCAATAGGATATATTACCGTTTCACGGATGCCCAGGGGGTGTCCGTGATTGGCGTTATAGGTACCTCACGAGAGGAGAACCACGCTTTCATCTATCTCGCACAGCATTTTGAGAAGAGACAGCTTCCTGTTCCTCACATCCATGCCGTGAGCGAGGACGAGATGCGCTATCTGCAGTCGGATCTCGGCAGGACATCCCTGTTTGATGCTATCAAGGGTGGACGCGAGGCTGGTGGCAGATACAACCTTCAGGAGAAGGAACTTCTTCTGAAGACCATCCGTGAGTTGCCTAATATGCAGATTCGTGGTGCCAGAGGTCTTGATTTCACACAATGTTACCCACAGGCTGAGATGGACGTGGACTCAGTCCTCTTCGATCTCAACTATTTCAAGTACTGTTTCCTTAAGGCTACAGGTCTTGATTTCCACGAGCTGAAGCTTGAGGCCGTATTCCGTCGTTTCGCCAATGATCTCGTCTATGGAAATGAAGAGAGCAACATACCAGAGTCAGCTTCATGCTGTTTCCTCTATCGTGACTTCCAGGCCCGTAACATCATGCTCGACGAGGAAGGCAATCCTTACTTCATCGACTTCCAGGGAGGTCGCCGCGGTCCTTTCTACTATGACCTCGCTTCATTCCTCTGGCAGGCATCGGCTAAGTATCCGGAGAAGCTTCGCAGACAACTCATCTACGAGTACTATAACTCGCTGAAGCAATACACCGAGGTGCCTAATGAGCGTCATTTCATCAACAGACTGAGTCTGTTCGTGCTTTTCCGCACACTTCAGGTTCTTGGCGCATACGGTTTCAGAGGCTATTTCGAGAGGAAGCAGCACTTCATCGACAGCATCCCTCCAGCAATAGAGAATCTGCGCTCATTACTGAAGCACCCGGAGTCGTTCCCTTATCCATATCTGCTCGAGATTCTCGAGAAGCTGACAAAAATGCCACAGTTCGCTCCTGTCAAGGAAGAGGTGGCAGTTCGTGCCGACGGCTATAAGACAACCGACAAGAACGTATATGATGCAAATCCGAAGGATGGTCCTGCCACATTCTCAAAATATGACGGCAACGGTCCACTCGTGGTTAAGGTGTTCAGTTTCTCTTACCGCAAGGGCATCCCGGAGGACGAGAGCGGCAACGGAGGCGGCTACGTATTTGACTGCAGAAGCACTCATAACCCAGGCCGATATGAGCCTTACAAGCAGCTCACAGGTCTCGACGAACCTGTAATCCGTTTCCTTGAGGATGACGGTGAGATTCTCACCTTCCTTGATTCTGTCTATAAGCTTGCTGACGCACACGTGGCAAGATACATTCAGCGAGGATTCACAAGTCTGATGTTCTCATTCGGCTGTACTGGTGGTCAGCACAGATCCGTGTATAGTGCCCAGCATCTCGCAGAGCATATCCATAAGAAATTCGGTGTAGAGGTGCATATACTTCATAGGGAGCAGAAGATTAGCAGTGTACTAAAGTAGCCCCTTTCCCGCCCTGCGGGCACCCTTTCCCCAAGGGGCAAGGGAGAAGTCAGTATTTCACATCATTCGCACCTTATATATTATTGGACAAAAAAATTATGTCGCTTATGCTATTCTTTTCAGAATAACCATAAGCGACATTTTTGATTTATACTTTATCGAAAGAATGTAACCTTCCTCCTTGCCCCTTGGGGAAAGGGTGCCCGCAGGGCGGGAAAGGGGCCAGCTCTTTCTACTTATTCTTCAGCAGATCTCTAATCTCTGTAAGAAGCTTCTCTTCAGCAGATGGTTCTGGAGCTGGTGGAGGAGCAGCAGGCTTCTCTTCTTCCTGCTTCTTCATCTTATTGATACCCTTAACGAGCATGAATACACAGAATGCGATGATGAGGAAGTCGATGATAGTCTGGATGAAGTTACCATAATTGATTGTTGCTGACTCCTTACCTTCTACGAGTGCAGGGAGCACAACTTTCAGATCAGAGAAGTTAACGCCACCAATGAGGTAGCCGATAGGAGGCATGATAATGTCGTCAACAATAGAACTAACAATCTTACCAAAAGCACCGCCGATGATTACACCGACTGCCATGTCAACTGCATTGCCCTTAACAGCGAATGCCTTGAATTCTTCAATGAATTTTCCCATAATATTAAAAAATTGAAATGTGTAAATAGCAATTCTGCTACAAAAATACAAAACTTTTACAAATAATTCGTATAATCTCAAAAATATTTCGTATTTTTTCTGCGTTTTCCGATTTTTTTTAGTACTTTTGCAGTGTATTAGGAAGAAAATCTATTCAAAAAAGATTATATTCACCTTTATTTAATAATTAAAGTTAAACAAAAATGACAAAAGTAGCTATTAACGGTTTTGGCCGTATTGGTCGTCTCGCATTCCGTCAGATGTTCGAAGCTGAGGGTTACGAGGTTGTTGCAATCAACGATTTGACATCTCCAAAGATGCTCGCTCACCTTCTCAAGTACGATACAGCACAGGGTGGTTTCTGTGGTAAGTTCGGTGAGGGCAAGCACACTGTAGAGGCAACTGAGAACTCTATCATCGTAGATGGTAAGGAGATCAAGATCTCTGCTGAGGCAGACGCAACAAAGTGCCCATGGGCTGCTAACGACGTTGACGTTGTTCTCGAGTGCACAGGTTTCTATACTTCTAAGGCTAAGGCTGAGGCTCACCTCGCTGCTGGTGCAAAGAAGGTTGTTATCTCTGCTCCTGCTGGTAACGATCTCCCAACTATCGTTTTCAACACAAACCACAAGACTCTTACAGCTAACGACAAGGTTATCTCTGCTGCATCTTGCACAACTAACTGTCTCGCTCCAATGGCTGACGCACTCAACAAGTACGCTGCTATCCAGTCAGGTATCATGTCTAC
>DCJC01000084.1:0-9312 GCA_002317355.1 Prevotellaceae bacterium UBA1710 | reverse complement strand
GTTGCTGTTGTTAAGGGTAAGGACGTAACTGTAGAGGGTATCAACGCTGCAATGAAGGCTGCTGGTACTGAGTCTTTCGGTTACACAGAGGATCAGATCGTTTCTTCTGATATCATCGGTATGAAGTTCGGTTCACTCTTCGACGCTACTCAGACAATGGTTAGCAAGATCGACGACGATACATACCAGGTTCAGGTTGTTTCTTGGTACGACAATGAGAACTCTTATACTTCTCAGATGGTTCGTACAATCAAGTACTTCTCTGAGATCTAATCCGATTTCAAATCGACTTGATTGGAGAAATCCAACTAAATACAAGAGAGCATATCTTCGGATATGCTCTCTTTCTTTTTTATACTTGCTTTCTAATTTTTCATTTTAAGAAGTACAAGGAGTAGCAAGAAGTACAAGTAGTACAAGACAATAGTATTTTTCCGCAAAAAAATCATACGGAAGACGTCATATCCAAACATTCGTCTTGTATTCCTTGAACTCCTTAAAGTTTACAGTTTTTCTCATGAAACAGCTCGTATAACGAATAGTTTTTGTATCTTTTATATAAATTCTTTACTCTTCACTTTTCGCTTTTCACTTATTTTTCGTACCTTTGCACCCAATGAAACAAAAGATGATAACCATAATAGGACCTACGGCATCGGGAAAGACAACTCTCGCTGCTCATCTTGCCGCATCTCTTATCGCAGAAGGGCAGCCAGCAGAAATCATCTCGGGCGACTCTCGTCAGGTGTATAGAGGGATGGACATCGGTACGGGTAAGGATTTGTGCGACTACGAGGTAAAGATCCAAGAAGCCAACACCCAACACCCATCACCTACCACCCAAATCCCATCACCCATCACCAAGATCCCATACCACCTCATTGACATCTGCGATCCAGGCGAGAAATACAACATCTTTGAGTTTCAGCAGGATTTTCTGAAAGCATACGAGGATATCACCTCACGCGGTGCCCTGCCTATCCTTTGTGGCGGCTCTGGTCTATATGTGGAATCCGTCATTCGTGAGTACCACCTCTCTCCCGTTCCGAAGAACGAGGAATTACGCGAAGAACTCAGTCATAAGAATATGACTGAACTTACTGCCATCCTCATGGACCTGAAGGAGAAGAACAATTCGGATATGCACAACAAGACGGATGTTGACTCTCCTCAACGCGCTATAAGAGCCATAGAGATAGAGGCATACAATCTTGAGCACAAGACCGAAGACCGCTATTTCCCACCAATAGAGACTACCATCATCGGTGTCGATATCCCTCGCGATGAACGCAGGAGAAAGATATCCACCCGACTGAAGAACCGCGTCGATGAGGGCATGGTGGACGAGATAAAACGAATCCTTGATTCGGGAGTAAGCGCTGACGACCTCATATACTACGGACTTGAGTATAAATATGTTACCGAGTACGTAATCGGCAAACGTTCATACGATAGTATGCTCAAGGAACTCGAGATAGCCATCCATCAGTTTGCTAAGCGCCAGATGACTTGGTTCCGTGGCATGGAAAGACGCGGTTGCACAATAAACTGGATTGACGCCATGCTTCCTATGGAAGAAAAAGTGAAAGCGATCAGAAACATAACAGGATTCTAGTTACAAACAATCAGCAAGATGAAGACAGGCCTGATATACTGTCCAAAACAAGAGGGATTCAAATCGCCTAAGAAGCGCTGGCAAAAGATTGCCGAAAGCCTCGAAATGCACGGGATTAAATATGATCTTGTGCAGAGCGAGAGCGTACAAAGCGTAGAACGACTTGTATCAATGCTAATCCACAACGGTTATGATGATATCATCATCTGTGGTGGAGATGCCGCTTTATGCAATGCTGCAAACTGCCTGATGAGAGAAGAGAAAGAGGTTAGGGAGCGTGTTGTGCTATCTGTAATTCCAAATGGAATAATGAATGATTTTGCTGCATTCTGGGGATTGACAGAGAAGGACATAAACCTTGCGGTGGAATCGATTGCGGCAAGACGTATCAGAAAGATTGATGCAGGTTGTCTAATCTACACGAATAAAGAGGGGCAAAAACAAAACAGATATTTCCTAAATTGCGTAAACATCGGACTTGTAGCAGGCATTCAGCACCTACGCAAAGAAACAAGAAAAATATTCTGGTCAAGAAAGATATCATACGTAATATCTTTTGTGCTGTTGCTCTTCCAACGCATGTTCTGGAAGATGGAATATACCATCAATTATGAAACAGAGCAGCATAGTGTGATGACCATGTGCATAGGTAGTGCATTAGGCTTCGGTCAGACTCCAAATGCGGTTCCATACAACGGAATGATCGACGTAACGGTAGTTCATAATACCGTTTTGACACAGATATTCTCAGGCATAGGATTGTTCATCCGTGGCAAGATTCTTAACCACAAGAACATCCTCCCCTATCGCTGTCATGATATCACCATCAAAGCGCCAAAGAATACACCTGTAAGCATCGACGGTCATTCATTCTCTGACGTGGACACATCACTTGATCCGATGAAGATAATTGTTGAGCAAGAAGCCATAAACTTTATCATCGAGAAATAACAATTTCGCGACAAACTAACAATTATGTTTCAAAATCATAAAATATTGTTATATTTCGGAAAATAATCTGCTTTTTATTTTGTAAAACAGAAAGTTTTTCATACTTTTGTAGGTGAATTTCATTGTTATGAGCATTTATGTGCAATAACAATGGGGTTCACCTAAATCATAACCTGAAGTTTAAATTTTTAAACCTTAATATAGTAACTATGAGTTATCTCAAATTTGAAAAAGCTCAGATGACAAACCTGCAGGAGTCCCTGTGTCGCGAATTGCTTCGTACGAATCGTTCGGGCGCTTACTCATGCAGCACAGTCGTTGACTGTAACACCCGCAAATATCACGGATTGCTCGTTGTTCCCGTTCCTGAGATTGATGGAGAGAATCATGTATTGCTCTCTTCACTCGACTGTTCGGTAATACAGCATGGTGCCGAGTTTAACCTCGGAGTGCATAAGTATGAGAGTGGTGTTTTCAGTCCTAACGGGCACAAGTACATTCGCGAGTTCTCACTCGAGACAGTCCCAACAACTATCTATCGTGTAGGAGGTGTTATCCTTAAGAAGGAAGTAATATTCCAGGCTTATGCAACACGCGTCCTTATCCGCTACACTCTCGTTGACTGCCACAGCGCAACAACCTTACGCCTCAAGCCATTCCTGGCATTCCGCAGCGTAAGAAACTGTATGGTAGAGAATACCCAAATCATTAAGGACTACAAGGAGATTAGCGGTGGTATCAAGACACACCTATACGAGAACTACCCAGATTTACACATCCAGATTTCTAAGAAGAACGAGTTTGTATTTGACCCTCATTGGAACAAGCATCTCGTTTATGAGAAGGAGCAAGAGCGTGGCTATCATGGTGTAGAGGATCTCTACGTACCTGGATATTTCGAAATTGAAGCAAAGAAAGGTGATGAGATTGTTATTGCAGCCGGCATCGAGAACATCAAGCCATCAACTCTCAACAAGCTCTTCAATGAGGAGGTTTCACTACGCACACCTCGCGATAACTTCTATCATGCTCTCGTCAATGCAGCTCACCAGTTCCATGTTCGTATAAGCGACACTGAGCGCTATCTGCTTGCTGGTTATCCTTGGTTCAAGGTTCGTGCACGCGATACATTTATTGCTCTTCCTGGCCTTACTCTTGCCATTCAGGAGAATGACTATTTTGAGCTTGTAATGGATACAGCAGCAAAGAGCATAAGAGACTTCATGGACGGCAAGCCATTGTCAAGCATGATTCACGAGATAGAGCAGCCAGATGTTCTTCTATGGGCAATTTGGGCTATTCAGCAGTATGCTCATGAGGTTGGCAACAAACAGGCATACAAGAAGTATGGAAAGTTGCTTATTGATATCAGCATGTTCATTGATTCAAATAAGCATCCAAATATCGAACTTAGGGAGAATGGTCTTCTTCATATCGAAGGACGCGAGCAACCTATGACATGGATGAACAGCATAGCTAACGGTCGTCCTGTTGTTCCACGTACTGGTTATGTTGTTGAAATCAACGCACTCTGGTATAATGCCCTCAAGTTCTGCGCAGAGATGGCAGCATCTAACAACGACACTAAGGTTGCTGCAGATCTTGAAGCACGTGCTACTATCGCAAAGGAATCATTCCAAAAGATGTTCGTTACAGAAAGCGGTTACCTCTTCGACTATGTAGAAGATGGCATTACCGACTGGAGCGTTCGTCCAAATATGATATTCCCTGTTGCCTTTGACTATTCTCCACTTGAGCCAGAGCAGAAGAAGTCAGTTCTCGATTTCTGTACTCGTGAGCTCCTTACTCCTAAGGGTCTCCGTACTCTCTCCCCAAAATCAGGCGGCTACAATCCTATCTATGTAGGTCCACAGACAAAGCGCGACTACGCTTATCACTCAGGTACAGCATGGCCATGGCTCGGAGGTTTCTATATGGAAGCATGCCTCAAGGTTTACAAGCGTACACGTTTGAGCTTCGTTCAGCGTCAGATGATTGGCTATGAGGATGAGATGCTGTATCACGCAGTAGGTTCAATCTCTGAGCTCTTCGACGGCAACCCTCCATTCCACGGACGTGGTGCTTCTGCCTTCGCTATGAACGTAGCTGAGATTCTACGCACTTGGAGATTAATTGACCAGTATAACTAATATAAGGAGGATACACAAATATGAAAGTATTAATGTTCGGATGGGAATTCCCTCCAAAGATATACGGTGGACTTGCAGTAGCCTCCTATGGTATTACCAAAGGTTTGAGCCTTCAAGGTGACGTAGAGACAACATTCTGCATGCCAAAGCCTACAGGCGAAGAGGAACAGTTCCTCAAAATCATCAATATGAGTCAGGTGCCTATCGCTTGGCGTGATGTTCAGTATGAGAACATAAAAGATCGCTTTGTCGGTCATACTGCTGAGGATTATTATCGTTTCCGTGATAATATCTATGCAGATTTCAACTACATGCAGGGACTCGACGACCTCGGTTGTATAGGTTTTGCAGGTGGTTATCCAGGCAACCTTCATGATGAGATCAACAATTTCTCTATCATAGCCGGTGTACTTGCACGTTCTGAGCAGTTTGATATGATTCACGCTCACGACTGGCTCACCTACCCTGCTGGTGTTCATGCCAAGATGGTAAGTGGCAAACCACTCTGTATCCACGTACACGCAACAGACTTCGACCGTTCACGCGGTAAGGTAAACCCAACCGTTTACTCTATCGAGAAGAATGGTATGGATAATGCAGATTGCATCATGTGCGTATCTGAGCTCACACGCCAGACTGTCATCAATCAGTATCATCAGGATCCACGCAAGTGTGTTGCTATGCACAATGCGGTTTATCCACTCTCTCAGGAGTATCTCGATATCGTACCTCATAAGAACCCTAACGAGAAGGTTGTTACTTACCTCGGTCGTATCACAATGCAGAAGGGACCTGAGTACTTCATCGAAGCAGCAAAGCTTGTACTCCAGCGTACCGACAAGATTCGTTTCTGTTTCGCTGGCTCTGGCGATATGATGAATGCGATGATTGAACTTGCCGCAGCCTATGGCATTGCAGACAAGTGCCATTTCCCTGGATTCCAGAGAGGTAAGCAGGTATATGAGTGCTATAAGAATTCAGATGTCTTCGTTATGCCTTCGGTATCTGAGCCGTTTGGTATCGCCCCACTTGAGGCAATGCAATGCGGATGTCCAAGTATCATCTCTAAGCAGTCAGGTTGTGGCGAGATCCTTGAGAATGTAATCAAGGTAGATTACTGGGATATTCACGCAATGGCAGATGCAATCTACTCTCTCTGTACGAACGAGAGCCTCCACAACTATATTGCCGAAGAAGGCATCAAGGAGGTTGCCGGCATCACCTGGGAGAAGGTTGGATTGCGCATCCGCCAGTGCTATGACCAGTTGCTTAGCAAGGGTTGGTTCAATAACGAGGAATATCTCGCAAACTTCATAAAATAACCTACAAATAAGACAGAACAATGAAAACAATATGCCTTTACTTTGAGATACACCAGATAACACATCTCAAGCGTTACCGTTTCTTCGACATCGGTACTGATCATTATTACTATGACGACTATGCTAATGAGCGTAGTATCACTTATATAGCAGAGAATTCATACATGCCAGCACTCAATGCCTTGCATGAGATGATTCTCCAGAACCCAGGTTTCTTCAAGGTTGCCTTCTCACTTTCAGGTGTAGGAATGGAGCAGCTTGAGCTTCACGCACCACAGGTACTCTCTAAACTTCAGGAGCTCAATGAGACTGGTCAGGTGGAGTTCCTCACCGAGCCTTACTCTCACGGTCTTTCTGGCCTCATCAACGAGGAGAGCTTCAAGCGTGACATTGAGAAGATGTCTGACAAGATAGAGCAGTACTTTGGCAAGCGCCCAACCGTAATGCGCAACTCTTCACTCATCTACACAGACGACATCGGTGCACAGGTTGCTTCTCTTGGCTACAAGGGTATGCTTACAGAAGGTGCTAAGCACGTACTTGGTTGGAAGTCACCACACTACGTGTATAACTGTAGTATGGCTCCTGGTCTCAAGCTCCTCCTTCGTGATGTAAATGCATCTGATGATATTTCTCTCCGCTTCAACAATACATCATGGGAGCGCTACCCTCTCTTCGCTGACTCATACATCGCAGATATCGCAAAGTGCCCTGATTCAGAGCAGGTTGTAAATATCTTCATGGAGCTTACTGCTCTCGGTATCGCACAGCCTCTTTCAAGTAATATCCTTGAGTTCTTCAAGGCACTCCCAACTTGCGCTAAGAACGTCGGCATCGATTTTGCTACTCCAAGCGAGGTTTGTGAGAAGTTTGATAGTGTAGGTTCTCTCGATGTTCCTGACTCTCTCTCATGGGTTGATGAAGAGCGTGACACATCTACATGGCTCGGAAACCAGATGCAGCGTGAGGCATTCAATAAGCTATATTCTGTAGCTGACCGTCTGCTCATCGCTAAGGATCCTGCCCTTCTTCAGGACTGGGATTATCTGCAGGCATCAAACAACTTCCGTTTCATGACTACAAAGCCAAGTAACTACAACATTGATCGTGGTATCTATGATGGTCCATTTGATGCATTCACCAACTATATGAATATTCTTGGCGACTTCATCAGTCGTGTACGTGCCCTCTATGGTGGTATTGACAATGATGAGCTCGAACAGATGCTCACAACAATCACCAACCTCGGCAAGGAACTTGACTTGAAGGATAAGGAGATCGAGCGTCTCCAGACCAAGCTCTCAAAACTTGATCCTGACAACGCTGCACGCGAGGCTGTAAAGAAGGCTCCAGCTAAGAAAGCTCCTGCTGCAAAAAAGGAAACAGCAACCAAGAAGGAAGCACCAGCAAAGAAAGCTGCTCCAGCAAAGAAAGTTGCACCTAAGGCAGAAGAGCCAAAGAAGCCTGCAAAGAAAGTGACAAAGAAAACAGCAAATCCTAAAGCTGAATAAATGCACTTACTATTCTAACTACATGAGGCGCTCCCGAAAGGAAGCGCCTCTTAAGTTTTTAGTCATATATCGTTTCTATCAGAAAACAAAGGAATAAAGCAACATCACTTAATCTTTGGCTTCAGTTCATCTGGAGAATCCTTAGTGAACATATTCACTTGCTTTGCCTCGTTCTCGTAGAGATTACGAATAACGCTTTCATCTACGGTAATCGTAGGCTTGAAATCCTCACTATTCATATATTTGATTATGCTCTTACGAAGCTGACGAGCAACAAGTCGGGTATCGAGACGAGAAGAAATATCAATAGTGGTCATAAGCAGTTTTCCACCAAGAACATTAGCCTCTACAATCATTCCGCACTTGCGACTAACATGCCAAGTATCTATAGGTTGCATAGGAGGCTGATAATCCTTCGGAAACTCCGAGAGATTCATCACCTGCGCACGATTGACAAGTTCCCACCAGTTGAGATTAGTCCAATCGTCAGTAGGGAAATCACGATACACAGGATGCTTGCTATCAATATAAGCACCCGTGATATGCGGAGGTCGCATCTTGAACCATGAGGTATTCCAGAACACTGGGAGATACTGCTGCTTTATATCATTACCGTAGCGCACCTTTCCTGCAGCAGTAAGAAGCACCTTACCGCCAGCCTTCAAAGTGGCAATAGCCTCCGTATCAAGAGAGTCAGCAACATAAATATCTATACGATCTACATTACCCTTTACCCTTTCCTCTTTACTCTTTCCACCCTCCCCGGGATACACCCAGAAGTCCCAATGATTCTGCCATCTTCTACCTTCAGAAGAAATAGCAACCTCAAAGGTATATTTCTTAGGAGAAGAAAACTGACTGAGAGGGAATGAAACAGTACCCAAAGCATTATTCTTGCCATGAGGAATATCAAATATTCTTGGAGAAGATGTCTGCATGATAATATCATCCCCATCCTTTATGGTATATTCCACATTCGGTTTGACAATCTTGCCTGAACTTGCATTGTACAGCTCAATCGGCACCTCCAACGTGTCAGAAGAAGAATACACGAACTTAGGGAACTTAGCCAACGGAACAACATCATTACAGAATTCCGTCCATTCCTTCGAATTGACATATCCTTTCTCTCGCCAATGCACGTTAAGAGGCCCTACAAGAGCAGTTCCTTGACCGCTATAGTCATTCAATCCGAGAAGAACAAAGCCAGTATAGTCCTTAGTACGGAGGTTACGCTCCATCTCATATTTATAAGCGAGCGTCTGTAGTTTTCCACTTGCCATGAGGAATCTCTCTGCCTGCGAAGCCATACCGTTATCACGCAGAAGATCCTCGAAGATGTCGAAGTTCTTTGCCTTGTATGCACCCGTATATTGAGAGCGTTCCTTCAAATCAGGAAAAGCACACCATTGTCCTTGCTCATGACAGATAATAGGCGAATTATTCGGAACAGAATCCTTATAGTTGCGAGGAAAGAGGATATCCTTACTATAGTCATCATCAGAATGAGGGGCATGCTTACCCCAATCAAGTCCTCGTCCCCCACCCTTCACATGATACTGAGAGCCGTTATCCCATGCCCAGCCACCACCAACGTTAGCTCCGCAGTAGATACGGCGTGAGTCCGTTTCCTTCCAGTAGTCCACCCAGGCATTACACCACTTCACCCAATCTCCTGCAGGCTCATTTCCTGCACTCATCATCAGGAATGAAGGGTGATTGCCGTATGCCTCCACCATTCTCTTTGTCTCATCCATAAGATA
>DCJC01000072.1 GCA_002317355.1 Prevotellaceae bacterium UBA1710 | reverse complement strand
GGAGGGTTTTTCAGTGCCCTCTTTAGGTGTCGCCCACTTCGGGGCTCGCACATCACAACCCCTTTATTTTTCTGAATACCAAATATTTGAAATTCATCGAATTCACGTTAATTTACGAATAAATTATCGATAATTCTTGAGGTCAGAGAGTGTCAGACTCCTTCTTCCTTTACATAGTCAACAGCTCGGTTGATATAGTCGTTGAATGGCTTGGTGGTTTTGAATAGTTCTGCTACTCGCTTAACCAAATCAGGCGCTGTGATGAAGTCGTCGTTTACGTTCATCACCAGACAATAGTTCTTCAGACGCATGAAATCTGCATAAGGAGCATCTGCTGGGTATTCCTTCGGTACTCTCTTCAGCGCATCATCCATGTCAACATGGAAAGCAGGATCGGCATTATCCAATACATCGCCCTTGAATTCCTCCCAGCCGTCGCTGATGTCCTCACGAAGAATCTTTATCACCTTCGAGTCGTAGCAATAGTTGCCGGAAGCAAGCATGTGACCTGCAGGGTAGGTGTCTTCTCCGCCAGTACCTACATGGAAGTAGTATCCGGCGTGCATCGATTTCTTACCACCAGGAGCAAGGAAAACGCCGAAATGGGTCTTGTATGGAGTCTTATCCTTACTGAATCGGGTGTCACGGTATATTCTGTAGGTACAATCCTTGATGGTGAGTTTTGCAATGTCCTGATCATACTTACCTATCTCAGCGATCAGTTCCTCGCAGAAAGCATGCCATGAGGCAAGTACCTTCTGGTATCTATCCTTGTTGGCGTTGAACCACTCCTTGTTATTATTGCATGAGAGATCACGCAGAAATTTCAGAATCTCTTTCATTGTTTAATGCGGTGTTTAAATAGTTGAAGTTCGACGAATTTCTATTCCTTAATGTGAATGTGCACCTTTGGTGCTTTTTTATAGTATTTTCTCCTTTTTAATGTCTATTTCAGGGTTGATACGAAGCAAATCTGATATGAACTCCTCTATATTCTTTGGGCCGACAAAACAGTCATCGTATTTGTTGTATCTGATGCGAAGTGTTCTGTGTATAAAGTATATTCTTGTCTGAATCTCAATGAATCGTATGGAGTCAATATTGATAGTCTTCGACTTGAAGATTTTCAGACGATGCCCAATGATTATTTTTCCATCCTTGATAGAATATGTCCGCACACCAGATATAAATACTATGTAGGATATTAAAAGAAGTGCAGATATGGTAATGAAGATGGCCAGCTGGCTTTCAGACAAATTCTTCTCTTTGAAAAATAAGATGTAGGAAAAGGAAATGACATTCAGCATACATAAGGCTCCCACGAAAATCTGGATTATGGGAAGCCTGTTGGACTTGTGAATTCTGGTTACTTTAGACACTTGCTCCTCGCTTAATATGTTCTCTTTGTTAAGCTGTTTCTTAAGTACAAGCATCTGCTCCTTGAGCTCAAGTAATTCTTTTGTTGTCTCGATATTGTTCATAGTTTCTTATCCTATTTATTATTAGACATTTCGCGCAATTGTTCTTTTATACGAACCAATCGCACGGATACATTTTTAGCCGTGATACCGACAATGTCTCCAATCTCTTCGTATGATAGATCTTCCATCCACAGCAAGATAATAGCACGATCCATGAATCTTAGGCGATGTATTCGATTGTGAAGAGCCTTTATCTGTCTGCTATCTTCATCGTCCATCGTCATGAGGTTACTCACTTCAATATGCAATGTATCTTTGTACTTATTCTCTTTGCGCATGAATGAGATGCAGGCGTTCATACAGATACGCCAAAGCCATGTGCGAATATCGCTCTCACCTCTGAAGGTGCCAAACGATTTCCATAGTTGAATTAATGCTTCTTGCATCAAATCCTTGGCTTCATCCTGATCCTTAGAGTTCATGAGGCATACGGTGTATATAGTCTCCTTATGCTCTTGAATCAGGCGATTGAATTCTTGTTCTTTAGAGTTCATTTTCTTCTTTTTATTATCATCTATACCTTTTTGTCGCAAAGAGATGGTAAAAAACTACATCAAATCTCGAAAAATTATATGCAAAGATAAAGAAAAAGTAATATTTTTGATGCTATATATAAGATATATTTGAGTAATTATGAATATTTGTGCAAAAAAATATAGAAATATTTGTTTGTTTGGAACATATTTGTTACCTTTGCATCGTTCTAAACAAAACGTTCTTTGACATGGTAAAATTTTCAGAACTGTACAGGCTCTTAGAAGCTAATGGTTGGAAGAGAAAAACAGGAAAGCGTCATCATAAGTACGTTCATCCTGATTTTGATCACTTCATTCCGGTTGGTCGTCACGAGTCTCAAGAAGTGCCAACAGGTACTTTGAGGAAGATTCTAAAGGATGCCAATTTGGAAGGTCAGCTGAAATGAGCCATTCATTGTACGTGCTGCTCCTGGCAAAATGCTAGGGGCAGCTTTAGAACCCCAAAATGTAAGAATATGAAAAAAATTGTTGCAATAATAGAACGAGGTGATGATGGAGGCTTTGCCATCTACTCTGATGATGTAAAAGGATTGGTTGGTACTGGAATTACAGAAGATGAAGCTAAGCAAAACTTCATCGATGTTAGGGATGAGCAATCCGAATACTATGCAGAAAAACATGGTGTTCTACCAGAATGGACAAACTTAGATATTGAGTTCCGTTATAGTTTGGCTGCATTTTTTATCGCTTTTCCATATATTAATGCTACACAATTTGCTAAGAATATAGGAATTAATCCTTCATTAATGAGGAAATATAAGATGGGCTTGGCATCCGCATCTGATAAACAGAAGCAGATTATACAGGAAAATCTTAAATTATTAACAGATAAGTTGCAGCACGTACAGTTCGTGTAAGCGTGCACAAAGAACAAAGTTTAGGACAACGACGGACATCCAATCCTTTTAGGATGTCCGTTTTTATATGTTGCCCCTAAGTTATTATTTTACCATCACTAAAAGCTAAGTCTTTCGTAAACGTTTTCGCAAAGTTTATCAAAAAAAAAGGTCAAAAAGTTGTGAATATAAAATTATTTTTATATATTTGCAATCGAAAACAAAACTTAATATTAGGAATATACACTTATTTAACCACCCAATAAACTATGCCACAACCTCAGATAACAATGAAAGATATCGCTAAGGCACTAAGTGTGTCTGTAGCTACGGTATCAAGAGCTTTAGCTGATAATCCAAGTATCAGCGAGAAGACCAGGAAAAAAGTCCAGGAATATGCCAAAGAACACAATTTCGTATCAAATGTACTTGCAGAATCGCTTAGACACTCAAAGGCCAGAGCGCAGAAGATAATAGGTGTGATAGTGCCGGAGATAGTTCATTACTTCTTCTCTACTGTTGTATCGGGTATTGAACAGGAAGCATTCAACAGGGGATATTCTATAATAGTGGCTCAGAGTAAGGAGCAATTTGAGCAGGAAGTAAAGATATGTGATAGTTTCATACGTTCTCGTCTTTGCGGTGTAATCGTTTCACAGGCTAAGGATACACGAGAGTATGAGCATTTCATCCGAATAATGAATAATGATCTTCCTTTGGTGTTCTTTGATCGCATCTGCACTGGCGTGAATGCCTCCAGAGTGGTCATTGATGACTATCATGGTGCTTTTACTGCAACAAACTATCTCATAGAAACCGGTTGCAAACGAGTCGCTTTCTGTGGTAGTTCTATGCAATTGGAAATTGTAAAGAATCGCATGAATGGCTATAAGGATGCACTTCGTCAGCATGACATGGACGTTGACATCGATTGCATCTTTGAGTGTGATTCCCGTGAACTTGCCGAGCAGCAGATTCCAGAGATAATGTCGCGTGAGAATCGTCCAGATGCATTCTTCTGCATAAACGATGATACTGCAGTCGGAGTTATGCATGCTGTTAAGCGACTTGGCTATAAGATTCCAGATGATGTTAGTATCTGTGGATTTACTAATGGCGAGCGTGCTCTTGCATGTGATCCTATGCTCACAACAATGGATCAGCGTGGTATCGAGATAGGTCGTGAGGCTGCAACGATTCTGATTGATAAGGTGGAAGGTATCACTCCTCTCAATCGCGTAGAGAAGCAAGTGGTAAGGACAAACCTTGTGGTGAGAGGTACGACGAAA
This sequence comes from Prevotellaceae bacterium UBA1710, assembly GCA_002317355.1. Taxonomy (GTDB): domain Bacteria; phylum Bacteroidota; class Bacteroidia; order Bacteroidales; family Bacteroidaceae; genus Prevotella. The sequence goes on along the minus strand of DCJC01000072.1, from coordinate 2,822 downwards.
AATTCCCAGTGAGGAATTTTAAGTGAAAAGTGAAGAGTGAAGAATTTAAGTTTGTATTTGCCAGTAACAGTTATAGCGTTTAACTTTGTAACTCAAATTCTTCACTCTTCGTTCTTCACTCTTCACTTATTATGTCATCGCTATAGCGACGACATAATCCGGAAAGTCCTTGGTAATAATCTGCCAGGGACTTTTCCCGTTGTGATAGTCATTGAGTAATGGGCGCAGTTGCTCTTTTCCTGTTATTCCTCTGCCTGTAAGCTTTACAACAGCTTCTTTCATTGTCCAGAGGCGTGCAAACTTCTGCGGAGTGATATCCTCGAGTTCTTTTTCGTTAAGCACGTATTGAGCAAGGCTTTCATTCACCTTATCCTGAATCCTTTCCACATCGATACCTATCGGCTTATCACTTACGGCACAAGCTACGGCGTTCTTGCAATGCGACATATTGAAATGAATATCCTCATGACCGATGATAACAGGTTTGCCGTTCTCTAACTCACGGAAAATAGGTGGTTCGGTAATACCATATTCCTCCTTAAGCAACTGTTGGAGAAGCATATACGCTCTAAGGCTCTGCTCTCTTCCTGCAGCAAACTTGTATTTCAGTACCTTCTCTCGGCGCTGCGCACTTACCCTTGAGAGGCAGTCATTGAACTGCTCCTCAGTCATCGGAGTCATATTGTCGTCTATGAGATAGCGCATGCGTTGGGTGTTGGATGTTGGGTGGTAGGTGTTGGATGTTGGGTGTTGGGGGAAGGTGTGAACTCCTCACTCCTAACTATTAAAACGTCGTTTCATAGATTTTTATTTCAATTTTCTTTGTTATTCTTTTCTTTTTCTAAAGAAAAATACGTAATTTTGCAAGCATGAAGAAAATCCTTACGGTTATAACCTCAACAATAGCACTTTCTACTTTCGCTCAGCAGAAGATAGACCTTGCAGGAAAGTGGGAGTTTCAGATACAACGTAGCGAGAATACCGTTACGCCAGCTTCTCCGTATGATGACACCATCGAATTACCTGGTTCTATGATTACTCGAGGCAAGGGTGACATAATATCCGTAAACACAAAATGGACAGGCTCTCTCTACGATTCCTCTTTCTATTTTAACCCCTACATGGAGAAATATCGTGTTGAGGGGCAGATGAAATTCCCTTTCTTCCTAACTCCTGAGAGGCATTATACAGGTAATGCGTGGTATCGTAGGAGTGTTGTTGTGCCTAAGGTATGGAAGAAACAACGTGTGATACTCACTCTTGAGCGTCCACATATTGAGACAACCGTATTCATCAACGGTAAGGAGGTTGGGCATCAGATGGGTTTGTCTGCACCTCACGTTTATGATGTCTCAGATTTCGTCTTGGCAGGAAAAGAGAATACGATTGCTATCAAGGTGTATAATGGCATTGAGAACGTTTGTGTAGGTCAGGATTCACATTCGGTAACCGATCAGACGCAAGGTAACTGGAATGGTCTTGCTGGGGATTTATCACTTTCTGTTCGTCCTATTACGGCAATAGATCACCTTGATATCTATCCTAATGTTTCGGATAGGAACGTGCGCGTTGTGGTGAAAGGAGGAGATTCTAATCAGGAACTCACTTTTCTCGTCGATGGTGTTGAATGTCTGGCTGTATCACAACCTGATGGCTCGTATCTCATAGACTTAGGTGATAAGATGAAGCTATGGGATGAGTTCCATCCTAATCTCTATACTCTTGAAGTGAAGGATTCCAAAGGCTACACCGTGAGTAGCACCTTTGGTATGAGAGATATAAAGGTAAATGGTATGGATATCATTCTTAACGGCAAACCTATCTATGTGCGTGGAACAGTAGGCAACTGCTGTTTCCCTGAGACTGGATATCCGCCAACTGATGAAGCTTCGTGGGAGAGAATATTCCGTAAGTGTAAGGAGTATGGACTTAACACCATGCGTTTCCATTCATATTGTCCGCCAGAAGCTGCATTCTGTGCAGCAGATAAACTCGGTTTCTATCTTCAGCCAGAAGGACCTTCATGGCCTAATCATGGGGTGAGGTTAAGTAGAGGCATGGCAATCGATCAGTATCTTATGGATGAGACAAAGAGAATGGTGGAGGCATACGGCAATCACCCTTCATTCCTGATGATGAGTGCAGGAAATGAGCCTGCAGGAGATTGGGTGAAGTGGTGTAATGCCTGGGTAGATTATTGGAAGAAGACCGACTCTCGCCGTATCTATTGCGGAGCTAACGTTGGTGGAGGCTGGGCATGGGATAACGGCTCTCAGTATCATGTGAAGGGTGGGGGACGAGGACTTGATTGGGGTAAGCATGCCCCTCATTCTGATGATGACTATAGTAAGGATATCCTCTTCCCTCGCAACTATAAGGATTCAGTTCCGAATAATTCGCCTATTATCTGTCATGAGCAAGGGCAATGGTGTGCATTCCCTGATTTGAAGGAACGCTTGCAATATACAGGTGCTTACAAGGCTAAGAACTTTGACATCTTCGAGGATCTTCTGCGTGATAACGGTATGGCTTCTCAGGCAGAGAAATTCCTCATGGCAAGTGGAAAACTACAGACACTTGCTTATAAATATGAGATGGAGCGTAACCTCCGTACTAAGGACTATACTGGCTTTGTTCTTCTCGGATTGAATGACTATAGTGGGCAGGGAACTGCTCTTGTTGGGCCTCTTAATGTGCATTGGAAGGAGAAGGGATATGTCAATTCGAAGGAATGGACGGAATTCTGTAATGATGTTGTTCCGTTGGCTAAGTTCCCTAAGTTCGTGTATTCTTCTTCTGACACGTTGGAGGTGCCGATTGAG
>DCJC01000069.1:3129-3981 GCA_002317355.1 Prevotellaceae bacterium UBA1710 | reverse complement strand
TGCCCGATGTGGAATATACTGGTGTAGTGGAGCGTATCTCCGATGCTACAGGAAGTGCCTTCTCGCTGATTCCCGTTGACAATGCCACGGGCAATTTCGTCAAGGTGGAACAGCGTGTTACTGTGCGTGTAAAACTTGATGCACACGACCAACTGGACAAACTTCACGGTGGATATAACGTAATCTGTAAGGTAGAAGAATAATGGGACGACTGACAGAATTTCTGATGAAGGCACCACCGCCACCTCCCAGTAGAGGTTTCTTCATGCCTATGATGAAGGGATGGGTGCCTCAGAGGTTGCAACCATGGATTTATGTCTTGACAGCCCTCTGCTTTCAGTTCTCGGGAGCAATGTATCTTGGTGCTCTTGATGAGATTCGTGGTACAACCAATTTTATGACGGAGGATGTCATGTTTTTGCTCTATGCCACGCTGGCAGGTATGGCGGTGTGGTTCCCTATGCTGTTCCGCATGAAGTTCCGCTTTACCAATCAGCAACTCTTATGTACCTCGGCAATAGTAATAGGTATCTGCAACATCATCACCATGCATAGCCATTCGATGCCGGTACTCATGGTGGCCTGTTTTGTGGCAGGTATTGCCAAGATACAGGGCACATTTGAATGTATGAGCAATATTCAGTTGTGGATTACCCCCAAGCGTGACTTTGCCGTGTTTTTCCCTGTGCTCCACATCATCCTGCTTACAGCCATCGTGGGCGGTGGATGGGTTGCTGCCTGGATGGGACACCATTTCACGTGGCAGATGATGCACGCATTCACCGTTGGCACTATGTCGTTCGTGTTGCTAACGCAGATGGTTTGCTGCCGTCCGTTCTGTCCTATGCCACA
>DCJC01000069.1:0-3096 GCA_002317355.1 Prevotellaceae bacterium UBA1710 | reverse complement strand
GAACCGACTGGTTGGGAGCATTGCTTATCTGCATTACCATGCTGCTACTTTCGTACATCTTTGTCTATGGTGATCACTACAGGTGGTTCGCTTGTCAGCATATAAGAATCGTTGGAGTATTCACCCTTGTCTTTGCCGTACTCACCCTCTACCGACTGCTTCACAACCGTTACCCATACGTAGAACTACAGCTGCTGAAATGCCGCAACGTTGTGCCGATACTCATCGTGACCTTTCTTGCAGAATTAGCTTTCGGTGCAGAACATACACTCGAAGAGATTCTCTACTCTGAGGTGACAGGATTGGAGGAATTGACCAAAGAGAGTCAGTATCTCTGGGCATTGCCTGGCATGCTCGTTGGCATTGCTCTTGACCTCTATTGGCTTAAAGTCCAAAAATGGAAGGTATGGAAACTGATAGGTATTGCCTTTCTCTCCATCAGCGCTTACACCCTGATTATGTACACCACCGTTGGCATAGGCGTGAATATAGAGCAGTACCGCTTCGCCATCCTTCTCCGTGGTTTTGGATATGGCATTCTTGCCCCCACACTGATGTGGGCATTGAACGAATCTGTACCAAGTCTTGAACAGTTCTTCATGGGACTCTTCCTGTTCAACATCCTCCACATGTATCTTGCGGGTGCTATGGGATATGGCTTCTACACCACCATCTTCTCCCATTTCCTCAATGCTGACATGCAGCACTATGGTCAGCAGCTCACCCTCACACACCTCGACTTCTCCCACTTCAATTTCGGGGAGTTCATGAGCGGCACCTATCTCCACTCCATGATGCTCGTGGCAATCAAGCAGGTATATGGCTATGTCATCTGGTTCTCCCTGACCTTGGCATCTCTATTTCTCTTACTGGATATCCCTGCCGTTAGAACAAACATTCGCAAAGTCCCCCGTTGGCCAGTCTTCGCCATAGAATTCCTGAGCGGGAAATGATAAATAGAAAATTCTCTACAATGCCTCAATACTGACATGGATATACCATCATCAGTATTGAGGCATTTTTTCATATCAAATGTTCTCGACAAGAGGATGGACGTATTATGCTTGTAACTTCTGAAGTCTTGACATCACCAACTCCAAATATTGCTCCTTTAATTCTACGTTCAGAAATGATTCGTTAATCAATACCTCCCATTTCGACATTGCTTTCTGAAAGACAGAGAGCATCTGGTTGATAGCCTTCTCGTCTATTCCCATCTTTTCTGCAGCAAGCAGGAAGTCACTTCTTCTCAGCTTTGATTTCTTGCCATTTAGGGTCAGAGCGAGCTCTTCCTTGTCCTTTGGGTTTACTATAGCCACATTCAGCAGGTCGTAGGCAGGTGTCAGCATGTATTCGCCTTTGGGAGCATAGAGCGAAAAGTTCTTCAGGTGCATATCGTTGTTGCCTGTCAGATAGCAGAATAACAGCAGTTGCATGAAGTTCATCATACATAGCTTAGGGGTTGCGCTATGTGCTGTAATCACTTTACTAATCTGTTCATACGAACTGCGGTACTTGTATTCTGTCGGGTGCAGAGTCAACTGACACATATCCTCCATGTCAATCTTCTCACCTGCTGAGGTGCGGTCAATTCTGCGAGTGATATACCCAAGGTTGCCGTCCGCAAGACGAATCAATGAATGTGGCACAATGCTTATTCTCGCCGCTTCAGCCATGTGCATGGTAAGGTCTTCAATCTCGGGCAACTGAGGATAATCTTCCGTTTGGGGCTTGAGGATGAAGTCTCCCCAAAGTCCTACGATTGTCAGACGTGAAGTACCCTCATGTTTGTTGAGATTAAGCGACAACTTTGGTTGTACACCCGTCAGCGATGTCTGTGCCTGAATCACCTTTTCGGCAAGTGCATCAAGATCGTCACGAGTGTAATCGAGCGAAGGAACATCCTTTACTCCAAAGAACTTCTTCGCACATGCAGGATGAAAATCCACCTGTCCTGCCTTTAATGGCTTGTAGCAATATAAACAATTACACATGTTTGCCTCCCTTCTTGGACAAGCCAAGCGACAAAGTCGATGACTCTATTATACTCACAGAACCAATACAATCCTTACAGCAAAGCAACAATAGCGACATACGGTCAAGAATACTGATATCCGTATTTCTAAGCGCAACGTCCAGCAGCCAGCCCTCAGGTATCAAACCATCAAAGAAGGGGAACAGCACAGGACTTACAAACACCTCTTCTTGCAAGGGCAAAGTAAGGCTGATTGCCTTTGCATCCTCATTTTGCAGGTACTCCTGGTCATAGAGAAAAGTGTATTCGCCCTCATTCTCCGTCAGAGTACCAGCCAGAAGATTCTTCCTATAAACCAAAGCCTGTCTCATGATTTGCGTGTTGCCGTTAGTTCATAGTTAAAGAGGTCAAGCAACTGGTTCACCTTGTCCATTCTGAGCGTTGCCTTACCCTGTTCCAGATTGCGTACAAAGCACAATCCAACCCCTGACTTCATAGCCAGATCCTCCTGTGTCAATCCATACTCCTTTCGGAGTTGCTTGACTGTATTTGACAGATTAGTACGTTCCATATTCTACCTAAATTATATGCTTTCGCATGCAAAGATAAGCAAAATATTCAACATTACATCATTTCACATATAAAACAAGCAAAATTTAACTAACTTTATATATTTTCGAATATAAATTAAAAACACATGAAGTGTTATTCGCTTGAAATCGCCTTCTCCCTATCATCAATAATCTCCACCATGTGGGTCTTTGCCCATGCAATCATGTTCTCGACAAGAGGGATGAAGGAATAGGCACAAGGAGCGACCATTTTATTTTAGAGTACTAGTTGCCTCAAATACCCTTTCCCATCTCGTAAGCCTTCTGCAATGCAGTATGACCTTCTATCTCGTCCATAGAAGTAACACCTCCTGCAAATACGGTGCCCTTGAGCTGAGCATTCTCGAAGCAGTCAATCCAACCGGTCAGTCCTGCAACGGCACGTTCTGGAACCTCTGGCTCATCCTCAGCAGCAGCAGAGAGCATATAGATGTCGCGGAAATGATAATCCGAGCGATACAGAGGATTACCACGATCGATGAGTGTCTTCATCTGTCCGCTCATCTCATA
>DCJC01000006.1:84795-129489 GCA_002317355.1 Prevotellaceae bacterium UBA1710 | reverse complement strand
GAAGCAATATTTTCCTCAATTGAGTGAGATAAATATTTTATGCGACAACGGAGCAATTTTATGACATCGTCAATTTTTGCAGCCGTAAGGCATTTTCCTAGCGATAGCCTAATCTTTATCACTCGAAATGTCGGATGAGCCAGAAGAAAAAGGGGGAAATATTTGGAGGTTTGAGAAATAATGTGTACTTTTGCAAAGAGTAGAAATAACTATAAAACAAATCATATAGTGTGAAAAAGATTCTTGGATTTTTGGGTATGGCAATACTGATTGCAACCATGATAGTTTGTAATGGTTGTAAAGGGAATACAGACTTGTCTATGGTGGTGGAAACCCTTGATATCAGCAAGTTAAAGGAATACGCAGAAAAGGGAAATGCTGATGCCCAGACAGAGCTTGGTGAAAGATATCATGAAGGAATATACGGTGTAAGAACAGATACCGCGGAAGCCTTGAAATGGTATAGGAAGGCGTTTGAGCAAGGAAATGCGTATGCAAAATACAGACTCGGAATATGTTATGACGAGGGTATAGGTGTGGAAGAAAACAATACCAAGGCTAATAGTCTGTATAAAGAGGCGTTGGCAGAATTCAAGAAGATGGCAGAGGCTGGTGACGCCAAGGCGCAAGTGTATGTTGGTTACTGTTATGAAGAAGGCAGAGGAACAGAAGAGAATTGGGAAGCAGCATTCGAGGCATATAAGAAATCTGCCGAAACTGGATATGTCTTAGGACAATATAAACTCGGATATTGCTATTATTGGAGGATTTGCGTAGATCACTCATATACCGAAGCCGTGAAGTGGTTCAGACTTGCGGCGGAACAGAAATATGTTTATGCACAATATTATCTTGGAAAATGCTATTATTACGGCAATGGTGTGGACAAGTCATATACCGAAGCCGTGAAATGGTGGAGGCTTGCTGCGGAGCGAGGTTATCACTTTTCACAAAACAGGCTTGGAGACTGCTATGCTAAAGGCTATGGCGTGGAAAAATCTGAGACAGAAGCTGTGAAATGGTGGAGGCTTGCTGCAGAGCAAGATGCTGCTGGACTCAAATTTCTTGGAGATAAATACTATAAAGGCGATGATGTTACACAATCGTATTATGAAGCCGTATAATATTACAGACTTGCGGCAGAGCAGGGATATGCGGATGCACAATGTTGGTTAGGAGATTGCTATTATAATGGTCACGGTGTGGACAAGTCATATACCGAAGCCGTGAAGTGGTATCGACTTGCGGCAGAGCAAGGGCATGCGCGTGCGCAGAATAATCTTGGGGCGCACTATGATCATGGGGACGGTGTGCCAAAATCTGAATCCGAGGCAATAAAGTGGTATAAGATGGCTGCCAAAAAAGGTGATGTATCTGCAATTTTTAATTTACAATCGCATGGAATATATAAATACGACTAATGCATTGGGAAGAGACAACCAGTGTTTAGATAGTTAGAATAGCGAGTCAATAATTGAACTTTCCCACCCTTGAAGTTCAAACGCATTTGTCTGGAAGACAAGAAATCTGCCAAAGCTAATTTATAGAACCCACCTAAAAGGAATATAACGAATGTACTGCGAAGGATTCCCCTCAAAAACCATAGGAAATATTTGGAATTATGGAAAAAAATGTGTAACTTTGCACTTGACTAAACTAAATTAATTTTTTTAAAAAAACTTCCATAAAACATGACTAAATTTTACAACCGAGTAATTTTGATGATGCTGGCACTTATGGTGTCGGTGAGTACCTTTGCTGATGATGTAGAAAAGGGTGGCATCCGCTATCGGGTGGATTGGGAAAAGAAAGAAGCTGTTGTTATCTGTAAAGATCCCGAGCCAAGAGCAAACGAAGGTAATTATAGTGGCGATATTGTCATTCCTTCTGTTATTAACGATGGAATAGCCGTTACTGGTATAGAATCTGAGGCTTTCTGCTATAGTGGCGTTACCTCTATCTCACTTCCTAATTCTTTGGTAAGTATCGGGGATGATGCTTTCCGTTATAGCAGCTTGAAGACTATCGTGATTCCTAATTCCGTGAAAAGTATTGGAAAGGGCGCTTTCTCTAAATGCAATATGCTCACCTCTGTGACTATCTCGGAGTCTGTGACGAGTATAGGGGCTGACGCTTTCTATGGAGCCCATAGGCTCTCTTCTATCGTTGTTAAAGAGGGAAATAAGGTGTACGATAGCAGAAATAACTGCAATGCAATAATAGAAACGGAGACTAACACCCTGATTGCTGGATGTAAAAATACTATTATGCCCAACACGGTGATGAGTATTGGTGATAACGCTTTCTATAATTGCTACGATCTTGCCTCTATAGCTATTCCAGAATCCGTGTCGAGTATTGGGGACTGGGCTTTTGCGGGTTGCCGTAGTCTCGCTTCTATCACGATTCCTAAGTCCGTGACGAGTATTGGAGACTGGGCTTTTGGAAATTGTCCCTTTACCTCAATCACCAACTACTCTGTTGTTCCTCAGGAAATTTCGAAATACACTTTTGGACGTTATGGTACTTTCAGTGCCAAAGCTACTTCTGTTTCTCGGGGAGATTCAGAATACGATGATGATCCCGGTCGTTACGATGCTATACTCCATGTGCTTCCTGGGTGTAAGGAGGCTTATGAGAAGGCAGAGTACTGGAACAGGTTCACCATTGTGGAGGATGCTGTGCTTCCTACTGGTATTAATGCCGTTATTGGTGGTGCGACGGTTTCTTCGGATAAGATATTCTCACTTTCTGGTCAGCGTTTGGGTAAGGTGCAGAAGGGTGTGAATATTGTTGGTGGAAAGAAAGTGTTGGTAAAGTAAAAGCCCCAGCCCCCTAAGGGGGGCTTTTAAGTAAAAAAGTGAAGAGTGAAAAGCGAAAAATTAAGTTCAGTTAAATAACGGAGTTATAGCGAATGTACGGCGAAGGATGAACGAAAATGGTAACTACTCAGGTGTCTTTGTTTTTGCCTTCGGCGAACGAAAATTTGCCGTAAATTATCCGCGAATTTATTCGTAAATTATTAAATCACGAGCAAAAAAAAGAAATTTACGAAATAATTGGCTTTCCCTACGGCCGCCGAGCTAAACCTTCGCGGCAATTCATGGGCATTTACGTTAAAATAACAAATATTTGGGAGGTACCTGAATAGTTACCGAAAATGATGCCTGTTGATATTTTTGTGAAATATTTTGAAAATTAGTTAAACCTTTTGAGGGGGATTTCGTCATAGAATTAATATATTAATTCTGAAGTTTTTACAAATATGAATAAAAATGTTAAATGGGGACTTGTTGCTGGATTGTTTGGCGTCTGCATTGCTGTGGGCGTATGGAGTCTGCAACCAAAAGTCAATGATGATCTCGAGATGAAAGGACCTGGTGGTAAGGGTCCAGGAAAGGGCCCATTCGGTAAGGGTGGCCCTGGTGGTAAAACGCTGAATGTGAATGCAAAGATTCTGAAACATCAGTCTTTGACAGATGGATTCACAACGACAGGTTTGATACTTCCTGACGAAGAGGTTAATCTCGCTTTTGAGACTTCTGGAAAGATCATTTCCATCTACTTCAAGGAAGGTACCGTAGTGCATAAAGGGCAGTTGCTTGCCAAGGTGAATGATGCACCATTGCAGGCAAAGCTCAAGCAGTTGGAAACTAAGCTTACTCTTGCCAAAAATCGTGTATATCGTCAGGAACAGTTGCTCAAGAAAGATGCTGCTTCAAAAGAGGCATACGAGGAGGCAACTACAAATCTTGCTACTCTTCAGGCAGAGATTGATGCCGTGAAGGTAGATATCAGTCTTACTGAGCTCCGTGCTCCATTTGAGGGCGTAGTCGGTCTTCGACAGGTGAGTGTCGGTGCTTTTGCTACTCCATCTACCATCGTTGCGAAGCTCACAAAGATGTCACCTCTAAAGATAGAATTCTCAGTTCCAGAGCGTTATGCCAATGAGATGAAGAGTGGGGTAGAACTCGACTTCACTGTTGAGGGTATGCTCGATGCCTTCCATGCTAAGGTGTATGCTGTTGAATCGGCTGTGGATAGAGATCAGCATGTTTATACAGCTCGTGCTCTTTATCAGAATGGTGACCGTAAGTTGAAGCCAGGACAGTATGCAAGTATCCAGTTGAAGCGTAAGGAGATCAGCGATGCGCTCGTTGTGCCTGCCGAGGCTATCGTTCCTGAAATGGGTGTCGATAAGGTGTTCTGCTATCGTAGTGGTAAGGCAGTTCCTGTAGATGTGAAGGCTGGTATCCGTACCGATGGTGAGGTGCAGATTCTCATGGGTCTCCACGTAGGCGATACCATCATTACATCAGGTACCCTGCAGTTGCGTACCGACTTGCCTGTGAAACTTGATGTGATAGAAAAATAGTTTTTTTATAAAGATTAAAGAGAAAAGGGTAAAGAGTAAAGAGTAATGTAGTTAGTATAGTCGGATTTAAGAGAATAATCACTCTCGGCTTTACTTTAAAGGAGTAATAAGGAGTACAAGAAGTACAAGTAGGACAAGACGAAAGTCTGGATGTGACGAACTGATTTCTGAGACTTCTTATAGTGATAAATACTATCGTCTTGTACTTCTTGAACTACTTATTACTCCTTGTACTCCTTCAAAATAATAAACAATGAACATATCCGAACTAAGCATACGCCGCCCTGTGCTGGCATTGGTGATGACGCTGATCATTCTGATCTTCGGTGCCATCGGCTATACCTATCTGGGCGTTCGCGAATACCCTTCGGTTGATAACCCTATCATCTCGGTTGACTGCTCCTATCCGGGAGCGAATGCCGATGTCATAGAGAATCAGATAACCGAACCTCTTGAGCAGAATATCAATGGTATTCCTGGTATCCGAAGCCTTTCGAGTGTCAGCTCGCAGGGTAGTAGCCGAATAACCGTTGAGTTTGAGCTCTCTGTCGATCTTGAGACCGCTGCCAATGACGTTCGCGACAAGGTGTCACGCGCACAGCGATTCCTTCCTCGCGACTGTGACCCTCCAACCGTTTCAAAGGCTGATGCTGATGCTATGCCTATCCTTATGGTTGCCTTGCAGAGTGACAAGCGCTCGTTGCTGGAACTCAGTGAGATAGCCGACCTTACCGTTAAGGAGCAGTTGCAGACCATCAGCGACGTTAGTAGCGTAGGTATCTGGGGTGAGAAACGCTATTCTATGCGCCTTTGGCTCGACCCTGTGAAGATGGCTGGCTATGGTGTTACTCCAATGGATGTAAAGACCACGGTGGATAGGGAGAATGTGGAGTTGCCTTCTGGAAGTATCGAGGGTAACACCGTGGAACTCTCTGTACGTACCATGGGATTGATGCACACAGCCAAGGAGTTCAATGACCTTATTATTAAGCAGAATGGCAATCAGATTGTGCGTTTCAGCGATATCGGTCGTGCCGAACTTGGTCCTGCCGACATCAAGAGCTACATGAAGATGAATGGTGTGCCTATGGTGGGTGTCGTTGTGGTGCCACAGCCGGGTGCTAACCACATCGAGATTGCAAATGCCGTGTATAAGCGTATGGAGCAGATGAAGAAGGACCTCCCAGAGGATGTCCACTTCAAGTACAGCTTCGATAACACCAAGTTCATCCGTGCTTCTATCGATGAGGTGAAGAATACTATCTTTGAGGCTTTCATACTCGTTATCCTCATCATCTTCCTCTTCCTCCGCGACTGGCGCGTTACGCTCATTCCTTGTATCGTAATTCCGGTATCGCTCATCGGTTCGTTCTTCGTGATGTATCTCGCGGGCTTCTCCATAAACGTGCTCACCATGCTTGCTATCGTGCTCTCGGTAGGTCTTGTGGTGGATGATGCCATCGTAATGACGGAGAATATCTACGTGCGAATAGAGCGAGGCATGCGTCCATTCCAGGCAGGTATCGAAGGTGCGAAGGAGATTTTCTTTGCCGTAATCTCTACCACCGTGACGCTGATTGCCGTGTTCCTGCCTATCGTCTTCATGGATGGTATCACGGGTAGGTTGTTCCGTGAGTTCAGTATCGTGATTGCGGGTACGGTGTGTATCTCATCATTTGCCGCTCTCACCATCACGCCTATGCTGAGTACCAAGATTCTTGTTCGTCGCAAGGAGAAGAATCGCTTCTACACACTCACCGAACCATTCTTCGAAGGACTTAACAATAAATATGACAAGGGTCTTTCTGCCGTGCTCAATCATCGTTGGACGGTGTTGCCGCTCATCGCGATTCTTATAGGTGTCATCGTATGGCTGTGGGGAGATATTCCTTCGGAGATGGCTCCAATGGAGGACCGTTCTTCTATAACTATCCGTACACAGGGAACTGAGGGCGTGAGCTATGAGTATATCCGTGACTATACTGAGGATATCAATCTCGTGGTGGATTCTATCTGTCCTGATGCCGACAATACCACAGCTCGCGTAAGTGCGGGGGCAGGTAATGTGCGTATCACCCTCAAGGATTTGAAGGATCGTGACTATAGTCAGATGGAGGTGGCAGAGAAGATCACCAAGGCTGTTTCTACCAAGACAAAGGCACGCTCATTCGTTCAGCAGCAGTCTTCATTCGGTGGCCGTAGAGGTGGTATGCCTATTCAGTATGTGCTTCAGGCAACCAACCTTGAGAAGCTCCAGATGGTGCTTCCTAAGTTTATGGCAAAGGTAAATTCGAATCCAACCTTCCGTATGGCTGACGTAAACCTGAAGTTCAGTAAGCCAGAGGCTCGTCTCTCTATCAATCGTGATCGTGCAAGTATCCTTGGTGTTTCTACCCGTGATGTGGCTCAGACACTTCAGTACGGACTCAGCGGTCAGCGTATGGGATATTTCTATATGAACGGAAAGCAGTATGAGATTAAGGGTGAGATCAACCGTCAGAGCCGTAATAAGCCAGCGGATTTGAAGTCTATCTATATTCGTAATAAGTCGAATGATATGATTCAGATGGACAACCTCATCTCGCTCAATGAAGGTATCGCTCCTCCACGACTCTTCCGTTACAACCGATTCGTGGCTGCTACTATTTCTGCAGGTCTTGCTGACGGAAAGACAATCGGCGAAGGACTTGACGAGATGGATAAGATTGCGAAGGAGACACTCGATGACTCATTCCGTACAGCCCTCTCAGGTGACTCAAAGGAGTTCCGTGAGAGTTCATCAAGTCTGATGTTCGCCTTCATCCTCGCCATCGTTCTCATCTACCTCATCCTTGCTGCCCAGTTCGAGAGTTTCAAGGATCCTGTAGTCATCATGCTTACCGTGCCTTTGGCTATTGCCGGTGCGCTTATCTTTATGTCTATCAATGAGATAACGATGAATCTCTTCAGTCAGATTGGTATCATCATGCTCATCGGACTCGTAGCCAAGAACGGTATCCTTATCGTGGAGTTTGCCAACCAGAAGCAGTTGGCTGGTATGGATAAGTTCCAGGCTATCCGTGAGGCTTCACTCCAGCGTCTGCGCCCAATCCTTATGACCAGTACATCTACCGTACTCGGTCTTATTCCATTGGCATGCGCAACAGGCGAGGGTAGTAACCAGCGTATTGCGATGGGTATTGCCGTTGTGGGTGGTATGGTGCTTTCTACCTTCATGACCATGTTCGTGGTGCCTGCAGTGTATAGTTACATCTCTACTGATCTCTCAAAGAAGAAAACAAATGAAAAGGAATAATATAATCAGGTGTTGGGTGTTAGGTGTTGGGTGTTGGCTGTTTGCAACGCCAGCCTCTGCCCAGTCACTCAAAGAGTGCATCTCACGTGCTTTGGAGAACAACTACCAGATGCACATCACTCGCAACGAGGAGGAGATTGCGCATAACAATGCCACTTGGTCGAATGCTGGTGGTTCTCCTGTGGTGGATGCGTCGGTGGCATATCGTCCTACGTTCACCAATTTCGACAAGACCACTTCACGTGCAAACGGTGAGACAACAACCGTGAAGAATGCGTTTGATAACTCATTAGGTGCGGGTGTTACTCTCAACTGGACTATCTTTGACGGCTTCAAGATACAGACATCGTATAAGCAGTTGCAGTTGCTTGAGAAGCAGGGTGAGACATCTACCCGTATGGCTGTGGAGGATCTTATTGCTGACATTTCATCAGAGTATTACAACTGTGTTCAGCAGGTTATCCGTCGTAAGCATTATCGCTACACAATGGCTCTCTCACGTGAGCGTCTTCGTATAGCGGAACTCAACTATCAGACAGGACGTTTCTCAGGTCTTGACTATCAGTTGGCACGCTCGGATTTCCATAC
Organism: Prevotellaceae bacterium UBA1710; assembly: GCA_002317355.1. Classification (GTDB taxonomy): domain Bacteria; phylum Bacteroidota; class Bacteroidia; order Bacteroidales; family Bacteroidaceae; genus Prevotella. The sequence continues at coordinate 121,231 of DCJC01000006.1, read as the reverse complement.
TGACAGCTCTTCGTATGTTCGTCAGAAGGAGGCTGTTGTCAAGAGTCAGATCCGCCTCAACCAGCTTATGGCAAACAAGGAACTGAATAGTTCTGTGAATATTTCTGATACTACTATCCGTGTGCGTGACAATCTCCTTTTGCCAGCACTTTGGGAACGCTCTCTTGCTGCAAATACCAGTTTGTTGTATGCTCGTCAGAATACTCAGATGGCAGAGCTCGACTATAAGAAGGTTACATCACGCAATTATCCTTACCTCAAGCTCAACGGACAGTATGGCTACAACATGTATTTCTACGACAAGAGCGTGACTCGCGAACGTCAGAATCTTGCGTTTAGTGGCGGACTCACTCTCGGAATCAATATCTTTGATGGCAACAGGAAGCGTGAGCGTGAGAATGCTCAGTTGAATATCCGTAACCGTCAGCTCAAGCTCGATCAGCTTCAGCTTGATCTTCAGGCACAGCTCACTACCTGCTATCAGACTTATCGCACTAACCTTGAGCTCCTTTCACTTCAGCAGGAGAATCTTCGTATTGCTCGCAACAACTACGAGAGTGCTCTTGACAGATACAAGCTTGGTGATCTCTCGGGCTTCGACCTCCGTCAGGTGCAGAAGAGCCTCCTCGATGCAGAGGAGAATGTTCTGAAGGTAGAGTATGATGCCAAGATGTGCGAGATCACTCTTCTCCTCATCAGCGGAGATATTACAGAGTTTATGAAGTAAGATAAACGAAATTCAAGGAGTAGCAAGGAGTACAAGTAGTAAAAGTAGTGCAAGACGAATGTCTGGATATAACGGCTCGTTTACAACCTTCCGCGATAAATGCAATCGTCTTGTACTCCTTGTACTTCTTGTACTCCTTGTACTTCTAAGTGGAGCTTGCGAAATTTGAATAAATAAGAAAGACGTGCAACTCGGATGGGTTGCACGTCTTGATTTATTGTAGAATCAGACTAACTCTTTTGTTAGTATGTGATGATGGCTTCGAGTTCCTTAGCCTGCTCAATCATCTTTTCAACTTCTGGAAGGTTAGGCACACGGTTAACGAGGTTCTTAACAGCATTCACCTCATCGAGTTTTTCCTTGAGGTTGGCTGGTACACGATGCTTGAGTTCCTTAACTGTATCAACACCTGCTGCCTCGAGCAGTTCAGCAAACTGACCTGCTATGCCATTGATACGCATGAGGTCTGCATGGTTGGTCCATTTCAGGATAAGTTTGTCGCTGATGCCAGTTTCCTCTGTCAGATCCTTACGACCCTTAGGAGTAGCGCACTTTGCGAGGAGCTCTTCTGTCGTTTTAATGCCAACAGCTGTTAGTTTCTCAGCATAGACATCGCCTATACCTTCGATTACATCAATTTTGTAGCTCATAGTTTAATTAAGTTTTAGTTGTTGTATTGCCTACATCCTTTCAAGCGATTCGGCATTTCTTTTTATTTTTACTCGTTTTTGATTGTATTGTGTTTACTCACAGAATGTTAACTCTTACCGCACTTATTGTGGGAATGGTCTTGCTGTTTGCGAGTTTTTAATGCTATTAGGAATAATATTCTATTTCGGGAATAAAAGTAATGCTTTTTTCTCAAAATAAAGAATAGATATTGATGTTTTTCTTCTCCTTCCCTACATTTTAACATTTTTATTGACAAAATGTAATGCGTGAGATTGCAAACTCTAACTTAATTTATATTCTGCGTTCTAAAAATCACTCTTTCATGCAAAAAAAATGCAGAAAGATGTATGTTTTTCAGTTTTTATTTGTAATTTTGCCATGTCATTTCTGTTTTTGATGTTTCTTTATTCATAGCACAAAAACTGGATGAAAAAGATATGATGATGCTCTTTGCAACTTTCTGTTGCTTAGAAATATAGACCTGATAGTATATTATTCTAACAACCAAATATTTTGTATGAGAAAAACGACATTACTTTCTTGTGCTCTTCTTATGGGAACGTATGCAATGGCACAACAGGCACTTTTCGGTGGTGGCGAGATAAAATCGCCAGAGATAAATGCTGATCACACCGTTACATTCCGTGTGCAGGCTCCCAAAGCCGTAAGTGTTCAGGTGTCAGGAGACTTCTTGCCTGAGACTCTGATAGATACGCCTCAGGGTAAATGGGCTGTAAACACTCCTGCCAATCTGGAGGAGAAGAACGGTGTATGGGAATTTACCACCAAAGAGCCTCTTCCTGCCAACTATTACACATACAACTTCATCATAGATGGCAAGAAAGAACTTGACCTTATGAATGTATTTGTGAACCGTGATGTAAAGACTCTCACCAACTACTTTATCATAACAAAAGAGAAAGGAGATCAAGGTGATCTCTTTCAGGTTAATGATGTGCCTCACGGAACTGTACGCAAGTGCTGGTACGACTCTCCTTCATTGGGAATGAAGCGTCGTATGACAATCTATACCCCTGCCGGATATGAGGAGTCAAACAAGAAGTATCCTGTGTTCTATCTCCTTCATGGTAGTGGTGGTGATGAGGAGGCTTGGTTTACGCAAGGACGTGTGACTCAGGTGCTTGACAATCTCATTGCGACAGGCAAGGCAGAACCGATGATTCTTGTAATGACAAATGGTAACGCATACGAAGAGGCAGCTGCTGGTGAACGTGCCGGTGGCTTTGCTCAGCCAGAGATGGTGATGGGTGGTGTTAAGACAGGAATGAAGGAAGCAGCCTTCGAGTTGTCTTTCCCTGATATCCGAAAATATGTAGAGAGTCATTTCCGCACCATCAATGATAAGCGTCATCGTGCAATAGCTGGTCTTTCTATGGGATCGTTCCATTCTGAGCATATTTCAAAATACTATGCAGGTGAGTATGGCTACGTAGGGCTCTTTTCAGGTGCAAGTGCTGGCGATGGTCGTCGTGGCAAGGATGAAGCAGGTGCCAGTCCTGTTTATGCAGACTTTGACAAGCAGATGGCGAATCAGTTCAGTAAGAAGAACAAGCCATACCTTTATTATATAGCGATAGGTAAGACCGATTTCCTAAAGCAAGGCAACGACGGAATGCTCAAGTACATGGATGAGCATGGGTATCCTTATTTCTATCGCGAAACTGAAGGTGGCCATATCTGGCGTAACTGGCGAACATATTTCATAGAATTCTCACAAAAAATATTCAAATAAACATGAAAAAACTATTGACAATTACAGCGGCAACAGCATTGCTGGTAGGCTGTGCAAACAATGATGCCAACACTCCAAAGATAGACAAGGAGGGCGTTATTAACGCATTGAGTGTGGAAGATAAGGCACGCTTGATCATAGGTACAGGTATGGCTGGATTCAGCGGTAATGAGGCTGTGATAGGAAGCACAAAGTCATTGGTACCAGGTGCTGCCGGTACAACATATCCATTCGACTCGCTCGGTGTTCCTGCAATTGTGCTTGCTGATGGTCCTGCAGGTCTTCGTATTGATGCAAAGCGTGAAGGTGACAGCGCCACATATTATTGTACACACTTCCCTATAGGCACTCTTCTGGCTTCAACATGGAACGAGGAACTCGTAGAGCAGGTAGGAAAGGCAATGGGTGAGGAAGTTAAGGAGTATGGTGCTGATGTACTTCTTGCTCCTGCTCTCAACATACATCGTGGTCCTCTGAACGGCCGTAACTTTGAATACTATTCAGAAGACCCGCTTATAGCAGGTAAGACTGCTGCAGCATACGTACGTGGTATCCAGAGCAACGATGTAGGTACAAGTATCAAGCATTTTGCCGGTAACAATCAGGAGACCAACCGTATGGCAAACGATGCACATATCTCTCAGCGTGCATTGCGTGAGATATACCTCAAGCCTTTCGAGATTGCTGTAAAGGAGTCACAGCCTTGGACTGTTATGACATCGTATAACTTCATCAACGGTATCTATACTTCTGAGAATAAGGAACTGATTGAGACAATCCTTCGTGATGAATGGGGCTATCAGGGTACTGTAATGACCGACTGGTTTGGTGGTGCTGATGGTGCAAAGCAGGTATGGGCTGGTAACGATATGCTGCAGCCAGGACGCGATACTCAGTTCACTCAGATTGTTGAAGCTGTAAAGAACGGTACTCTTAAGGAGGATGATGTTAACCGTAATGTCAGCCGTATTCTCTCACTCATTGAGAAGACACCTCGCTACAAGGGATATAAATACAGCAATAAGCCAGACCTTAAGGCTCATGCTCAGGTAACTCGACAGAGTGCTCTTGAGGGTATGGTACTTCTCAAGAACGAAGGTACTCTTCCTTTGGCTGAGAAGCAGAGCATCGGTCTTTACGGTTGTACAAGCTATGACTTCATTGCAGGTGGTACAGGTTCTGGCAATGTGAATCACGCTTATGTCGTTTCTTTGACTGAAGGTCTCGAGAATGCGGGATACAAGGTTGACGAGGCACAGAAGACTCTCTACAACAAGTATATCACCGAGCAGAAGGCTGCTATCGAGGCAGAGCGTTCAAAGATGGGACAGTTTGCCATGTTCATGCCTATGCCACTCGTAAAGGAGATTGTTCCTGCTGATGCAGAACTGAAGGCACAGGTTGAGAAGAATGATTTGGCTGTAATCACTATCGGACGTCTCTCTGGTGAGTTCCTTGACCGTTCTCATGCAGATTTCTCTCTTAGCACTCAGGAACGTCAACTCATGGAGAAAGTATGTTCTGCATATCATGCTGCAGGAAAGAAGGTTGTTGTACTTCTCAATATCGGTGGTGTTATTGAGACTGCTTCATGGCGTAATCTACCGGATGCTATCCTCTGTGCTTGGCAGGCTGGTCAGGAAGGCGGTAATAGCGTTGTAGATATTCTTAGTGGTAAGCAGAGTCCATCTGGTAAGCTCACCATGTCATGGCCTTTGTCTTTCGAGGATACTCCATCTGCAAAGAACTTCCCTGTTGACCAAAAGGCAAATGTCAACATCATGACTGGCAATACTCTCAAGTCTGAGATCAAGAATGTGGATTACACTAACTATGAGGAAGATATCTACGTTGGTTACCGCTACTACGACAGCTTCGGCAAGGAGGTAGCATATCCATTCGGCTATGGTCTCAGTTACACAACATTCGAGTATGGTAAGGTTGATGTCAACGAGAAGAATGGTGTATTTACCGTTAAGGCTACCGTGAAGAATACTGGTAAGGTTGCAGGTAAGGAAGTTGTAGAACTCTATGTCGCAGCTCCAAACAGCAAGGCTTCAAACAAGCCGGAGAAGGAACTTCGTGCCTTTGCCAAGACAAAGTCTCTTGAGCCTGGTGAGGAGACTGAGGTTGTTATGACCTTCAAGGCTTCAGACCTTGCATCATATGATACAGAAGGTGCTCAGTGGAAGGTTGATGAAGGCATGTACGAGATTCTCGTTGCTGCTTCTGCTACCGATATCCGCCAAAAGGTCAGCATCAACGTGAAGGGCTCTACAGAGAAGGTCAATGATGTAATGAAGCCATCTGTACAGATGAACTTGCTGAAGAGATAAGAAAAACTTTCATCAATAAATCGAATTATACGATATGCAAAATGCCACTACTCCACAGCGTCTTCGTTCACTTGACGCTCTTCGAGGCAGCGACATGTTTTTCATCATGGGAGGCGAAGGGCTGATCATAGTCCTCGCAGCCTTATTCCCAGATTCGGCTTTTATGCAGACGATGGGAAAACATATGCTTCATGTTGACTGGCACGGTTTCCACTTTATGGATCTTGTATTCCCACTCTTCCTCTTCATCTCAGGTGTCACCTTTCCACTCTCTTTGGCATCACAACGCCAAAAGGGTATGACGGATTTTCAGATTACATTACGGATAGTCCGTCGTGGATTAATACTCGTGCTCTTCGGATTGCTCTACAATGGCATACTCTCTTGCACAGATTTAGCAAATTTCCGTTACGCTTCCGTCCTTGCACGCATCGGATTGGCTTGGATGCTTGCCTCACTTCTTCAAGTGTGGGTTGGCAAGAAGGTATGCCGATGGCTGATACCAGTTCTGCTTCTTGGCTATTGGGCATTGCTCGTAGCATTTCCTGTAGAGGGAATGGATCCTTACAGTATGGAAGGTAGTCTTGTTGGAAGAATTGACCGCGTTCTCTTACCCGGACAACTATACCTCAAGATTCACGATCCCGAAGGGTGGTTCGGATTGATACCATCGACAGCAACAGCTCTTCTCGGCATAGAGGCTGGCAGACTACTTGCAGAAAGTCGTTTGAGCGGCTCAAGGAAGTCACTCATACTCATCGTTGCTGGAATTACTGCTATTGGTATTGCCATGCTGTGGGATATCGTAATGCCTATCAACAAGAACCTCTGGACATCATCTTTCGTTATGATTACCGCAGGTTGGTCAAGTATTCTGCTTGGAGTGTTCTATCAGATAATAGATGTATGGGGATTCCGTAAGTGGGCGTTTGTTCCTGCCGTTATTGGTATGAACAGCATAACCATCTATTTAGCTCAGGAATTCATCGATTTCTACCACACCTCACGTGCAATCTTCACTCTGCCCATCTCTTTCCTGCCAGAAACTCTGCATCCAGTAATGGGGTGGGTGGCATATATCGTAACGTGCTGGACTTTCCTTTATATACTTTATCTCAAGCGTATATTCCTAAAGGTATAGAAGGAACTGTAAAATTCAGGCGAAATATATAGAAAATAAAATGGAGTGTAACCGATATAGTTACACTCCATTTGTTATTTATAGAGATTGAGAATTACTTGACCTCCTCGAAAACGACTAATATTGACTATCAATGCGTTAGCACTGGGTGTTGCTTACATGTCGCAAAAATCAAAATAAGCATTGATAATCAACATGTTACAAAGCCGATGCAAAGGTAAGGATTTATACCCGAATAACCAAAAATAACCACATAAAAAAGCACTATTTTGCTACATTTTCTTGATACATATCATCGTTTGGCAAATCGAAGTGGCAATTACACCAAATTATTAATGTATGCGTGAGGATTTTGGAATATCTGCATCAAAAGATTGATACTTTCGACAATATTTTGCTTTATAATAGCAGTTTTTTGACTGTTTTTGTATTTATCTCATTTTTTATTAGTATTTTTGCACCAAACAAAGCGATTCAATCATGGCAAAATTAAATAGAATACGAGTAGTACTTGCAGAACGCGACCTGAACAACAAATGGCTGTCTGACAAATTGGGCAAAGACCCAGCAACTGTTTCCAAGTGGGTGACTAATACTACACAACCAAGTCTTGAGGCACTTATTGCTATCGCTAATGCACTTGAAGTGCCAGTACAGGAGTTGGTAAGACAAGATGAGTTCAGTCAAGAAAAATTATCTTGATTGCAAACAAATTTTTTAAATAAGACCGCAACATTAATGACAAAATTCAGCATACAGCAACTTCAACAGATGCGAGAATCCGAAGACCGCGTTGAGTTCAAGGCGGGCGAAGGAGGCAACGTTTCCTACGATGGTCGAGGCAAGACCAATCCGAAGGATCGTCGCCGCTGCATCCTTGGCTATGTCATCGCTCTTTGTAACGAAGGTGGCGGTCGTTTGGTCATAGGTATGTACGACAACTTTCCGCATCGTGTCACCGGCACTAGCCAGGCACAAGATGCTATCGGGCAGCTGGAGTCGGACATTTATCGAGACACAACCATTCGTCCAGAGATTTACGAGCTCTACGACGAAGAGAATCGTCGTGTGCTGGTGATTGAGGTTCCTTCACGCCCTCTTGGCAAAGTCTTCAAATTTGAGGATGTACCATTGATGCGCGTTGGCGAAGAACTCAAACCAATGTCCGATGCTATGTATCTCAAGATCCTGCAGGAGTCGGAACCTGACTTCTCTGAGAAGATATGCGAAGGACTTACCCTTGAAGACCTTGACGAAGATGCCATCCGTGTGATAAAGCAGGGCTATGCCCAACGTTGGAACAAGCCAGAGTTTGTGAGCACACCAACTTTGCAGGTGCTCCGTGACTTTGCTCTCATGAATAAGGACGGTCAGTTGACCAATGCTGCCCTCATCCTTCTTGGCAAGTCAGAAGCAATACGCAAGCATCTGTACTGCAATCGCGTGACTGTAGAGTACCGCCTATATCACTCTATGATAGAATACACTGCACGTCAGGAATTCCAAGAACCACTTGTACTGATGGTTGATTCTGTGTGGAACTACATCAACCAACCTGCCAGCAATCCATTGCAACACTACAATGACGGTTTCCGCATTGGTGACATTCCTGCGTTTAATCGAGAAGTAGTACGAGAGGCAATCCTCAATGCTTGCTGCCATCGCGTGATGTTCATCCAGAGCGATGTGGTAGTCAAGCAATATCCCGACCAACTCATCATCACCAATGCTGGAGGTTTCCCTGTTGGTGTTGATGTGGACAATATCCTTACGGTTAATAGTATGCCACGTTGCAAACTCATCACCGAGGTATTGCAGAAGGCAGGTTTCATCGAGAAGAGTGGACAGGGTGTTGATAAGATGTTCTACCATTGCCTGATGGATGGTAAGCGTTTGCCTGATTATTCTCTGACAGACGAATGGCAGGTATGCCTACGGCTCCCTGGCGAAATCAAGTACCCAGCCTTCATGCTCTATGCCCGTGAGTTGCAGAATGCCCGACCAGCAAACAACAAACTCAATGTATTCGACCTTCTCGCCCTCTTCCGTGCTTCGCAAGGCGAAAGCCAACGCCATACAGACGAAGTAACGCTACGCAAACTTATCGACGAAGGATCACTCATCTCTACGCAAGATGGCTACAAGTTGTCTGATAGATATTATGAAATCGTCAAGAATGTCGGAACTGTCGAGGACGAGCGAAAGGATGATACTGTAAACGTCCCAGTAAATGATACGGTAAAATTGCCTCAACTTACTGAAAGACAGAAAATGATTTATCATATCATAAAAGATGGCACGATAAATGTCCCGATAAATGTCCCGATAAATGTCCCGACAAATGCTTCTGGTCTTGCAACAATGTTTAATGTTTCCGAGAAGACTATAAAACGAGATCTCTACGTCCTCCGAGATTTGAATCTCATTCAATATGTAGGAAGCAATAAAACCGGTCATTGGGAAGTAATCCTATGACTCTTGATGGGTAAATTAGAAAACAAACATGAAAGTAGTATCATTCTTTGCAGGATGCGGAGGTCTTGACCTAGGTTTTGAACAGGCGGGATTCAATGTGGTTTGGGCGAATGAGTTCGAACCGCATTGTCGTGCAACATACATTCGCAATCATCCCAACACGGAGTTTGTGCTTGGTGATGTCTGCAAGATTGACCCTAATTCGATTCCTGATTGTGACGGATTCGTAGGTGGACCTCCTTGCCAGTCATGGAGTGTGGGAGGAAAACAAAAAGGTCTTGATGACGAAAGAGGTCAGTTGTTCCTGAAATACATAGAACTTATCAAAGCAAAGCAACCGAAATTCTTTGTAATTGAGAATGTAAAAGGTATGCTGGATGATAAGTTCAAAGAAGTGTTTGTGGATTTTGTAAATAGGCTTGACAGCGCAGGTTATGATGTTCAATGGTCATTGCTTGATGCTGTGAATTTCCGCATTCCTCAAAATCGAGAAAGGGTTTTCTTTGTTGGTTTTAGGAAGGAATTGAATGTGACATTTACATTTCCTAACCCAACATGTGATGAACCTGTCACCCTTGAGAGAGCGATTGGCGATATTACAGAAAAGCCTAACTTTTACTCTGGACGAAAAGAAGATAATATCGTTGAACATGTACGTCCAAACCATGATGTACTGACTTCTAAATTCGGCTCATTTTATTATCGAGGCAACAGACGAAGAGGTTGGCAACAACCATCCTTCACTATAAATGCAACAGCCGACTTTGCTCCATTGCATCCTTCTTCTCCAAAGATGATGTACTTCGGTCATGAGAATTGGAACTTCCAGAAGGACAAATTGAGCGAGTATAGAAGATTGAGTGTACGCGAATGTGCTAGAATACAGACTTTCCCCGATAACTTCATCTTCGAGTACGATGACATAAAGGATGCATACAAGATGATAGGAAATGCAGTTCCTCCTCGTCTTGGTAATGAGATAGCGAAAGCCATACTGAGTGCACTTAACCGCGTAGAAGTAGCCCCATCTGTTCAAGTTCCACAAGTAAAGACATCTGATAGTACGGTTCTCGTTGGCTACTATAAGGGTGATTGGCATAAACAACTCATACTACAGAATAAGTTGTATTATGTCCGTTCAGATGGTAGAAAAGGTTCTATGTTCAAAGAAGATTGTGCAGTAGTACCAAAATATCTATTGATTCACCACAAGAACGAGGCATATCTATATGAACTTGACGCAGAAGAGCCTGTACTTGCTGATGCTTCATTCTTGAGATCATTAGGTTTTGCAACCTCTGGTGAAACATATTTATGTTTTAGAATCAAAGGCGATAACCCTATGACTGCATATGACCTTGCTTGTAATTCGTATAAACCGATTTATGACCAAAGGAATTATTATCCATATTTCACAACAATCGAAAAAGTAATAGATATAAAGATATGAACGTTGATAGCGAACAGATAACTCTTGACAAGAGTCTTGTCGTTGCCCAGGATCAGCCTTTATCGGACAAGCAGCTTCAAGTTTGTTTAATAAATGCGCTTGGCAAGAACAAATGTAGGATTCTTACAGTCCCACCTCGTAAGTGGGTACTGGAGTACATAGATGGCGGTAAGATATACCACCTTCTTGTTAGGACTTGTACTTATTTGGGTAATCCACATCCGATTTTCAAGAAGAGAGTGCAGTTACCACTTTGGTTTAATGAATATACAAATGCGATAAATAAGCAGGACCCCAATATAGATATTCGTTATATTGGTGTATATCATTATGGTGACGAGCATCATGGTGATAATATCATATTTGTAGACTTTAAGAAGGACACTTATTTAGCAAAGAAAGGTCATAATTCATCTGCACACGTCTATACGAATGACTTGTTTCAGGCTATGACTTATGGCGTTTTTACAAAAGAAGATTACTTTGGTAATAGTATCTCTGCAATACGTAGAGATAAGTTCCGCGATTACATTACAGGAAATGTCTCAGAGACAAACTCTCTTTTCGATTTGTTCCGCAATTTCAATTGTGGCTTTACTTTTGGACAATGGCTCAAAGCTCTTGACGTTATCAAGGAAATGCACAAGAATGAATGGCATCAATGGAGGCAAGCCGAATGGGCAGGTTGGTTTTTGGAATACAAATTCAACAAGTTTACCATTGATAATAATGTTACTAATCAAATGCGCTATGTTGGTAGTTCTCTGAAGCGTGAAGGCGACTTGGATTTTGATATTCGCTTTGATGAAGAAGATTTCTATGGTGACTTAAAGGCTAGTGACATCAAGAAAAAAGAGACTCCGGGTAATGATCAGGAGAATCTTATCGAGTGTATTTATCAATTTGATAAATTCTGGTATGTTATTTATGAACATGAGACTCTAAAGGATAGTGAGGCAACTAACTATGAGGCGACAAAAGCAAGAAATCGCTACATAAAAAGTGTCGATCCTTCATACGATAAAGATGAAATGTCTTATCATGAGCGAATGAAAAACTCGGTTAAGTTCATGAAAATGTCAATTGTCGAACTTAATCGTGTAAATTTCCGTGAGGCATTAACGGACTTTAATCAAGGTCGCCAGCCTGATGGAAATGCGAGAAAACCGAAATTCAATATTAACAAGAAAGTGCTGGAGAATGATAATTTTGTTGTTTTCCGCTATACATATAATCAATAATGGAACCATTTAGATTTATTGACTTATTCTGTGGCATAGGCGGCTTCCATCAAGCAATGGAATCTCTTGGTGGTACGTGTGTCTTTGCTAGCGATATAGATGAAGATTGTCGTAAAACTTATGAAGCAAACTATGGTATTAGACCTGCTGGTGATATTACTAAGATTGCTGCAGAGGATATTCCTGCACATGATGTATTATGTGGAGGTTTCCCTTGTCAGGCATTTTCTAAAGCAGGTAACCGTTTAGGCTTCGATGATCCAACAAAGGGTACTTTGTTCTTCGATATTTGTCGCATTCTTGAACATCATCAGCCAAAGTATGCGCTATTGGAGAATGTGCGTAATTTGGCAAGTCATGATCATGGTAATACTTGGCGAGTTATTCATGATAAGTTGGACGAGTTAGGTTATAATCTCCTGCCAGAGCCAGTAATATTCAGTCCTCACTACGTTGGTATTCCTCAGCATCGTGAGCGTGTTTATATCATGTGTGTGCGTAAGGATATTGGCGATGTACCTCCATTTACATTTACAAAGGAGCAGATGGTACCTTGCTCTATTGACTCTATACTTCAAGATGATAATGAGATTCCTAATATAGAAGAGTACCGTATATCTCCGGATATGGAAAACTTGATAGATCTTTGGAATGAATTTATCCAGAACATTCAAGTTCAGAGATTGCCAGGATTCCCTGTGTGGTCAGATAGATTGTGCGATCTTGACCCTAATGAAGACCTCACACAATACCCTGCATGGAAGCAAAACTTCATTTTGAAAAACAATGAACTCTATGTGAATAACCGAGAGTTTATTGATGAGTGGCTTGAAAGAGCGCATCAGAACCCTCTTTTCTTCGGGGCAAAAGCAAAACTGGAATGGCAAGCTGGACAGACAAAACATCCTAATATTTGGAATCAAATCTTCCAGTTGCGTCCTTCTGGCATTCGAGTTAAGGTTAATACTTATTTCCCTGCACTTGTAGCAATTGTTCAGACATCAATCATTGGTTCAAGAAGAAGATTCTTGACCCCAAGAGAGTGTGCACGTCTTCAGAGTTTCCCTGAAAACTTCCAGCCTGATGTTAAGCAACAGCAAGCTTATAAGCAATTCGGAAATGCTGTAAATGTAGGTCTCGTAAAATATTTCGCTCAATACATGTTCGGCGAAGCACAAGAGCAACCAACATGTTATAATGGTGGTACTTACCAGCCTGTTGCTCCAACCGTTAGAAAGGTTAGGGGACGTAAGTCAAAACTCCATGACAAGATTCGTCTTGCAAAAGGAAATGCTTTTGTTCCAGAAATGTTCGGAGCAGATGGTGTTGTCGCTTTTGTTAACGAAGGCTTTACAGAATCGTCTGCTACTTATCATGAATTTATGGAACATAACAAAGGCATGGTAAAAGTTGCTTTGTTCCAATATAATAATGAATTAAACGGCAACCCATCTCTTGATCAGTATGCCGAAATAGTTGCTGGTGCTTTAGATGGTCTAACAAAAGGTGGTGCTAAAGTTGTAGTCATGCCTCCGTTGAATGGAACTGGAGGTTCCTCAGAAGAGAAATTATATGCTCTTGAAGAGGGCGTTGCATCATGGCTTAATGCAAATTCAGAAAGTACTATTGAAAAAGTATTCATAACATCATTCTAAATCATGTTACATCCAGATACTCTTAACGAGATACGAGAAAGCCATCTCAAATGTGTTGAGTATGAGATAGGTTTATTCTTGTGTTTGCTAACTAATCCAGACGAGATTGAAGCAGTTATTAATGCTGCTTCAACTCGTGAAGACTATAAAAAAATCCTAGGTATAGCAAATAATGCAAACAAGGAAGCAATTTTAAATATTCTATCTTATGCAGGTATGTCATTACAGGATGTAAGTTTTGAATCTCAGAATGATGAAGTTGGACCTGCAGATGTTGTTGTTTATGCATCAAATAGACATGGCGAAGACAAAAAGATAGGTTTATCTGTTAAGTATGACAATGATGTTATATGCAATTATACAGGAAGAGATATTCTGACCGAGGAACAAATCTCTAACTTACAAGAACAACTTCCGGCGTTCGCAAATCGCTATCTAAATGAAATGACTGAACGTTTTGGTTCTTTTGAAGAATGGTATAGAATAAGATTTGAAACCAATCAAAAAATTGCATCAGATGTAACTAACGAATATATTGATTTAGTCCGTGATGCCGTTGTTGATAGATGGGCAATAATGTCTCAAGAAGAAAAAGACGAGTTCCTCTATAAGGTTTATCGAACAGATTCTCCGTTAGATTATTGGATTTATAGTTTCCAAAAGAAAGGGAAATTTATTTTATGTACAAATCCTCCTTATATTAGAAGATCTGCTTATCCAAGGGTTACTATTAAGAAAATCGCCGGGCAATACCTTGGATTTTTCTTAGATGGGCAATTTCTAGGGAAGACTCAGGTTAAGTTCAATAATGGAATCTTCGAACGATATACTTCAAAACCTTATAAAGATGCAATAGAGGCAGGTAATAATGAATTAGCTAATTCTATATTTGCTCGATATGCAGCTCAGGGCAAAGGAATTATGGTTGAAGGAAAACCATTGAAATATGGAGTTCCATTTACCTCATGGAATTTTGAGATTAGTTATTAGAATGAAATTCCTCAATGTAAACAAGAAATGCCTTTTCTACATGTTGCGACATGCTAATCTCGATCAGTACGCAAATGGAACTGGACAACCTAACATTTCACAAGCATCAATCGCAAATGTGGAGATTGCGTGCCCGAATATACAAGAACAAGACAAGATTATCAAAGAAGTTGAATTATACGAGCAAGAGATTGCAAAAGCAGAAGTGATTATCGAATCTATTGCTATGCGCAAGCAATTTATCCTTGACAAATGTCTAAAATAATCGTGTATAATACATGTTGATTCAATTAGTAATTTCTGACATAGGAAAAATTTTAAGTTCTCTTCAAGAGTCTTTTACGACAAGAGAATGGTCCATAGTTATATGGGTAGGTATTTTCGTCATTTTTCAGATGAAGAGGTCGTCATTCCGTAGTTCTTTACTACAGATTGTTAAATTGTTTTGTAGCAAAAAGATATTAATCCCATTACTAATCTGCTATGTTTATATATTTGGTTTTGTCAGTATTCTTTATCGGTACGGCATGGTACATTCTTATCTTCTGAAAGATTTACTTTTTTGGTGTATTCTCGTACCTATACCTTCAATGGTAGGATATATAAGTGGCAAAAAGACCGACTTTCTAAAGTTCGCTATAAAAAATGGAACCCTTGTTTCGTTTATTCTAGCTATACAATCTTATTGCACATTCAGTTTCATTGTTGAGTTTATCTCTTTCCCTATATTGTGTACACTAGTAGCGGTTTCTGCATTTGCGCAAACAGACAAGAATAAATACGGACCAGTTTCCAAAGTTCTAGACAAATTCATATTTGCTATTGGGTTTGTTGTAATGATATATTCGTTGTATAAGGCTATTATAGATATTGACGCATTAATTGCCAATCACTTTTTCCAATCATTTGTTTTTAATGAAGCGCTTTACTTGGCTTTCACACCATTGTTATATTTGTTTTGTGTTTTTGCTGCATACGAGGACTGGTTTACTATGCTGAAATTCAGGTCTTCTACAGATAATTACAAGAGTAGATGTGTGTTCTTTATAAAGAAATGTCGGCTAAATTTATCCAAGATAAGATATATTAGTAAACACCTCCATGTGTATGTACCCCAGACAGAAGAACAATTGATTGTTGATTTCTTGGAGTGTAATAAAAAATATCATAGTAAAAATGAATAAAAACCGCACATGGCTTGCCTTTGCCAATAGAAAAAGGTGCAGACATGCTGATGCTATCCATGCCCTTGGATTCATCAGTTGGAGAATGGGAAGAGCACGCTTCGCCGTTGATGATGTGGTGTATCTCTTCATGTCCGATGAACGATGTGTACGCTTCAAGTTGGTGGTAACCGCAGAGAACTGCAAGCGTGAGGATCAGGCATTCTGGGTAGAGAAGGCTCCTGATGATATCACATACAAACTTGAATTGCTTGAAGAGTACGATGGTACAATGCTATCAGAACAAGAACTATGTAAGCATGGTTTCAAAGGAGGAAGATCGTTAGAAATTCCAAGTTGTAATAATAAACCTCTTACAGAGTATATTACTTCAATATTATAGTTTCACAAAATAGCATATGTCGATATGGATACTACACAAATTCTGACTTTTGTAATAGGCGCTATTGTTCCCATTTTTACTTTAGTTTTAAAATGGGGGCTTGATTTCATGTCATCTGAAAGGCAATACACAAGAGAAAGAAGAAAAATTGTACTCCAGCGCCAATTAGAAGTGATGGAAGATGCAATGGCAAATTTGTTGGGAATGTGGGAGGTTTTGTACTCTCTCAAGTCTGTTATGGAGCAATTCTCCGCAGAGCCATCACCCGCACAAATAGAGTCATTGCAAAAGGCTATTGATGGAGTCAATAGTTTTCAAGAGAAATCTAAAGGGGACAAGAATGCTATTCTTTTGTATTATGATTTCTCTGCAATTACAAAAGAGTATGAATTGGACAAAGTTGACAATATTCTTTTAGAGCTCTCAGATAACATTTCTCGTACATTTACTAGGATGGCAGAATTACAATCAAAAGGTGATCCGCATGGACTAATGCAAGTAGAATCAGAACATGTAGCTAACTCGTATCATCTATATGCAACAGCAATTGATTGCAAAATGAAATCAATCGTAGCGATACAAGATTTCCTAAGAAAAGAGCTTCAAAAAATGAGGTAACATATTTCTTTTAGATTATGAACGAAGAACAGAAATATATTGACTTTGAATCTTACGAACGTGTGGTAGAACCACATAAACGTGAGAGAGCCTCGGCTTGGCGTACCGCGATAGGTCTTCAAGACGTGGATGGACTTCGTGTGTCTGAATATCTGAAGGAAACAGCAGTAAAGCATATTGAGGGTGACATCACTATCGATGAAGCAAAGGAGCTGATTGATTCATACTATAAATCGACTGATAATCGTAAGTCGGTAGAGAATGACCGAACTGAGGAAGCAGATAAGGTGTCGGCTCGCATCACGGAGATTCTGGCAGAGAAAACGTTCTCGTTTACTCCTGCCCAGCTGACATCCATTCACCGAAGGTTGTTCGATGGCATCTACAAACTTGCAGGTCGCATACGTGACTATAATATCACTAAGAGCGAATGGGTGCTGGGAGGTAAGACCGTATATTATGCAAGTGCCGACACGATTAGCGACACGCTTGACTATGACATGGGACAGGAGCGTGAGTTCAAATACGAAGGTGTGAATGTGGATGATGCTATCAGACATTTGACTCGTTTCTGTGCTAACCTATGGCAGATTCATCCTTTTTGCGAAGGAAATACACGCACTACAGCTGTATTTATGATAAAGTATCTGCGAACATTAGGGTTCAATGTACTAAACGATGTATTTGCAGAAAACTCGTGGTACTTCCGTAATGCACTGGTGCGCGCCAATTTTCGAGACTTACCAAAAGGTATTACTGAAACTACCATCTATCTGGAGCGTTTCTTCCGCAGTATGTTGTTAGGTGAGCAGCATGATTTGAGGAATAGAATCATGCATGTGGATTGGGGCAAGGTTGAAGGAAGTGCTGTTCAAAGTGCAAAATCTGAGCTCCAAAGTGCAATTACAAGTGAAGAACTACCTCTAAAGTGCAAAAAATGCACTTTGGAAGAAGCGGCAGTATTGCGTATAGTACAAAAGAATCCTACTGCTACCCAGAAGGAAATTGCTGCAGAAATAGGCAAATCAGAGAGAACTGTCAAGACGATTACCGTTAATCTGCAGGAGAAAGGTATTCTGCAAAGAGTAAACGGCAAGCGTAATGGTCGTTGGGAGATTACGGATGAATGAGATTCATAGTTGGTATAGCATTTGGCTTTTTCTGCTATATTTTTTATCAAGACAAATGAGTGGGAGACATCATTACTGATTTTCCCACTCATTGTTATATATACGTACGCGCGAAACTAATACCCTTTGCTCTTTCGGAGTTTGTTGCCAGGATAGTGCTTAGTGTGAGCGTACTGCATGGCACGCCATGCCCAGTGAAGATAATCTTCGTCCTTTTCTCGCCAGGGCATGTCGCTTGTAGTTCCACCACCTCCAGAGGTCTGTGCTACACTGGTTGCGCCATTTATGCCAGCCAGGAACACTTGCATACCTGTCTTCAAGACATCGTTCCAACGCAGGAAGTTGCGATCATCAATGAAGGTGTCTTTTGCCAGAGCAGTAGCATCATGCGACTCACGGCAGATCCTTGCAGCATCACTCAACACCTGATCCAGGATGGAAGCCTTGAGTATGATGGAAACATGGTGATTGAGATAGTTCGTTATCAACTTGTCCGACTCAATTGCATCATTCACCATCTCCATTCTGGAATCATAAGACTCCTTCAGATTTGCTATTTCTTGATGGACTTTATTCAATTTGTCATGCTTCTCTTCGAGCTTCTCATTGACTGAAGCAAGCTTCATGTGAAGTGCTACGATTTCCTGAGCAATTTCGTTCTTGTCGGAACCTGGCTTCTGCAGTTGAGCTGCAAGATCATCTATCTCGGTTTCAATTTCCTTTCGTTGGTTACAAAAAAGGAATAATAAGCACATACAAACATGAGCCTATAAAATGCAAATAGCGTGTAACTCATTGAGCTACACGCTATTTGATAGTGTTTTGTTATGTCTTTACTTATCGGTCTCATTTGACCTCCTCGAAGTAGCACATCACTGAGAGTCAATACTTTAAGCTGTGTTGTGACAAGATTGTGCCAGTGTTTTGATAAGTTTTTCAAAGGGTTGATAAGTCTTCATAAATCAGAATTCGGATTGTTTTATGATGTTTTATCAAAACTTTGGGAAAGTACGATTAGATTAGAGGCTCTAATATAACATCCTGTATGTTGGATGATATACAAGTATAAGCGAAGAACGTTGTTCTAAACAGCCTTGCGCTGTCCGAATGCTTGTAAGGATGGTAAGGTCTTCAGTTTGCCTAAGACCTTCTGAACCTCACGATGTGCCCACTGCTTGTTCTTGCGATACTTCTTGCCTATCTGCTCGTAATTCATCTGGGGACATGATATGCCATAGTAAAGAAAAAGAAGATCTTTCTCTCTACGTGAAAGCTCTTTGGTCGTATTCTCAACGAATGACATAGAGTCACAATTGTCGCATATTGTATCTTCATTGTATGAAGTGTCAGGGAGATCAACCTGTTTCGTGCTTCCATCATCACCAGTGTATGTCAAGCCATCACAGATAGGAGCACAGATTTCGCCATCTATCAGTTTGCCCAGTTTCTCAATACTTATTCCCAAAAACTCCGCACAACGAGTTATTACCTCCTCGTTTTGAGGTATGCCATACTTGTTGACGTATTGCTCGTATTTTTTGTAAAGAGCATATTCTTTATCAGGAAGTACAACTGCATTTGCATGACGAAGGCAAAGAAATATCTCCTTCTTGATATAATGGGTGGCATAAGATGAGAAGTATGCATCTCTACTCCAGTCAAACGCATTGGCTGCTTCTATAAGTCCCATGTTGCCAGCCTGGATTAAATCTTCTAATGGCATGCCTTTATCAGAATATCGTTTTGCGACAGTCACAACAAGTCGAAGATTGCCATTGATCAGTAGCTCACGTCCTTTCTGAGCAGTCATAATTCCATTCATAACAGAATGGCGGATTTCCTTCTCCTTGTCTGCTGTCAAAGGAGGGAAATGTCCTACCTCTTTATAATAGAGGCTACAGATGTCAATACTGTTATCCTTATATGCTTTCATTATTATTCGGATTACATGTTCTTCTCATATCCTCAACTATCTCCTCAAGTGAGACAGAGTCAGATATTTTCGAGAATTTGCTTGAAGATGTTTTGCTGAAATTGCTTATCAATGAATCTAATGACGTGTTAGGGAACCAGTTGCCAAACACCTTTTCTTGGAATTTTGCCATAACATCGACAGGTAATTCACAAAACATCTGTACGTTAGAACAAAACACTCTAATGTCTGCCTTAGAATATGACTTATTGCAAGCAAGCTGTTCATAGCGCATATCAGCGTCCATGCATACCAAAAAACGAATGATCGATTCATTCAATGAACGGTAGTCCTCTAATCGTCCGGCAAAGAAAAGCCTGGTATATTCCTCAACAAGGATGTTCCTTTTCTTTATTCTATCTTCTTCAATTCTTCTAAGCCTCGTGATCATTTCCTCCAAAGCCTGTTGATTGCGTATATAATTCTTTATATTTTCTGGCAAACCATCCATTCCATACTCCCTAAACAAAGCAAGCACTTCTGCTCTAGCCTTGTCAGAAAGAGAGTTGTGGGCATAAGTCTCACGCACATCCTTTATAATATATGGAGTAGCATATTTTTTGCCTATTGCCGTAAATTTCACTATTGTCCAATTTGATAAACGTAAAACAATAGCTAAGGCTCCGTTCAATACAACAGCTTCCACAAAGAATAATGCTATTGTCATGGAGCATCCCAAACTATGCTGAAATCCTACACCTATTGATCCCAAAGCAGATATAGTAAAGATTGCAAACTCTACAACGAAAGGGATTACATTAGGAAAAGATCCCAGTATCGTGATGCAAACGCTTAATATTTTCTCTTTCATATTTTTATCTCTTATATGTTTTCTGTGAGGTAATGAACTCTTCTATGTCATCCAACTTATATGCTATCTTATGAGGACCAAGACGAACTGGATATAATCCACCATCGGGAAGCTTCCCTAATCGCCACAAAGTGGTTGCAGAACAACCAAGCATCTGTTGTGTCTCTTTTGCCGTGAGAAGTCTTGTCTGATTGTCTCTGAATTCATGCTGTAATTGATAATCTCGTAATGCTTTGCGAACAGCCGACTCTATGAGCTCATGCTGCTGCTTGTGAGTCATGATGACAATTGAATTATCCTTGTTTGCCATAGTTGAAATTATTGTAAGTTTATTGCTGTTTATTTCAAATTTTTGGCAAAGTTATATATAAAAGATGGAATAAGACACAACTTTTTTAATACCAAAAAATCTAAGCGCACACGCGTATAATACAAAAAATGTCTATATGCATAATGCGTGTTACTGTACCGAATAACGGTACATTTGTTAACAAAGAATAACAGAGTATGTTATTTAATCCTAACAAAACATGGATTGTTTCTAAAACTTTCTGCTTATTTCAAATATTTACACTAACTTTGCACGTACCCAATTATGCAAAGAAGGAATGAAAAAGGAATCTGTAAGCACAAAAGTCAGTGAAACCATACGACTCTATCAATGGTTCATCTCAACTATCGTGTCCCATGGTCATATCAGCTTTTCGAAACTGAATGAGTTATGGGTGACAAGTCGTATGGAGGAAGGTTGTCCTCTTTCTCGCACAACATTCAACCGCTATCGCGAAGGAATAAAAGAACTGTATGGTATAGAGATATTGTGTGAAACAGGTGGCAATGACAAAAACAAGTATTACATCCGTAACAAAGCAGACCTTTACGATGATTCGCCTTTGCTATGGTCAACAAATGCTATGGCCTTGAATGCATTGCTTTATAAGCATGATTCCATCCGAAGAAGAATATCCATAGATCAAAACTTCAACATGGAACATTTGGATGTCATAATGGAAGCAATCGAGAATCATCAGGTACTTCTTGCAATAACTTGGGATTACAAGAAAAGAAAGCACATACCTGTACGCATCAACCCTTATGGCCTTGTCCTTAGACAAAATCAATGGTTCATCATTAGTATTACAGAGGGTGATTACCCTTCAACATGTGTTGAAATGCTTAGCATGGAAGGGAAACCTGCTTATCAGTATTACATGGTATCAGAATTTGTACAAGTTGAGAACACAGGTGAACGCTTTGTCCAGAACAAATACTTCAAATTGCACAAAGCCATTTCTATGGCACCAGAATTGAGACATCATAAAAGAGAAGAGTCAAAGAAGGAGGTTGTTCTGATGGCAAACAGTACTGCTCTGATGAAGATACGATCGCAGAACAGTTTCCTTTATAATGTAGAAGAAGCTGAGAACACCGCCATGTCGAAAGTTTCACTCTATTGCTTTGGAACAGATGCTGCTGTCGACTTTATATTATCCCTTGGCCCAGATGTAGAGATTGTTGGTCCAAATGACATACGAGATATTGTGGTTAGCAAACTAATGTCTATGTGTCATGATTACTTTGAAGTGAAATAAACCGTACCATTAACGTAATAAGAATTATTATTAATTTATATCGAGCTGTTATCTCTGTAGGTGTTGATGACGACAACAATTTTTCCTTTAGAACTCCACAACTACCTTTGTTAAAAAAACATTTATCGTGCAATAATGTTAATTAATCGTTAAAACACGAACAATATTTGGTAGTTCGAAATAATGTTCGTAACTTTGCGACCAGGAAATCAAGCAAACGCTTATTATGGCAGAAAAGAAATATTGTATAAAGACGGAAACACTGGCAGGATTTGCCAAGGCTCTCGGACATCCGGCTCGCATTGCTATCATGAAGTTTCTAGCAAAGCAAAACACTTGCTACTTTGGCGACATTCATGAGGAGTTACCTATTGCTAAGGCTACTGTAAGTCAGCATTTGTCAGCATTGAAGGATGCAGGATTAATACAGGGTGAGATTGAAACGCCTAAAGTGAAGTATTGCATCAACAGTGAGAACTGGGCGTATGCTCAGCAGCTCTTCTCTGAGTTCTTTAACATGGAATTGTGCGAGAAGAAGGAGGATTGCTGCAAGTAAATCACTTTATCCTCAAACACACTCTTTGATCCAATTGTACCCTCGTCATTAGTTTCGAGGGTTTTCTTAAAACCTACATGTTCGTTGTTTTGCGAATTATAAACATCGTTAATAATATAACCCAAGCCTTGTTACGGTTCTCATTCCTCGGGGAGAGTTAAGAGGAGGCAAAAAGATTATGAAACAGATTAAAGTATTGGTAAGCTCATGTGCTTGCAACCAGAAGTTCGCTTCGCTCGTAGAGGCGGTAGTTAAGAACAATCAGATTGATGCCACCGTAGAGAAGGTGGACGACATCATGGAGGTGATGCAGTACAACGTGATGTCTCTGCCAGCATTGGTGATAGATGGTCAGGTGGTGGCTCGCGGTCAGAAGAATGAAAAAGAGTTACTGGAGATATTGAAGTAAAGCCCAATAACACATGTTTAATCAAATAGCACCCATGTAAAATGAAAAAGATTACAATTATCATGATGGCTGTTCTTCTTTCTACAGCCACAATTACCGCTTGTGCTGGCAATAATACACCAGAGACAAAGAAGGAAACCGTTGCAAAGAAAGAATCGCCAGTTGAAATCATCTACTTCCATGGCAAGCAACGTTGTATGACTTGCATGGCCATTGAGAAAGAGACGAATGCTCTCGTGGAGGGCGAACTTGCAGAGCAAGTGAAAGCAGGCAAGGTGAAGTTCCGCGTCGTTGATTTCTCGACGGAGGAGGGCAAGAAGATAGCTGCCAAGTACAAGGTGACATTCTCGTCGCTCTTCGTGGTTACACCTAAGGGTGCAGAAGACCTCACTCGCTTTGCCTTTGCCAATGCAAGAAGCAATGCAGAGGGTTTCCGCAAGGAGTTGAAGGACAAGGTTGTGAAAGCAATAAAGTAATTGCAGATGGACTTTCTAAACCAACTCATAGACAACAGCCAGGTGCCGGTGATTACTGCATTCCTGTTGGGATTGCTCACCGCCCTGAGCCCTTGTCCTCTTGCTACCAACGTAACCGCTGTGGGTTATATCGCTCGCAGTTGCATGGAGGAGAATGACGATAAAGGCAATGCGCAAAGACGGGTGCTGTGGAGCGGAATGCTCTACACACTCGGTCGCTCACTGGCTTACACGCTCCTCGGCGTAATCCTTATCTATATCATAAGGCAAGGAGCGGACACCTTCGGACTTCAGCAGGTCATCAGCGAATGGGGCGAACTCATCCTTGGTCCTGCACTTGTCATCATCGGCTTATTTATGCTGTTCGGAGACAGGTTGCATCTGCCGAAGCTTAGCCTCACCCCCAGCCCCTCTCCCAAAGGCGAGGGGAGCTATAAAGGCAACATGGGTTCCCTACTACTCGGCATCCTCTTCGCCATGGCATTCTGTCCAACCAGCGGTTTGCTATACTTCGGAATGCTCATTCCGATGTCTGCCGAAGCAACAGCGGGTTATCTGCTGCCACTTGTCTTCGCCATCGCCACAGCTTTGCCTGTCCTCGTAGTAGCATGGGTGCTTGCCTACAGCATGCAATCATTGGGCAAAGTAATGGGCAAGATAGCCGTGTTCCAGAAATGGTTCAACCGCGTCATCGCCATCCTCTTCATCGGAGTCGGCATCTATTATTCAATCACAATGTTCGCGTAAATATGACACGTATATTAGTTCTTTGCACCGGTAATCGTTGCCGCAGTCAGATGGCTCAGGGCATTCTGCAGAGCCTTGATCCACAAATTGAAGTTCATTCTGCAGGTATTCGGCCAGCAACTGAGGTACACCCTCTTGGCATAAAGGTGATGGCAGAGATTGGTATCGACATCAGCAAACATTACCCCAAGCACATCGACCAGTATCTTGGCGAAGCATGGGATTACGTTATCACCGTTTGCGGTGGAGCAAACGAATCTTGTCCGGTATTCATCGGTAAAGTGGGCAAGCGTCTGCACATCGGATTTGACGATCCCGATGCCTTCAAGGGAACGGAAGAAGAGATACTACCAGAGTTCCGCAGAGTACGTGAAGAGATCAAACGAAAGATGCAGGATTTCTATCTATCAGAGATTAAAGGCATTAAGATAGAATGCTGTTCGGATAACGCATGCGACCTCATAACCTTAAAACCTCAAATATGATACAACAATTTGCAGATTGGCTGATCTATGACCTATTCGGCATAGACGCCACAACACGCTTGGGCGAAGCGCTCAACTTCTTCGTCTATGACTCGCTGAAGATCATTCTTCTGCTCTTCCTCATCAGCACGGTGATGGGCATTGTCAATGCATATTTCCCTGTAGAGCGACTACGCAACTTCCTCAACTCGCGAAAACTCTACGGCATGCAATATCTGTTTGCATCGCTCTTCGGAGCAATCACTCCCTTCTGCTCATGCTCATCGATTCCGCTGTTTATCGGTTTCGTGAAGGGGGGCATTCCATTGGGCGTAACATTCTCATTCCTCATCACATCGCCTCTCGTCAATGAGGTGGCAGTGGCAATGTTTGCCGGAACATTCGGTTGGAAGGTGACTGCCATCTACGTCATCAGCGGCATCCTGTTAGGAACGATTGGTGGGTTTATCCTCGGCAAGATGAAGTTGGAGAAGCATTTGAGTCCTTGGGTATTGCAAATCCAGCAGATGGCAAATGGTGCACAAGAAGAAATGACCACCGAACACACCACTTTAATCCAGCAAATGCCACAAATCATCAAGGAGGCTGTCGGCATCATCCGTGGTGTCATCCTCTACGTCATCATCGGCATTGCCATCGGAGCCACGATGCACGGCTATGTGCCAGAAGGATTCTTCGAAGAGTATTTGAGTGGCGAGCACTGGTATGCCGTACCATTGGCGGTAATCCTTGCCGTACCGATGTACGCCAACGCCGCTGGCATCGTACCTGTTGTCGAAGTGTTTGTTGCCAAAGGAGTAAGCCTCGGCACAGCCCTCGCCTTCATGATGTCGGTAGTAGGACTCTCGCTCCCCGAAGCGACCATGCTCAAGAAGGTGATGAACATGCGCCTCATCGGCATCTTTTTCGGAACGGTTGCCCTCGCCATCATATTGCTCGGATGGCTGTTCAATGCCTTGTTGTAAACAACACACATCCAACCATCTCTCCATTTGTCAATTCCAACACCGACTTCATCCTGAAGATATACGAGTAAGGTAAGCATTTTTGCCTCTCACGACAAACTCCTCCTATCGTAAAGTGCCCTCGCCATTGGTATTAGCCGTCCTCAACGAATTAACGCTGTAATATAGTATGTGAGTGAGATTGTGTCTAATATAGACGCACTCACTCACATATTTAATTTCAAATAGAAATAGTACCCGCTTTCTTCTTAATCGGCGCACCCAGTCCCTGTTTCTGAGTGCCATCCCAGTTCGTGAGCTGATCAGCACATCCATTGGAGCCGCCGAGAGAGACGTATGTCTCAGCACTGCATGACATATGATCTACAAATGCACAGAAGTTGCTAATGGCAGACTCTGAGAAATCAACCTCTTTTGTAGCAAACAACTTTGTCCAACTACAAACGCACTCTTCACGAAAATCACTACAATCTTTCCACGAAAGACCAGAAAGAAAGTCTTTTACGGATGCTTCAATTCCACCACTATTGAAGAGCGAGTGATTATGTTTGGAAGCAGATGCCATTATACCATAATAGATTGATGATGCCTCTTTCTGGTTAAATGAGGTTCTTGTGGTCAACGCAAATGCGCGGAGTACTGCCCGTCCCTCAGATATGAACTTGTCAAGAACGCAATTGTGTCTTGTGATTCGTGCTTCTGCCTCACGTTTTGCTTCTGCTGCGAGACGTGCTTCACGTTCCTTGCGTTCTTTCACCTTCTTAGCAGCCTCGTTAAATTCGGGCTCTTTCCACAGAGCGTTCCACTGCATTGAAAGATTCTCATGAGCAGAACGGAGGTTGCCCAATTCTCTCTCAGCCTTATCTGCACGAGTCTTCTCTGCAATTCTGGAGTTACGGAGTTTCTGGACCGCATCTTCATCAATCAAAGTCAAGCGGAATTTGAGACCATCGATCTCCTCTGTCAGATTGGAAACCTTGACATTGAGTTCATTAATCTCAGCATCCTTCTCTGAAATAAGACTATCCTTGTCCTTCAATTCCTTTGCAAGATTCTTGTTGCTGTCCCATGTCATGCGGAAGTTCTGACCGATAGAGTCAGCCGTTGGTTTTCCGCCCTTCCACTTCAAACCTGAAGCTTTTATAATGCCATCAATAGTTTCCTTAACACCAGCCTCGTATGACTCCTTGATCTTTTCTGCTTCTTCTTTCTTGAACTTGCCTGGCTGAAAGATCTTGGCAAGGAAACCTGATTGAGCAGTCTTCAGTTCCTTCTGGGCTTCATTCTTCTGATGCTGGATGACAGCGGTCTCGGCTTCAATCTCTGCTTTCTGTCGTTTTGCTTCTTCGATAGCCAGTTTTGCCTGGCGCTCAGCTTCAAGTGTTACCTTGTCCTTATGCTTGCGCTCACGCTTCTCTTCATCAGAAAGCTCTTCATAAGGGATGCCACGTTCAAGTCCGTACTTGTAACCAACCTCATCATGATAATCAGTATGAAGTTGGGAAAGATATTCGGACTTCTCCTTCTTTGTCTCACCCCACACCTTTGCGTATGACACACGTTCAACCATGCCCTTGGTTGCTTTATGCTTGGTGTAGTTGTCTCGCTCGTCTTTTGGTAGAGCCTTCCATTCCTTGGTGGTGAGTTTTACATCAGGATTGTCATTGCTAACATACACACTACCTATGCGTCCATGTTTCTTGACCTGTTCAACAGGAACCGTAAGGACATGTGCATGGATGTTGGTCTCATCACAATGAACACTGAAACCTATGACGTTTTCTTCGCCCCATTTGCGACAAGCAAACTTGTAAGTGTCCATCGCCCATTCCCGGATGGGATCCAGAAGTTTGATGTGACTCTGGTCTGCATTAGGGTCGGAAGTGTCAAGCTCTTGGTCACCGAAAGCGAGTCGCTTCATCACATCACGGTCACCACTAAAGATAATGTCCACAAGACAATTGGGCGTGTTCTGTGAAACCTGTTCTGGATTGTTCGCATCCTTGTATGGTTTGAAACCAAGTTCTTCATAACGCTGCTGTAGTCGAATGTACAAAGGCACAGGATTAGAGCCAAGAGGCTCTATCTTTCCACCTTTCGTAATCTCAAAATTGAGGTGCTTGCGAGAGAAGTTATAATGGTTGTTCTTCTCCTTCTCTGCGTTCTTTAGCTGGTAACGTTTTTCGTCCCAGCCTCTTCGCTCTGCCTCATTGCTAACTTGGACAGGAAATGATTTTCTATCTTTGCCAGCATGTATTGAGGCGCGTGGAATATGCTCTTCCATATTCGTGATTTTGTATTAGAATCCAGTGATACCACTGGCAGTATGTGTATAAATGTGTCATCGGGTCTCGGGCAGAGTCTGAGCATAATTGGACTTTTTAAGGGAGCCTTCGTCAGAGGTGATTCTAAAAGTCCCTATTATGTTTAGGACTTTTAGAAAAAGTCCGCTGTACGCCCAGGGCGTTTCTGTATAGCCAGCCCGTCAGTTCAGGAGGATCTCGTGTACTGTTATGTATGTTCGACATCATGATGCTTCTGATGAATTTGGAGTTAGCTTGCGATAATCATTATGTTCACATCGCTCCAGACGCCCTTGAAGAATGAAGGTGTTAATCCATTTGCTTGTGGTGCTTGGAGAGAATCCTAAATCAGTTGATACGGCAACATACTGAGGACGGCTGAAAGAATCCGGAAGTGCTGCATAAAGCATCTCCATCTTATCTTTTTTAGTGAGAATCTTGCCACCTATGGTTGTCGCAACATCAGTCTTTGGCAGATGAGAGTAGCAATATACGGTGTGATAGATTAGAGTGTCACCAAGAGCCATCGCGATTCTGAAGTCTTCCTCTTTGCAGCGAAGAATAGTACGAACATCTTTCTGTGCTAAGGCGGATGGATTTGGCGTTTCATCCATAAAGCGAATAGCTGTCAGTACCATCATCATGCGGAACACGGCAAAAGCCAAGCGTCTGACAACACCCTGCATATCATTAGAGATGTCTTCAACAGCCTCCTTGTTTACCAATCGATAGTGCTGATTGAACTCTTCACATAGATCTCGAGGAATAACGACTCTATAGTTTCCACCACGGAAGAAAGTCTCACGCATTCGTTTGTATCTAAGTCCCAACTGATAGTAAACATCTCGCAAAGAGGTGCTACGTTTACCCTCGGGAAAGGAGCTCTCTGAAAGAACATCACGGAAGTCCATCTTGAAAGGAATGTGATAGCATGTGATTCGAGAGAATGTTCCGTCCTCAGCTTTTGGAGTAAACGTGTACAACTGTTCTAGAGTGCCTGACAGACAAATAGCCAGCATTGGATGCTCAACAAGTCGATCCTCGTTTTCCTTACGACGCTTAATGTCAATGGGCTCATGATGGTATGCCTTACGAATGATTGTTGTATAATCACCAAACTCAGACTTCAGAACAGCAGTCAGGGTATCACACTCGGTGTCAAAGATTAGTCCGATACCGTCATTATAGTCCAATTGCTCTATGACAGAAGCAGCGCTACTATTCGTTGGAATAAAAAGGGTACGGCGATGTGGTTCCTCTCCAGAGAAGGTATTGCCATCCTGCTTTGCCTGTCTCTTCTCGGCCTTATATTCACGTATCTGCTGGTCAGAAATCTCACGAAGTTCCTTATGGATAGGAGCCACCAGTTGACGACAGTAATTCAATGATCCCTTACCCATACCTGCATCTGCCATTACAAAGAAGTACAACATCGGTCCCCAATCATCATGATTATATTCACCAACGACATTGTGTAATGTAATGGATAAGCAAGTCATTGCCCCCATGAGAATCATATCTCTATCGTCAGGAGAAATGCAGTTGTCAACAACCTCTTTCAAGAACGGAGGGAGTGTTTCATAAACAAAAGAAGGGAAATGAGGGAGTTCTTCTTCGTCATAAATCCATTTGCCGCCAATTTCACATGAATGGACATTTGGATTTTTGGCTTTATGGATATTTGCAGATTGAGGCTGTGGTGCTTTATCACTATCTCCATTTTTCCAAAAATCCATATTTCCAATGTGGACATTTTGGATTTCTGTAGGTGGTACATCAGGTTTGGCATTGGAAATATCTACGCCTCTATCCTTTGCCATTTGGAAGAATGTGCCGATAGTTACACCAGAACCAGTAGAGGCAAGACATTTATCATATTGTTTGTCAGTCTCGGCATGGTTGTATTTCGCATTCACCTTGCTGACACGATGAAAGAAATCACGCCCAGATTCTTTGAACTCGCTTGCAAGGGCAAAGCCTACCTTTACCCAGGCGTCATAACCTTCTGTGATGTCAACTCCACTTTCCTCAATGAGTCCAATTACACGGTCTACCTTATCATAAGTACATTCGCCCCCTATATTATTATAAGGAGTCATCTGCTGTGGGGCGTTCTTAGCTGTATTGCTATTAGAAGGGGCATTCTCCCACTGCTCTGGTAAAAAAGTTTTCTTTTCTGACATATTCTGGATATTTTGAATTTATGTATGCTTCAGGATCGTAAGGAATGAAGCACGAGCGTGCCACATCACTCCCAGATTTGTCTGGCTCAGGATAACCAGAAGCAACAAGATAGTTATAAACTGCATTGTAGAAACGACTGTGTTCCCAGCCTTTACGCTCAATGTCTATCACCCACTTTAAGCCATCGCCTGATGGTGAACGGAAAAGTAGTTCAGTTTCAAAGTAATCATCATGAAGCAGTCTTTCCCTCAACGACGGAATGTCTGCTACATGGTCAAAGTCAATGCAAAGCAATTCCGAATGCAACAGGAGGTGATTCTTGTTGCGAATGCGGAATGTACCAGAGAACGTACAAAAGTCAAAGTTTTCTGCTTTGTATTTCCTCGCAGCATCTTTATCGATTATTGCACGTAAAGTCTCTGTTTGCCTTTGGGCATAAGGACCGACAATGTAGCGATAGATGTCAGGAATGGTGATACACCTAAGTGGTTCTACGTTTCTGATTGGTTTCCTGAAGAAAGAGAAGGAGTGATTTTCTCCCTCTCGTTCTCCAAAGAAATCTTCATAGATGGACAGGGCATTATCCATAATTGCGCGTCGCCTCCTTTCTGCCAGATAAAGGATTATTAGAAACGTATGCCCGTGCTTGGTCCATAAGATCCTTACCTGACGACATACCATCTTCTGCTAACCATGCATCAATCTCAGACTTGATAAAGTACAGTTCTCCTTTTTTATGATAAGGTATCTTAGGAGGCTTAGCAGATACCCATCCATAGACCGTTTGCTTCTTCGGTTTTGTTGGCAAATAGTCGCAAAGTTCTGTAATGTTAAAACGAACTTCTTCTACTACAGGCACGCAATTATGATTGTTCATATTGCCTACCATCGTTTCAAGGTTGCCGATTCGTTTGAGTATCTCGCTCAAAGCTTCTGGCATGGTGTCGAATGTAATTTTTTCCATATTCTTATTGATTTTTTCGATGAATTACATCGCAAGAATACGGAGATAAGCAGAGTATGTAGGGGTATATGACAAATATAGTCTATTATAGTCGTAAGTCACTAATTGTCAATGAATAAATAATCAATATTAATTTCGCTACGAACATACAACGTAAGTATTCGTAACAGAATCGTAAAGAATATAAAGCAGAAAAAAGGCTACCTAAGCATTTTACTTAGATAGCCTAATCGATAGTTATGAATTTTTATTTGGATGAATTGCCTGATATGTCATTATCAGGTTCCTCTTGTTGGGTATTGTTACCAAAGTCAATTGTGAAAGCATCTGCAGCAGCTTCTTTTTTCTTGTCCACAACTTTGGCATACACCTGAGTGGTTCTGACGTTAGTGTGTCCCATCATCTTGCTTAAAGTAAATAGGTCAGTACCTTCGGTCAACTGTATTGTAGCATAGGTATGGCGAAAGCAATGAAACGTTATATGCTTGGTAATACCTGCAGCTTTAACCCATTTCTTAATCGGGCGAGAGATTATCGATTTATCAGGAACGCCTTCAAAAACAAGTTGCTGAGGTTCTCTCGGCTCACCACATAGTTTATATGCCTGAGGGCTGATAGGCATATACTCCACACCACCCGTCTTCTTCTGGTCAAAGTTAATACGATGATGCTCACCTTCCTTGGCCAATTCAGCCCATTTGAGTTTTGTGATGTCGCAGAGGCGCAATCCTGTAAGTGCAGAAAATAGGGCTGCACGATACAAAATAGGATTATCGCATGGTGTCTGAGCTAGCTGGTTAAGTTCTTCAAGGCTTAGGTGCTCACGTCTTACCTCTTCTTCAGGAACCCCTTTTACCTTTGCGGCAATATCAACTGTGATATAACCGTCAATGAATGCCTGATGTACTGCACATTTGAATATGGCGAAATAAGTATTTGCTGTGTTCTGTGATAGCAATCCTTTCCTCTTGTCTCCACGTGGAGCCGTTAGGAGATACATTTTGAAGTCTTCCATCAATTTCTGACTCAACTGAGAGAAAGGAATATAGTCACTCTTGGCAAACAGACAGAGATAATCATATACACGATTCCAGTTAACGATGATTGACTCAGAACTACGTGCATGTTTCTTTTTCGACAAGTCTTTGACAAACTGAATGAAGTTTTGTTTGCCTTTTTCATTCAACTCTGCCTGAGCGGCATCTGTTTCTGAATACAATGAGGCATTGTCATATTCATGTTGACGCAATGCTCTAACATTGTCAGCAAAGATGCATGATTCCTGATCTACAACAGAACGACAGATAATAACGCCATTCTGATTACGCTTGGGCAGATAACTGACTGTGCCATCCTTGTCCGTTTTACATGGCTGCGACTTGTCCCAAACGGGAGTGGTTATGTCACGATGTAAATTTTCTCGAATGCGCTGTGGTTTATCACTGCCTGGTTGATAGATTGGATAGATATCAAGATAGAGATACCATCCGTCATGAAACTCTTTCTTGCGGAGTTTTACTGATACTTTTGTTAATGCTAATTTTCTTCTCATACGTCGGACTTATATAATTTATCAAATTCTTCTTTGGGTACATAAACATAGTTGCCAATCTGTCTTGATGGGATGCCATACTTTCTTACCTGAGCCCACACTGAACTATCATTGATTTTGTACTTCTGGCATATCTCACCAATGGTGTAGCAATTCTCAGGCTCCATGTTGTAGAGTTTTGGCAAGGCATACTGCCTATTGATGGGTTCTTCTCGCAATGGGAATTTGCCCAAGAGTTCAGTCTTGCTGATGCGAGTTAAGCGAGTACCAAGATTGATACTTTGTATTTCTCCCTTACGGACTAAACGATGTAGGGTCTTTTTGCTTACACCAAACAATGCCTCCGCTTCTGCAATGGAGATATAATCCCTTGCATCGGGAATACGTTGTTTGAGTTCATCCAATCTCTGCAAGCGTCTCTCTTCAGCCTTTTTTCTTGCACTGGCAATCTTCTGGCATTTTGGAGAACAATACCTGGAGTCCAAAAACTTTGCGAGAAATACATTCCCACAGATAGCGCATTTGCGCTTGATTTCAACTTTTAATGTAGCCATCTTTTACCGTATATCATATTAAGTTCCCACAAGAGGATATTAGGGACACCACGTCTAAAGTTTAGTGACGTGCCAAATCTGTGACAAGAATACGGTAAAACTTGATAAAAGTCCGAAAATCCAACAAAATTTAACAAAACAAGAAATCCGTGCAACTCACTGAGCTACACGGACTTCCTTATATATTCTTATTTTTGTTTATTGATTCTTATGGAGATTTACTTAACCTCCTCGAAGTCAGCGTCCTGTACGTCTGGGCCGTTCTGTGAAGACTGACCGCCAGGCTGTGCACCACCGTTGAAGCCACCGTTCATGTCTGGACCTGGCTGTGCACCTGGCTGAGCGCCTGCAGCATACATCTTCTGAGCTACTGCGTTGAGCTCTGCGATTGCTGTGTCGATAGCAGCTACGTCCTGTGCCTTGTGTGCGTCCTTGAGCTTCTGGATAGCAGCCTCCATCTCTGACTTAACGTCTGCAGGGAGCTTGTCACCCTGCTCCTTGAGCATGTTCTCTGTCTGGAAGATCATAGAGTCAGCCTGATTGAGCTTGTCGATCTTTTCGCGCTCCTTCTTATCAGCCTCAGCATTTGCCTCAGCCTCTGCCTTCATGCGGTTGATCTCGTCCTCAGAAAGACCTGATGAAGCCTCGATCTTGATAGACTGCTCCTTACCTGTAGCCTTATCCTTAGCAGATACGTTGAGGATACCGTTAGCATCGATGTTGAATGTTACCTCGATCTGTGGAACACCGCGACGAGCTGGTGCGATTCCCTCAAGGTTGAACTGACCGATTGACTTGTTCTGAGTTGCCATTGGACGCTCACCCTGAAGTACGTGGATAGTAACGGCTGTCTGGTTGTCAACAGCTGTAGAGAAAGTTTCAGACTTCTTGCAAGGGATTGTAGAGTTAGCCTCGATGAGCTTTGTCATTACGCCACCCATTGTCTCGATACCGAGAGTAAGAGGAGTTACGTCGAGAAGCACGATGTCACCTACACCTGACTCCTTGTTGAGGATAGCACCCTGGATAGAAGCACCTACAGCAACAACCTCGTCTGGGTTTACGCCCTTTGAAGGCTCCTTGCCGAAGTAGTTCTTAACGAGGTCCTGAACTGCAGGGATACGGCTTGAACCACCTACGAGGATAACCTCATCGATCTCTGATGTAGAGAGACCTGCATCGCGTACTGCATTCTGACATGGAATGAGACATGCCTGAATGAGGTTGTGTGCGAGCTGCTCGAACTGTGAGCGTGTGAGAGTCTTAACGAGGTGCTTTGGAACACCACCTTCTGCAGAGATATAAGGGAGGTTGATCTCTGTTGATGTAGAAGAAGAGAGCTCAATCTTAGCCTTCTCAGCAGCCTCCTTGAGGCGCTGCATAGCCATTGGATCCTTTGTGAGGTCGATGCCCTCATCAGCCTTGAAGCCGCTTGCGAGCCAGTCGATGATAACCTGGTCGAAGTCGTCACCACCGAGGTGAGTGTCACCGTTTGTAGAGAGAACCTCGAACACACCGCCACCGAACTCGAGGATAGAGATATCGAATGTACCGCCACCGAGGTCGAATACTGCGATCTTCATATCCTTGTTTGCCTTGTCAACACCATAAGCGAGAGCTGCTGCTGTTGGCTCGTTTACGATACGCTGTACGTTGAGACCTGCGATCTGACCAGCCTCCTTAGTTGCCTGACGCTGTGAGTCAGAGAAGTAAGCAGGAACTGTGATAACTGCGTCTGTAACTTCCTGACCGAGGTAGTCCTCAGCTGTCTTCTTCATCTTCTGAAGAACCATAGCAGAGATCTCCTGTGGAGTATATTTGCGACCGTCGATGTCAACGCGTGGGTAACCGTTCTCGTTTACTACCTTGTAAGGAACGTTAGCTGCCTCCTTAGCGCTCTGGTCGTAAGTCTCACCCATGAAACGCTTGATAGAGAAGATAGTGTTAGTTGGGTTTGTGATAGCCTGACGCTTAGCAGGATCACCTACCTTACGCTCGCCATCCTTAACGAAGCCAATTACAGAAGGAGTTGTGCGCTTACCCTCAGAGTTTGCAATTACTACAGGCTCATTGCCTTCAAATACTGCGACACAAGAGTTTGTTGTGCCAAGGTCGATACCAATAATCTTTCCCATGATGTTTTATTTTTTTATTTGTTATTATTCTTTGTTTTGTTCCGGTTGGGCCTTTCGTTTCTGCTTTTGTTCAGAAGTTCCGGGTGCCGGATGTTTACGCTATCCATATAACAAAGGGTGTGCCAATGGGGAAAATTAAAAGTTTTGCTGGCAGTCGATAATGACAGTTACTGACATATCATCAGTAGTGCTTATTATATTAATGTAATAAAGAAAGACGAGAACTGACAATGTGTCAGTCCTCGTCTTTTTCGTAGATAGCTACGTTGCCAGAACTTTCCTGTACGGAAGCCTTATAGCAGTTAGGCACAGTCTCTACAATCCAGTGTGCGATGTTCTCTGCCGAAGGATTGAAAGGCAGAACAGCGTTAAGATCCTGATGGTCAAGGCGTCCATGAACGAGTCGCTTGATGTCGGTGAAGTCCACCACCATACCGTCAGCATTAAGTTCACGTGCCTTGCAATACACCTTTACTATCCAGTTGTGGCCGTGCAGAGCCTCGCATTTACTTTCCTTAGAGAGTTTCAGGTAGTGGCTACCGGAAATCTCCATAGTCTTTTCTACGTAGTACATCTTTAATAATTGATAATTGAAAATTGATAATTGACAATTAATTTTGTGTGCAAAGGTACTAAAAAAAATGCAAACTGCAAATTACAAGTTGCCATTTTTGAATTTTAGGTTGGGAAAATTCTTAATTTAATGTGAGTTCGACGAATTCGTTAGTCGCTTGATTGATGAGCCCACTTCGGGGTTCTTCTTTAATTTTGTTGTAGCTCTCGTCTGGAGGACGGCACCTCGAGGCTGGCAAGGTAGCGTTCTCCAAACGCTTGTCCCCACCAGATTCATATCCCCCGCACATCCTACGCTGCGCTTCGTATGTACGGGGTTATTGAGATATCGTCTTACAGACGAGAGTCAAAAGAGTTTCAACCATATTGAAGAAGATCTATTAAGTGATGGTAAAATAATAACT
>DCJC01000006.1:13534-84648 GCA_002317355.1 Prevotellaceae bacterium UBA1710 | reverse complement strand
CTTCGACTACGTCTCAACGCAAAAACATCTCAACAATCTGAACAAAATCGTCCGAAGTTATTATTTCACCATCACAAAAACAGGAAAAAGCAACCAATCATGTTCTTATCTTGTTCCTATGTAGTTCCTATGTGATTCCTATGTAGTTCCCATTTTTCGCCTATTGTATCTCTGGTCTGAAGCAGAGGTAGAACGGAGGAATAACGGAGGATAAGCGGAGGAATAACGGAAGATAAGTAGAGACACAACTTGCTATGAGATTTTAATATGGTTATGGATGTCTTCACTACGTACTTGCCAAACTATCCAAATATGCTTGTCGGATTTTTTTTAGAATTTTTCATCAAACACGTACACGGTGGCAAAAACTGACTCTAATATGTTATATATCAAGGCGTTAAGCCCGTGTACGTGTTTGCCAAACACGTACACAACACGTACATGACATATACACGTTTTTTACTTAAAAGAGGTGACTTTTGCATAATACTTCAAAAAAAAGACCATTTTTGACCGTGTACGTCTTGTGTACGTGTCGTGTACGTGTTTGATAAACACGTACACGGACATAATGCGCTAATAGTCAATGCGTTTACCACTATTTACCCCCACCGTGTACGTGTTTGATGAAAAATTCTAAAAAAAATAACTTTTTGGTCGTTTGCAAAAAGAAATCAGTCCTTGAAAGTCGTATTGTTCGAGGCTGTAAGTAGGAAGCATCTCCATCGCTACTCCATCGCTTCTCCATCGCTGGTCCATCGTTTTGATGGAGAAACGATGGAGAACTGATGGAGTAGCGATAGATTTACTCCCTACCATGAACGAAACCATGGCATTGATGAAACAAGGCGATATTGTGCACAAACAAAGAAAAATCCCCTTTTGATGTATCTCTACAGCAAAAGGGGATGTACACGTGTGGTTATCGGTTATTTCATTAACTCAATAGGTGTACGTAATTTATTTCAGACCTAATATTATTTTTAATTAGTATTTAGAACTTCAATTCCTTGCCTCTATAGAAGTCAACAAGGGCTTTCTGATAGATGAGTTCGTAACGTGCCTGAACGAGGTCGCTCTCGGCTTTCATCAGGTTGTTCTTTGATTCATTGAACTCTGTGATAGTTGCCTTTCCGTTCTCGTACTTAGCCTGTGTGAGGTCGAAGGCTGCCTTGCTTGTCTCTTCTGCCTGAAGGCTCTTGGTGTATTTAGCCTCGGCAGCAATGGCATTATAATATACCTGCTGTATCTCCTTGTAAAGAGATTTCTTCACGTTGTCGAGGGCGAGTTGCTGATTCTCACGATCAATAGATGCAGAGCGGATGTTGTTGCGTGTAGAATAGCGGTTGAAGATCGGAACGTTGAGCGAGAGACCGATGTTCTGACTGAAGTTGTTCTTCAGCTGAGAACCGAAGCTATCCTGCTTGAAATTGCCGTTGAGAGTTTTGTAATAGTTTGTGCTAAGTCCTGCATTGAGTGAGAGGGTAGGGTATTTGGCGGATTTCGCTATGAGGATGTTTGCATCAGTAGCCTTGAGGCGAAGCTGTTCTGCCTGGATTTCTGGCTTTGTTGCGAGAGCTTCTTGAAAGATAGCATCAGGACTGAAGCCTGCAATAGTACCAGAAGTGCTTGGAAGTGAAGGAATCACGATAGAGAAGCCTTCTGGAGTTGGGAGTTCGAGAAGCTGTGAGAGAGCGAGAAGGTCGAGACGGTAGGTGTTTTCTGCCTGAGTAGCAGTAAGTTGGCTCTGTGCCATAGTTGACTGCTGCTGAAGAACCTCTGTGAGAGTTGCCTTTCCGTTGCGCTCCATCTCCTGAAGTCGGTAAACCTGCATTGAGTCGATGCTTATCTGACGCTTTGCCACAGCGAGCATCTCACGGTCATAGACAATCTGAATATACTGCTGAGCTATCTGAGTACGGATATCGTTGCGAGCCTTCTCGAGATCTGCTGTTGAAGCCTCGAGGTTAAGCTGATTGAGCTTGATGGTGTTCTCTATACGGTTTCCTGTGAGGATAGGAAGAGATGTATTTATCTGGAAGGACGTGCTACTGGTGTTGTTTTTGCTGTAGGTGTTGTCCATTCCGATTGAGCGCCCGAAGCCGAGATTCTCGTTTACGTTTGCGTTGAGGTCGGGTAGTCGTGAGTTCTTGGCAGTATTGAGAGATAGCTCATTCTGTCGGCGTGAGTTTTCACGCTGTTTGAGGTTGATGTTATGCTCGATGGCATAGTTGATGCACTCAGGAAGAGTCCATTGCTTCTGCGCAAATGAAGTTGTTGCGCCAAGCGACAAGAGTGCTGATATGATGAGAGTTTTCATTTTTGTTGTTGGGTGTTGGGTGATGGGTGTTGGTGGTTTGCAAAAACTATCAAACCTTAATCCCTAATCCTTTTTCTTTAATCCTTATTCTTATCATCCACTACAGCCTGTGGACCACGAACGATGTCCTTTGTAGTGAGGCCTTTCTTTATCTCGATATTTACGCCATCAGAGATGCCGATGGTAACAGGATGACGCTCGTATGTCTTCTGTTCGCCTTTACCCTTTGCGATATAGACGAAGGTGCTGTCGCCACTGAACTCGATAGCGCTCTCAGGGATAGTGAGCACGTTCTTGACGCTCTCAAGTACGATTTCTGCGTTGGCACTATAGCCAGAGCGGAGATTCTTTGCACCCTTTACATCGATGGCAGCCTTGATTTCGAACTGGTTAGCACCATTGTTCTCAACAGCCTTTGGAGAGATGTATTCGAGTGATGCATTGAGCTTTACATCCTGAAGAGCACCGATGGTAATCTTCATTGGAACACCGATATTGAGTTGTCCAACTTCAGTCTCGTCGATATTGCCACGGAAGATGAGATCCTTCATGTTAGCGAGGGTTGCGATAGTTGTACCATCATTGAAGGTGTTGGAGAGGATGACGGTATTACCAACCTTTACGGGGATGTCGAGGATGACACCAGAGATAGTGCTGCGGATGAGAGTACTACTTGCGCTTGCATTGCTCTTAGAGACACCATCGCGAACAACCTCGAGGGCATCGTTGGCAGCATTAACCTCTTCCTGAGCCTGCTTGAGAGCCTGACGAGTCTTGTCGAATGCTTCTGCTGTTACGAGGTGCTTGTCAAAGAGAGCCTTGTCGCGGTCGAAGTCAGTCTTAGCCTGCTGTGCGTTGATCTCTGCAAGGCGAACACGTGACTCTGCACTACTCAACTGCCCCATGTCTGGAATAACCTTTACCTTTGCGATGACTTCTCCAGCCTGGATATAATCACCAGCCTCCTTATAGATATCGGTGATGATACCAGAGATCTGCGGCTTTACGTTTACCTCGTTTCGAGGCTCAATCTTACCTGTTATGAGGGTTGTCTTGCTTACGTCACCCATCTTTGGAGTGAACTCATTATATACTATTGGTTCTGGTTGTGACTTCTGATAAAGGAATACGAATGTTCCGATGAAGATAATGCCGATGATAGCGGCGATGATTAACTTTGAATATTTCATTTTGAGTTGTGATTTTTTTTGTTTTTTTTTCGAGGTTTCGATAATTCGAGGCTTCGAGATTTCGGTTGTTCGAGTTCTCGAGATTTCGAAAAATCGTGATCTCGATGTTTCGTTTTTCTTTTTATTTTTATTTATTCATCTCTCATTGCATCGACAGGCTTGATAGCCATTGCGCGATAAGCTGGTGCGAGACCGGCTGCTGTGCCGAGAACAGAGAGTAGGATGGCAGCGAAGATAGCTGTCCAGAAGTTGACCTGGAAGTGGGCTTCGAGAATGCCATCGGTAGTGTTGGCGAGTTCGAGCATCTGGAGAATCATTACTCCGAAGAGGATGCCACTCATGCCTGCTACAGCTGTGAGCAATAGACTTTCAGAGAGAATCTGCGAGAGAATCATCTTTGGTGTGGCTCCTATGGCTCTGCGGATGCCGATCTCCGTGGTTCGTTCCTTTACCGTAACCATCATGATATTACTAACTCCGATGGCACCTGCAAGGATTGTTCCGAGACCTATGAGCCAGATGAGGAAATTGACACCTGAGAAAAGACTGTCGATGATACTGAACATCATCTCGGTATTGAATACGGATATTGCTCGTTCGTCGGTTGGGTCGATGTGGTGTGCCCTTGCAACGATAGAGCGCATCTTATCGCTGAGAGAACTCATCTTTACGCTTCCTCTTCCGGTCATTGCTATGGCGTGAACCTGATTGCCGAAGTTATAGGTCTTGCGGCATACGGAGAACGGAATGGATATTGCCTCTGTTGATCTGCCGTTAATACTTATAGAAGAGCTATTGAAATCTACTCCAACTATCTGATAGTATATATTTCCAACCTTGATGCGTTGCCCGCATGGATCTGTTCCTGGTGAGAATAAATCTTGGTAGATTTTCTTGCCTATGACACAAACCTTTCTGGATTTCTCATCGTCCATCTCGTTGAGAGTGCGTCCGTAACGAATCTTCGATGCCTGTACCTTCTCGTAGCTTGGCTTTATGCCTTTAACATTGCCGTTGGTCTTCTTATCGCCATAGATAGCTGTAGAGGAACCTGCGAATAACATTGGGGTTACAACGTCGAGTTCAGGAATCTGATTCTGCAGTCGTTCCACATCGACATCGGTAGTACACCATTGCCTGCCCTTTCGGAAACCGTCGTATGCCTTTGTAGTTCGGTCGGCGAAGATGAAAACCGTATTGGAGGCAAATCCGTCGAAATTCTTGGCGAGGAGTTCCTTGAGTCCTTGTCCACCTCCGATGAGGAGGATGAGCATGAAGACTCCCCAGAAGACTCCGAAACCCGTAAGGAACGAGCGGCTCTTGTTTCGAGTTATCGTATCGAGAATCTCACGATATGTATCGATGTCGGGAATCGCTTGTCGTATTTTGTGAATTATGTTTGCCATAATGTTTATTCCTTTTGATTCTTAGTTACTCATCAATGCCTGGATTGGTCGGATCTTTGCAGCCTTCCATGCAGGGATGATGCCTGCTATTGTTCCTGCAAGAATCATTACCACGGTTGCCTCGATGCAGACGTCGAGTCCGACGGTTGGGTTGAGGAACATGCTAACCTCGAACATACCCGTGTCCATTGTCTTATGACCGATTGTCGCATCCATCCATTCGTTGGCGATGACGCCGATAACCATTCCGATGTATCCGAAGAACGAAGTGATGATGATACTCTCGGTGATGATGAGTTTGAGAATGGACAGTGGCTTTGCTCCGATAGCCTTTCGGATGCCGAACTCGTGTGTTCGTTCCTTCACGGTGATGAGCATGATATTACTGATGCCTACGATACCGCTGAGGAGTGTCAGCAAACCGATAACCCAAAGGGCTGTTCGGATGACGCTGATGCCTGTTTCCATCTGAAGGCTGTTGGTATTGCGGTTCCATATCCAGAGTGCGCTCTTATCGTCGGGTGCAGCATCGTGGTTGCGGTTTATCTTCTGAAGATAACGTTCCTCCAAGGCATCGCTCTCTTCTACGGTGTTGATGCCGTGGAAGGTGAAGATGATGCTACCCACGTTGTCGCCTTTGCCGTACATTGTCTTGAATGTGGTGAATGGGCAGAAAGCATCATTCGACTGACTGCTTTCGTCTTCCTTATAGATACCTACGACCTTGAAGGCGAAGTTGTTGACCTTAACGTACTTGCCCAGAAGACTTGAGTATGACTTGTCGAGTTCTTTTGCCATACGCTTGCTGATGACTATCACCTTGCGCTGTTGCTGCATGTCGAGATCGTTGATGAAACGTCCGTGGAGAAGTTTGTATTTCTCGATCATGAGATATTCCGGAGCCACACCATAGATGCTTGGAGTGATGTAGTTCTGGCCATAGGTGATGGTCTGTCCGGAACCTTCCATTATCTCTCCACCAACAAAGTCGATGCAGTCGGTAAAGGCTGTACGTGTTGTTGTTATGTCCTTGTCTTTGAGACTGATGTTGCGTCCTTCCTTGAGTCCGTTGTACGGTTTGGAGGTTGTTCCTCCCCATACCTGCATGGAGTTGGTCATGGTCTCATTCATTGAGTGCATCTGGGCATTTATGAGTCCATTGCCTGCACCTAAGAGAAAGATTAGCATGAAGATACCCCAGGCAACGGCAAATCCCGTGAGGGAGGTTCGGAGCTTGTTGCGCCTCGCCGATGACCATATTTCTTTGAGTAATTCCATAGAGTCTTATTTTACGTAATCCTTAGATACAAGATGATGATCGTAGTTTTCCTCAACCTTATAGATAAGACCGTCTTTGATGTGTATGACCTTGTCGGTTTCGTTAGCTACACCGCTTTCGTGTGTGACTACAACGATGGTCATGTGTTCCTTTTCGTGAAGTTCCTTGAGAAGATCCATGACCTCTACGCTGGTCTTTGAATCGAGAGCACCAGTAGGCTCATCGGCAAGGATTATCTGAGGATGTGTGATGAGAGCGCGTGCGATGGCGACTCGCTGTTTCTGACCTCCCGACATCTCGTTAGGGTAGTGGTCTGCCCAAGGTAGGAGACCGAGCTTGTCGAGATATTCAAGTGCCATCTGATGACGTTTCTTTCGGCTCACTCCCTGATAGAAAAGAGGAAGCTCTACGTTTTCAACAGCAGTCTTGAATGATATGAGGTTGAATGACTGGAAGATGAATCCGATCATCTTGTTTCGATACTCGGCAGCTTTTGTCTCGCTTAATCCCCAGATAGGCACATCGTTGAGAAGATACTCGCCTGTGTCGTAATTGT
This sequence comes from Prevotellaceae bacterium UBA1710, assembly GCA_002317355.1. Taxonomy (GTDB): domain Bacteria; phylum Bacteroidota; class Bacteroidia; order Bacteroidales; family Bacteroidaceae; genus Prevotella. The sequence continues at coordinate 77,897 of DCJC01000006.1, read as the reverse complement.
CGAGGATTCCGAGGATGTTGAGAAGTGTTGACTTTCCCGAACCAGAGGCGCCCATGATACTTACGAACTCACCTTTCTTGATGTGGAGATCGATGCCCTTGAGAACGTGAAGTGGTTGGGCTCCCTGGTATGTCTTGTTGATGTCTTTTAGCTTAATCATAATTTATGAGATGTGTGATACGAATTCCTCGATCGTGATGCCGAGGAGTTCGAGGTCTTTCTTTAGTTGTGGGCAGGTGGTCTGGAAGAACTCTTCCTTGCGCTGTTGCATGATGCGGTCGCGAGCTCCAGCTGTTACGAAGTAGCCCATTCCTCGTCTTTGGTAGATGATACCATCGCGGGATAGTTGCTCGTAGCATTTTACTGCCGTATTCGTGTTTACCTGTAGAAGAACGCCATATTCCCTGACCGAAGGTATGCGCATGTCGTCGGAATAAGTTCCGGAGAGAATCTCCTCCTTCATTCTGTCGGCCATCTGCAGGTAGATTGGTTTATCTGATGTGAACATAGGCTGTTGACAATTGAATTATTTCTTCGAGATTTCGAGTTTTCGAATCGTCGAATTTTCGAATTGTCGAATTTTCGAATTTTCGAATTATCGATTTCTTGAGAATTGTTTATACTATAGTCTTATTGCAGAATCTGCGGTAAGCCAGGTAGTAAGCTCCTATAGTTGTTCCGAGGATGACGATAGAAATCGTTACATAGAACATGATCTTTGGATCGACGAGGAAATGAATCGTTACGTCCTTATTATAGAGTGATGGAACTGCCATACATGATATGAGAATCATCAAGAGCATGAAAGCTGCGAGAAGAGAGAGAACTGTCTTGATGAGCTGGTATTTGCGGAACAATGTAGATCCGAGAGTGAAGATCGCATGTGTCCAGAATAGCATCAGAATAGTCCAAAATGTGTTGTTGAGGAGTTCTATGCCGTTGAAGATGAAACTCTGACTGTATAGAAGGTCTTCTACAAAGTGAACTGTCAGACTACCTGCTGTGAATTTTGTGGCGAGATTGAATATTGCCTGAAGTACATCAGCGCTAAGGAGGGCTGTGATAAACATAGCGAATGTGCCGCCAATGCCCATTATGCAGTTGGCTAAGAACTTATCCTTATTTGATGCTGGAAGCATAAGGAATGGGATAGCAGTCTTCTTGTCGTTGAGATAACGGAACATACGGCTTGCTGTATAGACGAGGCAGAACCAGATAGTGACATTCGCGAAGCCTACAGCAGTACTATAGTTCACTCTCATTGTGTTGGTGTTATCAATGTAGGTATTCGTCGCTATTGAGAAGAAGAGCATTACTGCGGTCATGATGCATGTGCAAGCGATGATATTACGCTTCTCAAGAAGAAAATTATGAAGGATGATTTGCTTGATCATAATGCTAATTTTTAATAAGTTACTAATAGTAAATGTTTAATTGTTGTTCTTGAGAGTCAGATTGTCTGTATTGATATCTGCTGCTCCTGCAATATTCTTGTCGAGAGAGTTGAGAGTACCTGACAACTTCATCGTACAAGCACCTGCAACCTTGATGAGAGCGTATTCGCAGTCGTTGAAATGGATGTTTCCTTCGCTACTTCCAGCTGTCTCAATCTGTGTGGATTTTGTCTTGGTTAATCCGAGATTCAGCTCGCTTGCTCCTGCTGTTGATATTCTTGTATTATCGCATGATAAGTTCTTGATGTTAAGGTTGCAAGATCCAGCAAGTTTGCCTATGAATGAACTTGTTGATAATGAATCTGCGTTAAATGTTGAGGCTCCTGCCATCTGTACCTCGTTGAAACAAGGTGCGTAGATTCTGATCTTTACGTTAGATGTCTTGCTATCCCAACTGTCTGATGCACCTCTGTAGTGGATTGTGCGTCCATCTGAACTAACCTGAGGAGAACTTGAATTTATTTCGTCTTTAATCCAAAGTCTTGTTCCGCGTATGTCGGTTTTGATGGTTGGAAGGATGTTTTCTCCACCTTCAAGTTCCATTCGTGTGGAATCAGATATTATGTATTCCACTTCAACCAAGCCTTCTATTCTGAGTTCGTTGAATGCTTCTATTGATCGTGTTTCGGTCTTTATCTCGCCTACTTCCTTGATGTCGTTGGTGTCTTTTACACTTATTGTACATGATGTGAAAAGAATCATAGCTATCATTGTGATAATTGCTATTGGAAGGATAATATATTGTTTCATAATTGCTGTTTTGTTATGTTGATTTGTTATGGAGTACCTGCCTCTGTTGTGACTCCGTTGTAATTCCAATTCACCTCCAATACAACTCCAATTCACCTCCAATTAAAATTGGATTTAATGGGACTTCAATGGGAGTTTAATGGGACTTTAATGGGACTTTGAGCGAATTTTCAACGGAATTTCGACCTTGTGGCTTCTTGCTAGAAAAGTCCTGTTATTGCAGCGTTGAAGAGAAGTTCAAGATTGAGATTTGTCTCTGGATCTGTACTCTTTCTATATGCCATCGTTGCATTGCCTTGAAGGGTTGGCTCCTGATAGATGACTCCTTCTGTAGAACTTCCAGGTATTCTGTATTCGAATGTGAACTTTTCGGTTATCTCACCAGTTGAGGCGTTGAGCAGAAGTCGGTCATTGTCTATTATAATGATGTGGTCGAGAAGGAATTCGATGTCGTGAACCTGATGGGTTGAGATGACGATTGTTCTGTCATCGCTCATGCAACTTGAAACCACTTTCCTGAATTGTGCCTTGCTTGGAATGTCAAGTCCGTTGGTTGGCTCATCCATCAGAAGGTATCTTACACCACTTGCAAGTGCGAAGCAGATTATTACTTTCTTCTGCTGACCCATTGATAGGGTGGTGAGCTTTGGATTTCCCTTTATGTCGAAATCTGCAAGACATTGTCTGAACATCTCTTCGCTATAGTTAGGGTAGAAGCTTCCGAGTGACTTTGACCATTCGTCGAGCTTTATTGCAGGAAGTGTGTATTCTTCGTTTACAAAGAAGATATCTCTTAGTACTTCCTGATTTCGCTTGAAGGTGATGAAATCTTTTCTTTCGCCAGTTTCTTCATCTGTGGTCTCCATTGTTATCGTACCTTCTGTTGGACGAAGAAGTCCTGCGATGAGGTAGAGTAGGGTTGACTTACCAGTGCCGTTCTTACCAAGAAGACCATAAATCTTGTTCTCTTCGAGATTCAGATTCAGGTTTGTGTGAATGTTGTTACGTCCCTTTGGGTAGATGTAGGACATGTTTTCTATTCTTATCATATTTACCTTTATTAATTTGATGTTTATAATCGTTGTTTTATTATTGTTATGGTGTACTATTGTAGTAGTACACTGCAAAGGTATTGCGATTTTTGATAACTTGCAAGGATTTTCTCAAAAAAGTTTATCTAAAAGTGTATGTTTTCTTAAAATTGTAATCTGGACTTTACAAAAATGAGGGCATTAGTGATGGGTGTTAGGTGTTGGTGGTTTGCAAAACTCCGAGCCTTTGGGTGTACTCTTCTCCGCGCACCGGCTCCCTCCCTACGGGGGAGGACGGGGGAAGAGGCTGCAATTAGGGAATTTCCTTTTGCGATTAGGGAAAAACCTTTTGGCAGGCAAGGAAATGTTTGTACTTTTGCAACAGAAACAAACGACAACTGGTCGTACAATTGCTTTCTAATATTTATAATAAGGAGTATTAACGTTAAAAAATATACCATTATGAAAAAGATGATAATAGCAATGGTCGCTCTTCTGAGCACCTTCTTCACAACAGCTAACGCTATGGGATACGAGCAGGCACGTGAGCAGGCTCTGTTTCTTACAGATAAGATGGCTTACGAGCTGAACCTCGATGAAGAGCAGTATGAGGCTGCATACGAAATCAACCTCGACTACCTTCTTAGCGTAAATACATACGACGATGTTTTCGCAGACTACTGGATTCATCGTAACGCAGATTTGAGATATATTCTTCTCGATTGGCAGTATGATGCTTTCTGCGCAGCAAGTTATTTCTATCGCCCATTGTGGTGGGATGCAGGCCACTGGCACTTCGGTATCTACGCTCGCTACCCACATCGCGATTATTTCTACTTCGGTCGTCCTCATTTCTATGTAACATATAGAGGTGGACACGGATGGCATCACAATGGTGGTCACTCTTGGTATCACACAAACTTCAGCCATTCTCATCGTGTAACTCATCGCAGCAGTTTCTCTGGTATGCGTGATGGTTGGAACCGTGGTGATTATCGTGGTGGTCGTATAGAACATGGAACTCGTGGTGGACATGTAGAACGTGGTTCTCGTGGACATGTTGGACGTGGTGACGTAGAACAGCGCAGAGAAAACCATAATAGTGGTTCACGCTATAGTGGTGGTCGCGAGAGCAGCACACGTACAACTGTAGGTCGCCAAGGCTTCAACTCAGAGCGTAGCTCAAGTCATGTGGCTCCAGAACGTTCAGGTTCTTCAGAGCGTAGATCATTCGATCGTAGTTCTTCTACAAGAAGTGAGTCTTCTACACGTTCATTCACTCCAAGTCGCAGCACCTCAACAAGTCCTTCAGCTGGTTCACACGGTGGTAGCCGTGGCGGTAGCTATAGCGGCGGTGGATCTCACCATGGTGGTGGTTCTCACGGAGGTGGTTCTCACGGAGGTGGTTCTCATGGTGGTGGTTCACATGGCGGTGGACATGGAGGTCATGGTGGACGCAGATAAAAAAGGAATTAGGTGAATAGAAAATGTTTGGGGGAAGTACAAATTTTTCTTTATTATTTTGTTGGATAAAATAAAATTTGTACTTTTGTAGCCACTTATGCTATCTTGAATGGCATAGGTGGCTATTACTTTGTGAAATCTCGAATAAAAACGAAATCTCGAAACTTCGAGAACTCGAAAAAAATAAAAAAACAAAACAATGAAGAAACTACTTAGTTTACTTACACCAGCTCTTGTAATACTTGCAGGAGTACTTGTCGTGAAATTCCGTGAGGATATGGTAACATGGCTTACTGTAGGCATTGGTGCTATATTCTTTATCTCTGGTATTATCTCTTGCATATCATATTATGTTCAGCATAAGCGTGCTCTTAAGATGGAGGCAGAAGGTGTTTTCCTCTTGGATTCAGAGGGAAATCCAATCAATCAGAGTAAGCCTTTCTATCCTATTGTCGGAATTGGTAGCATTATACTTGGCGTAATCCTTGCATCAATGCCAGAGACATTCCTAAGTTGGCTGACTTATATCTTTGCTGCTATCGTCCTTCTTGTTGCTGTATATCAGATCGCAGATTTGCTGATGGCCAGTCGTTATGGTAGAGTAGGTTGGGGATATTGGCTGATGCCTGTTGTTATGCTTCTCGCATCAATCTGTGCCTTGGTTTATCCAGAGTCTATAGCTTCATCACCATTATTCTTCCTCGGTTGGGCAATGATTATCAGCGGTATCGGCATGTTTATCAGCATATTCAAGGTCTTCGCTATCCGCAGGGCAGCTGAGAAAAAGGCTGCTGAGATGGCAAAGAATGCAGAAATGGCTGTTGAGGCTAAGGAAGATTCTGAGCTTTCTGGATTAGAGATTAAAGATTAAAAGCCTCTCCCCCCGCCCTCCCCCATAGGGAGGGAGCCGGTGCGCGGAGAAGAGTACACCCAAAGGCTCGGAGTTTTCAAACCACCAACACCTAACACCCATCACCTAACACCCAATAACCTTGATTTATGTTAATTATGTTTAAATGCGAACGTGATTATTAATTCATCATTCCTTATTCTCGATAAAATTTAGTAACTTTGCAGCGCAATTTTGCATAAATAACAATTTAAAAACAGAAATGAAAAAGAATCTTCATCCAGAAAACTATCGCCCCGTCGTATTTAAGGATATGTCCAACGGCGATATGTTCCTTACAAAGTCTACTTGCAAAACAAACGATACAGTAGAATTTGAAGGCGAGACTTACCCAGTAGTAAAGATCGAAATCTCAAGCACATCTCACCCATTCTATACAGGTAAGAGCAAGCTTGTTGATACAGCAGGTCGCGTTGATCGCTTCATGCAGCGCTTCGGTAAGATCAAGAAGTAAGATTTTTCTCAATATATCAAGAGAAATTCTCTACCCCGCCTTCCGTAAGGAAAGTGAGAAAGTGCATTTACTCGTAGTTGCATATGCGGGCAAATGCACTTTTTTTGCAAATTGCAATTTTTGTATACATACTATATAACAACATAAATGAACACAGTTTTTGACTATACTGTTAAAGATAGAAAGGGCAATGCAGTACCTCTCCGTAACTATGCTAATGAGGTACTTCTTATCGTTAATACAGCAATCAAGAGTGAATATACACCTCAGTACGCAGAACTTGAGGCTCTCTACGAGAAGCACCACGCTCAGGGTTTTGCAGTTCTTGACTTCCCAAGCAATCAGCCTACCAAGTCATGTCCTGGTACTGACGAGATGGTACACTCATTCGTGAAGGATAACTATAACACCGAGTTCCCTCGTTTTAAGAAGGTAAAGGTTAATGGTTCTGACGCAGAGCCTCTCTATCAACACCTCCGTGAGATGAAGGAAGGTGATATCACAGAGGACTTCACTAAGTTTCTCGTGAATAAGATGGGACACGTTGTAGCACGTTTTGCTCCATCTACTTCAATTGAAGAAATTGATGAGCAGATTGCAGCGATGCTGTAATTAAAGCGAAAATCGAATCTTCGAAATCTCGAGTTCTCGAAACATCGAAAAAGAATCAAGAAAAATGGAACACGTTAAATGCTTAATCATAGGTAGCGGTCCTGCTGGATATACTGCTGGTATATATGCAGGTCGTGCAAATCTTCAGCCTGTAGAGTATTGTGGTATGCAGACTGGTGGTCAGCTTACTCAGACTACAATCGTAGAGAATTTCCCTGGCTATCCGGAAGGTGTTGATGCCAATCAGATGATGATGGAGATTCGTGAGCAGGCAGAACGCTTCGGTTGTGATATCCGTGATGGTGAGATTGCTTCTGTAGATTTCAGCAAGAAGCCATACGTGCTTACTACTGATGATGGAAATCAGATAGAGGCTGACACCGTTATTATTGCTACTGGTGCTAAGGCTAAGTATCTTGGACTCCCTGACGAGGAGAAGTATAATGGTCAGGGCGTTAGTGCATGTGCTACTTGCGATGGTTTCTTCTACCGTAAGAAGGTGACAGCTGTAGTAGGTGGTGGTGATACTGCTTGTGAGGATGCACTCTATCTTTCAGGGCTTTGTAAGAAGGTGTATCTCGTAGTGCGTAAGAACTATCTCCGTGCTTCTGAGATTATGCAGCAGCGTGTTAAGGATGCAGAGAACATTGAGATTCTCTTTGAGCATAATGCCATCGGTCTCTATGGCGAGAATGGCGTAGAAGGCATGCATCTTGTTCAGCGTCAGGGTGAGGCTGATGAGAAAAAGTATGACGTAGCAATTGATGGTTTCTTCCTTGCTATTGGTCATAAGCCAAATACTGATATCTTCAAGGGACAGATTGATCTTGATGATATGGGGTACATTAAGACCATTGGTGGTACACCTCGTACTAATGTAGATGGTGTCTTTGCTGCCGGTGATGTGTGTGATCCTATCTATCGTCAGGCTATTGTAGCAGCAGGTAGTGGCTGTAAGGCTGCTCTTGAGGCACAGGCTTATCTGCAGATGCAGTAATCTGAATCAATGAAAAGTTAAGAGTTAAGAGTGAAAAGTGAAGAATTTAAGTTACATAGTTGTGTAATAATGATAATGCCAATTTGAATTCTTTGTTTTTGCTTTTACTAAGTGATGGTGAAATAATAACTTCGGACGATTTTGTTCAGATTGTTGAGATATTTTTGCGTTGAGACGAAGGAGTGTAGCGGGCTACATGACTGAGGAACAACACAAAAATAGCCAACAAGATGAATAAAAGCGGCTCAAAGAAAATAAAAAAACGTAGGAAGTTATTATTTTACCATCACTAAATAAAAAATCCAGTCTAAATTTCTTAGACTGGATTTTTTTTATTGCTTATTTTGATTGTTTATGCTTCCTTTGTAGCCTTGATCTTCTCCTTGATGAGGTCGAGATCATCACGAAGCTTCTGCATCTTACGATTCATCTCGTCGATAAGACTATTACCCTTCTTGCTTGTAGCAGAGAGGAAGTTGAGGTTGTTCTCGTAAGTCTGAATCTCCTGCTTAAGAGCCTCATAGCGACGCTGAAGACGAGTGCGCTCATCGTTTACGGCATTCTCGCTACGCTGTGCAGCATCCTTGAGATTGCTCTTGAACTTGTCAAGACGACGGCTGCGGCTTGAAGCGTTGAGCTTCTTGTAGAGAGTGTCAAGTGTGTCGTGATACTCACGGAAGAGAGCGTCCTTTTCACGGAAAGGTACGTGGCCGATACCGTTGTATTCTGCTGTAAGAGCCTGCATCTTCTGCTGAAGACCATCCTCTTCGCTTTCGATGAGAGCCTTGAGCTGCTCAATGATTGCCTTCTTCTTCTCGAGATTCTCGTGCTCCTCATTACGTTGACCTGCACCAGCAGCATTACGTGCCTCAAAGAACTTGTTGCAAGCACCGAGGAAATTATTCCAGAGCTCGTCGCCAATCTTCTTTGGAACCATACCGATAGTCTTCCAGTCCTTCTGGAGTTGGATGAGTTTATCTGATGTAGCTTTCCAATCTGTTGATTCTGCAAGAGCCTGAGCCTGTTCTACGAGAGCCTGCTTCTTTGCGATATTCTCGTTGAAACGCTCCTTGAGTTCCTTGAAATATATATTCTTTGCATTGAAGAATGTGTCACAAGCACTACGGAAACGCTCGAAGATCTTCACGTTCATCTTCTGTGGTGCAAAACCGATAGTCTTCCACTCTGCCTGAAGTGCAATAACCTCCTTTGTCTTTTCCTCCCAGTCAGAAGAACTCTTTGCTGGTGTAGCTGCTATGCTTTCAACCTTTTCACAGAGAGCCTCTTTCTGTACGAGATTCTGCTCTTCCTGTGAACGGATAGACTCGAAGTGTGCAGCGTGACGGCGGTTAACTACTGTACTTGCCTGCTTGAAGCGATTCCAAACCTCATCGCGGAGTTCCTTGGCAACAGGGCCAATCTCACGATACTGAGTATGAAGTTCCTGCAACTGATGGAAAGCGCTGATAACATCTTCTTCCTCTGCAAGTTTCTCTGCTGTCTCGCAGATAGCGATCTTCATCTCGTAGTTCTTCTTGAAGTCGTATTCACGAGCTTCGCTATTGAGCTTGAGAAGGTCGTAGAACTGCTCTACGCAAAGCTGATAACTCTTCCAGAGATCTGTTGCATTCTCTGCAGGAACAGCCTTGATTTCCTTCCATTCGTTTTGGAGATTCTTAAATTCCTGATATGCGTTGTTAGCTTCTTCCGGAGATGTAGCGAGAGTCTTGATGCGCTCAACGATCTCCAGTTTACGCTTAAGATTATTCTGCTTTTCTTCTTCCTGTGCAAGGATTGCCTTCTGGCGTTTTTCACGTACAATAGTCATTTCGGCTTTGAAGACCTGCTCGTCTTCATCAGTAGGCACCACGTACTGCATAGGGTCGCCTCCCGCTTCAATGTAAGCCTTCTGCTGAGCTTCGCGCTCAATGTTGAGAAGGTGATAGAAAGCCACTTTCAAGTGGTCAATCTCCTGTTTGCTTGGGTTTTCTTCCTGAGCAAGTTCCTTAACGCGGTCGAGCACCTCCTGCTTAGTAGCATAGATGCGCTTTTCTTCTTCTTGAGAGTCCATCATTTACTGTTTTAGATTAATGATTCGATGTTCACAAATACAAATTTAGGTGTATGCACATAGTGCAGAGGCACAAATACTTTGCAAATATAGATAAAAAAAATGAAACTGCAAAAATAAATTAAATGTTTTTGCAGTTTCATCCATAATAGTTATAAAATCTGTGTAGAGAATGGCATATTTAGCTCTTCTAAATCAGTTTTTTGAAGCGAAGGAACCACCATGATCCAACTGAAACGATTATGGAAATTCCCAATGCTACAGGAAATCCGATAGGGTTTAATTCCATACCGTTGACAAGGTTCATTCCGAAGAGTGACGAGATGAGGGTAGGGAACATGAGGATGATACTCACGGATGTGAGTGTACGCATCACCGTATTCATGTTGTTGTTGATGATTCCCTGATAGGTGTCCATCGTCGAGTCAAGAATCTCAGAGTATATTCTGGCTGTCTCTCGTGCCTGACTCATCTCGATGTTTACGTCTTCGATAAGGTCGGCATCAAGCTCGTCCACTTGAAGTTTGAAACGGAGTTTCTGAAGCAGAGTCTCATTGCCACGGATGGCTGTGAGGAAATACGTCAAAGAATCCTGAAGTCTTGACAGACTAATGAGCGAAGCATTGTCCACGTTGTGATCCATATCGCGCTTTGCCTTGTCTATTATCAAGCTTATCTGCTTCAGTCGCTTCAGATACCATACGGCACTTGAGAGGAACATGCGGAAAATCATATCCACATAGTCCACGAATCCCTCATTGCGACGCTGCTGGTAGCTCACAAAGTCGATCATCATATTGGTCTCATAGTAGCATACCGTGATTGTGACGTCACGTTTATGGATGATACCAAGAGGTACGGTTGTATAAGGTGTACGCGAGCGTACTTCCTTGACGTAAGGGATACGGAGGATGATGAGCATCCAACCATCGTCATACTCATAACGAGCTCTCTCGTCCGTATCGGAGATGTCTGACAGAAAGTAGTCTGGAATCTCGAATCTTTCTTCCAACATCTTCTTGTCTTCTTCGCTCGGACATGTTATCTGCATCCAGCAGTTGGACTCCCACTCTTCAATTTTGTGGAGTCCAGCTTTGGTGTTCCAAAATGTTCTCATATTAGCTGATTCTCAAGTTTGCTACGGATTACTAATATATTATAAGGTGTGAGAATCAGCCTATTGGGTTAGGTTGTCTCACGCCTTGCACATATTAGTACTTGTCGCGTGATAGTCGTCCATGATTTGTTTTTAATTTATAATTTTAATAATGTTTGTTGCCTATGATGACAACCTAAGGAATACTTATGGTATAGGTGTTTTACCCATACCTCCATTTTCCGCTGCAAAGTTACGAAAAAAAATAACAAACTCAAAAAAAAAGTGAGTTTTTTCTCTTTTCTTCAGTTATTATTATTTGCTTGTTGATGATAAAGCAAAAATAACAGGAAAGTAACGCCTATGTGAAAGATAGGTAAACTCAGTGAAGCTCCCTTTGGAAGTAAGCCTTGTATGGGACTTTCACTGAGTTTACCTATGAAGAATAGTGGAGGTAAAAACTACCTAAATAGTCTTTAGTATCTTGCCGATAAATTCATCTTCGAAGTTTGGAGTAAAGACACCTTTTCCGATATTGTCTTTTATCTCGTCTATTGACCAGAATCTGCCACCTGCAAGTTCGGAGTCGCTTGGCTTTACCTCACCATCATATACGGTTTTGTTGACATAGACGAGTTCTCTTTCGCGTGCACCTTCAAACACGTATTTGCAGATGATCTCAGGGGTGAAATCGATGATGCCGAGCTCTTCACGAACCTCTCTTTGAAGTGCATCTTCCACATTCTCACCATAATCTACATGGCCTCCAGTTGCGGTGTCCCATTTGTCTGGCTGTATGTCCTTCCATGCAGGACGATGCTGTAGATACAACTCTCCCTTGGAATTGAACACATGCAGATGCACTACAGGGTGCAGAATCTTCGTTCCATTATGCGCTTCTCCACGAGAGATGCTTCCTATAACATTTCCCTCTTCATCAACAACAGGGAATAGCTCTTTCTGATTATCCATTTTGCTGAATTTAAAATGAAAAATTAAAAAGTGAAAAGTATAATTACACTATGTTGCTTTGTATGCGTGAGGTTGAATATACAAGTGAAAATACTAATCACACTTTTTATTTTTTACCTTTTACTTTATAATTCCATCACATAGCACTTGCTATCTGCAAACAACTCGCTGATTCCTTCTGGCTTATCCTTGAAGATGCCGAAGATACTGCTACCGCTACCACTCATACAAGCGTATAAGGCACCTTTATCGTAGAGTGACTGCTTGATGTCTGCAAGTTCTGGATGGATAGCGAAAACGCCTTCCTCGAAGTCGTTGAAAAGTTCATCCTTCCATGTCTCGATAGGCTGCATAACGATATCCTTACAGCATTTCTTTGGTTTGCGAGGCTTGATGTTTGAGTATGCCTCCTTGGTAGAAACTGCAACAGGAGGTTTCACCAAAGCCAGCCAGTAGCCCTTGAGGTAGTCCTTGCATTCTTTCTCACTTGCAATAGGCTTGAGCTCATCACCAATACCTGTTGCGTAAGCTGGTTCTGCTGTTATGAAGAAAGCACAATCAGCACCAAGTTTTGCTGCATGACGTTCCATTTCGCGATTACCGATGTTGAGATTGCAGTATTCATCAAGAAGACGAATCATATAGGCGGCATCACTTGAACCACCACCCAATCCTGCCTGTGATGGAATACCTTTATAAAGATGTATGTGCATACGAGGCACATCGTAGTTGTCGGCAATACGATTGAAAGCCTTTGCTACGAGGTTCGACTCGTCAGGGCATTCCATAGCCTCCGGACCGTTCATCTTAAGGTCGTAGCGACTCTCAAGTGGGTATTTCTCATCCATTGGAGTCACTTCCAGAGCATCGGTGAGTGGGATAGGGTAGAATACTGTTTCGAGATTATGGTAGCCGTCTGGACGCTTCTCTACTACGTTCAAACCTAGATTTATCTTTGCACAAGGAAATACAATCATGTTAATTACAAGTTACAAATTACGAATTACAAAGTTTATAACAAGTGCAAAGATACGAAAAATAAGTGAGTAAGAGAAGTTTTCTGAGGCATAATTATGTTAAAAATAAAATTTAACTTTCCACAATCCCTTAATGTTCGGAATTTTTCATATCTTTGCACTCCGAAATTAGTAAATATCACTTGTTCGACGAATTTATCGCTTGCAATTGTAATATATGCATATTCAAGTTGTTTGGATTTCGTGATGTACGAGCCCCGAAGTGGGCGACATTTAAAAGGGCAGTCCGTGAGGGCTGTTATGTAGAATGGTTTGGTTTGTGTAAGGCCTGTAGGGCCGACACCTATAGTATCATCCTGTTTTTAGATGTCGCACCGATGGCGCTCATTAATCATTTTTCCTTCATTGACAGCCCTCACGGACTGCCCTTTTAGGTGTCGCCCGCTTCGGGGCTCTATCAATCAAGAGATAAACGCATTCGTCGATCTTACGTCAAATAGTAAATAAATAGATGCCAGCAGCAAAGTCCAACACCCGCTCACGTCGTCAGCAGAATCAGATTGACACCTCGCTCGGTCACATGCCTCCTCAGTCGGTTGAGATTGAGAAGCGCGTTCTTGGTGCCCTTATGATTGACGTTGATGCCTTTACCGTTGTCAGTGAAATCCTTCGTCCTGAAACATTCTATGACCCTCGTCACCAGAAGATATTCAAGGCTATTCAGCAGCTCAATGTGCGTGAATTGCCTGTTGATATGGTGACCGTTATCGAAGAACTCAAGCAGGAAGGTACTCACGATGAGGTGGGCGCACCTAACTATATCATCGACCTATCAGCAAGTACGGTTTCTTCGGCAAATATTGAGTATCATGCCCGTATTCTTGCACAGAAGTTCGTTGCTCGTCAGCTTATCAATTATGCAAGTACCATTGAGGGAAAGGCATTTGACGAAAGTTCTGATATTGATGAACTTATGCAGGAGGCAGAGGGCTCGCTCTTTGAACTCTCGCAGAAGAATATGCGTCAGGACTATACCCAGATTGCTCCTGTAGTACTTCAGGCAAAGGATCTTCTTCTCAAGGCTTCACAGCATGAAGGTGGTCTTACGGGTGTTCCAACTGGCTATTATAAGCTTGATGACATCACATCTGGTTGGCAGGCATCCGACCTTATCATCCTTGCTGGACGTCCTGCCATGGGTAAGACATCGTTCGCCCTTTCGCTTGCCAAGAATATCTCCGTGGATTATAATGTTCCTGTAGCCTTCTTCTCTCTTGAGATGAACAACGTGCAGCTTGTCAACCGACTCATATCCAACGTATGTGAGATTGCCGGTGGTAAGATTCTTAGTGGTAAGCTCTCTGATGATGAGTGGCAGCGCTTTGATGCACGTATCGATAATCTGTCAAATGCTCCTATCTACGTTGATGATACCCCTGGTCTTTCCGTCTTCGAACTTCGTACCAAGGCACGCCGTCTTGTGCGTGAGAAGGGCGTTAAGATGATCATGATTGACTATCTCCAGCTGATGAATGCCAACGGTATGAACTTCAATAGCCGTCAGGAAGAGGTAAGTATGATCTCTCGTTCGCTGAAGGGCTTGGCGAAGGAGCTTGACATACCAGTACTCGCACTCTCACAGCTTTCCCGTGCCGTAGAGCAGCGCCCTGGAACTGATGGAAAGGTGCCACAGCTCTCTGACCTTCGTGAATCGGGAGCCATCGAGCAGGATGCCGATATGGTGCTCTTCGTGCATCGTCCTGAGTACTATCACATCCTTCAGGACGAACAGGGTAATGACCTTCATGGTATGGCTCAGATTATTATTGCCAAGCACCGTAAAGGTAGTACAGGTAATGTGCTTCTCAACTTCCGTGGCGAGTTTACCCGTTTCGGAAATCCAGAGGATGCAGGTAGCTTTGCTCCACCACCAGAGGGAGGTGAGTTCCGTGGTTCGGCTCTTGATGATCCATTTGCTGGAAATCAGGTTGAAACTCCATTCTAAAAATTTTTTTTCTACAATATAAAGCAGATGTCGTTTGATGTCTGCTTTTTTGTCCTCTCTTCATGTTATGTTATTCTACCTAACTTGAATAACTATATACCTATATTCCCTTTTCGGAGAATATAGGTATATTTGTCATTAGTCCTTCACATGTCCTTCACATGTCCTTTAGTGTGCGTGTGCGTTGTAATGTGTTTAGTAACAGTGTGTTGCAAATGTAAATGGAGGACTGTCCGTTCATATATATGCTTTCACCTATATTTCCGTTTTTCATATATAGGTAAATATAGGGATTTCTCGTTATAAGTGCCCTTGAAATCTTTCGTCATAACTCCTATTTACCTCCACTGTGACTTTGCTACAAAAACTCCAAACACGCATATTTGTTGCGTTCATAGCGATTTTACTACGGTATCATAGCGGATGTTGATCGGAACTACATCGGTAACAAGTAACAGGTAACAATAAGGAGAATAGTATTACATAGGAACGAAAAGGTGTTGCATATAGTGTTGAAGTGTTGCAATTGCTTTTCGTGGAAATTGTGCTTTTGTTGACCTAATTGCTTGATATATAGGGGTGTATGATTTGTAATCGGCATAATATGTGTTGCAACAAAGGTCAAAAAAGTTCGCAAATCTTTTTGTTTTCCTAAATAATATTCTTAATTTTGTACTCAGAAAATCGAAAAATCAAGAAAGTGATTCTACAAAAGTAAACAAGAAATAAATTATGGTAAATGTTTTGAAAAAAGATCTTCGATGGGTTTTATGCTCGATGTGCATGCTGGTTACTCTGTATGCATTGTGTTCTTGCGAAAAGGATGATGAATTCCTTGATGCGGATGATAAGGATGAAACGGTCATCCAGACTGAGCCTACCATGGCCACTTTTCCTGGAGGACTTGATAAATTAATGGAGTATCTTAAAGAAAATATAAAGTATCCAAAGGAAGCTGAGCGTATCGGTGTCGAAGGAAGAGTTGTATGCACATTCGTTGTTACGGAAGATGGTTCTGTAGCAGATGTTAAGGTCGCAATTTCTGTTCATCCATTACTTGATGCTGAGGCTGTGCGCGTTATCTCAACGATGCCGAAGTGGATTCCTGGCGAACATATGGGTAAACCAATACGAATAAAATATACTCTTCCTATAACATTCCGCTTGCTGAGAGGCAACTCTAATTCTACAAAGGTAAGCGAGCAATAAATATGGCAAAAGGAAAGAAAACCTGCAGAATACTCAAGGAGATTCGTCGTCAGATAGCGGAGGCGAATGACATAGAGTATGTCGTTGAGGAATGTCAGTACAAGGGCGATTGTCTTGGCACATGTCCAAAGTGTGAAGCTGAGGTACGCTATCTTGAGCAGCAGTTGCACCAGCGGCAGTTGCTTGGTAAGGCTGTGGTGTTGGCTGGTGTGTCTGCAAGTTTGTTGACGCTTAGCAGTTGTAAATCAGATAATACAATTTCTATGATGGGAAAGTCACCTGTCATGAGGCCTGTATTTACTGGTGAACTTGAACCTTATGATGGTGATACAACAAAAATAGTAAAGAAACGTGTCAAGTTTACAGCCCCACTTATTAAAGAGGAAGAAGATAAAGTTCTTCCAAAGAAGACACGGAAACATCTGGTTTCAGAAACAAAGGATAGTGATGTGATAATGGGAGATTTCAGCAATGTGTTATCCGATAATGTCCCTGATGAGAATGTCGTTTATGATGTTGTTGAAGAAATTCCTTCATTTCCTGGGGGAACTGCAGCAATGATGTCATTTATAAGTAAGAACTTGAAAGCACCGGAACCAGACGATAGCTGTTATCATACAAGAACCATTGCAAATTTTATTGTGAATGAAGATGGTTCTATTTCTGACGTAAAAATTGTTAGATCATGTTGCCAGAAATTCGGTGAGGCATTGGTGAACTTAATATTATCTATGCCAAAATGGAATCCTGGTAAGCATAAAGGAATGGCGGTAAAGTGTAAATATACTTTTCCTTTAGCTATAGATTTTAATAACTAACTGACTATGTCAAACTCACAACTCATAGGCCGGATGATAGGTGTTGCTCGCCATCGATTAGCTATTGATGGTGAAGGCGTTACCACTCTTGTGGCATTCCATGGATGCCCATTGCGATGCAAATATTGTCTTAATCCCCAGAGTCTTTCTGCGGATACGCAATGCATAGAGCGTACCGTGGAGGAACTCATCGACGAACTTCGTATCGACCAACTCTATTTCCTTGCAACTGGTGGAGGTGTTACGTTCGGAGGTGGTGAGCCATTGCTTCATAGCAAGTATATAAAGGCATTCTGTGAGCAATGCCCTAAGGAATGGCGTATATCTGTGGAGTCAAGTCTTAATGTGCCTCGAAAGAATGTAGAGGAGGTGTTGCCATTCGTCAAGGAATGGATTATTGATATTAAGGACATCAATCCTGATATCTACAAGGCATATTCCGGCATCACCAACGAGCGTGTCATTGCCAATCTTCAATGGATAGCCTCAGAGCATCCAGAGATACTTCCAAGCATTACTCTTCGACTTCCTCTTATTCCAGAGCATAATGCAGACGAGGACAGAGACAAGAGTCAGGCATACTTGCAATCATTTGGCTACACTAACTTCGATCGTTTTGATTATATCATAAGGTAGTGGTAATAGGTAACAAGTAACAATAAGAAAAATAGTGTATTGAAGTTTGACTATAAACAAAAAACTCCCCCAGTCATTCTTGGATGGAAAGGCTGGGGGAGTATTGTTATTTACTTAATCTTCAGGTGTGTAGTGCCTTGAGGAAGTTCTACAGGAGCAGGAACTCCTTCGTTTTTGATCTTACTGGTGAAGTTCGCGATTTTAACTTCTGCATTTCCTTCGACTCCACCTTGATTGCGAGTTAAAGCATGACCTTCAGGCAAGATGTTATCTCCAACGATGGTGTAGTGGTTTGTTCTACACTTCTTAGGAGTCTTCATGTCCTTTCTGTTCGTGTCATACATCAGGTAACCAGCCTCAACCTTTGACTTGACGAGCTTGGTGTTGATAGGAACATTCATGTCAAACGTTAAGAAAGCTGGAATCTCGATGTCGCATTTAGAATGTACCACAGGAATAGCCTCCTGGAATGACCAGTCGTATAGGAAAGAAGGTCTTGGACTTCTGACCTTATAGGTATATTCGATGATGTCATCTGCTTTTACGTCAGGAACCACCACATGTACAACCTTGTATGTGTCATTAATGCGCTCCTTGACAAAGTCTGAAACGTTGACATTTCTCTTTACGACCTTACCTTTTTCGTTCTTAGAGAATACCCTAACCTTAAGGTCGAGAAGTTCGTCAATATTGTCATGACTAACCTCCTTCGCATCCTGATATGTTATGTCGATATTGGCATGCTTGGCACCTTCTGGCTTTAGAATCTTGATACGAAGTTTAAAGTCATGGTTCACGACAATACCTTCCATCGTAACCATATTCTTGCCAAGTGACTGCATATTATCGGTATTGAGTTCGTTTACACCTTCAATAACACCACCGAACTGCTCGCTGAGCTCATAGGAAACGGTCATTGTCTTGCATAGAACGATGGCATCGTCATCTATAGCATCACCCCAACCTTTGTAGTTCCATTCCACTTCTGATGGCTTGCCGAATTTCTCGTTAGGCAATTGTGCATAAGCTGTGCTTCCGCATGCAGCAAATGCAATCATAACAAGTAATTTTCTAAAAGAGTAATTCATATCTTTATTATTAATGGTTTACTCGTATGACGACTTATTTGCCCTAAAGATTAATCTCTGCCATAACATTATTACAGCCAGGGAATCCGTCTTTGACAAGTTGCTTTGCCTGCTCAACGGTGAGGCGTCTTCTGCCACAACGCTTAATCTCTTTTATGCCATGGCGATCTATGATATGAGCCTTGATTTCATCTTTTGTAGGCACCTTACTGAGTGCTGAGTAAGCTTCGTATGTATAGTCGGTAAATGCAGTGTTCATGCTGATACCTCGACGATCGAGAAACCAACCATCACCAAGGGCAATAGGAGCCTGACTGCTCTTGATATCCACAGGGTCAGGATACGAAATCACTTCCTCCATGTTGTTGTCCATAGTTACTGGTACAAGATTGGCATAGTCGCCATTCATTCTGTAGATAATCTGTTCAGGCAGAGCCTTAGATACAGACGGAGTCATTGATAATGATGTTGCTTGTGAAGTCGATGTTGCCACCGAACTACATGCACTAAGAATTGCTGCAAGAGGCAGAATCAGGGAGTATTTCATTTTCTATATTAATTTTTGTTTCGGTAGTAAAACTATGTTTTTTGTGAATTCTACATTTAATAATAGAATTTGTTTACAAAGGTAATAATAATATTTGATAACCGTGCAAAGATGAAAGGAAAATATCATTCTACCTTCCAACTTTCCATGCCTTCATCATCATATTCACGGCATTCTTCCAATTTGAACTTTCCATTTTTATATACATAATCACATTCGAAGACATAGTATGTGTCCTCCATTGATAATGAAACAGTAAATACTAAGTTTTTCTCATTATCAAACTAAACTGTCTTTTCGGGAGTTTTTCACGTAGGGGGTTGCACCATAACGTTTTTACGCTTGTAACGTACTGATATTCAATTAGTAATAATGGGTGCAACCCCCTTGCAAAAGGTTACACCTGGTGTAACCCGGTTGCACCTCTCTTAACTGTTTGAAAATCAGAGAAATATAATGCTTGAAATGTGTGGGTGCAACCCCCTACGTAGAAACTCCTGATTTTTTTGTCTTGCCCTTCGTCTGATATTTATAACTCGTTAGTAACACATTATTATCTGCTGATAATCACTTATAAGTAGGTGTGCCTTTGTTGCTCCTTCGCTCTGCCTTCGAGGTAAACTCAGTGATCCTTCGCTTCATGCTCGCTCTATAAGCGAAGGATCACTGAGTTTACCCCCTTGCCACTTCGAAGGTACTTCCTGAAATCTTCGGTTATATTGTCGTTTGAAGTTAGTGTAATACCCCTCTGTTCTCAAAACACTTTTCTCTCGTGATAGTATTACACTGTTTTTTATATGAGTTTTTGAAGAACTTGAACCTGTATGATGCAAAGGGTGAAAAACGGAAAATTCGAACAATTCTTCCTTTGAAAAAACGTAGATCTACCCTAAAAACTCCCATTTTTAGTCCATTATAGAAATGGGAGTCACATAGGAACCATAAGGGAACTATAACGGAGGTAGATAGGAGGCAAATATTTGATACGGAAAAATGGAACAATAATAAAGGCAGATATCTTATGGATACCTGCCTTTACTATATGTATTTAATCGCAATTGTTCTTAGAGTTATTAAGCGAGAGCGATACCGCCTTCTACGCTTGCAACCTTACCCTCCTTGAAGAGCCAGCCAAGACCGAGATAAACTTCTTCTGTAGAGATCTTTGCAGTCTTTGCAATCTCAGCAACAGACATAGCCTTCTCTGACTTTGCAAGTGCCTGATAAACGTCACCAGCCTTGAAACCTACGTGCTTTTCGTTGATTTCTACCTCTGCTACCTTAGGAGCTGCTGCCTTCTTTGTTGTTGCAGCCTTCTTTGTGGTCTTAGGTGCTGCAGCCTTTGGTGCTGCCTTTGTAGTCTTCTTTTCTGCCATATTCTTGAGCAATTTGTTATCTGGCCGAAACCAGTGTTAATAATACGTTTCTTGTTTACGACTGCAAAATTACTCAAAAAAATCCTATTGCAACGGGCTGAAAAGCGTAAATTGTTGTAAATCCGATATTTATTTGACCTTTGTCAATATAAATGTGCACGCAAACAATCAATTTGCTTACAATTTTACCTTTTTCTTAGCAGGTAGACTTTCATTGCTCATTCTGTCGAGCGCTGTGACTACATAAGTGTATCTTGTCCTACCATTCTCGAATGGAAGTTTGTAGTATGACTTCTTGGTTATAGCTACGATATGGCTTGGATCTTCGATATTTATTGGCTCACCAGGACCAAAGCAATAAATTACATATTTATGTGCTGCCTCACGCCAGTTTCGGCTTTCTGGACCTTCCCATACGAGTACGTATCCGTCTTCTGTCCAAATCGCTCCCAAGTGGCTTACTTTCGCTGGTGCTTTGCCATCAATGAAAGGCATCAATGGTTGTAGGGCAGGGTAGCGCCAGTAATTCTTCTCGAGCATAGAACCATAATTTCCAACGTTGTCAACTGCCGCTTTTGCGTACCAGAGTACAGTTCCATGCACATTGCGCATTTGATTCTTGAGAGCATATTTGGCCATCATCTGGTGGCGTGATGGATTGCTTGGATCTGCGTATTTTATGGTGCGCTCAATGTCTTCACCGATGTAAAGTGGTCGTTTGCTGCAATATTTGTTCCACCACTTGACGAGTGTTGTGTAATCGGCTGTAGGATGCCCCATCTGCCAATAAACCTGAGGTACGCAATAGTCAATCCAACCATTGTTCACCCAAAGCATTACGTCTGCATAAAGCTCATCGTAGTTCTGGAGTCCTGCTGTCTCAGAACCGTTCACAGGATCGTTTCTCTTATTTCGGTAGATACCAAATGGTGAAACTCCGAATTTCACCCATGGCTTGATGCTATGAATAGAGTCACTGAGCTGCTTGATAAATGAATTAACATTGAAACGTCGCCAGTCAGCTATGGTTGGTATTCCGTTGTGATAGGTTCTGTAGTCATTCATATCAGGTATGGTTTGACCTTCCACAGGATATGGATAGAAATAGTCATCAATATGGAAACCATCGATGTCATAGCGTCGTACGATATCAGATGCAACCTGACAGATGTATGTGCGGTTGCTTTGGTATGCAGGATTGAGAATGAGCAAACCATCATAAGGGAATGCTGCATTAGGCTGGCGTGCTGCTATGTGGGCAACCGATAGAGATGCTGTAGTCTTGGTCTTGGCACGGAATGGGTTAATCCAGGCATGGAGTTCCATACCTCTTTTATGACACTCTGTAATCATCCATTGCAATGGGTCCCAATAAGGCTGTGGTGCTCGTCCTTGTACGCCTGTTAGAAAACGGCTCCATGGCTCGTAAGGACTTGGATAGAGCGCATCGCATTCGGCACGCACCTGAAAGATGATGGCATTGACTCCTTCACGTTGCAGCACGTTGAGCTGATAGGTGAGTGTCTCCTGCATCTTAGCTTTGCTCATGCCCTGAAACTGTCCGTTGACGCATTGTATCCAAGCTCCACGAAACTCACGTTTGTGTTGTGCTGAGACAGTTAGCGCCATCAGGCATAGTGCCAGAATTAACAGCAGGTTTTTCTTCATATTATATTTTAGGTTTTATACGTTCTTTTTTAAGTAGATGTGGTCTGTGATACAGCGTGGAAGATTCTCCTCATAGTGAGTAACCATGATGAGAGTCTTGTTCTTGCGGGCACAGAATGCATCGATAATCTCCTTTACCATTTCGCCACGTTCTTTGTCAAGACCGTGAAGTGGCTCATCGAGGATGAGAAGTTCTGGATCTTTGACGAAGGCACGTGCAAGGAGAACCATACGCTGTTCGCCACTTGAGAGTTTAAGGAATGTTTTCTCGGCGAGGTCTTCTATTCCGAATATCTTCATCCAGATACGGCATTGCTCGTAATCTTTCTCTGAAGGCTTTACATAGAGGCCTACAGAATCCTTCAAACCGCTTGCAACGATACGGATTGCTGGCATATCACGATTGTAAGCTCGGTGCATCTCTGGTGATACGTAACCGATGTGCTTCTTGATATCCCATATCGTCTCGCCAGATCCACGCTGATGGTCGAAGAGAACAATGTCGCAGGCATACGACTGAGGATTATCTGCACATACGAGAGAGAGAAGTGTTGACTTACCAGCGCCATTCTGACCTTTGAGAGCCCAACGTTGACCGTTCATTACTGTCCAGTTGAGATCCTTGAGGATAGTGCGCTCGCCATAGCGGATACATACATTATTCATGCGTACAACCTCCTGAGTGTTATACTCATTATTGTTGTATGGCATATTTAGAATGATATCCTTGAACTCTTGTGAGAGAGGTTCCTTGTTCTCTTTCTTTTCTTCCTTGCTCTTTGCACTGAGGTACTCTTCACGACCAACCTTTGGCATTACAACCATATCCTTAACCTCCACCACATGAGTGATGAAGTGAGGTATGTCTTCGTCCTTGGCAAGAACGAGAATAATCTGAAGTGCACGTTCCTTTGAAATTTGCTCAAGGAGCTCACGAAGCTGCTGGCGTGTCTCCTTATCAAGACCAATGAATGGATTATCCATGATGAGTACACGTGGATCGCCCATGAGAGTCTTTGCCAACTGGAACTTGCGAAGCTCACCAGAAGAGAGCAGAATGATGTATTTGTCGAGAAGGTATCTGAGGTTGAAGATATCGTACAGATGCTCCTTCATAGCACGACGCTCTTCGGTATCAGGACCTGTTACACGATATGCCTCGTCGAGAAGTTTCTCTACGGTAGGAGTGTTCTCGTCGATATCATGCTGATTCCAACGCTGCTGAAGATAGTAGTTGCGGTCGCTGTCGCCACCATAGCAGTCGCGGAATGTGATGTATTTGATGTTATCAGATGCCAGTTTGCTTGTCTTTGGCGAGAAGTCGTATTCAACATTCTTCATGAGCAATGGATGAGCGCTCGTGATGATGTCAACGAACATAGATTTGCCAGAGGCATTACCGCCTACGATAGCGATGTGTTCTCCGTCAAGGAGAGAAAAGTCAACGGGCTGTGCCATACGCCATGCAGGCATACGAGTTACACCCTGATTGATTGAAATGATCATTTATTTAGTTACAAATTACTAGTTTCTAATTTGGTTATTTCTTTTTGCTCGCTTGGATGGCTGCAAGTAACTGCTCTTTTGGGGATAGTTTTCTCTTGCCTGTGCTATTGCTGTTGGATTCTGCCACTTTCGCAGAGCCTCCCGCCTTGTCTTTATTCTTGTTGACAAAATCTTTCCAGCTAGAGTAATGAACGCCAGTTTCAGGTCGATTCATCTGCATGAAATGGCAGTAAGCAGCACCAAGTGCATCGGTTGCGTCCATGAACTTTGGCATCTCTTCTTTGTCAAGCTTAAGGATACGTTGTAGCATTCCAGCCACCTGTTCCTTACTTGCCGTACCAGTTCCTGTGATAGCCATTTTGATCTTCATTGGTGCATACTCGTGGATTGGTACACCATGCTGGATAGCAGCTGCGATGGCTACCCCCTGTGCTCTTCCCAGTTTGAGCATCGACTGTACGTTCTTGCCGAAGAATGGAGCCTCAATAGCCATCTCATCAGGCAGATATGAGTCGATGATGCCAGTTACGCGTTCAAAGATATGTCCGAGGCGTAGATATGGGTCATCTTCCTTACGCATGTCGATAACACCCATAGCCACCATCTCTGCTTTCTGACCGATAGCCTTGATGACACCATAGCCCATGACATTTGTACCCGGGTCGATACCGATGATTATCTTTTCGCCTCTTGCCTTATTCATTACCTGTCGAGGTATGGGTTACTTGCAAGTTCATAGCCGATGGTAGTTTCAGGGCCATGTCCAGAATATACCTTTACATCGTCAGGCAACTGAGTTACCATGCGTAACGACTGAATTATCTGGAACATGCTTCCACCAGGGAGGTCTGTTCTGCCGATGGAACCTTGGAATAGGGTATCGCCAGAGAATGCTACTTTCTCTGCCTCATTATAGTAGAAGACACCACCACGAGTGTGTCCTGGAGTTTCAATAACACGGAACTCCTGATTACCGAACTTAACGAGATCCTTATCCTTCACGAAACCACCAATCTCTGGCATGTCGAAGTCAACATCTGACTGCATGAACATACGCACCTGATCCTTGAATGTGAGGTAGAGTTCCTCATCCTTCTTTGAGAGGATTGGCTTCATGTTATATCGGTCGCAGATTGCACGAACACCATAGATGTGATCAAAGTGTGCGTGTGTGAGTGCGCAAACAACAGGCTTGAGATTGTTCTCAAGAATATAGTTGGTAATGGCTTGAATCTCTTGTGGGTAGAAAGCACCACAGTCAACGATCATACATTCTTTTGTTTCATCGCTGACTACGTAGCAATTCTCCTGTAGAGGATTAACCTCGAATTTCTTTATTGTTAACATTTTTATGTTGAAAGTTGATGGAATAAGGATTAGTGTTTGTTTGTTTTTGTGAGAAAACGCTATCAAACCTTATTCCTTAATTCTTTTATTCCTTATTCAATTCTAAACTGGCAAATATACAAGGTGCTTCTCTTTGAACCATTCCTCTTTGAAATAGGACGTAAGGTCAGTCATCTCCACGATATTGCGGAATTGATGACACTCGCCCTGAAGGTCACCACCCTTGAGGCAGAAGATACCATTAGGCATAGCGTTGCGCTGTTCCTTGCTAACGTTCTTCTTCACAATCTTTACCATGTCAGGAAGTGGCATAACGGCACGTGAAACGATGAAGTCATACTTGCCTTTCTCGTCTTCACCACGAAGATGCTCTGCTGTGAGGTTCTTAAGACCTATAGCTGCAGAAACCTCCTGGCACACACGTATCTTCTTACCTGTACCATCAATGAGTTTGAACTGGCACTCAGGGAAGAGAATTGCCAAAGGAATTCCAGGGAATCCACCTCCGCATCCGAAATCCATAATCTTTGTGCCTGGCTTGAAGTTAAGTGCTTTGCCAATAGCAAGTGAATGGAGTACGTGATGCTCGTAGAGGTTGTCAATATCCTTGCGAGATATTACGTTGATCTTTGAATTCCAATCACGATACAGCTCGTCGAGCTTAGCGAATTGTGCCTTCTGCTCGTCGGTGAGATTTGGAAAGTATTTGTATATTATATTTACCATTTTGCTTTATTCATTAAACTTTACTCTCTCTCCTTTACTCTTTAATCCTTAATCCCTAATCTATTACTCAACATACTTGACCTTTGCAACGATAACGCGTATGTTCTGGTCGTTGGTGTCGTTGGCAACTTTGGCTATGTGCCAATCGTTTGGGAAGAAGATGAAGAACTCGTCAGGGCGTGAGTCATAGAAACGAGTCTTTGATTTGTCATATTCATATCGAATCACGTCAGGTTTCCATTGTCCTGTTGTGGTGGAAGAGAAGTGATCGAGTACTCCAAAACGTTCTATTCCCTTAACTACGAGCATGAAGTCGCAGTTGTGATGATGTGACTCTGTCTTACGTTTCTCTAAAGGCTCGTTCTTTGAATCCTCTATGCTGATTGTAATGTCAGTACCCTCCAGTTTCATCTTACCCTTAGGAACGGTGAGAAGATCGGTTTCCTGTAGCCACTTGAAGAGCTTATCCCATTCTGCCTTATTCTTCTGATACTGCAGATAGAAATCGGCTGCGTTCACGCTTTGATGAGGCTTAGCCTTTGTGAAGACTCCGCCCCATGCTTCGGTGCTTGTCTTCCATGCCGTAGCCTTTTCTACGAGTGCCTTATCGTTAAAATACTTTGTATAGTATGTTTGAGCCGAAGCAGAAGCAACGAGCATCATACTCGCAAAGATTGAAATTAATCGTTTCATAATCTTGAAATAAGTGTGTTATAGTCGATTCCTTTGTAATCGGGTATCACTATGTCGCAGTATTCGCTTATGGCATCCTCTGGGTTAGAGGTAGATAACCCCACTACGACACCGCCAGATGCACAACCAGACTTAAGACCATTGAAACTGTCTTCAAACACAAGGCAATCCTCTGGCTTTGCACCAAATCGTTCTGCACCTTTGATGTAGCAGTCAGGATGAGGCTTGCTGAACTCGAAGTCCTCTGACATAAGGATAGCGTCAAAGAGTTCTTTGATTTCAGGGCGCTTCTTGAGTACGCTTTCCATCTTAGGCTTGTTTGATGAAGTCACAATGGCAGTCTTGAGACCATTTTTACGACAGTCTCTTACGAATTCCTCAAAGCCCTCTACGAATGGATAATCCATGTTACGCTCGAATTCATCGAGTCCCTTGATGATGTTGTCATATTCTTCTGGAACATCAGGAAGGAAATCCTCGAAGATACGAGTGAGGGTAGAGCCTTTTATGGTGTACTCTAATCCTGGGGTGTCAGGACGGAACTTGCGCATCACGCCTCCCCAGTAGACTGTATATTGCGGTTCGGTATCGAACACAACTCCGTCGAGGTCGAACAGAGCCGCAGCGAATTTATTGGTCATATTTAAGTTTTATTTCTTTTCTTTGATATATCCGTGTCGGTATGCGTAGAGAAGTTTTGTAAGGTCATCTATCTGCTGCTGAAGTTCACGACCACGGTCAGTATCTCCTACGAGCATGCGATGTCCGCTTATCTCTACGATTTGCTTGGTTGACTTAATGTCTGTTCCTCGTTCTACAGCATCCTTACTACTTGTAAATGGCTCGTGTTGAACAAGTTCAAAGCCTCTACTGTGATAAACGAGAGTATAGCCTGCTATGCCTGTTTCCTTATGGTAAGGCTCCGCGAAGCCACCATCGATAACCATGAGTTTACCACCTGCCTTGATTGGACTCTCGCCTTTTGCAACGTGAACAGGTACGTGACCGTTTATGATATGGCGGTTGTCTCCTGTAACACCGAATGCATCAAGGATTCCATCTACAGCCTTTTCATCGTTGCGAAGACGGAAGAAGTTACCCTTCTCCTCAATATGAGTTTCTTTTTCGCTGATGAAATAGCGCTCGAATGTTGCCATCTTTGATTTGTCGAAGAGAGGTGAATCCTTACCGCACCAGAGGTAGAGGAAATAATCCTTAGCATATTGTTTATCTGCTTTAGGAGTATCATTTTGGAAGGCAGAACGAATGATAAGACCTGTCTGATGGAGAAGATCCTTACCTGCGTACTTCTTACCAGGTTGTATTTCAACTTCCTTAAGCGATCCATCTTCATTGAGAGGAACAGATGCGTGGAAGAGTAGATTGCTATTGAATATAGCGTACATACATCCATGTGAGAGAATTGTACGCATGTGGCGTTGCAGTTTCTCAGACACGCGGAAAGAATGGTGCAAACGCTTCATTATTACCTTCTCTTCTTCTGTGAAGGCGAGAGGATTTTCTGGATCAACAGAAGGGAAATGAGTATCTGTAAGCTTATACTCTTTGCCATCGAGTATTATAGTTCCCTTTGTATAGTCAATATCTCTGAGCTGACATCTATCCTGCATCTGCCATTGTGGGTTGCGCAAGAATACCTCTGCCTCTGCTTTGAACTGAAGAATAACAATCGCCTTGTGCATCATTGCCATTAGGCGGAGTGTCTTTTCGTCGAAACGATCACGATTCTCAGAGTTGAGGATTGGGCGGAATACCTCACATGGATCGTTGCTGTAATGCTCCATCGCATATGCTGCGAGAGGCATTAGGTTGATACCATAGCCATCTTCGAGTGTTGTGAGGTTTGCGTAGCGAAGTGAGAGTCGGATAACGTTACAGATACATGCATCGTTTCCTGCTGATGCTCCCATCCAAAGAATGTCATGGTTTCCCCATTGTATATCCCATGAATGATATTGTGAGAGATAATCCATGATGATATGCGCACCTGGTCCACGGTCATATACATCACCAAGAATATGCAACTGGTCGATAGATAGACGCTGTATTACGTTTGCTATTGCTATGATAAAGGCATCTGCTCTACCTGTAGTTACGATTGTATCGATGATTCCGTTTACGTATGCAGCCTTTGCTCCATCGGTATTCTGCTCATTCAGAAGTTCTTGAAGGATGTATGAGAATTCCTTTGGTAGAGCCTTGGATACCTTAGAACGGGTATATTTTGAAGATACCTCACGGAATACTCGTACAAGCTGATGCATGGTGATATGATACCAGTCATCGATGTCTTGCTCCTGAGCCTTAACAAGTTGCAGCTTCTGTTCTGGATAATATATTAGTGTGCATAGCTCCTTCAATTCTGACTCGCGCAATGTGTTCCCGAAGAGTTCGGTAACCTTACGTTTGATGTTTCCAGAGGCATTCTTGATGATATGGAGGAATGCCTCATGTTCACCATGTATGTCTGCGAGGAAATGTTCAGTTCCTTTTGGTAGGTTAAGGATGGCTGAGAGGTTGATAATCTCTGTTGCCGCTTCTGCAATAGTAGGGAATGATGTTCCAAGCAGTTGCAGATAATGCATGTCCTTTTCTATTTCGTGCGTATTATTCATTGAGTTTTTTACTTTTTAGGAAGAATTGGCATGTAGCCAAGTTCAAGACCGAATAGCTGCTGCATCTGGTAGAGTAAGCGAGCGGTGAACTTTCCAATGCCTTTCTTCTTTATTATCTCAGCGAACTGATCTTCGTCATAATCGTTGAAACGTAATGTCTGGAATACATCGCATAATGTGCGGTAGGTTGTTGCTCCCGCAGGTGTGCGACCTATCTCAATTTTCGTTCCTGGAATGACGGCAGATATTGCGTCGTTGAGTTTCTGATAACTGTTTATGTCTGTGTTGTGCTTCTGCTTAACCTTGAATCGAGGCATTGCAGATACGTCTGGTCGAGTAGGCATCTGTATTCCGAGCTTCTGTGCACCATTCATCAGCAGATCGGTGATGACATTATCATGTGCATAGATATATATGCGTCGGAATGAGAGTCCCTCGGTTTTTATTTCTGTTTTATCTTGTGTGTCATCAGGCCATAATGCCATACGAACACACTCTTGTATGAACTTTATCTCATCATCAGTTATGCGCGCCATGTAGTTGGTGTCGAGCACCTGACGATATATTGACATGATGAGCTCCTGTGTCTCATCATCGTTGGTGAGCTTGAGTGAAGGGTGGGGGATAGTGATAATTCGCTTCTTCCATCCTAATTGCTTAACCTGCTTTGCATCGTCCTCACTAACAGCTACTACAGCACTACAGTTACGCACCATCTGGAACTCATATCCTATGATACGAGGTAGTTTGTGCTTGAAGAATGCAAGCTCCATTACTTCTGGAGCAAGTGCACCATGTACTGATACTATTGTATAATAGCCATGTGTGCGTGCTGCATGCTCAATGAGGGCAGCTGTAGAATCCCATGCTGCATGAACATGAACGATATCAGGCTGCAGTTCCTTGAGTTTACGCAAGAAACGTGACCTCACCATAATGGCACCAGAACCGAGATCCTTCTGCGTTATGACATACGTCTCCGCAACGCGCGCTGTTGAGCGTACGAGACAGTTGACGTATTCCGTGACAGAAGTGTTGGCGGTGTCAGTTCTTGGTATATAGTGAATGATTCTCAAATCTTATGTGTGATGAAATCGTTCTTGTTTGCAAAGTAATAGCGAAGTCTCCAACCCAAATTCCTAAGTGGTTGGGTATAAGCCATAAATGGGACTATGAATGGATTCACTGAGCAGTTAAAACGGCGCATTGCCCTCTTAGCCAAAAGGCTCAGGATAATGTATGTGAAGATGAGTGCGAAGATACCTGCACCCATTACAATCCAGTCTTCTTTAATCGCTCCATAAACTATAGCGCCAATAGATGCAATATTTGTAAGGTTCATCAAAACCATATCAAGCTGACGCATGAGTGTGTAGAGCCAATGGCCCTCAAGCTGTCTGCCAGTATTTATGGCAAAAAGGTGATTCTCTGACCAACGCTTTGCAAATGGTGTGTCTTCACAAAGGAAAGCCGTAGGAGTGAATGCTGTAGCTGTATTGTAACCTCTTCCAAATTTATTAACGAGGAAATCGTACTCTCCACGCATCAGGTTGAGGCTTCCAAGATATCCGTCGCCTTCAAGGAAGTTATCTTTCTTGATAGCAACAACTCGTGAAGCAGAAGCATAGGCACTATCTTTTTGTGCAGCACGAAGATTAATTGCTGCATTTACGATGTTCTCAAAGTGATAGTGTGATGGTGCTTCCTCATCATAGTGAGAATAGCCAAGCACAACATCTGTAGAGTCATCAAGATTAGATGCAAAAGAGTGTAACCACTCGTCGCTCTCAGGCATACACCATGCGTCGGTAATGATGACCCAAGGATGCTTTGCTGCCTTGATACCAAGTGTTATAGCCAGTTTCTTACGACTTATATAGCGTGATGAAAGAGGCATGAAGGTGGCATAAAGATGTGGATCAGAAGAGAATCTCTTTATGACATCATCAGTCTCGGAGTCGCGTTCGTCTGCTACTACAATAACCTGGAACTCTGCATTATATTTCTGTGAAAGAAATTCAGGCAGATGCTTTTCAAGCTCTGGAGCATTATCGTGTGAAATGATTACTACTGATACTGGTTTATCTCCATTGTCGCCTATTGCTGCTGAGTCATTATCGTTTCGCTTAGGCAGACGGAAGAAAGGAGAAACCAAGGGTGATACCGCTGCAAGCAGCAGTACCACCATTGATATAGAGAGTGATATAGTTGTAATTTCCATTAATCGGGTATTACGTTTATAATTCGTCGCTCATGATGCCCTTAGGCAACTTACGACAGTTATACTGTGAAGCCATGATCTCACCATAGGCACCAGCCGAACGGAGAGCAATGAAATCACCACGATGACAAGCGTTGATTACCTCGTCCTTGCCGAATACGTCACTTGACTCACAGATTGGACCAACAACATCATACTTCTCCTCTGCTTCATCGCTTGAGAGATTCTGAATCATGTGGTGTGCATCGTAGAGGGCTGGGCGAAGGAGATCGCTCATACCACCGTCAACGATAGCAAACTGCTTGATGTGACATTTCTTAACGTACAGAACTCGTGTAATGAGTGAGCCCATCTGACCTACTACCGCACGGCCAAGCTCGAAGTGAAGGTGCTGACCCTCTGCGAGTTTGATACCATTAGCGTATGTGTCAAAGTATGCCTTGAAGTTAGGAACTGGTGCGCCGTCTGGATCATTGTAGTCGATACCGAGACCACCACCTACGTTGATATTCTCAACGGTAATGCCCTGCTTAGCAAGACGCTCGAGAAGTTCGTTTACACGACCGCAGAGAGCCTCGAAGTCACCCATCTCAAGGATCTGACTTCCGATGTGGAAGTGAAGACCGATGAATTCTATGTTTGGCAACTCCTGTGCCTCACGGATAGCAAGTTCCATGTCCTCCATAGCGATACCGAACTTATTCTCAGCAAGACCTGTTGTGATGTTTGCGTGAGTGTGAGCACCTACGTTAGGATTGATACGGAAGCAAACGCGTGCAACCTTACCCTTGGCAGCTGCAAGCTCGTTGATGATCTGCAACTCTGGCTCTGACTCTACATTGAAACAGAAGATACCAGCCTCAAGACCGAGATTGATTTCCCAGTCAGCCTTACCTACACCAGCATATACAATCTTCTCTGGAGCGAAACCAGCATCGAGAGCTGCCTGAATCTCACCACCGCTTACACAGTCAACACCCAAGCCTGCAGCCTGAATCTTCTTCAGTACCTTGGCATTGGCATTAGCCTTGATAGCGTAGTGCAGGTGATAGTTCTCATGCTTTGCCATCTCGCTACAGATAGCGTCGAGCGACTGCTGCAGAACCTCTGCGTCATAGTAGTAGAACGGAGTCTCAATACCCGCGAACTTCTCTATAGGAAAATTTCCTTTACTCATTCTTTATATTATATATAATAAGGTGTGTTGTGTTATGTACTTATTCTTACTTATTGAAGAGTTCTGCAGAGAGGTTCTGGAGTGCACGCTTCTTATCTGCCTCGCGGATGAGGAATGAGATGTTGTAGTTAGAACCACCGTAAGAGATCATGCGAACAGGGATGTCACGCATTGCGTCAGTTGCAAGTGACTCGAAACCGAGGTTGTTCCACTCGAGGTCACCTACTACGCAGATGATACACATATCCTGATCAACAGTCACAGTACCGTACTTCTTCAACTCATCAACAATCTGTGGGAGGTGAGTGTTCTTGTCGATGCTTACGCTAACGCCAACTTCAGATGTTGTAATCATATCGATTGGAGTAGAGTAGTTCTCGAAGATCTCGAATACCTTGCGAAGGAACCCTGTAGCAAGGAGCATACGTGAAGACTTGATCTTGATAGCTGTGATATTATCCTTTGCAGCAACAGCCTTGATCTTACCGCGGTTGAGCTGGTTGTTGATAACAGTACCGTCAGCCTCTGGATCCATTGTGTTCTTGATACGAACAGGGATACCAGCATACTTAGCAGGCTGTACACATGTTGGGTGAAGAATCTTAGCACCGAAGTAAGCAAGTTCTGCAGCCTCTTCGAAGTGGAGCTGGTGAACAGCCTCAGTCTTCTCTACAACACGTGGGTCGTTATTGTGCATACCATCGATATCTGTCCAGATCTGGATCTCGTCAGCGAGCATAGCAGCACCGATGAGAGATGCTGTATAGTCAGAACCACCACGCTGGAGGTTATCTACCTCACCATAAGCGTTACGGCAAACGAAGCCCTGAGTGATGTAGATCTGATAGCCCTTATTATCCTGAAGTACCTTAGCAAGATTCTCCTTGATGAATGGAGCGTCTGGCTCAGCGTTCTTATCTGTACGCATGAAGTCGAGAGCGTCGAGAAGGATAGCCTTGATGCCCTGCTCCTTGAGGTAGTTAACTACCATGTTTGTACTCATAACCTCACCCTGAGCAACGATGATCTTCTCCTCGAAGCTTGTGAAGATATCCTTTGTGAATGAACGGAGGTAGTCGAACTCCTTAACGAGGAACTCGCGTGTATTCTCGCGCATCTCATCTGTTGAGTAGAGCTCCTCAATGTGCTGGAGATACTTCTTCTCAAGAGTATTGATAACCTCATTAGCACCTTCTGGATTCTTCTTATAGAGGTAATCGCTTATCTCTACAAGTGAGTTTGTTGTGCCTGACATAGCTGAGAGCACAACGAATGTTGGTTCTCCTGACTTTGTGACAAGTGAGGCAACGCCTTTCATACGCTCTGGTGAGCCTACTGAGGTGCCTCCGAATTTCATTACTTTCATAGTGTTATTCTTTTCTTATTGAGTTTTTGTTTTTAATCTTGTTGAATTCTACGGTACTGGGCTGTGATGTCCTCAATCTTGCCCTCGCCACACTGGTATACGATACCAGGATACTTATCCAGCATAGGCAGATTGTGTGTAGTCATCACTACGGCAGTTCCCGTTGCGGTGATATCCTTGAGCAGAGCCACGATGTTATCGGCTGTCTCAGGGTCGAGATTACCTGTTGGCTCATCTGCAAGAATCACCTTAGGATTGTTCAGAAGCGAACGCGCAATGGCGATACGCTGCTGCTCACCACCTGAGAGCTGATAAGGCATCTTATCTTTGGCAGCCTCCATACCTACGCTCTGGAGTACTTCCTCGATTCTGCCAGGGATATCCTCCTTCTCCCAACCAGTTGCACGAAGCACGAACTCAAGGTTCTTGCTTACCGAACGGTCGGTAAGGAGTTGGAAGTTCTGGAAGATGATACCGAGCTCACGGCGTAGTGCAGGTACATCCTTGCGTCGGATGGTCATCATGTCACGTCCGAGCACCTCAGCCTTCTCAGCCTCCTCGATGTCGAGTTCTGCATAGAAGGTGCGGAGCAACGAACTCTTTCCTGAGCCCACCTTACCTATTATATATATAAACTCTCCCTCATCCACGTTGAAGTCGATGCTGTTGAGCACCGCATCATCGTCCTGATGGAAGACGCTTACATTCTTATATTCGATTAACGCCATTTGTACGCTAACTTTAAAACTTTACTCTTTATACCTTAATCCTTAATCTCTAATCTTTAATCCAAGATTAATCCAAGATTAATGCTTATGCCAGTTTGGATCGTGACGAACTACAAGCTCTTTAGCGAGATCCTCGATGCGGAGGCCCTTGCTTGTGAGAAGTACGATGAGGTGATAGAGCATGTCTGAACCTTCATAGATGAGGCGGTCGTTAGTACCGTTAGTTGCCTCAATAACGAGTTCGAGAGCTTCCTCACCAACCTTCTGAGCCATACGGTTCAAACCATCCTTGAACAAACTTGTTGTGTAAGAGCCTTCTGGCATTTCCTGATGACGCTTCTCGATGAAGTCCTGAAGTTCCGAAAGGAACAAGAGTGGATTCTTTTCTTCCATTTTTATTATTTAGTTTTTTATGTTTAAAATCTTTTTGTTCTATGATAATGTATGTTTTGTCTTTATTGTGCAATACAAACAATTATCAATTATCAATTATTAATTATCAATTAGAATGTCTTAAACATTCTCCTCTCCCCAGCAAGTATCAGTACCTGTGTGGCATGTAGGGCCATGAGGATGTACCTTTACGAGAAGAGTATCGTTATCGCAATCCACCTTGATGTCAACGAGGTCAAGGAAATTGCCACTTGTCTCACCTTTTGTCCAGAGGCACTTGCGGCCACGGCTCCAGAATGTAACCTTCTTTGTCTCGAGAGTCTTTGCCAAAGACTCCTCGTTCATGTAACCAAGCATCAGTACGTTCTTGGTAACTGCATCCTGAACGATGGCAGGTACAAGACCGCCACCTTTTTCAAAATCAACTTTCATATACTTTTGTAAAAATTATTTTCTAATCTTGATACCCTCACCAATAAGATAGTCCTTAAGGTCTGGGATTGGAATTTCTCCGAAGTGGAACACACTTGCTGCAAGAGCTGCATCAGCCTTTCCTACAAGGAATGCATCCTTGAAGTGCTCACGACAACCAGCACCACCACTAGCAATTACAGGTATAGGAAGTGCATCAGCAAGCATAGCGAGAGCTTCGTTTGCGAATCCCTGCTTCACACCATCATGATCCATAGAAGTGAAGAGAATCTCACCGGCACCACGATCTGCAACTTCCTTTGCCCAGTCGAGCAATGTACGCTCTACACGGATACGACCACCATTCACATAGCAATGCCAGCCGTCTTCATCGTTGCGTGCATCGATAGCACATACGCAAACCTGTGAACCGAAACGTGAAGTAATCTCGTCAATGAACTCTGGACGACGGAGGGCTGCGCTATTCACACTCACCTTGTCAGCACCAGCACTAAGCATACGATCAACATCCTCAAGGGCATTGATACCACCACCTACTGTGAAAGGAATGTTGATTTCCTGAGCCACACGTGTCACCATATCTGTGAATGTCTTACGGCCTTCATGAGAAGCCGTGATATCGAGATATACCAACTCGTCTGCACCCGCATCGCTGTATGCACGACCTAATTCCACAGGATCACCTGCAGAACGAAGGTTTACGAAGTTAGTACCCTTAACTGTCTCGCCATTCTTTACGTCGAGACAAGGTATGATTCTTTTTGCTAGCATATCAATCCTTTCACATCAATTTTGCCTTCATAGTAAGCCTTGCCGAAAACAACGGCAGGAATACCTGCTGCCTCAAGATTCTTGATGTCCTCATTGCAAGATACACCACCTGAAGCGATAAGGTGCATTTCTGGATAAGCCTCCATCAACTGCTTATAGAGCTCGATAGCAGGACCTGCAAGTGTGCCGTCCTTTGAAATCTCAGTACAAAGCACATTCTTGATTCCGTGGTCGATGTATGTCTTGAGGAATGGGAGAAGATCCTCAGCAGAATCCTCCTTCCAACCGTTGATGCTGATCTTGCCGTTGCGAACGTCTGCACCGAGAATGATGCGCTCGGCACCGAAAGTCTTGAGCCACTCGATACAAAGCTCTGGATGTGTAACGGCAACAGAACCGACTGTTACCATACTTGCACCTGCATCAAATGCTTTGCGGATATCCTCCTCTGTCTTGATGCCACCACCGAAATCTACGGTGAGGTTGGTTGCTGTTGTTACGGCACGAAGCACAGCATCATTCACGATGTGCTTGCTCTTTGCACCGTCAAGGTCAACGATGTGGAGACGCTTGAAACCAAGAGCCTCGAATTCCTTTGCCTGAGCAACTGGATCCTCGTTGTATATCTTCTTACTGTCATAGTCACCCTTTGTCAGACGTACACACTTGCCGTCGATAAGGTCTATGGCTGGGATAAGTTCTATCATTGTTGATTACAAATTACGAATTACTAATTACAAGTCCAGATTAATGAAGTTCTCAAGAATCTTATGTCCTACCTTTCCGCTCTTTTCAGGATGAAACTGCATAGCGAAGAAGTTATCCTTCTGCAGAGAGGCTGAGTAGGGGAGGATGTAGTCGGATGTAGCTGCTGTATAATCGCACATCTCGCAGTAGTAAGAGTGAACGAAATACACGTAGTCATTCTCGTTGAGTCCCTTGAAAAGTGGAGACTTCAGATCGTGAATGGCGTTCCAACCCATTGCAGGAACTTTCTGCTCATGGCATGTAGGCTGGAAACGACGTACATTGATTGGGAAGATTCCTATGCAGTCAGTGTCGCCTTCCTCTGAATGCTGACAGAGAAGCTGCTGTCCGATGCAGATACCGAGCGTTGGCTGCTTGAGTTCTGCAATGACCTTGTCGAGGTTGTGCTCACGCAGATACTCCATCGCTGTTCGTGCATGTCCCTGACCAGGGAAAATAACACGGTCTGAAGAAGCTATCACCTCTGGATCGTCGGTCCAGAGAGGCTCAATGCCCAGTCTTTTTACGGAATTGATGACCGAGAATATGTTGCCAGCGTTGTATTTTACTATTGAAACTTTCATTAATTTGCTTTGTTATCTTGCATTTTTATTTAATAAGGTGCAAAATTACTAAAAAACTTTCACATACAAGTATAAATTTCCAATTTTCTACACTCAACTATCAATATTTTAGATATTTACCAAAAAAAATGCCAAAAAAATTTCCGATTCACGAGAAAATGTTGTAACTTTGCACCGCAATTTTTTGAAATATCATAATTTAATCAGTAAAATGACAAAAGCAGATATCATCAACGAAATCACAGCAAATACAGGTCTTCAGAAGCGTGACGTTTCTGCAGTAGTAGAATCTTTCATGGAGTGCGTTAAGGACTCTATGTGCAACAAGGAGAACGTTTATCTCCGTGGTTTCGGTACATTCCAGGTAAAGCATCGTGCTGAAAAGACAGCTCGAAATATTTCTCAGAAAACTACTCTTCTCATCGCTCCACACGACTTCCCAGGTTTCAAGCCTGCTAAGAGCTTTGTACAGCGCATGAAGGGTGAAGAGGTTACTGCAGAGGATTAATCCTCTTTGCGAGACTTTGGAAATCAGTTATATATAACAATAAAATTTACAATTATGCCTAACGGAAAAAAGAAGAAGGGCCACAAGATGGCTACTCACAAGCGTAAGAAGAGACTGCGCAAGAACCGTCATAAGAGCAAGTAAGCTCTGACGTGTGCCTGTAGCAATTCTGTTATCAGGCTGAATAGGGTGTGCCATCATATTGACTATGCTGTGCACACCCTAATTTCCATTTTCTGTGAAGAGAGTGCACCACTAAGTATCTTAGTAAACCTAAAACTCGTAATTCGGTAATGACAAGCGAAGTAATAATTGACGTTAAGGAGAAAGAGATCAGTATAGCACTATTGGAGGATAAGGATCTGGTGGAATATCAGACTGAACCTCGGTCGGCATCCTTTAGTGTCGGCAATATCTATGTGGCTAAGGTTCGCAAGATAATGCCTGGACTCAATGCCTGCTTCGTTGATGTCGGATTCGAGAAAGATGCCTTCTTGCATTATTTGGATATGGGACAGCATTTCAACTCATACGCCAAATACATCAAGCAGGTTAATAGCGACCACCAACACCTTATGCCTTTCGAGAATGCGCAGAAAATGCCTGATCTTGAGAAAGAAGGCTCTGTGGCGCAGGCTCTTACCGTAGGACAGGAAGTTCTTGTCCAGATTGTTAAAGAGCCTATCTCTACCAAGGGCCCTCGCCTTACTGGTGAACTTTCTTTCGCTGGTCGCTATCTCGTTCTTATGCCTTTTGGTTCAAAGGTTGCTGTTTCATCCAAGATTAAGAGTGCAGAAGAACGTGCCCGCCTTAAGCAGCTTGTCCAGACTCTTCGTCCAAAGAACTGCGGTATCATTGTTCGTACCGTGGCTGAAGGACTTCGTGTAGAGGACTTGGAGAACGAGATTAAGGTGCTCTATAAGCGTTGGACTGATGCAATAGCAAAGATGCAGCGTACAACCAAGCGCCCAATGCTTATCTATGAGGAGACAAGTCGAAGTGTTGCTTTGCTTCGTGACCTCTTCAATCCTACCTACGAGAATATTTATGTCAACGATGAGGATGTCTATAATGAGGTGCGTGAGTACGTGTCTCTCATAGCGCCTAACAAGGTTGGAATTGTGAAGCAATACACAGGTAAAGTGCCTATCTTCGATAATTTCAACGTAACACGTCAGGTTAAGTCTGGTTTCGGTAAGACCGTAAACTATGCTCATGGTGCTTATCTCATCATAGAACATACTGAGGCCATGCATGTTGTGGATGTCAACAGCGGTAATCGTGCCCGTGGTGTCAATGGTCAGGAGGCTAATGCCCTTGATGTCAATCTTGGTGCTGCCGACGAACTTGCTCGTCAGCTTCGTCTTCGTGATATGGGAGGTATCATAATCGTTGACTTTATCGATATGAATCTTGCTGATGATCGTCAGTTGCTCTATGAACGTATGTGTAAGAACATGCAGAAGGATAGAGCTCGTCATAACATCCTTCCTCTTTCTAAATTCGGACTTATGCAGATCACTCGTCAGCGTGTTCGTCCTGCTATGGATGTAACCGTAGAAGAGGTGTGTCCTACTTGTCAGGGAACAGGAACAATCAAGTCAAGCATGCTCTTCACCGAGATGCTTGAGAATAAGATTGCTAATCTTGTTAACAAAGTGGGCGTCAATAAGTTCACTCTTCACGTGCACCCATACGTAGAAGCTTATATCACTAAGGGCATCTGGTCTATCAAACGGAAGTGGCAGATGAAATACGGCCTTGGTGTAAGCGTTATTCCTTCTCAGAAACTCGCTATGCTCCAGTATGAGTTCTATGATAGCGAAGGTCAGTTCATCGACATGAAGGATGAAACTGACTCTAATATGTAGCTCGCTTTAATCGTAGGTATGGACTATTATCTGATGGAAGGTTGTCGAAAAACTTAAATATATGAAACGAATCATCACAACATTAATCTTTGTGCTCTGCATTACAATGACATGGTCGCAGAAGCATTCATATACCTTGACAATTCCAATAAATGTATCTGCATTAGAAGGTAAATGTGCTTATCTGGCCGACATGGATGCTGAGTCGCCTAATGAAAACAACTCTGTATGGGCAACAATAGAGGATGGGAAAATTATCATTAAAGGAGCTATAAGTCAACCTACCATGAAAATGCTTTTCGTTGAAAAGAAAAGAGTTCGTGCCATACTTATAGAACCTGGTGAAATAGTTGCAGATCAAAAAATGCAGTACTTCACAGGAACTCCTTTGAATGATGCTTATACTTCATTCCAAAAAGAGAGCATAAAACTGCAGAAAGATTCCCTTGGCCTTTTTCTGAAGGAACTGAAAGCATTTGTGTTAAAACACAATAATGACTTAGCGGGTTTGATGGCATTGGCTTCATGTCAAGAAATGCTTGACTTGGAAGACAGACTTTCTTTAGTTTCCTCATGTGGCGAGATAATTAAAGATAATCCTTCCATAAAGAAAAACATTGAGTTATGGAAGAATGAATACATTACACGTCCCGGACAGAAGTTTGTAGATTTAGAACTAACCACAGAAGGTAACATGCAAAGACTATCTGATTATGTAGGCAAGGGATATTACGTGCTTGTCAACTTCTGGGCTCCATGGTGTAAATTCAGCAGGGAGGAAATGCCCAACTTGATAAATATCTACAACGAATACATGGACAAAGGGCTAAGAATCATTGGTGTTGCCTGCGGAGGCATTGAAGAATCAAAGAAGGTTATAGATGAGTTCTCAATCCCATACCTACAGATGTTTACATCCCAAAGTGGTGTTGAGTCTCTTTATGGCATTGACAAATATCCAGAGATAATGCTTTTCTCACCTGACGGAACAATTGTTGACCGTTGGTTAAGAGGCGATGATCTGGCAAAACTATTAGAAAATTTAAAAATATGAAAAAACTAATTATTTTCCTTGGTCTTGTATTGGCATTTCTTTGTGGCAATATGTTGTTTGCTTCATGTAGTGAAGAAGATGATGATGAGATAGTTACGGCTCCTGTAAGTGTTGAAGGTTTTCTCAGCGGAAAAATGACTACGGATGATCATTTTGTTCTTGTTGAAGACGCGAAAACTCTAAAGCAGATACTTCCAGATCGTTATACTGAATATTTGGACAAAGTTGATTTTTCTGCAAACAATATTCTTTTGATTGCAGATGTATCA
Organism: Prevotellaceae bacterium UBA1710; assembly: GCA_002317355.1. Lineage (GTDB taxonomy): Bacteria > Bacteroidota > Bacteroidia > Bacteroidales > Bacteroidaceae > Prevotella. Next base: position 36,733 of record DCJC01000006.1, on the reverse strand, counting down.
AACTACGGTGTTCACAATATTGGTAAGAATTGGACAAAGACCGAAGGGAAATACAAATTTGATATTATTGTACATCAGAATGAACTTTGTGTGATTGAACCTTGGTGTATCGCTTTTATCGTTCCGAAAACAATAAAGAAAAACGATGTTGATTGTGAAATCTCATACGTGAAATGATGATATTAGCTTCCGATAGGTCGTGTTTTTTTTGAACTTATTATGTAGATTCGCTTTCCGATAACTCAGGAAATCAAGAAATTTGAATAATATATCCTCCCTTATTAGCTTTGCTGATTAGGGAGGATTTTTTTGTCAATATATTTGGAGTTTTCAAAATAATTGTTTACTTTTGCAAGCAGAATTAGTTCAACATAATTATTAACCCTTAAAAAATATATATCAAGAAAAAGAAATAAAACATTAAAAATAATCAGACGAACGGTAACGTTTCCCCTATGCTTTGTCTGCTTTAGAAGCTGGCATGAGCAAAATCAGTTAACACAATTTTATTGACCTTTGGGTGAGCAACTACCGATTCTCTCGACATATATAAAATAACATTGAGCGATTTGCTCTTGTTCTCTTCTACTCGAATCCGCCAAATTCAATACAACGAGAACAAGTAAGCGAAAAGTTCCGTGTCCGTTTAGGGCATGGGCTTCTCCGTACTTGTCTGTTGTAGCGGTTCTTGGCGGAACCTGAGTAGAAGGACGAGGATTTCGGAAAGTCTGCGCCCTTTTTTTATTTTTACAATTATGAAAAAAATTCTACTTGTTTTCCTAAGTGCGTTCGTTTTTATTTCCGTTCATGCGGAGATTACTTGGAGTCTTTCTGATGATGGAACATTAACTATATCAGGAACTAATATGCCAGATTATGCATCTGAGGAGACTCCATGGCGTTCTCAAAGAACTAAAATCAAAAAAGTAGAGATAAAGAGTGGAGTGACAAATATTGGTGGATCTGCCTTTTTTGAATGCTCTAGTTTAACATCAGTAATAATTCCAAATACTGTGACAAGTATTGGGGGGTGGGCTTTTGCATATTGTAATGCCTTGGCATCAATCACCATTCCTGATTTTTTGACTGCTATTGGTGAAACAGCCTTTATGGGTTGCTCAAGTTTAACCTCAATAACAATTCCAAATACTGTGACAAGTATTGAGAATAATGTCTTTATGGGCTGCTCAGGTTTAACCTCAATAACAATTCCAAATACTGTGAAAAGTATTGGGGAATATGCCTTTGATCATTGTTCTGGCTTGACATCCATCGCCATTCCAAATTCTGTAACAAGTATTAGTAATTCTACATTTTCTAATTGTTCTGGCTTGACATCCATCGCCATTCCAAATTCTGTAACAAGTATTGGAAATTCAGCCTTTTCTAATTGCTCGGGTTTACAATCTATTACGATCTCTAATTCTGTGGCAAGTATTGGAGGATATGCCTTTATGGGATGCTCTGGCATAGCCTCGATTATTGTAGAAAAAGGTAATACCAAGTATGATAGCAGAAACGATTGTAATGCTATAATTGAAACTTCTACAAATACTTTAATAGCGGGTTGTAAAAATACAATTATTCCTAATTCCGTAACAAGTATTGGGAGTTGTGCCTTTTCTGGTTGTTCTGGCTTAATTTCAATGGCCATTCCAAATTCTGTGACAAGTATAGGAAGAAGTGCCTTTTATGAATGCTCTGGTTTGACATCAATCACGATTTCTAGTACCGTGACGAGTATTGATGAAAAGGCTTTTCAGGGTTGCTATGGCTTGACATCTGTCACTATTCCAAATTCTGTGAAGAGTATTGGTGAATATGCCTTTTCTGGTTGTTCTGGCTTAACCTCCGTCATTATTCCTAATTCCGTGACAAGTATAAGTGAGAGAACCTTTCAGTCTTGCTTTGATTTAACGTCTGTAACAATCCCTAATTCTGTGACAAATATTGGGATCGGTGCTTTTTTAGATTGTGAAAGCTTAAAATCAATCGAGATTCCCAATTCTGTGACAAGTATTGGCGGATATGCTTTTAAAGGTTGCTCGGGCTTGACATCCGTTACAATCCCTAATTCTGTGACAAGTATAGGAGAAAATGTTTTTCGTGCATGTTCAGGCTTGACATCCGTTATAATTCCCAATTCTGTGACAAGTATTGGGAACGAAGCCTTTCGCGATTGCCGTAGTTTAACATCCGTTATAATTCCAAATTCTGTGAAGAGTATTGGTAAATATACCTTTTACAAATGTTCTGGCTTAACCTCCGTCACAATTCCCAATTCTGTGACAAGTATTTATGAGTGGGCCTTTGCTTATTGTGATGCTTTGCCATCGATCACTATTCCTGGTTCGGTGGGAATTATTTGGGACTATGCATTCTATAGTTGCTATAACTTATCATCAATCACAGATCTTTCCACCACCCCTCAAAGTATATCATCTAATACGTTTTCAAACTATGGCACTCTTCATGTTCCAGCAGGAAGCAAGGGGGCATACAGAAATTCATCGTATTGGAGAAAATTTACCATCGAAGAAGATGCAGAGGAAAATATCAATACTGGAATAGCAAATTATGACATCAACACAGATGATGTCGTGAATAATGGAAAGTGTATTGAAAATGGCAAGATTGTAATCTTTAGAAATGGAAAGAAATACAATGTATGCGGTTGGAAAAACTGATATTCTGTATTCTTATGTAAATAGACAAGCCGTTCTTAACCCAAGTGAGGTTGAGAACGGCTTGCTTTTTTGTGTTATATTAAACGTCTTGACGCAAAACTACGAAAATAATGTAAAAACAAACATTTTTTGTGCTTTTGTTTTCTTTTTATTCCGAAAAAAGTAGTATCTTTGTAGGCAGTAAGTAGGGAGATACTCCATCGATACTCCATCGATACTCCATCGATAGTCCATCGTTTCGATGGAGGAACGATGGATAACTGATGGTTTTGCGATGGGGTATGTTCGGAAGCGCTACGGATTATAATCGAATTATTAACAATTAAAGATAGAAAGGAAAAAATATGGTAAAAGTAAAATCTTCTATTGGTTCGGTGAGTGGAAAAGTTGGTGATATGCGCTATTACCAAGTGAACGGCGAGGTTATTGGTAGAGCTCTTCCTGTGACGATGTCAAATCCAAGGTCTCCAGCTCAGATGAAGCAGCGTATCAAGATGAATAATATCCTGAACATGTACAAATACATCAAGGGATTTCTGCAGCAGAACTTTGAGGGAATCGTGGGCAATAAGAATGCTTCGAGTTTCTTCAGGAGCTATAATCTGATGAAGAGTCCCGTTTGGTTGACTCAGCTGCAGAAACAGTCATGCAGATATGTCCTTGCACCTTATGTCGTGTCTCAAGGTCGTATTACGTCTGTGGATTATGCTTATCGTGATGGCGTGTTCGTTACGGATATCAATATCGGCAATCTTGAGATAAACGAAAATACCGAGGAATGTGAACTTGCAGGTGTGATTGCTGCCAATAACGAGGGATGGATGAATAATGATACGCTTCAGGTTATGGTTCTGAGGCAAAAGGGAATTCCGTCATTGGATGCGGATGTTGAGTTTCCAGAGTGCTTTTCGGTTGTTCTGACACTTGATAAGTCGAGTCGTGCCAAACTTGTTAATGCACCTATGCTTGAAACGCTCTCTCCAATGTCACGCATTCCGCTTTGCAATATTGATGGGAAGTTGGCTTTGAGTGTGCCAGACTCAGATGGCTACATCTATGCCTTTGCTGTTGTTCATGGCAGAGGAAGTGGTCGTGAAAAGCTCGTCTCCTCTCAGCAGTTATGCCTTAGTGATAATGTCTTGCATTCCCTCTATTGTGGAGAAGAAGCATTTGAGAAAGCATTTGCGAGTTATAAGTAGGAGTAGAAATGAAACGTGAGGATGTTATAGCAGCAGGAATGGAGGTGCATGATGTGCAGCACTCTATGAAGAGGCGTACTCCATGGCATGATTACAGCCGCAAGGGAACTTATATGATTACTCTTGTGGTTCGGGATCGTGCTCCTTTGTTTGGTGTGCTTAAGGGAAGTTTGGAAACTAGTGTAGGTGATCCTCCTCATATTGAATTTTCTGCTCTTGCGGCAATGATAGAGCAGGAAGAGGTTCGCAAGATTCATTATTACTACCCACAGGTGGAGGTTTGGAAGCTATGCATCATGCCTGATCATCTTCACATGATTCTGAGGGTGAATGAGGATCTTGGGGCAGGAAAGCATCTTGGGCAGATAGTGAGGGGCTTCAAGACGGGGTGCAGTAGGGCTTGGTGGAGCTTGACGGATGGAAGTTGGGCTGCTGGAAATGCGGCAGGAACGGTAGCAACTGCTGGAAAAACGGCGGGAATGGTAGTTACTGTTCCTTCGGGCTCTCCCGAAGTCTTGCGCCCAGTTCTCTTTGAGAAAGGCTATAACGACAAGATCCTTTTGCATGAAGGACAGTTGGAAAACTGGAAACGTTATCTTGATGATAATCCTCGCCGATTAATGACGAAAAGGAAGAATCCTGGGCTTTTCACGGTTCTAACGGGAATGGAAGTGGTTGGTGAACAATGCCAGATCGTGGGAAATCGCTTCTTGCTGGATGTTCCCGATAAAATGGCGGTTATTGTGCATCGTCGCTATACGGATGAAGAAAACGCTCGCTTGAAAGAAGAATGGTTAGCATGTGGCGAACGTGGAGGCGTGCTCGTGAGTGCTGCTATCTCACCAAAGGAGAAAGAAGTGCTAAGAGAGGCTATGAACCGTGGCTATAATATTATTCTGCTTAGGGAAAATGGATTCCCGAAGTTGTATAAACCATCAGGTGAGGCCTTTGACGCTTGTGCTGATGGACGACTTCTGCAGATAAGTCCATGGGAGTTTCATATGGAGAGAAAAACAATAACAAGAACACAATGCCTTCACCTTAATGCTATGGCAGAAAGGATTGTTGCGCGTTTTTCATAGGTCTTTGTTAGATGAAAGAATTCCCCCTTCGGGGGGTAAGGAGCTTTACCTCGTCGTCAAATGGAAACATCCTTGCTTCTTCTCGTACTTCACATAGCAACGGACTTGCTCGCTTTTTGAATATGGTTAAACTTTTACATTGGGCTACTATTTAAAAAGTTGTCTTAGTGTGATCTTTACTGAGGGCTGACAAATCTTAAGAGTCATATATGTTATTTGTTTTAGTCCATTCCTATCTCTGGACCGTAAACTTTTCCATTATGAAATTTATAATGCCATCTAATTGGAGGTTCGTAGATGAAATCCCCCCAATTTGATAAAGTAAAAGGTTTGTAATATAAGTCATGAAATAAAAGACTATTGTCTGTGGGCTTCATCATTGAATTAATCATCTTGTATGTTTGATATAAGCGATCAATGTCAGAAAAAACGATTATTTTGTAAGGTTTTTGTTCTATATATCCAATCATTCGATAATGACGTATAAAAAGATAATCATTGCATATTTCTTTTATTGATTCAAAATATGTATAAGAAAGGACTAATGTATCTTCTTTTTCTTCGAATACAAATGTTAATATTCTGTCCGTTTTTTTGTCTTTTATCAATTCTTTTACATGATTGTTTGTTAGTTTAAGAAGATTTTTGTCTGTTATTTCGAACTCCATAAGTTCTGTTCCTCTTTCTAATTCTTGTTCCTTCTTTAAGGTGTTATATATATACCCCACAGAAACGCAAAGAAATAAACAACATGCGATTATTTTGATAGGACATTTGAATCTATTAAGCTTCATTTTCATTATATATTTTTTTTCTTGTTATAAACTTGGTCTTTAAAATAAATGTTATGTTTGGATGATTACGAGCAAATTCCGTATTATCACCATCTTGGGTTGCAGTTCTTATTGAACTTGGATCTGCAATTTGAGCTATATTGTTTGACGCTTAATTTACATCATGAATTTTTCATTGTTCACGATATTTGTTTGTTGGGGAATCGGTTTGCGATTTATGATTGTGTGTTGGAAAAAATCGCATAATATTCTGAGGTGTAGGAAATCGTTGTTTGCAAGAGATATTTTCTGGTATTATGTGATAAATGTGTACTCCCTTTGTTTGGAAATACTATAAAAGAATTCCCCCTTCGGGGGGTAGGGGGCTTTCTTTTACCTCGTTGTTAAATGGAAACACCCTTGCTTCTTCTCGTACTTCACATAGCAACGGCCTTGCTCGCGCATGTCTCTAAGTACCTCACAGAGAATCCATTTGAGGGTGTCGTTAGTGACCTCACGGCGCTTAGGACCCTTTGGATCCTGAACGGTCTTGTATCTGTTGTAGCAAATGTCAACGGTAGTGCCGTAGAGATGGCATGAGTTCTCGGTAGCGTTGCCGTTACGTGTGCGAAGTTTTTCTACGCTCTTCTTTGTACGTAAAACACTCGTTGTTATGATTTTATGAAGAGGAACTCCCTTGGCATCGAGTGAGTCAAAGAATGCACGACCGATGTCCTGAAGGAGCACGGCAGCACGAGGCACGAGGTAAGGACTGCTTGAACTGAGTCTGTCAACATGGAACCAAGGAGAAGAACCAACATAGACGAGTTCGTTCTTGCGGTTTTCGGCATCCTTGTCATCCTTGACAGGTTTTACGCCATATTTCATGGCTGCCTGAATCTGCACGCTCTGAGAGTCAGGGAAAGCCTTGTCATAGTTTGGTACGCTGAAAATCTTGTGCGGAATTCGTGTGTCTGGTGGGAGAGAGGTGCCTGCATCATTGGCACTTGAAACCATCTCCACCTCTGGTGCATCCTCGATGTCGTTGTCTTTTGGGGAAACCTCATCTTCTATCGCAAGGTTGTCGTTTTCGGCAGAAATGGAATCCGCCAAAGCGATGTCCTGTGGAGACTTTGGCTGATCAATGTCTGTAGTCAGTCGGAGTAAGCCGAGAGCCAGTACGATAAAGGTAAAAACGTGTAAATATGCTTTTTGAGAGACTTTCATACGATTTTTTTCTATTTTGTGGCACAAAGATACGAAAAAATGATGAAATATGAAAACCTTTTTGTAATTTTGCAGAAAAATTTTATAGTAATACGAAAAATTGATAGAAAAGCATATAGTAATTGAGGATATCGACCCAGTTGAACTGTATGGTGTTGGCAACTGCCACCTTCAGATCATCAAGTCGCTTTATCCAAAGTTGAGAATAGTTGCTCGCGACAATGTGATCCGTGTTCTCGGAGACGAGGAGGAGATGTGTCGCTTTGAAGAGAACATAGAAAAGATACGTCGTCATCTGCTGAAGTTCAATACTATCAGCGATGAGGATATTCTTGACATAATAAAGGGTAACCCTACCAAGGGCGACGGAAGTGATGATGCCTTGCTGTATAATATCTCTGGTCGTCCAATCCGTTCACGCTCTGCCAATCAGCAACAGATTGTGGACGCTTTCAACGAGAATGACATGGTCTTTGCCGTAGGACCAGCCGGAACAGGTAAGACATACCTCGGTATCGCTCTTGCCGTAAAGGCTCTCAAGGAGAAGACGGCAAAGAGAATAATACTTTCGCGCCCAGCTGTAGAGGCAGGTGAGAAACTCGGATTCCTTCCGGGTGACATGAAAGAGAAGATTGATCCATATCTTCAGCCTCTCTATGATGCCCTTGAGGATATGATTCCTGCTGTGAAGCTGCAGGATATGATGGAGAAGAAAATCATACAGATAGCTCCACTTGCATTCATGCGAGGCAGAACATTGAGTGATGCTGTGGTGATTCTCGACGAGGCACAGAATACTACATCGGCTCAGATCAAGATGTTCCTCACCCGTATGGGATGGAACACAAAGATGATCATCACGGGCGATATGACACAGGTCGATCTGCCACATAGCGTGAAGAGTGGTCTTGCCGTGGCAATGGATGTGCTGAAGGATACAGAAGGAATATCCATCATCAAGATGAACGACAAGGATATCGTTCGTCATAAACTGGTAACAAGAATAGTAAACGCTTTTGATAAATACAACAATGAACGCATTAACAAAGACTGAGTTTAACTTTAAGGGTCAGACCGCCGTTTATCACGGTAAGGTTCGTGACGTGTACACAATCAATGATGATCTGATGGTAATGGTTGCAACAGACCGTATCTCAGCATTCGATGTCATCTTGTCTAAGGGTATTCCATTCAAGGGACAGGTTCTGAATCAGATTGCTGCCAAGTTCCTTGACGCAACTACTGATATCTGTCCTAACTGGAAGTTGGCTACTCCTGATCCACAGGTTACTGTAGGTCTGAAGTGCGAGGGCTTCCGTGTTGAGATGATCATCCGTGGCATCCTTACTGGTTCTGCATGGCGCGACTACAAGAACGGCTGCCGTGAGATCTGTGGCGTTAAGCTTCCAGAAGGCATGAAGGAGAACCAGCGTTTCCCAGAGCCAATCATCACTCCTACAACTAAGGCTGACGAGGGTCACGACCTTAACATCTCTAAGGAGGAAATCATCGCTCAGGGTATCGTTTCTGCTGAGGACTATGCTGTAATGGAGGACTACACACGCAAGCTCTTCGCTCGTGGCCAGGAAATCGCAGCTAAGCAGGGTCTTATCCTTGTTGATACAAAGTATGAGTTCGGTAAGCGTGACGGTAAGGTTTACCTCATCGACGAGATCCACACTCCAGACTCTTCACGTTACTTCTATGCTGAGGGCTACGAGGAGAAGTTTGCAAAGGGCGAGCCACAGAAGCAACTCTCTAAGGAGTTCGTTCGCCAGTGGCTTATCGAGCACGATTTCATGAACGAGCCTGGTCAGGTTATGCCAGAGATTACTGACGAGTATGCAGAGAGCGTATCTGATCGTTACATCGAGCTCTACGAGCACATCGTAGGCGAGAAGTTCGACCGTGCCAAGGAGACTGGCGATATCGCAGCTCGTATCGAGAAGAACGTTTCTGAGTACCTTGCTAATAAGTAAATAGTGTACGAACAAGAAACCATAAAACCCTACGACGGTGAGGGTGAAAAAGGTAAGTTGGTAGAGACTATGTTCGACAACATAGCCCCTACCTACGATACCCTTAACCATCGCCTCTCATGGGATATTGATAAATACTGGCGCAAGAAGGCTGTTAAAGCGCTTGTGCCATATAGTCCGAAGAAGATACTCGACATTGCCACCGGTACAGGTGACTTCGCCATCCTTCAGGCACAGATGCTGCATCCTGAGACACTCATAGGTGCGGATATCTCTGAGGGTATGATGCAGGTAGGCAGAGAGAAAGTTGCTCGTCTCGGACTTTCTGATGTTATCTCCTTTGCAAAGGAGGATTGTCTGCATCTGTCATTCGACAATGACTCATTCGATGCTGTGACTGCAGCCTTCGGAATAAGGAATTTCCAGGACTTGGAATGCGGACTCCGCGAGATGTACCGTGTGCTTCGGGAGGGTGGAGTACTGAGTATCATTGAACTCACCACACCAGTTTCTTTCCCTATGAAGCAGTTGTTCGGCATCTATAGCGGCACTGTTCTGCCTATCTACGGCAGACTCATCTCCCACGACTCAAATGCCTATTCTTATCTAAATAAGACTATTGCGGCATTCCCACAAGGTGAGACGATGGTGGAGATACTAAGGAAAATAGGCTTTGCCGAGGCGTCGTTCACACGACTCACATTCGGCATCTGCACAATGTATTTTGCAAGAAAATAATTGAATCATATTCAATGAAGAAATACGGACTTATAGGCTATCCTCTTGGCCATTCCTTCTCAATGGGATATTTCAATGAGAAGTTCAGAAACGAGGGCGTAAATGCCACATACGAGAACTTTGAGATACCTGCTATCACTGAGCTCCCCGAGGTGATACAGGGTAATCCTGAGCTCTCTGGTTTCAATGTCACCATTCCTTATAAGGAGCAGGTGATGAGTTACCTTGATACCGTGTCTCCTGAGGCAACGGCAATAGGTGCTGTGAATGTTGTCAAGGTGGAGCGTGGACCTGGTAAGGTGATGCTCCATGGCTATAACTCCGATGTGGTTGGTTTCGTGAATAGCATCCAGCCTCTCCTTCGTCCAGAGCATAAGAAGGCGTTAATCCTCGGTACAGGTGGTGCTTCTAAGGCTGTGGAATATGGTCTTCGTAAACTTGGACTTGAGACCGTTAAGGTGAGTCGTAGAGTTCTTGACGATACCATCCAGTATGATCAAATTACACCTGAATTAATAAAGGAGTATAATGTTATTGTCAACTGTACTCCATGCGGTATGTCACCACATTTTGACGAGTATCCACAGCTTCCATACGAGGCAATGGATAAGTCAACACTCCTTTATGACCTTATTTATAATCCAGAGGAGACACTCTTCCTCCGTAAGGGTAAGGAAATGGGTGCTACCATTAAGAATGGACTCGAGATGCTTCTGCTTCAGGCTGAAGAGGGATGGAGTATCTGGAATCGTTGATGTGTAGAGAGTAAAGGGTAAAGGGTAAAGTGTAAAGTGTAAAGTGTAAAGAGTAAAGGGTAAAGTAGAAAGAGCAAACTGAAATTATGAACAACAACAGATATATGATGCGAGGCGTGAGTGCTGCAAAGGAAGATGTGCACAACGCTATCAAGAACATTGACAAAGGTGTCTTCCCACAGGCATTCTGTAAGATCATCCCTGATATCCTCGGTGGTGATCCTGAGTATTGTAACATTATGCACGCTGACGGTGCAGGTACTAAGTCTTCATTGGCTTATATGTACTGGAAGGAGACTGGCGACCTCTCTGTATGGAAGGGTATCGCTCAGGATGCTATCGTGATGAATACAGACGACCTCCTCTGTGTAGGTGCTGTGGACAATATCCTCGTTTCATCAACCATCGGCCGCAATAAGATGCTGGTTCCTGGTGAGGTTATCTCTGCTGTTATCAATGGTACTGACGAACTCCTCAGCGAGATGCGTGAGATGGGTATCGGTATCTACCCAACAGGTGGTGAGACTGCTGATGTAGGCGACCTCACCCGTACTATCATCGTTGACTCTACAGTTACTTGTCGTATGAAGCGTTCTGACGTTATCGACAATGCTAACATCCGTCCTGGTGATGTTATCGTAGGTCTTTCTTCTACAGGTCAGGCAACTTACGAGAAGTGCTATAATGGTGGTATGGGTTCTAATGGACTCACTTCTGCACGTCATGATGTGTTCTCAAAGTATCTTGCTGAGAAGTATCCTGAGAGCTATGATAAGGCTGTTCCTGATGATCTCGTCTATAGCGGTACAAAGAAGCTTACTGATCCAACTGAGGTTGAGGGTGTTAACGCTGGTCAGATGGTTCTTTCTCCAACACGTACATACGCTCCTGTTATCAAGCGCTTGCTCGATGAACTCCGTCCAGAGATTCACGGTATGGTACATTGTACAGGTGGTGCTCAGACAAAGGTGCTCCACTTCGTAAGCGATGACTGCAAGGTTATCAAGGATAATATGTTCCCTGTTCCTCCATTGTTCAAGATGATTCACGATGAGAGTGGTACAGACTGGAAGGAGATGTATCAGGTATTCAATATGGGCCACCGTATGGAGATCTATGTTCGTCCAGAGGTTGCAGAGAAGGTTATCGCTATCTCTAAGAGCTTCAATATCGATGCACAGATCGTTGGTCACATCGAGGAAGGAAAGAAGTCATTAACAATCAAATCTGAGTTCGGAGAGTTTAATTACTAAGCTTACCCGTGTTCTCCCCAAAAGGGAGGGCTGCGATATAGATTTTGCAACAACTTCTTTATATATAATTATTCGTATGTTGTCGTAATGGATATTCCTTTATCGGCAATACTATAAAACATCTTTCCCTTTGGGAAGGCTTGGTTAGGCTATGAATATACTAGATAAACTTGACGGTCTTGAGAGCCGTTATGAGGAGGTAAGTACCCTCATCACAGACCCTAATGTGATTGGCGACCAGCAGAGATACGTCAAACTTACAAAGGAATATAAGGATCTTGAGGATATCATGAAGATCCGTCAGCGCTATATTGACTGCCTTGAGGCAATCGCAGAGGCAAAGGATATCCTCGTTAACGAGTCAGACCCTGATATGAAGGAGATGGCACGTGAACAACTTGCAGAGAATGAGGCACTTCAGCCATCACTTGAGGAAGAGGTAAAGATTGCTCTTATCCCTAAGGATCCTGAGGATGCCAAGAATGTTCAGATGGAAATTCGTGCAGGAACAGGTGGCGACGAGGCTTGTCTCTTCGCTGGTGACCTCTTCCAGATGTACAAGCGTTTCTGCGAGACTAAGGGTTGGCAGCTCAGTGTAACTGATGTTTCTGAAGGTGCTGTTGGTGGCTTTAAGGAAATCGACTTCGCCGTTAGTGGTGATGATGTGTATGGCGTACTCAAGTATGAGTCTGGTGTGCATCGTGTTCAGCGTGTGCCTGTTACAGAGTCAAACGGTCGTATGCAGACATCTGCTGCTACCGTTGCCGTACTTCCTGAGGCTGACCCATTCGAGGTTTCAATCAACGAGGGTGAGATCAAGTGGGATACATTCCGTTCTTCAGGTGCTGGTGGTCAGAACGTAAACAAGGTTGAGTCTGGTGTACGTGCCCGCTATATGTGGAAGAACCCAAATACAGGCGAGACAGAGGAAATCCTCATCGAGTGTACTGAGACTCGTGACCAGCCAAAGAATAAGGAGCGTGCTCTTGCTCGTCTTCGTACATATATCTACGACCGTGAGCATCAGAAGTATGTTGACGATATTGCAAACCGTCGTAAGTCACTTGTCTCAACAGGTGACCGTTCGGCTAAGATCCGTACATACAACTTCCCTCAGGGCCGTGTAACCGATCACCGTATCGGTTTTACAACACATGACCTCAGCGGTTTCCTCGGTGGTGATATCCAGGCAATGATTGATGCCCTCACCGTAGCCGAGAACGCAGAGCGCATGAAGGAAGCAGAGCTCTAAGCAAGCTAATTGATAATTAATAATTGATAATGGATAATTATGAATTGGTTCTGATTATTCTTATCGATCAATATTTTATTATGGCAAAGTTTACGACAATAACAAGAAAGAAGGAAGATAACGGAGAAAAAACCGTTAACGCAACTGAGTTTATCAATCGTATGTTTGACAGTCAGCGTGTGCCTGAAAATAATGTCGAACTTCCAAAGACAGAGCTTCCTAAATAAACTTTAAATAAAATACAATTATGACACGTAACGAACTTGTAAAACAGATATTCGACAAGAAGTCATTCCTTTGTGTAGGTCTTGACGTTGACTTGAAGAAGGTTCCAGAGCATCTTCTTAAGGAAGAGGATCCAATCTTCGCGTTCAACAAGGCTATCATTGATGCAACTGCACCTTATTGTGTGGCTTACAAGCCAAATCTTGCATTCTACGAGGCATTTGGTGTGAAGGGCTTGATGGCATTCGAGAAGACCGTTAAGTACCTCAAGGAAAACTATCCTGAGCAGTTCATCATCGCTGATGCTAAGCGTGGTGATATCGGCAATACTTCAAAGATGTATGCTCGTACATTCTTTGGTGAGTATGATGTTGATGCTCTGACAGTTGCGCCTTATATGGGTGAGGATTCTGTTACTCCTTTCCTTGACGGATATGATAATAAGTGGGTAATCCTTCTTGCACTTACAAGTAACAAGGGCTCTTTCGACTTCCAGCTTACAGAAGACAAGGAAGGCGAGCGTCTCTTTGAGAAGGTAATCCGTAAGTCGCAGGAGTGGGGTAATGACGACAATATGATGTATGTCGTTGGTGCTACACGTGGTGAGATGTTCACGGATATTCGTAAGTCTGCTCCTAACGCATTCTTGCTCGTACCAGGTGTTGGTGCTCAGGGTGGTAGCCTTCAGGATGTATGCAAGTATGGCATCATCAAGGACTGCGGTTTGCTCGTTAACTCTTCACGTGGTATCATCTATGCTGACAACACCGAGAACTTCGCAAAGGTTGCAGGTGAGAAGGCAAAGGAACTGCAGGTGGAGATGGCTGCAGAACTTGCAAAGATTTAAGTGTTTTCTCTAATCGGAACAGAACATTTCGGTAAAAGATAAATTAACGGGATAGTGTGCAAAAATGCATGCTATCCCGTTTTTTCTTCTGTTAATTAGTATTTTTTTACCTAATGATGTTCTAAAAACTCTAAGGAAACGCAAAAACTCTGCCAAAGTTTTCGTATTCTCGATAATTTTTCGTAAATTTGCATCAAATTTTTCATTATGATGGAATTTTCAGCAAAACAAATCGCAGAACTCATACAAGGTCGAGTAGAAGGTGACGAAAATGCCACCGTCAATGACTTTGCCAAGATAGAGGAAGGACGCCCTGGTTGCATCTCTTTCCTTTCAAATCAGAAATATACTCATTACATCTACGATACACAGTCAAGTGTTGTACTTGTTGACGAGAGCCTTCAGCTTGAACGTCCAGTATCAGCAACTCTCATTCGAGTAAAGAGCGCATACGAGGCTGTGGCAAAGCTCCTTCAACTCTATGCTTCTCTTAAGCCAAAGAAGAAGGGCATCAGTTCTCTCGCTTTCATCGACGAGACTGCTACAATCGGTAAGGATTGTTACATCGGTCCTTTCGTTGCAATCGGTCCTGGTGTTGTAATTGGTGATGGTTGTGTTCTGCATCCACACGTAACCATCGGTGAGAAGGCAAGCGTAGGTAGCAATACTGAAATCTATAGCAACGCAGTTGTTTATCATCACTGTAAGGTTGGTAATAACTGTATTCTCCACGCAGGATGTGTTATCGGTGCTGATGGTTTCGGATTCGCTCCTTCAGGAGATGGCTACGACAAGATTCCACAGATTGGTATCGTAACAATCGAGGATAACGTTGAGATTGGAGCAAATACATGTGTTGACCGTTCAACAATGGGTAGCACATTCGTTCGCAAGGGTGTTAAGCTCGATAACCTCGTTCAGATTGCCCACAATACTGATATCGGTGCAAATACCGTAATGTCTGCTCAGGTAGGTGTTGCTGGAAGCACAAAGGTAGGAGAGTGGTGTATGTTCGGTGGTCAGGTAGGTCTCGCAGGCCATATCCGGATTGGTAACCGTGTAATGCTCGGAGCTCAGAGTGGTGTTCCTGGAAATATCAAGGATGGTGAGCAGCTTATCGGTACACCTCCAATGCCAATGAAGCAGTATTTCCGTTCACAGGCAGTCTTCCGTCGTCTTCCTGATATGTATCGTCAGATGGACGAGATGCAGAAGAAGATTGCAGAACTCGAAGCAAAACTTGCAGAAAAATAAAAAGATTAAGGAATCAGATAACGTACGCAGTACATAATACAAAATTAGAAAGTCGTGTTAAAGCAAACAACTCTTAAAGGCAGTTTTTCTCTTTGTGGCAAAGGACTTCACACGGGTCTCAGCCTAACAGTTACATTCAATCCTGCCCCTGAGAATACAGGTTATAAGATTCAGCGTATTGATCTTGATGGTATGCCTATCATCGATGCTATTGCTGAGAATGTAGTTGATACTCAGCGTGGTACAGTACTCGCAAAGGGCGATGCCCGTGTCTCAACAGTAGAGCATGGCCTTGCCGCACTTTATGCTCTCGGCATTGATAACTGTCTTATTCAGGTTAATGGTCCTGAGTTCCCAATCCTTGATGGCTCTGCAATCATGTACGT
This sequence comes from Prevotellaceae bacterium UBA1710, assembly GCA_002317355.1. Lineage (GTDB taxonomy): Bacteria > Bacteroidota > Bacteroidia > Bacteroidales > Bacteroidaceae > Prevotella. Next base: position 21,076 of record DCJC01000006.1, on the reverse strand, counting down.
AGAGAAAATCAACGAGATTGGTATTCAGGAACAGAACGCACCAAAAGACTATTACATCATCCGCAACAAGATTGAGGTGAAGGACGAGAATACAGGTTCATGCATCACAATCCTTCCTGATGAGCAGTTCTCTATCACAGCAATGTGCTCTTTTGAGTCAAAGTTCATCAACTCTCAGTTTGCTACAATCGACAACATCGAGGACTTCTCTAAGGAGATAGCTCCAGCACGTACTTTCGTATTCGTACGCGATATCATGCCTCTCCTTCAGGCTAACCTTATCAAGGGCGGTGATATGGACAATGCCATCATTATCTATGAGGTTGAGCAGCCACAGGATAAGCTCGATGGACTTGCAGACCTTCTCGGTGTTCCACGCCTTGACGCAAGCAAGCTCGGTTACATTCAGCATAAGCCAATCGTTTGGGAGAATGAGTGTACACGTCATAAGCTCCTCGATGTAATCGGTGATATGGCACTTATCGGTAAGCCAATCAAGGGTAGAATCATTGCTACTCGCCCTGGTCATACCATTAATAATAAGTTCGCGCGTCAGATGCGTAAGGATATCCGCAAGCATGAGGTGCAGGCTCCTATCTACGATCCAAACGCAGAACCGGTAATCGACAACCGTCGTATCCGTGACCTCCTTCCTCACCGCTATCCAATGCAGTTGGTTGATAAGGTCGTTTCAATCGGTGCAACTTCTATCGTAGGTATTAAGAACGTTACAAGCAACGAGCCATTCTTCCAGGGACACTTCCCAACAGAGCCTGTTATGCCAGGTGTGCTCATGGTTGAGGCAATGGCACAGTGTGGTGGCCTTATCGTTCTCAACACAATGGAGGATCCTGAGAAATATACTGCATACTTCATTAAGATTGACGGCGTTAAGTTCCGTAAGAAGGTAGTGCCTGGTGATACTCTCGTATTCAAGGTAAACCTCCTCGGTCCTGTTCGTCATGGAATCTCATCACTCCACGGCTATGCCTTCGTTGGTGATGATGTAGTCTGCGAGGCAACATACGCTTGTCAGATTATCAAGAATAGAGAATAAATGTACAAATTTAAAATGAAAAATTATGAAATGCCTGCTTGCATTCCTGTGTCTGTGTTGGCATGAAGATTTTTCATTTTTAATTTTAGTATTTTAAATATTAGAAAAATGAATCAGATTAGTCCTTTAGCATATGTGCATCCTGATGCAAAGTTGGGCGATAATAATGTTATCGGTCCATTTTGCTATATTGATGCTGATGTTGTTATTGGCGATAACAATGTTCTTCAGAATTCAGTTACGCTGAATCAGGGTACCCGTATGGGCTCAAACAATGAGATCTTCCCTGGTGCAAGTATCTCAACAAAGCCACAGGATCTTAAGTTCCATGGTGAGATAACTACCTGTGTCATTGGCGATAACAACTCTATCCGTGAGAACGTAACCATCTCTCGTGGTACATTCTCTAAGGAGACAACAAAGGTTGGTAACAACAACCTCCTCATGGAGAATATGCATATTGCTCATGACTGTGTTATCGGCAATAACTGTATCATCGGCAACTCAACAAAGTTTGCTGGTGAGGTAATCGTTGATGATAATGCTATCATTTCTGCTGCTGTACTCATCCATCAGTTCACTCGTATTGGCGGATATGTAATGGTACAGGGTGGCTCTCGCACACCAAAGGATATTCCACCTTTCTGTATTGCAGGTAAGGATCCAATCCGTTACTGTGGACTCAATATCATCGGTCTCCGTCGTCGTGGTTTCTCTAATGAAATCATCGATAACATCGGACAGGCATACCGTATCATTTACTCTCATGGACTCGTTAAAGAGGGCATTGAGGAAGTGAAGGCTAAGGTGCCTATGTCTAAGGAGATAGAATACGTTATCAAGTTCTTTGAGGAATCAGAGCGTGGCGTAATCCGTTAGGATAGTATAAGCATATTTTATTTTAGTGAATTCTCTTATTGTAATAACTGGTCCTACGGGGGTGGGCAAGACTGAAGTGTGTCTTCAGATTGCTGAGCATTATGGTATCGATATCATAAATGCCGACTCTCGCCAGATATTTGCAGAACTACCGATAGGTACTGCCGCTCCCACTGCACAGCAGATGCAGAGGGTGCGGCATTATTTTGTTGCCTCACATCATGTAGGTGACTATTACTCTGCATCCAACTATGAGCAGGATGTACTTGCCCTCATAGCCAACCTCCAACCCCCAACACCTACCACCCACCATCCATCACCTACCACCCCTCACCCAATCGCCATCCTCACAGGCGGTAGTATGATGTATATCGATGCTGTCTGCAATGGTATTGATGATATCCCAACCATTCGAGAGGATATCCGTGAAGGAATGAAGCAACGCCTTGAGACAGAAGGACTTGATGCACTTCTTGAAGAGCTGTCACGGCTCGATCCAGAACACTACGCTATCGTGGATAAGAAGAATCCACGTCGAATACTCCATGCCCTTGAGATATGCCATCAGACAGGTAAGATATACACTTCATTCCGCACAGGAGAGAAACGACAGCGCCCGTTCAAGATTATCAAAATCGGTCTTAATCGTGACCGTGATGAACTCTATGAGCGCATCAATCAGCGTGTGCTTGATATGATGGAACAAGGACTGGAAGAAGAGGCACGAAGCATGCTTCCACACCGTGATCTTAATTCCCTTAATACGGTAGGATATAAGGAGATGTTCCAGTATTTTGATGGTACAATTCCTCTTGAGGAAGCTGTGCGCCAGATACAGAGTAATAGTCGTCGTTATGCACGTAAACAGCTCACTTGGTACAAACGTGATGCCGAAATGCAGTGGTTTAATCCCGAAAACGTTAAAGATATCATCAATTATATAGATTTACAGCTTTAATTTTGCTTGCTATCGATTATTTTTGTTACCTTTGTAGCGGGAAACGAAAACTTCTATATTGAAGATTTAAAATAATAGTATTATGAAAAAAGTTAGTAGTGCTTGGAAATTCATCTGTAAGATGACCGCAGGTTTCTGGACTTGGTACAAGTCTATCTTCAAAGGACGTCCTTGGTATATCAAGACAATCAGCGGCCTTGGCACATGTGTTGTACTCTTCATGCTCTATCTCGGAGCTGTTGATGTAAATCTCTTCTGGCTGTTCGGTAAGTCACCTGGCTGGTCTGAGATTAAGGAACATCGTACTGCTCAGGCATCAGAGCTCTATTCTGCTGATGGCATTCTTCTCGGAAAATACTTCAACGAGAACCGTACACCAGTTGAGTACAAGGATGTCGCACCAGTTTTCTGGCAAGCACTCATCAGTACTGAGGATGAACGCTTCTTCGACCACTGGGGTGTTGACCCACTCGGTCTCATAGGTGCAGCTAAGGATGCAGCTACAGGTCGTGGTGGTCGTGGTGCTTCTACCATCACCCAGCAGTTGGCTAAGAACATGTTCCGTGTTCGTACTCAGTATAGCACAGGTCTTTTGGGTAAGATTCCTGGAGTCAAGATTCTTATCATGAAGACAAAGGAGTGGATTACTGCTATCAAGCTCGAGCTCTACTTCTCTACTACCAGAGGTCGTAAGGATGGTAAGAACGAAATCCTCGTTCAGTATGCCAATACCGTTGACTTCGGCCATAATTCCTTTGGTATCAAGACTGCCTCAAAGACATACTTCAATACTACCCCTGATAAGCTTACAGCTGATCAGTCAGCAGTACTTGTAGGTATGCTCAAGGCTACTACATACTATAATCCAATCTCTCACCCAGAGAACTCCCTTAAGCGTCGTAACGTGGTGCTTGAGAATATGCTTACCCATGGATTTGTAACCCGTGCTGCATTCGATACTCTCAAGGTTAAGCCTATCGACTGCTCTGAGTTCAAGCCTGAGGAGAACTACGACGGACAGGCTAAGTACTTCCGTGAGGCTGTTGCCAAGTATCTTTCTGGTTGGCTTGATGAGAATGGTCTCGACCTCTACACAGCAGGTCTAAAGATTTACACTACTGTTGATTCTCGTTTGCAGAAGTATGCCGAGGAAGCTGCTATCAAGCAGATGAAGCAGGTGCAGCGCAACTTCAATTCTCACTGGGGAAGCACAAACCCTTGGCAGGATGAGCATCATAATGAGATTAAGAACTTCATCGAGGATATCGCAAAGCGTCAGAGTTGCTATAAGTATCTCAAGTCTAAGTTTGGTGATAATCAGGATTCTATCGATTACTACCTCAACAAGCCTCACAAGGTGAAGGTCTTCGATTATGAGAATGGTGAGATAGAAAAGGAGATGTCAACAATGGACTCAATCCGCTACATGGTACGCTTCATGCATTGCTCATTCGTTGCTATGGAGCCACAGACAGCCCATGTAAAGGCATGGGTCGGCGATATCGACTTCAACCACTGGAAATATGATAAGGTGACAGCACAGCGTCAGCCAGGCTCTACATTCAAACTCTTTGTATATTCAGAGGCGATGGAGCAGGGACTCACACCATGCGACAGACGTAAAGACGAGTTCTTCTCTATGAAGGTTTGGGATGAGAAAGAACAGAAGGAAGTGACATGGGCTCCAACTAATGCCAATGGCTATTTCTCAGGCGATTCAATGCCATTGCGTTCCGCATTCTCTCAGTCAATCAACTCTGTAGCAGTTCGTGTTGGTCAGGAGATGGGTATCAGCAATATCATCAAGACTGCTCAAGCTATGGGTATCAAGAGTCCGCTTAGGGATGCTCCTGCTCTTTCACTTGGTGCAAGTGATGTCAACCTCCTTGAGCTTGCCAATGCTTACAGCACGGTAGCAAATGAGGGTAAGGCACATCCTGAGGCAATTCTCGTGACACGTATCCTTGACCGTGATGGCAATGAGGTTTATGTTGCTCCAACAGAAACAGAACAGGCAATATCACAGAAATCAGCATATTACATGACACAGATGCTGCAGTCGGTTATGCGTGACGCTGGTGGTACAGGTCAGAGCCTTTGGGGCTATGTAGGTAGTATTAGCGACACTCAGTTTGGTGGTAAGACCGGTACATCCAACAATCACTCTGACGCATGGTTTATGGGCGTAAGTCCAAAGCTCGTCGTTGGAGCATGGGTAGGTGGTGAGTACCGCTGCATCCACTTCCGTACTGGTGCTCTCGGACAAGGTTCTCGTACCGCACTCCCAATCTGTGGATACTTCCTCCAGTCAGTCTTCAAAGATCCTGCTTTCGAGCATTATCACGGAAAGTTTGAGAAACCATCCGATATGGATATCTCATCAAATATGTACGACTGTCCATTCTATCGCTCTCACAAGGACACTCTCGATGCTGATTCTATCTATATGAATGATGCAATCGAGTTGCTCGATCAGAATGGTGAGCCAATGAAGCATTCTCTGAAACCTGCACCAATCATGCAAGGTTCTGCTATACAGGAGCCTGAGCAGGTGAAATTAGAGAATCTATAGCCCTGCCCCCGTGCCCCTCACGTCAGTGAGGGGAGAAAAGCTACTCTTTCTCGCGGTGGGCTTGTCGTAGTCTTTTTATTAGTATTTACTTAATCATCATATCCAGCCTAACTGTTCCCCTCCCGTCAGGGAGGGGGAGAGTGGCTGGGATTTTTCATGTCTCTCGATCTCCAGAATCCCGAATTGCAGAAAGCTCTTCAGCTGATAGAGTTCTCCAATCGCTCCATATTCCTGACTGGTAAGGCAGGAACGGGTAAATCTACGTTCTTGAGACATATAGCTGCTACAACAAAGAAGAAGCATGTCATACTCGCACCTACGGGTATTGCGGCTATCAATGCAGGTGGCTCTACGCTTCATAGCTTCTTCAAACTGCCTTTTCATCCGCTACTGCCTAATGATACACGCTACTCCGTACGCAATATCCGTAGCACGCTGAAATATAATGGTGAGAAGGTGAAGATGATTCGTGAACTCGAACTCATCATCATCGATGAGATATCAATGGTGCGTGCCGACATCATTGATTTTATTGATAAGGTACTGCGCATCTATTCGCGCAACATGTCACAGCCTTTTGGTGGTAAGCAACTCATGATGGTGGGCGATATCTATCAGCTCGAACCTGTTGTGCGTGAAGACGAACGACAGCTTCTTCAGCCATTCTATACATCTAATTTCTTCTTCGATGCCCATGTCTTCCGTGAGAAGCAAGTGGTTAGCATCGAGCTCCGTAAGGTCTATCGACAGAGTGATCCCGTCTTTATCGGAATTCTTGACAATATCCGTACCTCGCAGGTAACTGATCGTGACCTCACCTTGCTTAATGCGCGTGTAAACACCACCACCCAACACCTATCACCCAACAACCAACTCGCCATCACCCTCTCCACCACACGCGATACGGTGGATTTCATCAACACCCAGCATCTTGAAGAGCTGCCAGGCGATCCTGTCATCTTCACAGGAGCTACGAGTGGCGATTTCCCTGAGTCGATGATGCCGACACCTATCCAACTTGAACTCAAGGTAGGTGCTCAGATCATCTTTATCAAGAACGACATAGAACACCGTTGGGTAAATGGCACTCTTGGCACTATCATCGGACTCGATGAGGACGGTACACGTATATATATAAGGAAGGAGTCGGGCGAGGAATTCGATGTAGAGCGTGATCGATGGTCTAATGTGCGCTACACCTTCAACGAGGTGGAGAAACGCATAGAGGAAGAGGAAATAGGCTCTTACATACAGTTCCCTGTGCGCCTTGCATGGGCTATCACCGTACATAAGTCGCAGGGCCTCACATTCAACAATGTGAAGATTGACTTCGGGCATGGTGTCTTCGCTGGTGGCCAGACCTACGTGGCTCTCTCACGATGCACATCCCTTGAGGGCATCCAACTAAATCAGCCTATCCGTCACTCTGATGTCTTCGTGCGCGATGAGGTGAAACAGTTTGCTGCTGGTTATAACGACCCTCGCCTTATCAATCAGGCACTCAAGGAGACAGCTGCCGATAAGCAGTATCACGATGCTATGAAGGCATTCGATAGGGGAGACATGGACGAGATGCTCAAGAACTTCTTCCTTGCCATCCATAGCCGTTACGACATCGAGAAGCCTGCTGCCAAGCGTCTTATCCGTCGTAAGCTCAACATCATTCCTTCACTCATGGATGACATCGAGCGACTCAAGGCAGAGGCAGAGGCTCAGAAACAGACTCTCCTCAAACTCTCCGTGGAATACACTCTCATGGGTAAGGAGTGTGAGCGTGAGAAAATGTACGAGGCTGCCATAGCCAACTACAAGAAAGCTCTCGAACTCTATCCCGAAGCTCAGGATCCAAAGAGAAGGATTGAGAAGTTGGAGAAGAGGAAGTAGGATAGGAAAGTGCTTCCCTTTATTTTTTGCATAATTGTATTACTTTTCCGCAAAAAGCTGAAAAAATAAGATGATGCATGAAAAAAGTTAAGAAAAAATTTGGATAGTTCGAAAATAATACGTACCTTTGCATCGCTTTTGAAAACGACGGAGGTTTATAACCGAAGTTTTTCGGGGTGTAGCGCAGTTGGT
>DCJC01000006.1:0-13385 GCA_002317355.1 Prevotellaceae bacterium UBA1710 | reverse complement strand
CAGGTTCGAGTCCTGTCACCCCGACGAAAGTCCATCAGTCATCAGGCTGGTGGATTTTTTGTATAAATCCTTTGAGAATATAGAAAAAAACAGTAACTTTGCAACTGTTTATTTAACGAAATAGTTGTAATGAAGCAGTCCCTGATTATTACTTTGGTTTTTGCCATGTTGTCAATACTATCGTGTTGTTCTAATTCTATTAAGCCTGACTCCGTTTCTTTGGCGGAAACTGATTCGTCTTTAGAATCTATTGATAGCGTTGCCACAAAAGATAGTCTTATAATGAAAATGAAAGAGTCGCATTTGGATTTAGGAACAGACTTGTCAGTTTCTGTCATAAATCCTAAGCGTATTCTTGTTGAGGAAATGACGAAAGATAATTGGTGTGACCGAGCAGAACCATTAGGTTATCGTGGTACATCATTTGACAGATTTTATATCCACTATGAATCTGTTAAGCGTATTGATGACAGACGATATAAGGTTATCGGAAAGACTCGCTGTATTGGTGCTATTCACGATTTCATGGGTGAGATCATTATTGATAGCGTTAAGGCTTATAATCCTGAGGGAGGTTATGATTTGAAGAAATTGGAAGAGCGTGGCATTATATATGGCCACTATCAATTTGATGAATCAGATAATCAGAAACCAATTGGAAAATATACTGGAAATGTATATTTCTCGTTCAACATTCTTGATGGTAAAGTTTACTATGATGCCGTTGATTGTTGGGATGATGGATATTGTAACAATCAGTATGAAGGTGTGTGGGTTGACATAAAGACCAATCGCACACTGCCATGTAATTGGGGAGATTATCGCATTCCTTCTTCATCTGGCTTGGATAACGGTAGTGGTGAATTTGTTCCGAGTGATGATGCCAGAAATAATCATGGTTGGGGAGATTACAACTCTGAAAACTCCAATAGTGATGAGTGGTGGAAGTAACACGACTTATCGTTTCTTGGAGAAACCATCGAGATAGGAGATGGCAAGCCACAGAAAGACGTTAATTAACTAAACCGTGACATTCCGTTGTAGCATCAAGGTGACAGAATCGATATGCCGTTTTGGAGGAAATTCCGTAGTGAAGAGAGGGTAGGGGAAAAGCAGAGCGCCTTACCGATTACAGGTAAAGCGCTCTGACGTATGAATGATTATCAGAAAACTGTTATAGACTCTGTTTTCTTTGATCTTACTTTCACTTTTTCATCCTTGGGGAATTTTCTATAGGCAGGCTCCCATTTTGGCATTCCGCTTATAATGCGTTTTGCCTCTTCGTAATGCTCGGGACTGGCATCAGGATTTTCTTGTACAGTGATGTTAGAGATAGAACCATCTTTCTCTACGATGAATTCAACTTCCATATCCATTTGTGGGAGCTGCTTAGGATTGCTTGCCTTGTTGCGACAATCTTCCATATATTTCTTGTAATCTTCGTAGCTACCAGGGAAATCCGCATATCTGTCTGGGTGTATGAATACATAATCCTCTGGTGCTAATGATTGCTTTGCTGTTATTGTGTATGTCACACCGGGCTTATCTCCTTCTACATGAATGTCTCTGTCTGGAAAGATTTCCTTGAGCGTTTCTACTGAAATTTTGGATATCTTATCTGTATGTAAGGAAAGCTTATCAATCTTCATAGTACTCATCCATTTGGGTATATCGATTTCATCCATGAAGTATAGCTCTATTTCTGGCAGATATTCAATACTCTTTAGTTCCTCAGGAATCTTGTTGACTCTCAGTCTGGTGATATCAAGAATTCTTTCTTCAAAACTCTTTTCATTGCTTTCACATACCATCCATCCTACCCTTGGGCGCATGAATCTATTCTTTTGGTCAACGTCTATGCCTACCAGTCCTGCAATCAGATTCATAGGTGTTTCACTCATGACTTTACCTGTTTTATCTATTACTTTATAGATGAATGGAGCGCTTGCAACATTAGGCAGCATATCGTCTGAATCAATAATAACTTTTTGAGGAGTGCGTCCCGAATTTGAAAAAGGTATAAACTTCAGGAACCAGCCGTCAAGCTCTGTTGCGTCTTTTTCAAATCCTCCACATCCAGAATCTTTCATTCCCTTAGGTCGATCTTTCTTCACAATGTCTCTCCAGAAATCATTTTTGGCGTCACCTTCTGCAGCCTTCACAAACTCCTGTAGAATAGGTGTGAGATCATCCACCCACCAGTCGAGGTCAAAACTTCTGAAACCCTCGGTTTTCTTTATTATCTTTCTCCAGTCGTCTGGTGTGCCCTCGATAGTGATGGAAGGAATGCCACAGTGATAAAAGATTACAAAACTAAAGAACGCTTTCACCGTACTCATCAGCATGACCTGAGAGGCGATGCGCTCAGTCGTACCAGTAGTGCTGAAGTCTGCTCTCATTACATCAGCGATGTTGCCTTTGGTATTCTGTGCTATCTGAGCATCAAAGTCTGACAAAATTTTATCCCACTCCACCTTAGGCGAATAAAGGTCGTATTTTGTCTCTACAGAAAGTTCCATCTTCCCCTCATGGTTCACGAACTTGTCCCTATATTTCTCGGGATCAAGGTTGATGTAGTGGCTGAATTGCTGGCTTATTACAGTCCAAATGATGTCAGGTGATAGTGTTACGCTATAATGGTTAGCGAAAGCCTCCACCATACAATTGAAGAATATAGACTGTTGTGGCAGGAACATGGAACAATCCTTATCCCAGCTTGCAGTAACGACCTTTTTAGATGCCCAGTACCAGTAGGCTTCTTCACCGGTTTCCATTTCCATTTCCTCATTGATGGCTGGTAATTTACCATCCACCTCGAATGTATGCGAAACCACTTTGTCGGTCTTCTGAGCCATCATTAAGCCCGAGATGCCCAGTACTGCTATAATGCAGATATATCTTCTTATATTCATTATTCTTTAGTTTTAGTCAGAATTGATTGCAAAGGTAATAAATTCGGACTAAAAAGACAAAGAAAATGGATGAAATCTTTAGGGGGAGGAAGAATCATGGTGAGTCATCCATGCCCTCCCAATTGGCATTCCGTTGTGGCATCAAGGGCACAGATACTGGCGGCAAGCGTGTTGAGGTTATGGAATCGGGTATAGTCCGTGTCGCCTTTCAGATCCTCAGACCATGGGGCAAGGATAAGGAGTGAGCCCGCTACACAGGCTTCGAAGCGACTACGCTCTGGTTTCCAGTATTCTCCTATTGGCTCTGCCTGTAGGTGTATGAGGCGGTAGTGCTGTTCAAGGCATTCATTCTTTATGCGCTTCTCACATTCGCTTATCCCTGGCGTCACAAGCACATCGCCCTGCTCGGCTATCTCTATCAGGCGCTCCCGTTCCTTCTGCCAGAAGAGCGTCAGCTCTGTAGGCACCAGCCGCCCCTGTCCGATAGGCGTCCCTTGCCTCCGTTCGATAGGCGTCAGCCTATCGCCTCCCTGCGTCAGCCTATCATCTACCGTCCTCCTGTGAAAGAACACCTGCGCCTTCTCCGGGTGCCTCAGTAGCGTGAAATTACCGAAAGCCCCATAGCGTACACCATTGATCATCACGCACAGCGCCCTCTGCATCAGCTCTGGTCGTGTATGCCTCACCAACCATCGGTATGGATTAGCGTGCAGGTATGCCTTCCAATTCTGCAGCTGTCCGTCACGCATAAGGATGCGGTCGTTGTAGCCGTCCTCGAAGAGCGCGCCCTCTCCCCATGCCCTGCTCACTCCTCCCTTGAAAGCACCTATTACGATGCCAAGGTGTTTCTTCGGTGGGAGAGGGGCTTTGATATGCACTATGAGGTGAATATGGTCAGGCATAATGCAGATAGGGCTCCATATCTCCACCATAGGGTAGATAGCGTGTATCTTTGGCAGTTCCTCCTTGATGAGCTTTTCACCTAATGGTGAAAACACGGTGACGGGATAGTCGCTATCTGTAGGGCGTGCTTTTATGTTTCCCTTTATTGATCCGAACACAGGCTTGCGTCCCTCCACCACTATAGTGACAAGATACGTGCCCACATCATTATAGCGGTGGTTCTTCTTCCTCCGCTTCTGGCTGTGCACAGTATCATATCGCCAGCCCACGCCCTCAATGTATTTCGGTTTGTTGTCTGTCATAGTTATGCTTATTAATGGTTTTGGTTGTCTGCTCCCGTGTTTCTGCTCGTCCCTGTGTTTCCGCTGTCAGGTGTCAAGCAGCACCTCTGGGTGCAAAGATACTAATAAAGATTCAATAAAAGAAACATCCCAATATGTTTTTATGTGTTTCCTGTAAAATATAGCAGATAACAGGCTGAATTTCCCGCATCATTAGCCCATATCGCTCGTCCCCGTGTTTCCACCGTCAGGTGGAAATAAACAACCAAGATATAAAGTAGAAACGATATTGCTGCTAACAGTGAAATCTCATGCCAAGCCTAATTCTTTCTCACGCTTGTTTATCATCTCAAGCCATTCTTTCTTGGCATTAAGCATCCCATTAACTACATTTGTAACTTCTTCTTTAGAAGCCTTGGTGATGTCGAAGATTTTCATAATGATGTTATTTGTCACTCTTTGTTCTATTGCAATGTCTACAAAGCATTTGTCCATTCTCAAGAGTCGTTTTACCGTTTTCTTTCCATGGATCTATATGGTCTGCTTCCATTTCTTCTATAGGAAAAGGTTTCTTGCATATATTACATATTCCGCCTTGCCTTTGGTATAGAGTTATTTTTTGGGATTCGCTGAATGCTCTTAAGTTTAAGTATTTTTCTTCTCCGCTTAACAAGTAACGTATTATTCCTGTTGCTGTACCTATTTCATCATCAAGCAGCAAGCGTTCAACTTCTGAATGCAAATATGTGGAATCATAATTGTTCATGTGATAAAGATTATACAACTCTCCCCATGGTTGTCCTTTCTTTATCTTCCATTTACCATCAAACAACATATTTGCCCAGTCAATTACTCTAAAGAAGTATTGCCGTTCACTATCTGCATTAGTATCATGTTGGTGTTCTGCCATATAACGACGTATTGTCAAGTCAGGCTTTCCTTCATCTATTCCATCATATTGAGCTTTCCATAAAAGAACTTTTTCCAGTAATTCTTGCCTGTTAGGAGTTCCATTTACAAGATTCTCATTTTTTCTGACGCATACACCTGTTGTCTTTGAGAATTTCTTTTTTGCATCTGTCAGCCATTGTCCTGTATAGAATGCATTACGCATTTCTTGGTCTTTCAGAGGCTCAGTTCCGATGTTTATAGTTCTAAACCATTCCAGTTTGTCATCAGTAGAGCCTTCGCAGAAATATACATGTAATGGATAGTCAAGTATTTCCTTTGCTGTCTCTGGTTTTGCTTCCTTTAGGTTATGAAATTTGAAGGAATCTATACTGAATGCATTTGCTGCCACATATTCACAGATGCTGATAGTACGTTGTTGTCCATCTAACATTTCAAGAGTACCATCTTCATTGCGTACCCAATACATAACCCCGATAGGATAGTTATGCATTATACTACGTAATACAGCAATCTGTTTGTCTGGAGAATAGACAAACTCTCTCTGATATTTTGGTCTGACGTTAAGAAGGCCATGATAGGCAACTACGCCTTCTTCCTCATCATTACTATATCCGTCAATCAATTCACGAATTGTTATCTTTTGCAGATTAATTTCCATTTGTTTCTTCATCGTGTTTTCTTTTTATTATTAATCTCTCATATAGTCGTTTTAGCTGTCCATCTTTTCTTATGTAGAATCGGGGACCTCCACCTACTTTTCCTAACTCTTTTTTTATAATATCCATTTTTGCAAGAGCTAAGCTAAATCCAACTAATTCAAACTGTTCAGGGCAATATTTCTCGATATAGGTTATTGGAACACCCATCATACCATAATAATCGAATGGAATATCTTGAATCCTATCGACATTTATAGCATCAAAGTTTACATATTTTGGATAAAAATCTTCATTGTAAGTCCTATACAAATCTATTTCATTATGGCGCTTTTTGTGTTCAAGATTTGTAAACCAACATATATTTCCAAACTTTGCATATTTCTTCCCATCTGACCTATAATATGTATTATCCTTCTCAAAATCAGAAGGAACCTCAAATTCTTGCTGTCCACAACTATATCCCAGCCACACCTTATTACCTTGTATTAATGGGAAAATTTCCTTATAAGCAATATTATTCTGATTACCGATTATTAAGAATTTCTTGTCATATTTTACTAACTGTGCAACATATTCCCGGAATAGAGAGAAGGGCGGATTAGTAACTACAATGTCGGATTGTTTTAAAAGCTCGATACATTCCTTTGAACGAAAATCTCCATTTCCTTGTAGAGGTATAGCTTTTGTTGATACTTTTACTGGGTCAGGATTATTGTCGTCACCTCCATCATATATAAGATAGACAGCTTGCTCATTATCATTATTAGAAAAGATGTCAGGGTGATTATTTTTATAACAGGTAGTTATTAAGCGCTTTAATCCAAGATGCTTAAAGTTCCTAACGAAAAACACGAAGAAATTACTGACCTTGGGATCATCACAGTTACAGAGGACAACTTTGTTTCTGAAGTGGTTCTCATAGTGTCTGAGTTCTTTTTCAATATCTGGCAATTGCGTATAGAATTCATCTTTCTTCGCCTTTTTTGCCTGACCAAGATTATTGTTGTTTGCAGCCATAGAGGATAGGTTTTATGCACCGACCTATCACTCACGTCAGAACACAAGAAGGGCATGAACCTTCTTATGCGTTCTCCGAGGCAGCCTGGAATGAAACCTCATCAGTCTATAAGACGTGTCCATGCCCTATGGCAAAGACATTGACGTCATTATACGACTGACAAGGCTACACTCTCTGCTGTCTCAGAAGTGTGCCTAACCACTATTAGTATGTGTTCTTATTCCTATATAAAAGTTTCCAGGCTTTTCAGGAGAACGCAAATAATAGTCAATGCTTGTATTTACTAAAATGTCATGCATGCACCTCAACGAGGATGAATGCAGGTGCAAAAATACGAAAAAAACTTTGTATTCAATTATTTTTTTTATTTTTTTCCTCTTAATCATGTAATATTTTTTTGTATATCCTCAAAAACAGACGATTTACTTATATCTGTATAGAGAGTGTTTTTTATAACCTCGTTGGTGTGTTGGAAGATCCCCAAATGTGCATCCTTGATATTTTTGTAACAACTTTCTGCAATAATGTAGAATTTAAATACAAACTAAATAAAAATACGCGAAATGTCAAAATATTTCCATGATTATTTTTTGTTTTTCCACTTTTTATGCGTAACTTTGTAGGGTAAAATCACAAAGCAATAGTGCTTGGTGATAACAATATTAAGAATTAAATTATAGACGGCTTAATTATATATGAAGCAATCTAAAAATATAGCAAAAATTGCAACAGTAAAAAAGATAGAATACATCTTGGATAAAGTGTGTAAGACACCAGAGAAAAAGGTAACCGCAGCTGTAAAGTCTTTGCGTTCAAATGACGATTGTGCAAGGTTAATGAGAATGTTCTCTGAGCAGAATAACGATTTTACAGTAGAAAGCGTTGTATTGGAACAATACAAGTTTATGTACAATAAATTATATGCAACTCAATGTAATGGTCTTTATAGTGGTACATATCAGGTATTGTGTAATGCCAAAAAGCAACTATTATTTCTTTATGTTCTTATGAATGGTTTTTCTAAGAAACCAGTACAGTCAAATCCTTTTCTTCATGTTGCTACAAACACATTTGATTTTGTTGCTGAGCATTCAAAATTAGGCCTTCAGCCTATTCAATTGGAACTTTTTGATAATATGGATCCAGTAAGAGAGGGATTGATTATGGAAATACTTAGGTTCCTTAACCGCCTTGAAAAAAATCTTCAATTATGTTTAGAAGTTGTAAATGAAGAGAAAGAAATTGAGGAAGATTTGGATAGGATAATGTATATCTTTGAAAACCAACTTGATGATGTTTTCGGTTATATTAAGAATACAAAAAAGAAACGTAATACTGATATCCAGGCATATCATGATTTACTTGATTACAGGAATCATCCTGAAGCTGTTGTTAAATACTTCCATAAGATAGGTACTGATGTGTTTTCTGATGTGGTGAGTGGAATTAAAGAAAAACAGCTTGCAGAATATTCCCCATTACTGCGTAAGACTTATGCTGAAAATGTCAAGAAAATGGATAAACTCAGATTTATAGTAGCTCATGTAGATGAGGCATTTACTAAAATAACTGGAGAACTGCTTTGCTATATATATAAATATACTGAATGTGAGAAATCAAAGGCTTCTTTTTTGAAATGTTTTGAAGAGGAGTATAGAAGAATTGGTGGAAAGCAGAAGATTGTGTCAAGGGCTGCATTAAGTGGAGGCTTCACGAATTCTAACAAAGAGGGGTATGAAAAGGTTCGTTCAATCATTGATAACCTTTATCTTATGCGACCAATCCCACCTTCAGCAAATACCTCAGATTCCGATTCTTCATCTGCATATCTACAGCAATAACTTAATATTTCATGCACTGACATAACTTTACATGTCAGTGCATTTTTCGTTTTTCGTAAAGTCTCTAATACCTTAAATCATGCAAATGTAAAGTTTTATAAAGTTATAGAACCACTTTTATAGACTAAAACTTACCACTTTTCATTTTTTGTAATTCTGCGCTTTACATTTTCCTTGTTTTCTCGAAAAATGTAAAGTTTTTATGGGTAAATAACTATAAAGTCGATTATTTGTAAAGCAGATTATTTACCTATACCTTTGCACTCAGAAACAACCAGCCACCATTTAACTGCAGTCGTTGTTTGATTGAGTTCTGGTGACTGGCTTTCCAAGGAACAGGGCCCTGTTTCCATTTTTTATAAATCAAACATAATCAAACAAAGAAATGGAAACAAAGAACATTTCTGTGAATCCACTTGATAAGTGGAAAGACGGTTACGAGGTCATGAAGGAATTGAACATCAGTCCTCGTACACTTCAGAATTGGCGCTCTAATGGCGTTATCGGTTTTTCAAAGGTAGGTCATAAGATCTATTATCGTGCTCAGGATATCGATGAGATGCTTGAGTCTGTTTACACCATTAATAAAGGAGGAAATAGCAATGAATAATCCTATCGACAAGAATCAGCTTGATGCTATCATCAAGAATTCTGATACTATGCCCTCTGAGGCACAGCGTGAGGCTAACGCTTTCACTAAGTACGTTAGCCAGTTCGAAATCCGTATTAGTGATGAGTTCCCTCCTGAAGAGAATCTCATTGCTATCAAGGGTGTTAAAGTGTTCGCTCTGAAGGATCTCGTTGCTATTAAGGCAAAGCAGAAGAACGGTAAGTCAACTGCCATCGCCATTCTCATTGCCGCACTCATAAATGGCGAGTGGGGAGCTGTCAGCAGAGTGGGAGAGAAGGCTCCTTGCATTCTTTATATAGATTCCGAGATGAAGAGCCGCGACACCCACCTCCTTCTCAAGAAAGTGTATGCCATGGCTGGCGTTCCTGAGGGTGAGGAACTGGAGAACATCACCTTCGTCAATCTCCGTATGATGGATACAGATGATTGCCGTGAGAATGTAGAGAAGTTCATACAGTACTATCAGCCTGACATCGTCTTCATCGATGGCATTGTTGACCTCATCTCCGATTTCAACGATGTTCAGCAAAGTCAGGAGGTTGTACGCATGCTTCTTTACTGTGCCGAGAAGTATAACACTTGTATCGCTGCTGTTCTCCACACCAACAAGGACACAAGTGACCACAAC
Source organism: Prevotellaceae bacterium UBA1710 (assembly GCA_002317355.1). GTDB lineage: Bacteria > Bacteroidota > Bacteroidia > Bacteroidales > Bacteroidaceae > Prevotella. Next base: position 3,600 of record DCJC01000006.1, on the reverse strand, counting down.
ATGCGTGGCCACCTCGGTACTATCCTCTCACAGAAGGTGAGCGATGTGTTCGAGTGCGTGAAGGATGCCGACTCCAACATCGTGACCGTGAAGTGTTCCGACAATCGTCATGAGCCAGTACCTTCATGGAGTTTCGGTTTCGATGAGCATGGTGTTCCTACTCCTGCCGATGCCTATGTTCAGCAGATGGCTATCGAGAGAAAGGTGGAGAGCGACCGCAAGAAGGCTGAGGCGCGAGAGGCTACCGAGCGCATGCGTCGTGAGGCTGCCTATCAGATAGTTGAGAAGGCTGGCGTGAGCGGACTCTCACGTAATGAGCTTCAGACCATACTGATGAACAAACTCAATCTCGGCAAGTCAACCATCTCGCCAATCATTACTGCGATGATTGATGATGGCTATTTTGCTCCTGGAGGCTATAACGGCAATCTCATTGTGAAGAACGTTATGGGTTTCTAAAGCCGATGTAGAACAATTCTCTGTCCATCCATCCAACCGCATCTATATAAGATGCGTTGGACGGATGGACGTTGGATTAATAAATTTAATAAAAACAACAGTTATGAATATATCAGAATTTCGTTATCGCCTTGACAAAACGAGAGGCACATCAACCAAGATCACGTGCCCTTACTGCGGTCGCAAGAAGAGTTTCCGCCTTTACATCGACCAAAGAACGGGTGAGCCTGTGGATGAGCGTTGCGGTAGATGCGACCATGAACATACTTGTGGGGAAAACGTGACTCCGCATAAGTTCTTTGCTGAGAATCCTGACTGCCGTTCCCGCTCTCCTTCCTATTCCCAGCCTGTCACCAAGAAAGAACCACCTGAAGAGGTGGAGGTCACCTTGCCCATGTCTATGGTCGATAGTCATCTTGAGAATGATGATTATTTCGTGCCATGGCTGCGTACTGTCATTGGCGATGACGAGAGAGTAGGAGAGGTTATTGCAGAATACAAGGTGGGCAGTTGCCGTCCTGGTGTCTATAAGACAAGGCCCGTAATCTTCTGGTTTATCGACAGGCAAGGCATTGTGCACGATGGGAAAATCATGTGGTACAAGGCTGATGGGCATCGCAAGGAAGCGCTCAGTTGGGTGTCGTATCGCCTTGTACAGTCAAATAAGCTACCCGTCAATGCCGTGACACGCAAGTGTCTGTTTGGTGAGCATCTCTTAAGCCAATACCCAGAAAAGTCTGTAGCACTTGTAGAAAGCGAGAAGTCCGCCCTTGTGTGTGCTTGCCTTCATCCTGACTATCTTTGGTTGGCAACGGGTGGTTGCGGTGGCTTGACGAAGGAGAAGATGGCTGTCCTCAGGGGAAGGCGCGTGTTGATATTCCCAGATAGCGGAAAACTTCACGACTGGCGAATGAAGCTCCATGGCATAACGGATGCGGAAATCATCTTCGTAGAAGAACTTGAAAAATACTCTCCAAACACGGATATCGTTGATTTACTCCTTGATGAGGCAATTCCAATTACGCAAGAGAAAGCATAATAAAGCAGGTGCTTTTTTGTACTCTATTTTACTTGCGTTTTTCTTGCGTAACTCACTGAAATTTAGTATCTTTGCAATGTGATTGATGAGCGGCGTGCTTCCCTTCGATTAGTGTTCGATAGTTCTTCGATTGCTGTTCGATCGGTGTTCGATTCTCCTTCGTTCATCCTTCGCTTTACCTTCGCTTTTGCGTCGATTCCGGAGCGAGCAATGAGCGATGAATAAGCGATAAATGAGCGAGGGGAGGGCGAAGGCACAGCGAGTCAGGCACGAAAATATATTTCATTATTAACAATTAAAACCCCGCTTACCCCAGCGGTGACACCACGGACTTGAGAGGCCACAGCGCGCTTAGCCTCTTCCCCATATCGGGGGAAGATGTCCGTAGGACAGAAGAGGGATTACTTATGGCAATACTTACAGGTTTGCAGTCTAAGCTTCGCGGCTCAGCCGGAAGCGTGACATTTAAGAGAAATGCAGGACGCACAGTCCTCAGTGAGAAGGTAACCGATGTGAAGAGATCATGCACAGAGCCTCAGTCTCGTCAGCGTACTAAGCTGGGTAACGTGGTAGCAATGTATCGCGGTTGTATTCCATTGCTCCGTGGTGCATTCGAGAAGAAGGGTGTTGGCCGCTCTGACTACAACGCTTTCGTTAGCGTGAATATGCAGTCACAGCCTGTCTATCTCACTAAGCAGCAGGTTAATGCTGGTGCGTGTGTGGCAGCCCCTTACACTATCTCTCAGGGTACTCTCCCTGCTATCGTGATTACTGGTGAGGGTCGCAATGCTGCAACAAACATCTTCATCGCTGACCTCACCCTCGGCGCTTCTACTACCGTGGCTGAGTTCTCTAAGGCAGTATTGACAAATAACAGAGCTGATTTCAACTCTGGTGATCAGATTTCGTACTTCATCATTAAGCAGAAGGTGAATGAAGCTACTGGCATACCTTACTGTCAGTTTAATGCATACAGCGTTATCCTTGATGCTACCGATGATACAAAGCTCTGGGAGGTTGTGCCTAAGAATGGGTTCTCTTCAACAGACGGATGCCTGGCGCATAGTGGCAACGACGGCGATTGCTGCTTTGCTTGGGTGCACTCTCGCAAGAGTGCCGATGGTAAGATTCGTGTCAGCTCACAGACTCTCATTGATGCTAACTCTAAGCTCAGTAACTACGTTGGTGAGATGGCTTATAATCTGGCTTCTTCAAGCTACGGTGCCGTTTCTGATGTGTTCCTCGCTCCGAATGGTAACGATAACGGGAACGTTAACGGGAACGCTGGCGGTAGCGGCGGCGGCTCACAGGGAGGTGGCGACAGCCTCTAAGAAGTGAAAAGTGAAAAGTGAATAATGCTTAATACTGCTGACGCATTAAGGAACCAATCGCGGCAGCAGTATTATTCACTAAGTGTTATTCGTTATTCACTGAACTTTCCCACAGTTTAGATGCTCGGCTCTGGCTGGAAGCCAGTACTTTGAGTAACCGTGGGGTTGTATGGTAAAATACCATACAAGCCTACGGACCACCAAAGACCATGCCCTATTTCAGGCTGGAAGCCTGTACTTTTATACGTTCATTTCAATTGTTTTCGTATCAAGGTACTGGCTTCCAGCCAGCAAGAGGGGTATTTAGTCGCATTTATCCGTAGGCATACTCTCCTGCGTCGATTATGCCCACGGTTACTCAAAGTGTTGGCTTCCAGCCAATTGTTTAGCATTTCCAAGGGTGGGAAACTTCAGTTCGTTATTCACTATTCACTATTAACTATTAATCGAATTATGAACATCAAGGAACTAACAGCGCTGATACTTCTTGCATGCGGTGTAATCATGGCTTTTATAGCTCTGCTTCTGCCACCAGTCGGAGAAATCCATGATAGCGTGCTTTATATCTTCGCACAAATTCTTATCTATTGTGGCTCTCTATTCGGGATTGATACGTATGTCACGAAGAAGATGCACGACATTACTAAGAATAAGGGTGATCGGTGATGTTATTGATGAGTGCTCGACGGCCGTTGCTTTCGCCATCTAAAAAAACAAAAGAAAACATTGGAAAATATTACTGTCCGGTAAAATATACAAAAACCAGAAAAA
>DCJC01000009.1 GCA_002317355.1 Prevotellaceae bacterium UBA1710 | reverse complement strand
TGCTTTCCTTGTCAGGAGTGAGGAATGCCCCATCACCCACTCCGTAGCTGTTTGCAGCGAGGAGGAAGGCTGCGTCGCCCTGATACTCCGCGAGCTTGCTGTTGGCATCGATGAGAGACTGAGAGCTGACGAGAGTCTTGCCGTTGCTCTTGCGAGAGTGCACCCAGCAGAAGACACAATCGCCATCGTTGCCACTGTGACCGATGCAACCATCTACAGAAGAGAAGCCGTTCTTTGGAACGAGCTCCCAGAGCTTCGCATCATTAGCCGCATCAAGGATCACGCTGTTTGCCTTGAACTGGCAGTAAGGGATGCCAGTAGCCTCGTTCACCTTCTGCTTGATGATGAAGTAGGAGATCTGATCGCCGTAGCGGTAGTCGGGGTTGTTGTTTACTACTGACTTTGAAAAGTCAGAAACGGTGGTAGAAGCACCGAGGGGGAGGTCAGCGACGAAGATGTTAGTAGCAGCGTTGCGACCCTCGCCTGTGATTACGATGGCAGGGAGAGAGCCCTGAGTAATCTGGTAAGGAGCAGCGATACACGCACCGCCAGCCACCTGCTGCTTAGTGAGATAGACGGGAGTCTGCTGCATGTTCACCTTCACGAACATGTTGTAGTCTGAGAGGCCAATAGCCTTTGACTCGAAACCGTAGTTGAGAAGTGGACGGATGCCACGATACATCGATACGATGTTGGTGAACTTGGTGCGAGTCTTCATCTGACCCTCAGTACGTGGGTTCTTCACTTCGGTAGCCTTCTCTGAAACGATGGTCTGACCGTTGACGTGCTTGAAAGTGAGGTTTCCTGCGGAACCCTTCATCTTGCGGATAATACCATTAAGTATTGCCATAGTTTTTTAGATTAATGATTAAAGATTAAAGATTAAAGTTTGTTTGGTGATAGGTGTTGGGTGTTAGTGCTTGCCATCAGCGATGGGCCCGGTTGCCGAATGGTATTTTTCACTTTTCACTTAAACCGCGGGGGATAAAAGATTTAGTAATAAGAACAGTAGAGAGAAATAAATGTTGCGCACCTATCAGCGACTTATGATTACCCTTTCAGTTCCCTTTAGAAATGGGAGTCAATGGGAGTTTACTACGAAGTAGTATAGGAATTAATGTTTTGTTTGGTGTTGGGTGGTAGTTGTTGGGTGATGGTGGTTTGTAACTTCAGCGATGGCCCCTGTTGCCGAAGGGGTATCTCACATTTTTCACTCTTCACTTTTCACTCTTCACTTAACTGGGTGCAAAGGTACAAAGATTTCGTGATTGTCGCAAAAAAAAGCGCATAAAATTCTTGTTTGACACATTTTTACTTTTTCTATATTGCTGAGTATCAGACTTTTGATGTATGAAAAATCTTACTTTTGTTGTGATTTTACTCAATTCTGTCAATGTGTCAATGTGTCAAGATGTTAAGGGGGGTATTCGCGCTCAGAAAACTATATAAAAAAATAAATATATTAATTTATTATATATATATGCAGGGGGGGAGTAATAAAGTGAAAATCGCGTTTGACACTTTGACACTTTGACACAAACTTTTCTGTGTCATAGTGCATAATTCATAGTGCATAGTTTGTCTTACCCGTAAAAAAATTGAATGATTTTTACTTATCCCTGCCTAATGTTGAGTATAAAACTCTATGTGATTATAGAAAAATGTTATTTTTTGTGTGCGATAACGATTCATTGCTTTTATGATGAAATGTTAAAATCGTTGCTTTGTAACTTGTTGATATTTAAAGTATTTACAAATATGCAACACGGATTGCAATATGTGTTTGATATTATGTTGCACTATTGCGCAAATGTAAAAAGTGTAGCATGGTATAAATCACAAACTTTATGAAACACGTTTTCTTGCGAGGATAGAAAAAAGTTCATACCTTTGCACTCGGAAATAAGTGTAAGATTTATGTGAAGTGACGAACAAAAGACGGTCACTCAACATTGTGAAAACCGTTTGATTAAAAAAAGGGGACTCGACGGAATTAGCTAAGAAGGTAAACAAAGATTGTAAAAAAGGGATTAACAAAGAACAAGGTCGACATCAGAGCAGCAATGCCACGATGTTGACCTTGTTCTTTGTGGTAATGGCCGGTTCGCCTTCAGTTGCTTTCTCCATCTAAAAAAACAAAGAAAACCAAAGAAAACATAGGAAAACCTGAGTTTTCTCAGATTTTATTTGTACCTTTGCCATGTCTTGTTACGATTTTTGCTTGTTTTGATTTGCAACACTAAGATAAGTGAAAAATCTGACATGCAAAATCCTGGGCCGCTCGGCTTTGCCGCTTGCCTCAAGCAAGAACTTCTTGTTGCTCAGGAACTTATAATTTAATTTAGATCAAAGTGTTGCGGAATTTAGGTTTATGAAAAATATCGTATCAATATCGCTTGTGATAACTCTATTTGCTTTTTTGACTTCGTGCGAAAAGAAATCACAGAAACCCGAAGAAATTAAATCAATTGTATTAGAACCTCAAATTCATGACAACGGATATGATAGTCGGCCGACACTGGCTGACGAATTTACAGACATTGAAATCATCTCATTGGAAAATAGAGATGAGTGCTTATTGTCTGATGTCAGAAAGATGATTGTAACAGATTCTGCAATGATTTTCTTTTCTAGAAATCCGATAGAAAAAACCATTTCATTTTCTCTAAATGGGCAGTATCGTAATTGTTTTGGGGATAAAGGTAATGCAAAAGGAGAATATAGGAACGTCCAGAATGTAGCGACATCATTTTCTGGAGACACAATCGTAATGATAGATATACCCGATATAAAATTGTATGATAGTGATGGAAAGTATTTATCTTCGCTTCCAATAAAAAACACAATTGGAGCAGAAGATATTTTTCTTACTGATAAGGGGGCGTTCTTGGGATATTTCCATAGGCAAGAAACTGGGATTATGTCATTTTATGACAAAAGCTTCAAAAACAAGAAAGACATTATCAAAACTCCTGTTAACCCCTTCGGATACACATGGGGGTCGGGAAATCTCAATTTTATCCAAAAAGATCGAAATACGATACTTTGCCTCGATGGGTTAACAACAAGTTTTTATGCGTTTGACATAAATTCCCCCGAAGATGTAACAAGATATTCTTTCCATTTAGACGGTGTCCTGACAGAAGAGGAAGCGAGAAAAAATATGGGTACTGAAGAAGTTGAATTGTTTACTGTATATTCATTTCTAATATACAACGGAATGGTCAGAGGTGTAATCCTCAAAAGTGGTGAATGCTATGATTTCAAATTTAGTTTATCAGGTAAAACGGTAGAATTAATACATCATAAAGATTTAGATTATTCTTTCGATTATTGCCATTCTGGTTTTTTTTACAAAATAGTTACCGCAGAAGATCTTCTTGATTTTATGGATGAAAGCAAAAGATATATGGAACCAATAAGGGAACTACTTGGTAATTCATTATCCAATTTAAAAGGAAAGATTTCACCTACAGACAACCACTATGTGATAAAAATGCGGTTAAAAGAATGAAAAAAGTAATTTCAATTGTTGTCATAGCATCAAGTCAGCTGTGTCAAAGTGTCAAAATGTCAACATTGATTTTGTAGTTGTATGGACTTTTTCCCATTGTATTCTTGCTTGCGAAGTGTGGGGAATCGTGGGGTATGCAAAGCCTGAGAATGCCATTGCATCCACGTAGATGACGAGGACAAAACCACCGCCCTGATTCAGGGCACTGGTTCTAACTACAAGAGTAAGACAACCATCATCAACGAGTCAGGTCTCTACTCCCTCATCCTTTCTTCCAAGCTTCCTCAGGCGAAGGAGTTCAAGCGTTGGGTAACAAGTGAGGTGCTTCCTCAGATTCGCAAGACTGGCGGTTACATTCCTGTGAGCGAGGAGGACGATGAGAAGACCATTCTCATCCGTAACCTCGCCAAACTGATTACTCAGAATGGCGTGAAGATCGGGCAGACTCGCTTCTTCTACTGGCTTCGCCTTAACGGCTATCTCTTTAAGAAGAAGGCTGGGCGCAGACCGATTCAGAAGTGGGTGGAGATGGATAAAAGATTGTGAAGAGTAATTATTGTCAGTTCAAGCACCGAAGGTGCGTATTCATTCGAGGGATACAAATTGGTCGAACTCACGTTATTTTAGGTTCATCACTCCAAATGCCTGAGCCCCAGTATAGTGCGTAAAAACAATGATGGCGTATCGAAAGTGATACGCCATCATAAAAATCTTTATGTTCAGATGTGTGCCTTGGACTTCCCTTTAGCACAACTTTACATCCTTGATGTACTGCTCCTTGTCGCAGTAGTGACAGCGAACGGTGCCACCGAGCTTGTCAACAACGGTGAAGTAAGTGCTCATAGGCTCGTTGTTGGTGATGCACTTAGGATTGTTGCATTTGATGATGCCACGAAGCTCGTTAGGAGTCTCAACGGTCTTCTTCTCAACAACCTCGTAATCTTTGATGATGCTGAGCACTACCTTTGGAGCAACAACTGAGAGACGTGAGATCTCTTCGTCAGAGAAAAACTTGTCTGAAACCTTGATGATGCCCTTCTTGCCCACCTTCTCTGATGGATAGTTGGAACCAATGGTAACAGGCTCTGTGAGTTTGTTGAGCTCCAGGAGTGTTGCTACCTGATAAGTCTTCTCTGATGGAATATGGTCGATAACGGTGCCGTTCTCAATAGCGGCAACCAAGCGTTCTTTCTTGTTCATGGGACTTATTCTATTATTGTCTTATCATTCTTGATATCCTCCAGTGTGATGCCGAGGCAATGGCAGAAGATAGCTTCACGAGCATAGAGACCATTACCTGCCTGCTGGATGTAGTATGCGTGTGGATCATCATCGATGTCGTATGCAATCTCGTTCACGCGAGGCAGCGGATGAAGAATCTTCATGTTGTCCTTACAGAGCTTGAGCATATCGCGACGAAGGATATAAACGTTCTTTACACGCTCATATTCCATGAGGTCAGAGAAACGTTCCTTCTGAACGCGTGTCATATAAATAATGTCAGCGTCAGAGATAACCTGCTCGTTGAACTCAGTGTGCTCCACATACTTGATGCCGTGCTCGTGGCAGTACATCTTATATTCCTGAGGCATAGCCAACTCACTTGGAGCCACGAAGTGGAAAGTAGGGTTGAAGTGGCGCATAGCCGTGATGAGCGAGTGAACGGTACGTCCGTACTTAAGGTCGCCCACGAGGTATATGTTGAGGTTGTCGAGAGTTCCCTGAGTCTTGTAGATAGAATACAAATCGAGCAGACACTGTGAAGGGTGCATGTGTGCACCGTCACCAGCATTGATGATAGGAATTGGAGCCACTTCGGAAGCATACTGAGCTGCTCCTTCTATATAATGGCGCATAGCTATCACATCGGCATAGTTAGACACCATGAGGATTGTGTCCTTGAGTGTCTCGCCCTTTGTAGCACTTGTCACCTTGGCATCAGAGAAACCGATGACACGAGCGCCAAGACGATTGGCCGCTGTTTCGAATGAAAGACGTGTACGTGTGGATGGCTCGAAGAAAAGTGTAGCCACCACGCGACCTTTGAGCAACTCTCTGTTAGGATGCTTCTCGAACTCTTGAGCCATGCTTATCAAATAGAGGATTTCCTCGCGAGATAAGTCGGCTATTGTAACAAAATCATGTTTTTCCATCTCCAAAATTGTCATTTTTGGTTTTCGGATGCGAAGTTAATCATAATTTTTCAAAAAAACGTGCTTTTTCCAAAGATTTTATTGTATTTTTGCATTCAAATTAGAAAATAATGCGCAAAAAAATAATTTACACACTTTGGTCACTGCTCGTTGTCGGAATAATCGCAACTGCTCTGACGTTTACCGCCATCTGGAATGGATGGATTGGTTACATGCCTGATATGGAGGCTCTCCAGAATCCAATCGACAAATATGCTTCGCAGATTATCAGTGAGGATGGTAAGACTCTCGGCACATGGAGCCGCAGTAGCGATAACCGTATTCAGACACATTATCAGGATATTTCTGTTCATGTAGTTCAGGCACTTGTTGCCACAGAGGATGCCCGTTTCTATGAGCATTCGGGTATCGATTTCATCTCTCTCTTGCGTGCTATCGTGAAGCGTGGTATCTTCGGACAGGAGAGCGCCGGTGGTGGTAGTACCATCTCCCAGCAGCTTGCAAAGCAGCTTTACACCGAGAAGGCACACTCTACACTCGAGCGTGTTATGCAGAAGCCGATAGAGTGGGTTATTGCCGTAAAGCTTGAGCGTAACTTCACTAAGGAGGAGATCATTGCGATGTATCTTAACAAGTTTGACTTCCTCCATAATGCCGTAGGTATCAAGACTGCCGCTATGACATACTTCGGAAAAGGCCCTAAGGACCTTACAATCACCGAAGCAGCACTTCTTGTAGGCCTTTGTAAGAACCCTTCATACTTCAATCCTGTACGTCATGAGGAACGATGCCTGGAGCGTCGAAACGTGGTGCTCTCACAGATGCGTAAGGAAGGATATATTTCTGATGCAGACTATGAGAAGCATTCTGCAGAGCCTATCAAACTGAACTTCCGTCGTAACGACCATAAGGATGGTTCTGCAACATATCTTCGTGAGTATCTGCGTCGATATATGACGGCTACAAAGCCTATTCGTTCTGAGTATCAGTCTTGGCAGAAGGTGCAATTCGTTATCGATTCTATCGCGTGGGAACAAGACCCTCTCTATGGCTGGTGTAATAAGAATAAGAACAAGGAGGGACGAAACTACGACATCTACGAGGATGGACTGAAAATCTACACTACCATCAACTCTCGTATGCAGCAGTATGCAGAGGATGCCGTATATGAGCATGTGGCACAGTATCTTCAGCCTGCCTTTGATAAGGAGAATCGTCGTAAGCCGAATGCACCGTTCACAAGTCAGCTCTCAAAGACAGAGATACAGAAAATCCTTAATCGTTCCGTCAACCAGAGCGATCGCTATCGCAATATGAAGAAGGAGGGATTCTCTGAGGAGGAAATCCATAAGGCTTTCAATACTCCAACCGAGATGACAATCTTCTCTTATCGTGGTGAGATTGACACAACGATGACACCGCTCGACTCAATCCGATACTATAAGTCTTTCCTGCGTTCGGGCTTCATGAGCATGGATCCAAAGACAGGTATGGTAAAGGCTTATGTCGGTGGCTTGAACTATGAGCATTTCCAGTATGACATGGCTGCTGATGGTCGTCGTCAGGTGGGTTCTACTATGAAGCCGCTGCTCTATTCTCTTGCTATGGAGAATGGTTTCTCTCCATGTGATGAGGCTCCAAACTGGTCACAGACATATATAGTAAATGGCCAGCCTTGGACACCTCGTAATGCCAACAGCCATCGTGCTGGTGAGATGGTGACACTGAAGTGGGGATTGGCTCAGTCAAGCAACTGGGTGAGTGCTTACCTTATGTCACAGCTCGATCCTGAGCAGTTTGTCTCTCTGCTTCATCAGTATGGTATCAAGAATCCTGATATCGTGCCTTCAATGTCGCTTTGTCTCGGCCCATGTGATATCACGGTTGGTGAGATGGTTAGTGCATATACAGCATTTGCAAATCACGGAATCCGATGCGCACCGATGTTCGTTACCCGTATTGAGGATAATGAGGGAAATGTGATAGCCCGCTTTGAGCCTCGTATGACGGAGGTTATCTCTGAAGAGAGTGCATATAAGATGCTCGTTCTGTTGCAGGGCGTTGTTGATGGTGGTACTGGTGGCCGTCTGCGCTTTAAATATAATGTAAGGGCTCAGATGGGTGGTAAGACAGGTACTACAAACCGCAACTCTGACGCTTGGTTCATGGCTGTTGCTCCAAGTCTTGTGAGTGGCTGCTGGGTAGGTGGCGAGGATCGTGATATCCACTTCGACAATATGTTCTACGGGCAGGGTGCTTCGATGGCGCTTCCAATCTATGCCTATTATATACAAAAGGTGTATAAGGATGAGTCGCTGCCATACTCGGAAAAAGAGACCTTCGACATACCAAGTGGCTATGACGCTTGCTCGTCTGTGAGAAGTGAAGGAGGAGAGAGTATTGAGGATGTTTTTGAATAATATATAATCCAATTTGAAAAAGGCGCTTAACGTGCCTTTTTCTTTTTGTCTTAATAAACCTAAAAAACGCCCTCTAAGCCTTTGTGGTATCAAAAAAAAGTTGTATATTTGTACCCGAAAAATTATGGCTAAACGCGTCAGAGGCTCTAAAAACCGCCAAAAACGCGATTTAAGGTAAAAAATCAACTCAAAAAAATAAATGACAGACGAAACACAGACTTTTGATCGCGATAGAATTATCAAGATCAACATCGAAGAAGAGATGAAGTCTTCGTATATCGACTACTCAATGTCGGTTATCGTGGCTCGTGCTCTTCCAGATGTCCGTGATGGATTCAAGCCGGTGCATCGACGCATCCTCTACGGTATGCTCGGTATCGGTAATACAAGTTCGAGCCCTTACAAGAAATGTGCCCGCGTGGTAGGTGAGGTGCTCGGTAAATATCACCCACATGGTGACGGTTCTGTATATGGCGCACTCGTGCGTCTTGCCCAGGACTGGAATATGCGTTATACACTCGTTGATGGTCAGGGTAACTTCGGTTCTGTAGATGGTGACTCTGCTGCTGCTATGCGATACACCGAGTGTCGCCTCTCTAAGATGGGTGAGCACATCATGGATGACCTTGAGAAGGATACCGTCGATATGGCAAACAACTTCGACGATACTCTTCAGGAGCCAACCGTGATGCCTACTCGTATCCCTAACCTCCTCGTAAACGGTGGTAACGGTATCGCTGTAGGTATGGCAACCAATATTCCTACCCATAACCTTGGTGAGGTGATTGACGGTTGCTGTGCATATATCGATAACCCAGAGATCGATACCGATGGTCTCATGCAGTATATCAAGGCTCCAGACTTCCCAACAGGTGCTTATATCTATGGCATTCAGGGTGTAAAGGATGCTTACGAGACTGGTCGTGGTCGTATCGTTATCCGTGCTAAGGCTGAAATCGAGTCAGATGACTCTCATGATAAGATCGTCGTAACAGAGATTCCTTACGGTGTCAACAAGCAGCAGCTCATTGAGTATATCGCTGAGCTCGTTAAGGATGGCAAGATTGATGGTATCTCTAATGTGAACGATGAGACTGGTCGTCAGGGTATGCGTATCGTGGTTGACGTTAAGCGTGATGCAAATGCTAACGTTGTCATGAACAAACTCTTCAAGATGACCAACCTGCAGAGCTCATTCTCTGTAAACTGTATCGCTCTCGTAAAGGGACGTCCACGTTTGCTCACACTCAAGGAGTGCGTTAAGTACTTCGTAGAGCACCGTCACGATGTTACCATTCGTCGTACTAAGTTCGAGAAGAAGAAGGCAGAGGCACGCGCTCATATCCTTGAGGGCTTGATCATTGCCGTTGACAATATTGATGAGGTAGTACGTATCATCCGTGCTTCTAAGAGTCCATCTGACGCTCAGCGTGCTTTGGAAGAGCGCTTCAATATTGACGAACTTCAGTCAAAGGCTATCGTTGACATGCGTCTCTCTCAGCTTACAGGTCTGCGTGTTGACGAGCTCCATGCAGAGTATGAGGAGTTGGAGAAACTCATTGCATACTTGCAGCAGATTCTCGATGATCCAGAACTTTGTAAGAAGGTTATGAAGGACGAACTCAATGAGGTTAAGGAGAAGTATGGCGACGAGCGTCGTACAGAGATCAAATATACATCAGAGGAGTTCAACCCAGAAGACTTCTACGCTAACGATGCGATGGCTATCACTATCAGCCACCTCGGCTACATCAAGCGTACATTGCTCGATGAGTACAAGCAGCAGGCTAAGGGTGGTGTTGGTTCACGTGGTTCACGTACCCGTGAGGCAGACTTCACAGAGTACCTCTACGCTGCTGATGCTCACGATATGCTTATGTTCTTCACACGTCAGGGACGCGTACACTGGCTCAAGTGTTACGAGATTCCAGAAGGAGCAAAGGACTCAAAGGGACGCGCTATCCAGAACCTTCTCATGCTCGAGCCAGGCGATTCTGTCAACGCAGTTCTCGCTATCAAGAGCCAGAAGTTCGTTGATGAGCAGTTCCTCCAGACACACAACGTGGTATTCGCTACAAAGAATGGTGTTGTCAAGAAGACACGTCTTGCTGACTACTCACACCCACGTACAAAGGGTGTCATCGCTATCAACATCCTTGAGGGTGACGAGGTAGTAAACGTAATGCTCACCAATGGTACTGACGAACTCATCCTCGCAAGCCGTAACGGTCGTGCAGTTCGCTTCAACGAGTCAACTATCCGCACAATGGGTCGTGTATCTACTGGTGTTCGTGGTATGAACCTCAACCTTGAGGAAGAGCCAGACAACTATGTAGTAGGTATGATTGTAGTCAATGACCCTGACAATGATACCGTAATGGTAGTCAGCGACAAGGGCTATGGTAAGCGTACAAAGGTAGAGGATTATCGTGTGACAAACCGTGGTACTAAGGGTGTTAAGACTCTCAACATCACCGATAAGACGGGTAATCTCCTTGCTATCGAGAACGTACAGGATGATGAGGATCTCATGATCATCAACAAGTCTGGTATCACTATCCGCTTCGCTGTAGCTGGTTGTCGTGTAATGAGTCGTGGTACTCAGGGCGTCAAGCTCATCGACCTCAAGAAGAAGAACGACTACATCGCAAGCGTATGTAAGGTAATGCACGTTGATGAGGAGCCAGAAGAGTTCGATGAAAGTGCTGAAGGCGAAACTCCTGAAGAAGGAACACTCGAATAGTAAATGAACAAATAACAGAGCCCCAATTCCCATATCGGGAGTTTGGGGACTCATAAAACTAAAACTTTAAACATAATTTATTAACAACTACCCCTTGATAGAAAAGACTATCACTTCCTTTTTGGGAGATAATAGGGGACCAAATTTTCTTATTTTAGTTATGAAGAAGATTATTTTATCTGCGCTTGTTGCAGCTATGGCTACAACATCATTCGCTCAGGACATTGTTAAGTCAATGAAGGGAAAGTCTTATTCTGAGGCTCAGTCAACCCTTAATGCTGCACTCTCAGGTCTTTCTGCTGAGCAGAAGGCTAAGGGCTACAACCAGCTCGTAGAGATCAGCTATCCAGAGGCTGCAAAGGCATATCAGGATATTACACTTGCAGGTATGCAGAAGAATAAGGTAGAGACTTCTGCTTACACCCCAATCGTGAATGCACTCAACGACGCTGTAAAGTGTGACGAGTTCGATAACCAGCCAAACGATAAGGGAAAGGTTGCACCTAAGTTCCGCAAGAAGAATGCAGATCGTCTCGCTAACTTCCGTAGCACACTTATCAACGCTGCAAATGAGACTACTGATCCTGATCAGAAGCTCTTCCTTGCTAACGCATATATCAACTCTTCTGAGAGTCCTCTCTTCGCTGAGGTTCTCAAGGAAGGTGACCAGTATCTTGGTTATGCACAGTTCTTTGTAGCTGCTGCTTACTACAACAAGAAGGAGTGGAAGAAGGCTGCTGACTTTGCAGAGAAGGCTATCGCTTGTGCTGACGTAAAGGAGAATGCAGAGTCTTATTTCATCTCTTCTATGCAGAATACTCTCCAGACAAGAACTGATACACTTGATTTCGTAAAGAGACTTACTAAGCTTGATGCTAACAAGTACATGGCAACAATTGCTTCTATGTACAATCAGATTGGTGAGAAGGCTCTCTCTGCAAGAGTTCTTGACAATGCTATTGCTAACGATCCAAACAACAAGATGGCTTACGCTATCAAGGGTGAGAACGCAATGGGCGAGAAGAAGTGGGATGATGCTATCAAGAACTTCAAGAAGACTGTAGAAATCGATCCTGAGTTTACTGCTGTATGGTTCAACCTTGGTGTATGTGCAAGCTCAAAGGGTTACGACCTCAACGAGCAGCTCACAGAGAATGGTAAGATTTCTCCAGAGAATGAGGCTAAAGTTAAGGCTGCTTTCGCTGAGGCTGCTACTTACTATGAGAAGGTTCGTCAGCAGGATCCAAACCGTGAGAAGGTTTCTAACTGGCCTTACCAGCTCCGTATGGTTTACAATGTTCTTGGTGAGACAGAGAAGGCTGCTGAGATCTCAAAGATTATCGGTGAGTAATAAGAAAATTGATAATTATATAAAATACTGGCTCACGCATGTGGGTCAGTATTTTTTTTGCCAGATAGTAATTTAAGTGATGGTGAAATAATAACTTCCTACGTTTTTTGTTTTTCTTTGAGCCGCTTTTATTCATCTTGTTGGCTATTTTTGTGTTGTTCCTCAGTCATGTAGCCCGCTACACTCCTTCGTCTCAACGCATAAATATCTCAACAATCTGAACAAAATCGTCCGAAGTTATTATTTCACCATCACTAAAAATGCCGCAGACATTGGAATTGATGTCTGCGGCATTTTGTTTTTTGTTGTTGAAAGAACAAATCGTAAAGTCTATGATTAGAAGAGTGTAACTTTCCCCCTCGCCCTATGGGGAGAGGGTGCCTGAAAGGCGGGTGAGGGGCCGTTACCCCTGTATCTTCTTCTGTATCATTGCCAATCTCTCTGCGAAGTAATCGTGCCAGTATGTAGCCATCTGTTTACGATTCATACCATCGTATTCCTGACGCTTTCCGATCTCCACAACGATAGGACCTGTTCCTGTTAAACCATTTACTGGAAGAACGTTGCCTGTGCCGTAGATCGTTACAGGGATGATATCGCATTTCAGGCTTTCTGCAAAGAAGAATGCACCTGCCTGAAATGGCAATACGTTGCGAGTCTTTGAACGAGTTCCTTCTGGGAAGATAAGGAATGAGAAACCTGATGCCATCTTCTTACGAGCATATTCCACTACTGTGCGAACAGGTGTTGCGTTAGAGATAAGCTCCTTATACTTAGTCATCGTAGAGAACATCTTATTCTGGAACAATGCTTCCTTCGCCATACCTACAATACGTGGATGAAGCATGAATATGGCTGGAATATCAAGCATTGACTGATGGTTTGCTATGATGATAGCAGGTCGCTCGAAGTCCTCGTTGTTGTCGTTTATAATCTCAACGTTTACTTTTGGGATAGACTTACAAAGGAAGAAACGGCAATAAGATGCCTGTTTCTTATGATACCATACCTGATGGCGGCGTACTCCATCCTTATAGAAGGTGATAAAATACAACTTCGCTATGCGACTGATTACAAGAGGGAAGAATGCAAAAAGAAACATGTAGTATGTAACCTTTACGGTATCAAATACTTTTCTCATTTGTTTGTTGACGATTAATTTATATATTTATTATCCAATCCGCAGCCTGAGTGTTTCTTTGGAACATATTATCCTTTGTGGAAAATGTTATACACTCAGGCTTGCACTAAGAAAATTGTGTGCGCCAACTCTTAAAGACTTGTGCACTTTTCTTGTTTTCTTAGTGCAAAGGTACAATTTTTATTCGAAAGTTTTACTGAACTTCCAAAAAGTTAACCTTTTTTACGGTTTTGTTGTGATATCAACAAACATTTTCAAACTTACATCATCTTATTTTCACGAGCGGTATCTTTTACTTCTTTTTCGCGTACCATTCCTTACTTTATATATATCCCATGCATAGCACGGTGATATCATCACTCTGCTCAGCATTTCCTGCATGACGATGCACATCGTCAATTAGGGTCGTAACGGCTTCTTTCACTGAAGCTTCGATAGGTATCGATGAAAGTGTTTTGAGGAAGCGTTCCTCACCATAGAGTTCAGCTTTGGCGTTTTCTGCCTCTGTGATTCCATCGGTGTAGAGCATGATCTTGATACCAGGTTCAAGTTGCATGCTTATCTCCTCGAAAGGATAGTTCTCCATTACTCCGATAGGAATATTGGTAGGCGCACTTGTCATAAAGTGAACGTCTTGGCCAGGTGCAATAGTGACTGGATTTGTGGACACAATCTTACCATTGGTGGCTGGAGCATTGTGGCCGCAGTTACAGCATGTGAAGACACCCGTTTTGAGATTGCAGCAACCAATGAACATAGTGACAAACATATTCTCTTCATTGTCTTGTGCTAAAGCGTTGTTGAGTAGGGTAGCGACGGCAGCAGGCGACTTGGCGTGAGTCACATTATTTCGGAACAATGAACGGGTGATAGCCATAAACAAAGATGCTGGTACGCCTTTGCCTGATACGTCGCCAATGACGAAGTAGAAGTCATCACCATCAAGCACAAAGTCGTACAGATCGCCTCCTACGGCCTTTGCTGGTGTCAGAGAACCATAGATATCCAACTCCTTGCGATCTGGGTATGGAGGGAATATCTTTGGTATCATAGCCATCTGTATTTTCCTTGCTGTATTGAGCTCGCCTTCTATTATCGCCTTGCTTTTTGTCGTATCTGCCAATTGTGTTATGTAGGTTTGGAGTGAACCCTTCATCGACACAAATGCCTGGCGTAGGTCGTACAACTCGTTCCTGTCCTTTATCATAGGCAGATTGACATCAAAATCGCCGTGTGAGATGCTTTTTGCTGCGTCAGCAAAGAGCTCGAGTGGACGGGTCATACGATTGATGATGATGACACAGACGACAACCAATAACACAACGCCTATGATCATGTCAAGCAACATAGCCTGAAACATCTTGTCATATCCTTTAGCAATCTCCTTGCGAGGCACTTCCAACGTAATTGTCCAACCATTCTTCTTTACTGGAGCGTAGAAAATGAATATCTTGTCCTCTTTTGTCTCGTAGTTGTCAGATCCACGTTTACCTGCTTTTATATCGTTAAGAATACGCTCGTTGGGGGCATAGTCTGCCTTGGAGATTAGTGACTGTAGTGACTCGTTTAATATATAGTCGCGGTTAGGGTGAGCAACGAATGTGCCATCCTTGTCCACTACGGTTAGCATAGCTGTAGGATATGGTCGCAACTGCTGTAATGAGTCTGCCATGACGTTGAGGTTCAGGTCAACGGCTATTACGGCATATACCTTTCCGCTATTGTCTTTGAGAGGTACATTGTATGACGTTATGATTGTGCCATTCGACTCAATGAAAGGCTTTGACCAACATGGCTTTCCTGTATCGTGTGCCACTTTATACCAGTTTGCATTGCGGTAGTCTTTCGTCTGGGATAGATCTCTGTTGATGTAGCCATCCTTTGTGCGCATGATATATGGTGCAAATCCTTTCTCATGCCCTTTCACTACCCCTGGCTCATATCCCACGGCAACCCCCTGAATACGTGGGTTTGCGTCAAGGAAATGCTGGCAAAGTGAGTATATGGAGTCGCGTCTGTTCTTTACGAATGGAGACTTACTGATGCTGACAAGGTTTTCGGATGATACCACAGTTGTTGTGAGTCCTTCGTCGAGGGCTCTTAGTGCATAGTCAAGTTTGGCATTTACTAAGGCGTCAAGGTCGTTCTTTACTTCGATCTTGAGGAAATGGACACAAGCCATGAATACTGCCGCAAAAGCTAATGTGGCTAAGGCGAATATCCATAAGCATAGTTTAAACTTGAATGACTGTCGTCTGTTTACATTTAATGTCATAGTATTATATTAGTTTATACATGGTTATACTATTTTGTAACTTACAACTTGAAGCGTAACTTTGTAACTTGTAATTTGTAATTCGTAACTTGTAACTTGTAATTTGTAATTACAGCTATTGTCGTTATTGTACTCCTTTATTGAAAGTCATTTGCCCACTTCTTGATGTCTGCTATGAGCGAGTGGAATCTTCCATTTGGAGACTTGTCTGCCACACGACTGATTCTTTCCTTCCAATCCTCTGGGATAGAGGCTGTCAGAGGCTTTGTGATAACGGCTGTTCTTGCTATAACCATCATATCCTCAAGTACACTATTGAGCCACAGAAGATTATGCTCGTCATATCCCATGTATTTCATGATGACGGCATTGCTTATCAGATTACTCGTTTCGCGAGTCAAACCTGTTATTCTATATGAAAGTTTGTCTGGCATAGAAAAGCGCCATGAGTTTTCCACGAAGAAGAACATCATCAAATCGAGCAGAGGATGCCCAATGGAAATATCGGAAATGTCAATGAATTTCAATTCTCCATTGATGATTAGGATATTCTTCGGATTGCAGTCGCCTTGAACCAGCGAATCTCCATCTGGAATAGTGTCAATAATCTTGCAGAAAGCATCTACTTGTTCGTCGGTAAGTGATTTCCCGCGCTTCATCTCAAGTCGTGCGAAGAGCATCTGCTTTGCTTCTGGCAGATGGAGTGGGGTAGAATGATTGTTGTGTATTGTTTTAAGTAAAGCTATATACTTATCTACCAGATCGTTTAATTCCTCAGGATGTTTTGTGATATAGGAATTTAGAGTATCACATTTTTCTGCCTCGAATGTTATGCCCAAACGACCTTCACCACAATCAACAATCTCATGACAGATGGCAGCTGGAATGCCATTTCTGAATGCTTCCTGGAAGTTATTAATTTCTTTTTGTAGTGCATCGCGTGATATATCCATCAAATTGACTTTGACAATCTCGTTGTCACTAATGCGATATACTGCACCAAATATCCCCTTGCCAATTAACTGATCTTCCTTTAACACTATGTGTCTCAAGGTTTTTTCGACTTTCATTATATTTGTAAAACCTGTAGCATTAATGATGTCGAGGATTTCTTCATTGACATTTGTCATGGTCAGTTCGTCTTCAAGTTTTGCTAATGTCTGCAATGCTCGAAGTCCGCTTGAAGATATATAGTTTAGATCTGATGCGTCAAGTACTACCTCATCATGTGATAATGATGAACATATGTCGTTAAGTTCTTTTGCAGTGTCAACTGCTGAAGTCGCATCAATTCGTTTAGGTAGCGTTATTGTTAATCTACGTTCTTTTACTTTATATTCCATTGTTATGTTTTTCTGATTTGTTTGGTTAGGGAATATTTTGATTTGCTGCAAAAATACAAAAAATAATTGAATTGCGAAAATTTTCACCCCATTTGAATTGAAAAACTTTTAAGAAAAAAGAAATTTGTTATTCGAAAGCAAGTATTATATATATAAGGTGTGTTCAATGTATTTCGGTTGTCTTAATCTCCACCGCTTTAATCGCTTTAATGCCTCTTATGTGAATCCTATGTAAGTCACTTGTTCCTCAGTTCTATGTTTCGTTCTGGAATTCTCCTTTTTTTCCACATCGTCATTAATCCATAGTACCTACTATTTACTACCAATACATCACCAATTAAATCCCAATACACCTCCAAATTTTTCCAATTCTAATTGGAGTTCAATTGGACTTTAATTGGACTTTGAATGGATTTTCATGCAACTCATATATTACTATCGGCGAAATAAAAACATTGAAAAAACTTTGGCCCTAAAGATGAAATTGTTCGATTTTTCTGTATCTATACACCAATACCTAACAACCATCACCCAATACCCATGTTTTTTGTTAAAAAAACTTTTGCGAGAATTTGATATTCTCGTATATTTGTACGTTTGCTGGAAAATATTCGATTCTCACGCGCTAACAATCACAATCTTGATCATTTTCGTTATGGCTTTCTATTAAAATAATTGGAATTCATCATCGAGTTCGATAAAATTGTGGAATTCATCGTCGAGTTCGACGATGATTATACTTGCACGCAAGAAGACGGACCATTCATCCTTACTATCAATCTTTACCCATGAAAAACAATCTTGATTAGCCAAGTTTATGCAAAATTTTTCAAAAAGTTTGTTATAAGTACAAAAAAAGAAGGACCACATCTCACGATGTAACCCTCCAAATCTTTTAAAAAACTAACCATAAAAACACGGATGATTTTGTATTCTATCCGTTTATCTTTTAAAATTTTTAGGAATCTAAGGCAAAATTAATATAAAAAAATGTATAAACCAAACAATCTCGTAACATAAAAATATCATTTCGTGTCAATGCTTTTTAATTTATAAAGTTACAACATTGATACGTGTCTGATGTTACAAATCTGTGCCCCAAACGCCCCTCTGGACTATTGTAGGCTGATGTTGCGTTTACAGATATGCAACATATGTGTATAAAATGTAACAAATCTATAAGTCTATGTAACATAAAAATTTTTTTAAAATAAATTAAATTTCTACCTTTGCACCGATTTATTGTAGAATCAACCTAAAAATTTTTAATATTAATCATTAACTTAAACTTATCTAAAAATGCGAAAACTAGAAAAGTTGGGAACATGGAGCAGGTCGTTCCTCCTCCTTTCCATCCTTTGCTTTGTTGCAATCTGCGCTCAGGCACAGAAAGTAACAGGTGTCGTAAAAGATCAGAATGGTGATGCAGTCATCGGTGCTACCGTTAAGTTGGTAGGCTCTAAGACTGGTACCGTTACCGATGCTAAAGGACACTATGAAATTAGTGCGCCAAATGGTTCTATCCTTAGCGTTAGCTATGTAGGCTATTTGACAAAGCAGATGCGCCTCAGAGGTGAGAATGTTGTTGATATCATTCTTCAGGAGGACAACACAACTCTTAACGACCTCGTTGTTGTAGGTTATGGTGTTCAGAAGAAGTCAGACTTGACAGGTGCTGTTGCTTCTGTAAAGGCAGAAGAGCTTAAGGGCCTTTCTACTACTGATGCTGCTGCTGCACTTCAGGGTAAGGCTTCTGGTGTACATGTACTTAATAGTTCTGGTAAGCCAGGTGCTGGTGCTAAGGTCCGTGTCCGTGGTTACTCTTCAAACTCTGAGGATATTGACCCTCTCTATATTGTTGATGGTCTTCAGGTTAAGAGTATCCAGTATCTCGATCCATCTATGATTGAGTCTATGGAAGTACTTAAGGATGCTGCTTCTGCAGCTATCTATGGTGCTGAGGCTGGTAACGGTGTTATTCTTATCACAACTAAATCTGGTGCTAAGGGTACAGGTACTATTAATTATACCGCAAAGTTCACTAACCAGATGCTTGGTAATGTTCCAACTCTCCTCAATGCTTCAGAATTCAAAGATTGGATGATTATGCAGAAAGGTTCTGGCGATTTGACTTCTAAAATGGAGCAGTACCAGAAAGATTATGGTTGGGATCCTAACACTGATACAGATTGGCTTAAGGAGTACTTTGAGGATACATGGGCTCAGCAGCACACTGTAACATTCCAGGGTGCTAATGATCGTGGTTCTTATTTCCTCAGCACATCTTATGTTAAGCAGGATGGTATCATCAAGGGCAACAAGGATAACTACGAGCGTCTCACTGCTCAGATCAATGCTGACTATCAGATCAAGGATTGGTTGAAGGTTGGTACTAACACATCTATTGAGAAGTGGGCTTCACGTGGCGTTTCTGAAAATGGTTATGGTACTGCATTTGAGATGCTTCTCCTTATGGATCCATTGACCCCAGTTTATTGGACTCAGCCATCACAGATGCTTGAGACATATCGTGACCTTTATTTGGATCCTAATAATGGTTTTGCACTCTTTGGTGACGAGAATGGTCAGTATGCAACTTCATACTTCAATCAGCGTCTTGCGGGTGGTAGCCCATTCTCACAGCGCGATCGTGCTGGTCAGAAGAATGATGGCGTAAATGTTAATGGTACTGCTTTCTTGAATGTTTCTCCATTCAAGTCTCTTACATTCACATCTCGTCTTGGTTACCGTCTTTCATTCCAGAATTCTTCAAATTATGAAACTCCTTATTATTTGAATGCACAGTCTGGTAAGGTTACAAACTACAATATCTCAGGCAGAGCTGATAATAACACATTCTATCAGTGGGAAAACTTTGTTAACTGGAATGAGACATTCGGCAAGCATAATCTTGGTGCAATGGCTGGTTTTTCTTTCAGACAGTCTAATTCTAACTTTGTAAGTGCAAATGCTTCTGGTCCTGATATCCTTAAGGCTTATGATTCTAACTTCATTTACCTTGACTGTGTCAATGGTAACTCTGATACAACAAAGGGTATTGGTGGCGTTTCAAATATGACACGTTCAATGTCATACTTCGGTCGTATCAATTACAGCTTTGACGATCGTTATAGCTTGCAGGGTAACATCCGTCGTGATGCATTCTCTTCTGAGAAACTTTCTGCTGACAAGCGTTGGGGTACATTCTTCTCTGCATCTGCAGGTTGGACATTCTCTAACGAGGCATTCTTCAAGAATTCTGTTGATTCAAAGATTATGTCTTTCGGTAAGATTCGTGCTTCTTGGGGTCAGAATGGTAACGTGAAAGTGTTGAACAATTACGCTTATACTGCAGGTATTGCTACAAACAGCCAGTGGTATCAGTATGGTTCAACTAACGCTGCTGCTTATGGTTCTATGCCTAATGGTATTGCTAATCCAGATCTCACATGGGAGACTTCTGAGCAGATTGACCTCGGTGCTGATTTCCGCTTCCTTAACAGCCGTCTTGCTCTTGGTATCGACTGGTATAAGAAGACTACTAAGGATCTTCTTGTTCCTGTACCTGCAATGCCAGAGTCTGGTGTTTCTACAATCACAATGAATGCTGGTGAGGTTGAAAACTCTGGTCTTGAGATCGAGCTTTCTTGGAAGGATAATATTGGTGATTTCAAGTATGGTATCTCTGCTAATATGGCTACTCTTAGCAATAAGGCTACTTACCTTACTCCTGATCTTAACCGTGTTCAGGGTGGTACTGTTGACGGTGCTAGCCCAGGTGCAATTACTTGCTACTTCGAGCAGGGTCACTCAATGTGGTACATGCGTGGTTACAAGTACTTAGGTACAGAGACAAAGGAAGTTGATGGTCAGATGAAGAATCTTCCAGTTTATGAGCACAAGAATGCTGATGGTACTCTTGGTACAACAAACGATCCTATGGATGCTGATCTGACAGATATCGGTTCTGGTCTTCCAACTCTCACATATGGTGTAACTCTTAACGCTGAGTATAAGGGCATTGATCTTACTATCTTCGGTACAGGTGCTGCAGGTAATGATGTTTACTATGGTCTCTATCGTGAGGGTTATTCTAACGTAGCAAAGGGTATCTATGATGACTTCAAGTCTGGTAAGTTCCCTGATGCTGATGTAGTTGATGGTGTTGCTAAGTTCTATAAGTCTTCTGCAATGGTTTATGATGGTTCTTACTTCAAGATCAAGCAGATCCAGCTCGGTTATACATTGCCTAAGAGCGTAACAAAGAAGATCTTCATGGAGAACGTACGTGCTTACATCTCTCTTGATGATTTCTTCACATTCACTTCTTATCCTGGTCTTGATCCTGAGACAACAACTCAGAACTACAACTGTCCAGGTCTTGACAAGGGTGCTTATCCTAGCATGAAGAAGATGGTTCTTGGTCTTAGTGTAACATTCTAATCTTTTAATTTTTAATTTTGGATATAAATATGAAAAAGATATTATTTTCTGCAGCATTGCTTACAGCTGGCATGATGTTTACATCGTGCTCTGAGGATTTGTTGGATATCGAGCAGAAAGCAACAAGTTCTACAGCAAATTTCTATAAGACAGATGCTGATGCTGAGTCTGCCCTTACTGCTATGTATGCTACATACATTAGTGAGATTGGTGGTAATGAAGGTATTTGGAGCGCTTATATCACTGGTATCAACTATCATTCTGATGATGTGTTTGCTGCAGGTGGTAACAAAGCTGACCATACCGGTTTCCGTGAGATGAATGAGATGCGTTATGATGCATCTTCAGATCCTGTTAAAAACCTTTATACGCATATCTATAAGTCAATCTATTCAGCAAATCTTATTATTCATTATTATGGTAACTCTGCTGATACTCCGGTGAAGAAGCAGGCTGTTGCTCAGGCAAGAGTTATGCGTGCATGGGCTCACATGCTTGCTGCGCAGGTTTACTATCAGCCACCATTGGTAGATCATCTTATTATTGATGAGAAGCCAGTTAATGCTGAGTCTCAGAAGGCTATTTTTGATTTCTGTGTTAAGGAGTGTAAGGAGGCTATTCCTGATCTTCCAGAGCGTAAGAGTAAGGATGATAAGGAAGGTGCTTGGTATGCAACTAAAGGCTTCGGTCAGTTTGTAGGTGCTAAGGCTGCTCTCTTCGCTGGTGATTATGCAGAAGCCGCTTCTATCATCAAGCCTCTCGTAGAGTCTGACAAGTATGCTCTCGTTGATGGTAAGGATTTCCGTAACCTCTTCCACGTAGAAGGTGATGGTTGTCCTGAGAAGATTTTTGAGTTCAACTATTCTACCAATACAGCTATCGGTGGTGTATGGGGTGGTTCTATTCAGCGTGGTCGTTGGATGGTTGCTAACGTACTCAACTGGCGTGGTGATGATATCGTAGGTGGTGGTAAGGCTCCACAGATTTGCTCAACAGCTGGTTGGGGCGGTGGCTCTATCAATCAGGATTTCGCCTGCAAGATGCTTGCTAATGATGGTGATAGCTATCGTCGTAAGGCTACATTCCTCACATCTGATGAGTTCTTCTATGATGAGAAGCTTTGTGGCTGGGCAAATGATGGTGATATTGCTAAGAAGGCTGCTGATGAGCTTAAATCTGATCAGGCATATAATAATGGTTCTGCTGAAGAAAAAGCAAAAATCTTGGCTGATAAGATTGTAAGTCTCAAGCAGTTTGATGCGAATCGTGGTATCAAGAATGCTGATGGTTCATTCTCTCGTTCTGACGTAATGGAGGTTAAGATGATGATGCATCCTAATGATGCAGATCTTTCTGTTGGTGACAACTGTAATAACACTAACCTCTGTCTTGCTCGTCTTGGTGAGGCTTACCTTATTTATGCTGAGGCTTGTATCAAGAATGGTAACCTCGATGAGGCAAAGAAGTACATCAACAAGATCCAGGAGCGTGCTGGTTCAAAGACTATCTCTGAGACTGTTGATATGAATGTTCTCATGGATGAGAAGCAGTATGAGCTTTGGTTCGAGGGTTGCCGTTGGTTCGATATCGTACGTTGGGGTATTGCTAAGCAGTGCTTTGACAAGGTTCTTGATAACATTCCAATGCAGTGGGATGAGTATTGGACTTCAGATGGTAAAAAGCCTCATAAGCTTTATTATAAGGTAACACATCCATTTGCTGCCGCAGGTACTCCACTCCAGTTCGTTGAGGGTAAGCATGAGTATTGGCCAATTCCAAAGACTGTTCTCGAGGTTAACGACCAGATGCATCAGGTTCGTGGCTGGGCTGCAGAATCAGAAAAATAATTTTAATTGACTTAAATTAGTCGAATATATTTAGCACCGAATTAAGTTTCACCGCTTGGTTCGGTGCTTTTTTTCGTCCTTATTTTTTAATGACTCCATTTGTTTTAAGAATAATGTATGGATGAATGTTTTATTAAAAAATATTACTGTCCGGTAAACATATGTAAATTGTATCCCATCAAGTATTTGATGTTGGTTAAGCCCTTATTTGAGACAAAAACGGTTCTTCTT
>DCJC01000035.1:13520-19155 GCA_002317355.1 Prevotellaceae bacterium UBA1710 | reverse complement strand
CGCCCTCTTCGGGGCTCGTACATCATAACTCTTATTTTGCTGGATACCAAAAGATTAGAATTCGTCGAACTCACGTTAATTTATGGCCATTTGTGGTAATTCTTGACTAAAAAATATAGAGGCTAAGATGCATAATATTAAATATTCATGAATAACATAGGTAAACCAAAACTCCCTTCCATCGTAGATGAAAGGGAGTAGTTGTTTATAGGATTAATTTCAATACGTAAATACGTAAACAGAGAATGTCTGAGCAGGAACCTCTGTATCGAGAACATTACCGCTAACAGAGATTGAAGACTCCTGTGGAACGATCTTGTTAGGGTTGTCGAGAGTGTTCTCATCGGTTGGTTTACCTGCGTGGAGAGTGATAACCTTTCCTGATGTGAGGGTAGGCTTGAGTCCCTTGAGAGTAAGCTTGACTGGCTGAGGCTTATCGCTGATGTTTGCAATCTTAACGTAGATCTCACCAGTTGCCTTGTTGATTACAGATGACGCGAAGAGACCATTCTGATCCTCATCTCCAGCAACCACCTTATTATTCATCTTAAGCGAGAGAACGTTTGTTCCCTTATACATTCCGTAGAGCTGCTGAACGTAATATGAACAAGACTTCATAGAACGAAGGTTATCAAACCAGATCATATCTGGACGCCATTGCCACCCCTTAACATGAGCGAAGAGAGGTGCATAGGTTGCCATGTGAACAACATCTGCATTACGCTCGATACCTGTCATGAAAGCAGCCTCAAGAAGTGAAGCATTGAAGTGGTTCCATTTCTTGCCCTTTCCGTGGCAGGCATACTCACCTGCAAATACCTTTGGAGCACCCTTTGAACGGTCGTAGTTGTCATAGCGATGACGATTCTTTGCATCAAGGAACCATGACTCTGGACGATAGAAATGCTCATCGTAGAGGTCAACACCAAGTTCTTTCATCTTAGGCTGAAGCATGTCGAATACAGGACCTTCAGAATCAGGACCAGTAGTGCCAATGTACTTAATCTCAGGATGTTGCTTCTTCAATACATCGAGGAACATCTTCAGACGTTTCGTGAAAACTGGGTTGTCCTTGTAATCCCATTGCTCGTTTCCGATAGCAATATACTTGAGGTTGAATGGTTCTGGGTGTCCCATATCAGCACGCACCTTACCCCATTTGCTATCAGCAGGGCCATTCGCAAACTCAATAAGGTCGAGAGCATCCTGAATGTAAGGACCGAGATTTTCCTCTGCTACATGAGCCTCCATGTCTGGCTTTTTGCGTGTTTCGTTCTGGAACTGACAAGCAAGTCCGCAACTCAAAACTGGAAGGGCATCACATCCGAAATCCTCACAAAGCTGGAAGAACTCGAAGAAGCCGAGGCCGTAAGACTGCTTGTAATCAGGGAACAGACGATGTGGGAATGTGTTCTCCCAACGGTTAGTGTTCAATGGACGGTTCTCAACAGGACCAACGGTATTCTTCCATTGATAACGTTGCACAAGATCGGTACCTTCTACGATACAGCCACCAGGGAAGCGGAAGATGCCCGGCTTGAGGTCGCAGAGCGCTTGTGCGAGATCCTTACGCATTCCATTCTCACGACCTTTCCATGTATCGGTTGGGAACATGGAAACATGCTCGATATCAATATCAGAGAGTTTAGCCTCGAAAGCCTCACCAGGCTCATGATTGAGGAATATGCGGAGGTGCGCATCATCCATTGTCTTTCGTGACTTGATGGTGATGCTGTATTTCTTCCATTCACTACCGGAAACGATGATATTCTCAGAATTGAACTCCTGATGCTCGCCCATAGTATCATTGTCAACCAACTGTACCTGAAGCAAGCCCTTGTCACCTTGTGGACAGCGAGCCCAAAGAGAGAAACGGTAGGTGGCATCCTTCTGTACAGCAATGCCGAAGAAGCCTTCGTTCTCCACACCTGTACGCTTGTGACGGTGGCCTGGATCAGAAAGACGCACATAGTGAGGGTTACGGTCGAAAGGACCACCCTGATCCATCACCTTTACTTTGCCGAAAGGTATCCAACCCATGAGGTTATACTCGAACTCGAAAGAGCGATTCTTGATCATCTCGGCATAGAGACCACCATCAGCAGCGTAGTTGATATCCTCGAAGAAGATACCGTACATTGTACTTTGAATATTTGCTCCAGGCTTGTTTGCCTGAATTATCATCTCGTTGGTCTGAGCACCTGTTGTAAGAGTAGAAGCCATTGCCAATGCTCCAATAAGTGTTTCCTTTATCATAAATGTGGGGTATGTTTAGAGTTTTAGTGTTTAGAGTTTTGTGTGAACCTTGCTGACGATTCTCTTCCCTTAATCTTCCCTTATGGTTCCTATGTGATTCCCATTTTTCTCCGTTTCTGGGATGGGAGTTAGAACGGACTTACAACGGAGGTACAACGGACTTACAACGGAGGCAGATCTTTGGTTGGTAGAATTGAGTCTTTGAGGTCTTCTTTTTTCGAAATTCCGAGTTTTTTACACTCAGATTCTTCGATGTTTTCAGATTCCATACAAAGGTACAAAAAATAAACCATATTTGCAATTTTTTCGGATATTTTCTTCATTTTTTAACATGAAAAAGAGCGTTTTTCGTGCTGTTCAATTTTATGGTTTTAGCCAAAAGAAAAGAAGTAGGAACAGGATGTTCCTACTTCGGACGATTTCGCTTTATAAAGAAAAAAATGAAAAACGAAATCAATAATGGGTGCAAATATAGTGAATATATTCAGAATTACAAAATTTTATAGGGATATTTTTGAAAATTAACGCACATATTTGTTTATGTTATTTTTTTTTCCTATTTTTGCACTTTGAATCCATGTTCAATGACAACTAATTAATAAGATAAATGAATAAACTAACTTTTGTACTGATTTCGTTACTGGTTTTTCCTTTGACTATCTTTGCTCAGACATGGGATGAGGAGAAGTATAAGGCCATAGAGGCAAGTATCGTTGCTCCAAAGTTTGCAGATGCGGAGTTTGACATCACAACATTTGGTGTCACTACTGCTTCTACAGCAAAGGAAGTGCAAACCGCTATCAATGACGCAATCACCAAGTGTTCTGAGGCTGGTGGAGGTAAGGTTATTGTGCCTCCTGGAGTTTGGAATACTGGCGCTATTACCTTGAAAGACAATGTGAATCTCGTAGTTAAGGCTGGTGCAACATTGTTGTTTGCCTACGACCCATACCTTTACCCATTGGTGAAGACTCGTTGGGAAGGTCTTGACATCATGAACTATTCGCCTTGTATCTATGCTTATCAGGCAAAGAATGTTGCTGTCTCTGGTGATGGTATCATTGATGGTAACGGTTCTAATGACACATGGTGGAAATGGTGTGGCGCTACTAAGTTTGGCTATGAAAAAGGTGTAACTCTTCAGAGTCAGGCTAATGATTATGCTGGTAATGAGAAATACAAGCAGGTAGATAAGGATGGAAATGTGAAGAGCAACCGCAATACACTTCTCTGGATGGCAGATAACAATATCCCAACCGAGGAGCGTGTGTTTGGTCTTGGATGTGGTATGCGTCCACAGCTCATCAACTTCTATGAGTGCGAGAACGTGCTTGTTGATGGTGTCACTCTTCTCCGTTCTCCTTTCTGGGTAATTCACCCAACACTCTGTAAGAACGTTACAGTTCGTCGCTGTAAGATTATCAATGATGGACCTAATGGTGATGGATGTGATCCAGAGTCATGTGAGAACGTGCTCATCGAGAACTGTATCTTCCATACAGGTGACGATTGTATCGCTATCAAGTCTGGCCGTAATGGTGATGGTCGTCGTACT
This sequence comes from Prevotellaceae bacterium UBA1710, assembly GCA_002317355.1. Lineage (GTDB taxonomy): Bacteria > Bacteroidota > Bacteroidia > Bacteroidales > Bacteroidaceae > Prevotella. The sequence continues at coordinate 15,344 of DCJC01000035.1, read as the reverse complement.
CCAAGACCTTCAAAGAATATCATCATCCGTGGATGTACTATGGAAGATGGTCATGGTGGTGTTGTGATTGGTAGCGAGATAAGTGCTGGTGTGCAGAATGTGTTTGCAGAGGATTGCCGTATGGACTCTCCAAACCTCGATCGTGTGCTTCGTATCAAGACAAATACATGTCGTGGTGGTGTGACTGATGGTATCTTCATGCGTAACGTTTCTGTTGGTCAATGTCGTGAGGCTGTTCTTCGCATCAACCTTCAGTATGAGCCTAATGAGCAGGCACAGCGTGGTTTCAAGCCATTCGTGAAGAATATCTACATGGAGAACGTGACTTGTAAGAAGGCTGCTAATGGTATCATGCTCAATGGTCTTGAGGACACTATCGCTATCAGTGATATCAGTATCAAGAACTGTACATTCAGTGGTGTAAGTGAGAAACCAATCATTAAGACTGGTAAGATTGGTAAACTGAAGTTCAGCAAGCTTATCATCAATGACAAGCTTATCCTTGCGAAGGCTCCATACAAGCACTATTCAGAGTGGATTACTTGGAGTGAGATGAAGCGTGTGAAACATCCATTCTACCTCGACTTTACTGATGAGGCTAAGTATCCTAATGGTAAGTGGTCATACGTGATGGGTATTGAGCTTGAGGGTATGCTCGACACATGGCGTGCTTATCAGGATCCTGATGTGCTTAAATATATTAAGGAGTATCCAGCCCGTATGATTGACCAGAATGGTAATGTTACGGGTTATAATCTCTCTGACTATAATATCGACAATGTGCGTCCAGCTCGCTTCATTCTTCGTATGAATCGTCTCTTCGTTGACGATAAGAAGACAAGAACAATGGGTACTGAAAGAGCTGTAGCAAACATCTATACCCAGATGCAGTCACATCCTCGTACTCAGCAGGGTAAGGGTGGTCGTGGAGTATTCTGGCATAAGAAGATTTATGCAAATCAGGTATGGCTTGATGGCATCTACATGGGACTTCCTTTCTTCACTATGGCAGCTGAGGAAATGGAGGGTAAGGAGGTTGCATTGCAGGTTTATGACGATGCTGTAAACCAGATTGCTACTACCTTCGAGAAGACATACGACGAGAAGACAGGTCTTTGGAAGCATGCTTGGGATGAGAAGAAGTCAATGTTCTGGGCAAACAAGGAGACAGGTCTCAGTCAGCACACATGGGCTCGCGCTCTTGGTTGGTTCGCAATGGCAATGACCGAGGTTCTCGATGTTCTTCCAGAGGACTATGCTCGTCGTCAGGAGGTAAAGGATATGCTTCAGAAGACTATGGAGGCTGTTGTGAAGTATCAAGATCAGAAGTCTGGTGTATGGTATGACGTACTTGATGTCAAAGATCCAAAGAACTATCTTGAGGCAACAGCATCATGTATGTTCTCTTATGTTCTCCTCAAGGGTGCTCGTCTTGGTTATATTGACGCTTCTTTCAAGAAGGCTGGTGTAAAGGCATACGATGGTATTATTAAGCAGTTCATCAAGATTAATAATGACAAGACTATCTCACTTACCAACTGCTGTTCTGTAAGTGGTCTTGGTCCGGAGAAGAATCCTAATCGTGATGGTTCATTCGAGTACTACATGTCAGAGCCTATCCGTGACAATGACCCTAAGGGTATCGGTCCTTTTATCTGGGCAAGTCTCGAGATGGAGCGTGATAAGGCAGAGACTGTTAAGCTTGAGTATTAATTTGACATAATACAAAAATTAGATGGTGTATCATCGGTCAATCGACTCTGATACACCATCTTTTTTATTGCTGTTTAATTGTTATGATTAAGTGATGGTGAAATAATAACT
>DCJC01000035.1:0-13372 GCA_002317355.1 Prevotellaceae bacterium UBA1710 | reverse complement strand
AGTTATTATTTTACCATCACTAAAGCCCGAACTTAATCACGGTTCCAATTCTCCACCAGAAACCTGGCTGTGGAATAGCTACGTAATCGAAATATTTCTTGTTGAAGATATTACTTGCATCGAAATAAACCGACCATTTACTTGCGTCCCAAGAGAGCCTTCCATCGGTTATTGCGTAAGAAGGATTATTTTCGCCTACACGATCCTGCCAACGCCATGAGAGACTCAGGTTAAGGTTCTTCCATAGTCTGCCGTCAGCATTTACTACAACCTTATGGCGGAGATAATCCATAGCATATTTACTACTTAATACTGCAACATCATACTTAGAATCTTCGTAGATATAACTGTATTGTGCGCCAATCTTTCTCAACGGACAATTCTCGCCCCATAAATCACGGGGAAGGAGTTGTAGGTTGAGTTCTACGCCTTTGTTGTCGAGCTCGAAATTAACAGAATGGAAAATACCATCAGACTGCCCTGTGCTTGCATCTGTGTATGTCACCCAGTCAATCATATCGGTCTTGTGAGAGTAGAAGAGTTGCGCTTCTGCAATCAAACCCTTACCGCGATATTGTGCACCAAGTTGGTAATCTGTTGTCTTCTCTGGCTTTAGGTTTGCATTGCCTTCGATATTTGCACCACTATAATAGAGATCGGTGAATGTAGGCATTCTTAAAGCCATATTCCAAGAAGCATACAGTTTCCATGCATCTGTTGGTCGATAGCTGATGTCGATACCTGGATAGACGCGCCATTTGGTGTCAAGACCATCGTTCATGTTTGCTAACATACCGAGAGAGAGAGTCCAGTTCTGTAGCATGATGTCGTGCTCAAGGAAAGCAGAAACATTCGTCCTGGTATCTTTGTATTTGTAGAACTTACCAGCTTCTGAATCATGGCCACCTGTTGTTTCCCAGTCAGTCTCAGACATAAGTTTTCCAAGCTTTGTACTCTTGATACTCTCGCCTCGTACTTCTACACCAATAGATGTTCTGCCTAATGAAGTAGAGAACCATGCATTGAGAGAAGCACCTTTTGAGTCAACCTTATGGAAGTTCTCGCCTGCGGGATTGTCCTTGTGCCACTGGTAGTGGTCAAACCAGCGGTTCCAATAGAGCTGAGGTGTGATGTGAACAATACCGAGTTTGATGTCGGCATTAAGTGCTGCCATTATTCGCTCATTACTTTCCCATTGATCGGTAGAAGATGCACCGTAGAATGTGTTGGCAGCATAAGGCTTGTAGCTGTAGCCGAACTGGCCGCTGACCTTTGCATTGTCACTAAGTTTGGCACTACCCTGATAGAACACTCGTGAGGAGGTAAAGTAGCTGTTAGGTGTTGCTCCATCCGTACGTGTATAGCCACCAGATAGCTGATGATGCGTAGAGCCGAGGTTCTTGCCGATAGAAGCGTTACCATTGGCATAGCCGTATTCGCCGGCAGAAAGGTGAACGGCAGCTTCATCACTTGATTGCTTTGTCACGATATTTATCACGCCATTGAAAGCACTTGTGCCATAGACACGCGCAGCTGGACCTTCAAGCACTTCTATGCGCTCGATGTCTTCTGTAGAAACTGGAAAATCGGCTGATAAATGACCTGTATGAGGTGAGGAGATGTTGACACCATTCAACAGAATGGTAATCTGGTCAAAATTTCCTCCACGCACGGAGATGTCCGTCTGAACACCAAAGCCACCACGCTGACGGACATCCACGCCAGTAGCTAATTTTAAAATGTCGTTGATACTCTCTGCCGCCGCACGATGAATATCCTCTCGTGTGATGACAGACACAATCTTTGCTGACTCTGCAAGAGTCATTGGAGCGCGAGAACCGGTTACCACAACCTCCTCGAGCTTCAGTTCAGAGCGCTGGAGCGAATCGCCGGTTGCCTCAGTGTGGATGCTGATGCTCTCTGCCTTAGCGTGGGAGAGGGTAGCAACGCTGAGTGTACCGATGAGCACCTCACGTCCCATTACAGAGAATAGGGCATAACCCTTGTGTGAGAAGTGCTTGAAACGCAATGCCTTGCGCTCACAGAATGATTTCTGTTGCATCTGTTTTTGTTAATAAATAAAATTAATGATATAAATAAGGGGCTGTTTGCCCCATGTTATCTTGAAAGCTTCTTTTTTGTTGTTGTTTTTGAAAGTAAATTAGGCCAGTAAATTATATTTTGAAATTATCCCGGCAGCGGATGCTGCTTATGGAATTTATTGATATAATTTATTCCTAATTTACTTTCAAAATCCTCACTAAATGGCGAAAGCAATTGACTTGCCCTACGACCATCGAGATTGTCTTTCTTATTCTGTAGCTATCTTTTCAGATGAAGCCTGAACAACGTTCATTACGTAGTCACCGAGTTTTTCACACTCAGAGACGTAGTCAGTGTAGAATACACCGAGCTGATATGAGTACTTGCCGGAGTTGACATCGTCAAGGTTCTTGGTCTTGAGGTGGTTGCGGTAGTTGTTTATCTCAGTCTCGATATTGCGTGACTTGGCATATCCACGTCCCTGGAAATCTGGGTGCTCAACAATCTTCACCATCTCGTCGAGAGCCATCTCAGCAAGCGACATCATAGAGTGGATGTTTTCTGTCTGCTCCTTGGTGAAGTCCTCCTTGGTGTACTCACGATGGCGATGGAGAGTGCGTGCGAGGTTGTAGCAAGAATCACCGATTGACTCGAGATCGTCAATCTGGCGAAGCATCTTCTGTATGCCAGCCTTTGACTCGTCAGAGAGTCGGCCTTCACTCACCTTGTTAAGGTAGTTGGCAATCTCAACCTCCATACGGTCGGTGATAGACTCGTATTTGCCTATGCGAGAGAATAGCTTGTTGAAATCATCATCCTTCTCTGTGCCGAGAAGATCACCCACAAGACCGAACATTCTGTGGCAGCGCTCTGCGAAGCTGTTGATTTCTTTCTTTGCCTGAAGGATAGAGAGCTCAGCGGTAGAGAGAAGACCTGCAGAGATGAACTTGAGTCTGTATTCCTCTTCCTGCTCCTCCTTCATAGGGAGTGCCCAGCATACGAGAGCCTCGATCTGGTGTACAAAACCAATGAGAAGCAGAGTGTTGAGAATATTGAATGCTGTGTGGAATGTAGAAAGCTTGAAGAGGTCGTTGTTTGTTCCCATGAAGTTGGTTACGAACCAGCTGATGGCATCACAAGCCCAAGGGAAGAAGAGAAGAACCACTACTACGCCAAACACATTGAAGAACATGTGTGCAAGAGCAGCACGACGAGCCTGTGTGTTGGCTGTGAGAGATGCCATGAAGGCAGTAATGGTTGTACCGATATTCTGACCCATTGCAAGGGCTGCAGCCTGCTCGAATCCGAATCCCTTGATATTCATGCCGAAGAGCATGAGGGTGATGGCCATTGTAGCGGCAGATGCCTGAACGATCATTGTGACGATTGCACCAACGATGACGAAGAGTATGAATGTGCCGTAGCTGTCGTATGAGAATGGGAGGTTTGCAAGCATATTGGCAACGAGCTCGCCAATGTTGAGTGCTGTGGCTGCTTCCTGAAGGAAACTCAAACCCATGAAGAGGAATGAGAATCCGAAGATGAATTCGCCCATAGACTTGCGACTTGACTTCTTATTGAATATCAGTGGCATGCCGATAGCTAACAAAGGGATAGCGAAAGCGGCAATGTTTACCTTAAATCCTACGATAGAGATAATCCAGGCAGTAACGGTTGTACCGATGTTTGCACCCATGATGACGCCAATAGACTGTGCGAGAGTCATGAGTCCTGCATTGACGAAAGAAACAACCATAACGGTTGTGGCGCTTGAGGACTGGATAAGTGCGGTAATAAGTACACCGGTAAGAACGCCCATAATTCTATTCTTTGTCATGGCAGCGAGAATAGAACGGAGTCGATCGCCGGCAAATTTCTCGAGGCCCTCAGACATGATCTTCATACCATAGAGGAAAAGACCAAGTGAGCCTAATAAAGAGAAAATATTGATAATTGTATCCATAATAGTTTTGAGATATAAGAATATTTCCGATTGCAAAGATATTAAATAAATCTTACATTTTACTATAAATTGATGATATTTTTTTATGATTGAAACATTTTTATTACAAAAAAATGGCACTTGAAACGTAATTTACATTTCAAGTGCCAAAAATATTGGTATTGTTATGATTCTTATTTCATAAGGTATGGGAAGTGGAATGTAGCAAGTGAACCTACTGGCTTGTTCTCTGCATCAAATGCATAGAGAATAAGTGAAGTTGCTTCTCCTTCATCCCAAGTGCCGTCATTCTCAAATTCGAGATATGTAGCCTGATCATCATTGTCGTAATAGAAGCTGCCTTTCATTCCAAATTTATCATCAGTTGTCATGTTTCCAGTATTTGCATCATACAGAACTGTGATGATATTATAATTCTGGTATGTACCTGCGAATTGTCCAGCCTTGAACTGGATAGTGTTTGTTGCACTATCATAGCTAACAGGAATTGTGAAGCCAAGATCGGAAAGAACAAGTGCGAATGATGTGGCACCTTCAGCATTGGTAGCTTTTACAAACTCAGTGTTGAGAGTTGCGTAGTCTTTTGATTTCGCATCATAGTAAACGAAGAGCATCTTGCCGAGAAGATCCTTCTCGAGGTCGCATTGGCGAATGTTGATAGAATCCTTCAGCTCTCCAGCCTCATAAAAAACATAACCTTCACGAATGTGTCCAGTTGTGTTCTCGTCTATTGAAAGTGTGAGGATGCCATCTTCAGCTTTGCAAGTAATCCAAGACTCTGATGCAACACATTTGAGATCAACATTACTATAATAAGGAATCTCGATAGTTTTCTTTGCATCATCAAGAGACTGATCCTTCGCATCGATAGAAATGATGGTACCTTTCTGGATGACAGCAATCTCTGCAACATCATTACCACTCTTGATTACCACCTTACCACTACGGTAGTCGATGCCGGTGTTGTCGGTTGTCTTTACTGTGATGATGTTACCACTTACTGAGGTTGTAAACCAGTCAGAGGATGCAGTTGCATTAATTTGTGTAGGAGCCTGTACGACGATCGTTCCTTCAGAAGCCTTGACAGCCATGTCAGAGACCGTCTGGCTTACAATCTTAATGGAATTGGTGACAATGTATTCACCTTCACCATTGTCACTGCATGACGCCATACCAATAATGGCAAGCGTCAGCAGTAATGTGTTTAATATCTTTTTCATGTAATAGTTCTTTTTTAGTTATCAAATGGACTCGCAATCTCTTCCTTGAATACAGTGAAATACATGTCTGGGTTCTCAAGTTGTTCCATCTTAACCCATGTAGGATTCTTTGGATCATCACATGTGAGCTCGTATGTAAAGCCCTTAGCACCTGTAATTGCTGCTATTGCGTAGTTGTACTTCGCATTCTGGAAGTACCATACTCCGTCACCTTCACCCTTTGATGCAAATTCGAGGAAGATAGTCTTTTCATCGATAATGTATGGGTTAATGATGAGAGAACCTCCATAACTACCACTGATGAATGAGAATCCGTAAGCACCAGAATATCCAAGGATGTCGTTAGGACCAAGAATCATATAGTTAACATTCTCACCTTCTCCTGCACTACCATTCTTTACGTAGGTGAAATACTGAAGGGCAGCTTCTGACATTGCGCTTGCCTTGAAGAACCAGTTCTGGTTGATGAAGAGTTCTGACAGAGGCTGAGGTATTGTTGCAAGTGCAACAGAGTTGTCTGCTGGATTTGCCCAGATGCCATTGTCTGAATAAGTGAAACCAGTCACCTCCTTATTCATGATTGTGACAGCCTCCTTAAACTCAAAGCCGTTTGGTGTTGTGAGGAAAGGAATATCAGTACTTTCGCCTGTGTTTGGGTCTGTGAAAGTAAAGACGTTCTTACTGCGTCTTGTGATGATGGAATCACCGTCAATAACGAATGCGTACTTACCAGAGTACATCTTCTCCTCTATGTCTTGAACGGCTGCAATATAGTCTTTTGCTGGTTGAGAAAGACGACGCATGTACATTATGTTGCCAGAACGCTTTGCCTTGAGTGTGATGACGTCGCTCTGTACATCCATGATGATAAACTCGAAATCTCCGTCCTTTGCCTCATATTCACTTGATGAAGGAGTAGCGTAGGCATGCATCAGTGAGTTGTATGTGTCAAAACTAAGGATTGGACCATTGTCGTTGGTGAGTTTGTAAAGGCTTGTCTCACTCTTTTCTGATTCCTGAGAATAGACTGTTGCCGCTGTTCCATTAAACTGGATAGCATACGCAATACCACCATAACTGAGGTTACGGTCAGGGTAGTAGTCGAGAGCCCAGCCATTCGCATTGCCAGTGAGTGCAGCCTTAGTCTTATCAAGCACCTCCTGCATACGCAGTGAAGATGACTTGTCGAATATATCCTCCTGATCTTTCAGACATGACTGTAACAGTAAAGTGGAAAGAGCGAGAAGAAGAATGAAAAATTTATTTGTCTTCATAATTTTAATGCTTTAATTATTTTACTGTTATGTCAAAAAGATCAACCTTGTTTGAGAAAATATCTGCCTGACGACGCTGAACAGTTGCACGAAGCTGGTCGATGTCGATGTTGAAGTTTTCCTTCATATAACGGCGTACAATCTCAAGCTTTGCGCTAATCTTGGAAGCAGAAACCTCACCAGCTTTCTCCAACCATCCGTTCCATCTGTCCTCACTATTGGTGATGTACATGGACAGCATCTCAGCGAAGTCCTCCTGATAAGAATGCTGTGAATAGTCAGTGATAAAGCCGTTCTTGAGATATTCTGACTCGTATGGCTCTTCATTCCACATATCACCAACATAACCGGTACCAGTAACCAACTGGAAATCAGCTGGAATATCCTTTGTCTGGTTCATGATGTGGGTGAACTCATGGTGAATGGTCTTAAAGTAATATTGATTCATTGCCTCTGGCCCCATTGCCATTGCTGAGTTGAGGTGGTTGAGACCTGAAAGCAGAATCTTACGTCCACCCTCTGCAGTACCGAGGATGATAGTTCCATTATTACGATACTCCCACTCGCCGATAAGGAAGAACATCTTAGGGAAATAGCGGCGTGTGAAGGCTGTACCAGCAACCTCGTCGTAGGTCTCTACGCAGAGATACTTCACAAGATGAGCCATCATTACAGCATCTTCATACTTGGCAGGAATGGTGTAGTAGTCGAAATCTGACTCAACCTCCTTATATCTGTATTTGAAATCGATGTTATATGGAGTGGTGTAGTTTGTCTCCAGCCACTTATCGAATTCTGTCTGCTCCTCGTTAGGTGTCACGATAACGCTCTTGCTCTCATCTGGATCATCGGCAGTACAAGAAGCAAGCGTTAATGCGCTGGCTGCAAGCAGAAGTGTATAAAATATATTCTTCATAATTACAAGTTACAAATTATAAGTTACAATTAGTTTCTTGGATTCTTCTCTAAGCCTGCGTCAAGCACCTTGTTTGGGAGCTGGAGAGCACGGCGAGGATCGTCCTTTGAAAGGAAGTCAACTTTCTTGGCTGGAACGCCGTCAGCGTTCATTACACGACGAGGAATCTCGATGCCGTAGCGCTTGATGTCAAACCAACGAAGACCCATGTGCATTGTCTCTGTACGACGGAAGGTCAGCACAGCCTGAAGCATATTCTCCTGAGTACTTCCTTCTGCATCGATTGCGAATGCAGGATTGAGATGCTTCTTAAGCTGAGATTCAAGTCCATTAGCATCAGAATAAGAGTACTTAGCCTGGTTGTAGAAACTATTAACAAGATCTGGTGTGATTACAGTCTGGCTCTTTGTCATAGAGTGCATCCACATATTCATATCAGCACAAGCCTTGTCATACTGCTTGAGCATGATGTAAGCCTCTGCACGTGAGAGGAGAGTCTCGTCTGTAGTGAGAGTTGGATATACTGTGCGATAATAACCAATCTTAGCCACAGGGTCTGTGTACTCAACGATGTAAGGCAACTTCCAGAACACTGTCTTGTCGAGGTTTGTTGCTGCGTATGCCTTTGGAGTTACATAGAATGAAGTGTAACCACCCCAAAGCTGTGTAGCACGTATGTCCTCACGTTCTGCAAGGTACTTACCATGAGAGTAACGGCTGTTATAGCGATAAGGACCGAAGAACAAACCAGCGCCTGAGTAAGATGTGAGCAGAAGGAGGTTGGCATTCTCATCAGCATTGATAAACTGGTAGCTGATAGCATCAAAGCTCTGTGTCATTGCTGCCATAGCCTTCCAGTCGCGAAGCATAGCTGCAGGATTATCTCCAAGACACATTGTAGCTGCATCGATTGCCTTTTCCCATTGCTCGGTGAAGAGATAGAAACGTGTGGCGAGAGCGTAAGCAGCACGCTTGTTGAAGTGATACTTAGGAACTGTGTAGTATGAACCGTTTACAAGTGGAAGACCTTCCTCGATATCAGCCTGAATATGGTTGTAGAGTTCAGTCATGTTTCCACGCTTGTATGTAGGATTGAGCTTCACCTCTGGTTCTGTGAGGTAAGGTAGGCCGAGTTGCTTGTCATTCTTTGCCTTATCGTATGGCATACAGAACATATTTGCAAGCATGAAGTAGTTGTATGCACGGCACATAAGAGCCTCACCCTTCGCTTCCTTCATAGCAGAAGATTCAGGCAATTTTGCGATAGCCTTCAATGCCTCATTGGCAGCAGAGATAGATACGAATGAGCTTTCCCAGAAATCGTTGAGTGACTCATTGTCGTTTTCTTTCTCATCCTTCCACGCCCAGGTGTCCTCGCAGAAACGCTCTGTCTCTGGATTGTTCTCACCATAGTCGTCGATATTGTCCGAAACGAGTTCGGCTACATAGATATGATCTTTATCTGGATAGGCACCTACAAGTACGTTCTCCACCTTCTGCTCATTATCTATAGTTGCGCGGTTGTCTGGATTTGTGTCGAGGAAGTCGTCACAACTCGTCATGCATGTTGCACCGAGGATAATCGCGCCAGCGTATGTATATTTTAATAATGTGTTCATAACTTTTGTGTCTTTATTTTACCTCAACGATAACGCGACGATCGTAAGCTGTGTTCTCGAGCATGCTTACACCGCCCTTGCTACTGATTACCATCTGGCTACGGCTTACACCGAGTTTCTCAAGTGCCTGAGCTACTGACTCTGCACGCTGAGCTGAGATCTTGTTGTTGATCTCCTCTGTACCTGTTGCGCTGTCTGCATAGCCTGTGAGATATACCTTAAGGTCTGGGTTCTTCTTTGCTGCCTCTGCAATAGTGCGGAGATTTACTTCCTCACCAGCCTCAAGCTGTGAAGCTGAATTGAGAGCGAAGAAGATAGAGAGTGGCATGAACTGCTTTTCCTTCTCAACCTTTACAACCTCCTTCACAACTTCCTTGACGGTAGTCTGAGGCTGCTGGTTAGCCAACTGGCTGCGGAGACGGTTGATTTCATTGTTTGCATTGTCGAGGTCAGACTGAAGCATAGCTACACGGCCATCTTCCTTCTTTACTGTTGACTCGCTGCCACCAAGTCCCATGCGGAGAGTAGCTGTGAACTGCTTAGGAGTTGGAGCTGCTACACCACCTGAATTGAAGAACTCAGGATCCTGACCATTCAGTTTCTTATCTGCGTAGATAAGGAAGAGGTTGGTAGCCTGAAGCTTGAGAGAGAGGTTTGCAAGTTTAAGCTTGTTTGTGATACTCTTTGGGAAGTCGTATGCAAGAGATATCTCCTTCATACGGATGAAGTCACCCTTAGCAATACGCTCTGTGCTGTAGTTGTATGCGTTGTAAGCGTATGAAAGGTGTGAATCGTTCTGATTCTGACGCTTAGAGGCAATAACTGGGATGTTAGTGAACTTCTCATCGCCAGGAACAGTCCAGCGGTTGTTGAACTCCTTTGGTGTAGATGTGAGGTCGGTATATTCGTTTGAGAATACCTGATCGAGACGTACTACATTGCCGAAGGAGTATGTAACGAACACGTTGAGTGAGAGGTTCTTATACTTGAATACGTTGCCTAATGAACCCACGTCGGTAGGTTCAATCGAGCCAGAGTACTCAAGGAAGTTGAGCTTATCCTTGTCAGATTCCTGGAAGTAGATGCCAGTAGTGGTGATGTTGCCATCCTGATCAAGGAACATAGGAAGACCTTCGTCGTTGAGTCCCCTGAATGGGATAGAGAATATACTTCCGACAGGATACCCCTCACGAGCGAATCCGGTACCAGAAACGAGATCCATCACGTTAGCTGTTGTCTGGAGATCAGTCACCTCGTTATGTGTGTGAGAGTAGATGAAGTTGGTTGACCAGCTGAAATCCTGAGTCTTGATATTGTTGGTGGTAATACTTACCTCTATACCATTAGCCTTCATGGAAGCAATGTTACCGAGCTTCTGAATCTGACCACCGATACCCTGTGTAGTCGCATAACCTATAAGGTCATAGTTGTTACGCTTGTACCAATCCACCTCAAGGTTGATGCGGTTATTGAGGAAACCTGCAGAAAGACCGAGGTTGAACTCATGCTTCTTCTCGTATGTGAGATCCTCGTTTGCAAGGTTCTTGATGTAGAGCATTGACTCACGAACACTTGCGAATGGACGCCAAGGTGTCTTACTGCCAATCTCTACGATGGCATTTGAGATGCTTGGGCGCTCAGCTGTAAGTGAGTAGGATGCACGGAGAGAGAGGTGGGATAGGGTAGGCTCGAACTTCTCGAAGAACTCCTCCTCATGCACGTTCCATGAGCCAGACACGTTCCATGTAGGCAACCAGCGAGCTGCACGGCTCTTGCCCATACGGTTTGTACCCTCATAGCGGTATGTGCCATTGATGGTGTAGCGTCCCTTATATGAATAGGTACCGTTGGCGAAGAAGGCAGCACTACGCTCGTGTGTGTTTTCGAGTGTATAGTAGTCTGTGTTTTCCTCAGAACCCTTCTTGAATACCTGATAAGCATAATTAGGAATCTCACCCATAGTATATTGCATGCCCCAACCACGGAACCATGTCTTGTGACGATCCACATAGTTGGTTTCCATACCACCGTAGAGGTTTACGATATGATCCTCTGCGAATACATCGTTATAGCCTGCTGTGATACGTGTGTCCCACTTGTACATACTGCGGTCTGTACGCTCGTAGATACCACCATCAGGAAGAACGGTGATAGGCAGAGCATAGATGTTGTCAGGGTCGGTGTAGAGGAATGGGTTATCCTCACGAATCGTTGAGTTACCCATTGCACGGTAAGCCATAGCCTGATTACTATCATCGAGGATGAAGTGCTCCTGATTTGTAGTGGTGTTCTGAATACCAGCGAGCAATGTGAGCTCCAACTTCTTGATAGGCTTATACTTCAAGCTACCAGTCACGCGGAAATCATTCACACCAAGATCCATATAGTTGTTCTCCAACTCGCTGAAGATGTTGAATGGAGCATAGTTACGTGTGTAGAATGTGTTTGCATCCAACGCACGTGAGGTGTTCATTGAGTATGAATATGGGTTGATGTCGAAGTCACGCTTTACCTCACCTGTTACAGGGTCAGTCTCCTTACCAATAGTGCCAGGAGCCTCCTGCTTACGGTGAGAAGCGTTTGCGATGACGTTAAACTCCAGCTTCTTGCTGATGTTGAAAGTAGAGTTGAGGTTAGCTGTGTAACGCTCTACCTTACCTCTCTTATACCATCCTGGGTCATACATAGCACTTACGGAAACATAGTGCTGTGATCTCTCTGTACCTGATGACACGCTTACAGAATGGTTGTGCATGATGCTGTTGGAGAACAGACGGTCAAACCAGTTTGTATTGCGCATTTCGGCAGCACGGAGATATGCGTTGCGGGCAGCAGTTGTATTTGCAAGACCGAACTGACCAGTTGTAGGGTCATATTCAGAAATAAGCTGATACATCTTGCCGTAGATACCGCTTTCTGACTTGTTTGCGATTTCTGCGTAGTTGAGGTAACCCTTCTGCTCAAGTTCCTGATAGACTGACATCTGATCCTGAGAATTCATGATGTTGAAGTTGCTGTAAGAAGGCTTCAGGCGCATGGTGTATTCACCAGTATAGTTAACGAAAGCACTTCCAGCCTTACCCTTCTTTGTTGTGATAACGATGACACCAGCCATAGCACGAGCACCATAGATGGAAGTAGCCGAACCGTCCTTAAGAATCTGGAACGACTCAATATCGTCAGAGTTAAGACCAGCGATTGCACTTGAGATCAATGTCTCAGCATCACCAGATGAAAGGTCTTCTGCGCTAACCTCTGTTACATCCTCCATGATTACGCCATCAACAACCCATAGAGGCTTTGAAGAACCGTAGATAGATGTAGCACCACGTACACGAATCTTTGGGGCTGTACCGAATGTACCTGATACGTTCTGTACGCTGACACCAGCAGCACGTCCCTCAAGAGAACGTGAGATATCTGCCATACCATCAATCTTGGTAGAAGAAGCATCCAACTTAGCGGTAGCTCCGGTAAAGAGTCGCTTGTCGGTCTTCACCATACCAGTAACAACGACGTCCTCAAGAAGGCCATCGCTTACAAGATTGACAATCATGCCTTGCTTTGGGGCAACGACCTGAGTCTTCATGCCGACATAGCTGATTGATAACTTTTTGCCACTTGGAACATCAATGGTGAACTTACCATTAATGTCAGTGACAGTACCCTTCTTGGCACCCTGTACCATGACAGTAGCGCCGATTACAGGTTCGCCCATCTCTTGATCGAGAACAGTACCCGTAATTTTTGTCTGTGCCAGAGCTGATGCAACAGCAAACAGCATCCCGGCTAAAAACAGGATAAGTTTTTGTTTCATAAATGATTTACTATAATTGCTTGTATTCGATTTCCTTGGTCTTTGTTGGAATTTAGATATCTACGAATAAGTGTAATTACCACACAATCAAGTGTGGTTCAACTGAGATGCAAAATTATTAAAAATATCTAAAGAACCAAAAAATATCCTTAATATTTTTACGAATGATTGTAAAAATATGATTTTGGTCAAAAATGTATGGTTCTGATAGATGGCTCTCCTTGCTTTTTTTGCTCATTTTTCATTCATATATCTCTCGTTTCTACTCCGATTTACCTTCGCTCTTATTCCGTTCTTCCTCCGAAGCATCTCCATCGCATGTCCATCGCATCTCCATCGCTGCTCCATCGTTTCGATGGACTATCGATGGAGTATCTCCCTACTCACACCCTTGAAATATGCCACTTTTTGCGGTTTGTCCTCTTAAACTAACGTCAGTTCGACGAATTGCTGTCGCGTTTTAAAAAAACAAAAGAAAACCTTGGAATACAAAAGAAACAAATGAATTTAACGTTAACGT
>DCJC01000076.1 GCA_002317355.1 Prevotellaceae bacterium UBA1710 | reverse complement strand
AAAAGTTCAAATGGGAAAAGTTGGGATAAGTTACATTCCTTGCTCACCTACGATATACACTTACGTACTCATTCCTCTTATCTCCATAGGAATGTTCATTCTTTGTATCATTACAGCTATTCTCCTTGAGAGAATAACCATTATCAATGCCCTACTTTTCGGCAACAAGGAAAGCCAGAATAAACT
Organism: Prevotellaceae bacterium UBA1710; assembly: GCA_002317355.1. GTDB lineage: Bacteria > Bacteroidota > Bacteroidia > Bacteroidales > Bacteroidaceae > Prevotella. The sequence continues at coordinate 7,115 of DCJC01000076.1, read as the reverse complement.
ATTTAGACATTAAAAAACCGCAACACCTCACGGTGTTGCGGAGACTAAACAATCAGTTTTTGTGGTTGGTTTGAATTATAGTAACCTCTACCCTGAAGTTCACCTATTTCTTCAGGTCCTTGAGATCGAGGATCATTCCACCACCAGAGCCTGTAACGGTTGGCAGATGGCCGTCCCACTTCTCAATCCAGTCTTCCTGTACGATGTGCTGCGATAGACTTGCAGCTATCTTTGTATTATAGTAAGCTTCTGCGTCTGCCTTGATCTGCATTGCCTCAGCAGCACCTTTAGCTTCAGCAATCTTGATCTTTGCCTCTGCCTCTGCCTCAGCAACCTTGTTTTTTGCCTTGAGAGCTGACTGTACGGCAGCATTCTTCTCGTTAATCATCTGAGCCAATGACTGAGGAGGTGTGATCTGTGATGTGAATTCCTCTACGATGAAGCCTTCCTTCTGGAGAGAAGACTCAAGTCGATGGCGAACATCACTTTCAAAGTTAGCGCGACTTGACATCAGCGAGTCACTTGTGTAGCGGTTAGCACATGTGCGATAAGCCTCATAGATACAAGTGCGGATATAACCGTTCTCCAAATCCTCAACGCCTTTACGATACTTCACGAAGATATCACAAGCCTTACTTGGATCGATGCGATAGGCGATTGTCGGGTCCATCTGGAATGTTGAGGCATCCTTCGCATTCACATTGAATGGTTCATAGTTCTTACGCTGTAAGAAGGTTGGATAGGTAAAGACCTTTGTTGTGATTGGATTGTAGAATACCCATCCCTTGCAGGTACCTTCCACACCACCATATTTCTCGGATGATGAATCCCACTTGTGGAACTTGATACCTATCTCTCCGGAATCAACAACCGTACATGACTTTGCCATCAGAATGGTGAATCCAAGTGCAACAGCTACTGATATAAACAGCCACTTAACCTGTGGTAGTGATATATTTAAATCTTTATTTTTCATATTTGTTTGATATTTACCCCTCCCCAGCCCTCCCGAGGGAAGTCCGATATTGATAATATCGGAGTATGTGTCAGGGAGTTGGGAAGTCACCATTGTCGTGACTAAGGGGGGGATGTTTTTATTTTTACAAATATTGTTGTGTATTTCTTCCGCGTTCCGGCTCCCTCCCTACGGGGGAGGGCGGGGGGAGAGGCCTCTTATACCCTTACGGCTGTTCCGCTGCAGCTAACCATGAGCATACTGCCTGACTGACCTATTGTCTCATAGTCGAGGTCGATACCTACGATAGCGTTAGCACCCATATTCTCAGCACGTTGACGCATTTCCTGCAGAGCCTTTTCCTTTGCCTCGCATAGAGTATTCTCATAGCTTGAAGCACGTCCACCGAAGATATCGTGGATAGAAGCTGCAAAGTCTTTGAAGAAGTTTGCACCGATGATAACCTCACCTGATACTATGCCGAAATACTGCTGAATTGGCTGACCTTCGATTGTTGGAGTTGTTGAGAGTAACATAATTAATTTCCTTTCTTTAGTTTATGTGATTAATACTATTGTTTAATGACTAAAGGTTAACTCGACTTTCGTCTTTTACCTTTCGACTTTCGTCTTTTCGTGATGCAACGTGCGAAGCATCCTCGCATCAAGAAATAGTTAACGTCGGTTGTAAACCGGTGAACGTCTCAGATTTCTTGATGCAAAGGTACGACAAGAGAATAAAAAACTGAAATTATCGCAATGAATTGGCTGAAATATTGGAAAAGTGAGGAAAAACTCGTAACTTTGTTGCGAAATCTAAAAAATCACCATAATGAGAGACCTTACCAAACAAGGATTATACCGTATTATATATGACATAGTGAAAGCTGATAGCATCATTGCACACCGTGAGATTGATGCAATACGTACGTTGTGCGATAAATACGGCATCACACCAAAGCATCGTGTAGAGGCAATGAATCTTTCACTTGCAGAGGCTGTCAGAGAGGCTGATAGTCTGTCGATTGGTCAGGTAACTGCATTCCGCAAGGATATCGAGCAGCTTATCCTTGCCGATAATACTTGTTGTCGTGAGGAGGCTCTTCTGCTTTTCACCCTTATCCAGGCATTGGAAGGCAAGTGTGAAGTGGTAAGCGTGCCATGGGGTGAGATAATGATGGATAACTCTCAAATGCTTTTCATAGAAGAAAGTTTTGACGAAGAGACAAATGAATACATCGAAACACACTACAACACAATAGTAAACACATGTAAGGTTGGAGGCTTCGACTTTGTTTACATTCCAAGACTCACCAAGGCATTTGCTTCAAAATCAATTACCAGCGATCTTGTTTTCTATCTCTCACCAACAAGTACAGAGGAAGAGGCACAATATATTGCCGATAAGATGGGTAATATAACTACCTCAATGGTGTTTCGCGAGTTATTAGTCGGAAAATTAGGTTTCCGAATGGATGTGAGTTCGCCATCACTTCTTTTCCGAACATCATTCTCAGTTGTCAACGGCCAACGCATGGCTAACTATGCACTTATAAAGATAGAAAAGGACATTGTTGCTCATCTTGAGAATATCGTTACCCAACTGCATGAGCTTCATGGTGATGCCACCCTTACTATTAATAATATAAGTATAAAGAATGACTCATTCATTTATACTGGTTTCTACCGCACACTTTTTGATCTTATCACCTATCGTAAAGGTACAAACAGCGAACTGCTGGTTTATCCCTATAGTCATAAGAACGTACTTGCAGTACGCACCACAAGTTCTGACTCATGCAAGGAACAGCCATTAGCTTTAGGACCAAAAGAATCTGCATTCTACGTATTCCTTATTAATGAAACTAAGGAATATGGCGGTTTCCACACCACACCAAAGTCGAAGAATGACATCACCTATCTGAGTGAGGCCCAGAAACGTTTCGAGGATGTTTATTTCTCTCTCTGCAATAGAGATACGGCTCCCGACATCACGGATGCAAACATCCGCCGTCCGATGTTGTCAAAAATCCGCAAGGCTATAGAGGAATGTGAACTGATTGTTCAGCGCATGATGTTCATACCAGAGACTAGCGAAGACAAGAGCATAAAAGTGTATCTGGATAAGGTGCTGGTTAATAAGCAGGTGAGTTCTACGGCAGTTCATAGTGCATAATTCATAGTTATTTGCAACGCGACACGACCGCCTCATAGAGCGACTATGAAGGGAATTACCTATTCTTTCTCTTCCATAGTCATTAGTACCTACCCCACTTGCCTTTGTGTTAATAGGAATTAGGCTTTTGGGGGAAATTTATTTCAAAAAGTGTAATCATTTAAATTTGTGAGATACCACTTCTTGTTCCTGAGAGTGAAGATGATGTCTGTCCATAAACCAGAATTGGGTACATATAGACATTCGGTTGCAGTATCATTTCTGATTTCGTATTTCACTTCATATTCTTCGTTGTAATCTCGTGTATGATTGATATTGTGCCATATATCTCTCATTTCTCTCTTAGAGTATTTCATATTTACACCTTCAACATTACGTAAAGTATCCATATCCCACCCATTATAATCTGTACTTGATACCTCGTCTGCTATACGTGTCATAGCAAAGAGGGAATCCTTATTGAATTTTGTTATGAATGTAGAGAATGGTTCGACATCAATCAATGAGTCAGCTGTGATGCTATCATTCATAATAGACTCTGCACCTGGTTTGTTTCCTATGCATGCTGTGAGAAGCATTATTACAACAGATATTATGATAATATATTTTTTCATTTCTTCATTTATTTCTGTCGGTCAGAGTTTAGAATATTCATATCTATCAGACTACAGTCAACGATACTCTTGATTATGCTATCTCTTATGACGTTTTCTTTTCTTTATTGGACCATACTTTTTTTCACGATCTTCAAACATAGTTATAAGTAAAAAACCATTATACTCATCAATAATCTGCTTGCAAGATTGGGCATATTTATCATCACATATTGAGTTTACATTCCATTTATACATTATGTGATGCAAGGAATCTGTTACGATAAACGTCCAAAAAGCTGGATTGTAAATATCTGACCTATAAATATCTGCTTTTATTTTGGTTTGGTCAAACAAGAATATAGAAGTAAGAGTTGTATCATTCAATGATATTTCCTTGCGGGTAGTTTCCTCGGGCTCCAAGATGAAACCATAATATAAAATATAGGCATTTTCCTTTTTTACTGTAATTCCCCACCCATTTTCATAATAGAGACAACAAAAAGGTCTATTAGCTATACTATCTATTAAATTCTCTCGCGCTATAATGTCCAAGACACGTTTATATTCATAGCCTTTCTGATTATCTTTATCAACCGTTGAAGCATTCACACTAAATAGAATGCCAAAACAAATTAAACAAAGTACCAATAGTTGTCTCATAGATTTTCGTTCTTTATAATTCTTTGCAAAGATACAAATTTATATTCATTCGACCAAGAGAATATTTATTATTCTTATGATGTTCATCTTTTTCCCTTTCGATAATCCTTCGCTATGCCTAGGGGGTAAACTCAGTGTGCCTTCGCTTCATGTTCGCTTCTGGAGCGAAGCTTCACTGAGTTTACCCCCTAGGCATAGCAAAAGATCTACAAGGGATTTTCCTCTCCTTAAGAAAGGATTGGAATTCTGTAAAATCATGCTCGTATATTTCCGTAAAAGAATTTTTTCGGAAGTTTTTCACGCAGGGGGTTGCACCCTCATGTTTTTACGCTTGTAACATGCTGATACTCAAATGGTAATGATGGGTGCAACCCCCTTGCAAAAGGTTACACCTGGTGCAACGGGGTTGCACCCTACTTAACTATCTGAATATTAGTGCGATAGGGTGCTAAGAATATGAGGGTGCAACCCCCTGCGCAAAAACTTCTGAAAAAATCAGCCCCTAACCACAACCCTTTCCCCGAAACGGAAAAATCGAACAATTCTTCCCATGAAAGAATCGGTATTCTACCCTACAAACTCCCATTTTTCATCTATCCTAAAAATGGGAGTCACATAGGAATCATATAGGAACTACATTGGAGGTATGTAGGAGTCACATTCGAATACAGGAAAATCGAACAATTTTAGTTCATCAAGGATTTTGAGTGATGACACTTTATTTTCTCGGCAAAGAACCCCAAACAAGCACGTGAACATTACCGATGCAGGGGGATAGGGTGGCGGTCGTTGCCGATTATCGCACAAAAAAAATTGGAGAAATATGTAAAAATCCGCTCACAGGGACTTTAGTTTTATTCCTATGAGCGGATGTTTTATGCTTTAGAGAGCGATTATGAAGGGAATTTCCTATTCTTTCTCTTCCATAGTCATTCGTACCTGCCAGTACTTGTCAGACTGCTCTTCGGTTGCTTCATGCCAACGCATATTGACACGACGAAGCTCATCCATTATGATTGGACGACATGTTTCAAGGTCGAGTGGATGCTGATACTGCAGATTACCCATCGCATCTGCAATAGCGAATGTGAGGATTGGATAGTGGTCGTATGCGATAAACTCAATGACTACTATCTTTCCGTGATCATCAATGCGTGAATCCTTACGACTTGCGAAGTGTGAAGTGCCTGCATCAAGGAGGTCGCATGTGTGATAGAAATCGTACATCTCTTCCTTAACAGACTTCTTGAACTCATCCATCCATGTTGCCTTACCGATGGAGTTATCAATGAGTCGATAAGCCCAACCACCTTTAAGCACGCTCTTTATGGTTTTGCGATTGCTGCCAGCAGATGAGAGAATATCCTTGAACACTTGCTTAATAGCTTTGTATGCAGGAAGGAGTTTTCCACCTTTTTCAAGGAAAGCACATTGATACACAAAGTAGTATGATCTGTCGATGCAATAGATATATTTGCGATAGATCCATGCAGCATGAATAAGATCGCGTGATGTACCTTCACCACTACGTACCTTCTTTACATATTCATTGCACAGACAAACTGCAACCTCATAAACTCTCAGAATGCGTGCCTCTCTGAGTGAAAGGTCTTTATAAACGTTGTAGTCTTTCATTTTAATTGTTTAGAATTTAGTGATGAAAAATAATAACTCTCTGCTTTTTTGGTTTTTCTTTTCGTAGCCCGATCGGGAATCGAACCCGAATCTACTCTTTAGGAGAGAGTTGTTCTATCCATTGAACTATCAAGCCTTGTCATTTACCATCTGCCATTTACAATGTACCATTTTCATGTACAATGTATCATTTGGTTTGGTAATACGGGATGCAAAGATAATATGAATATGTGACATTTCAAAAAGAAAGGGGAATTATTTTTTGTTTTTTCCATATTTTTGCTGTACTTTTGCAGACATATATGACTATATCACTTGATAATATAACCATTGGTTACGGTAAGTCGGTTGTGGCTGACGGTATCAACGCAACATTGTGTAGCGGGCATCTCACATGTCTGCTCGGAGCTAATGGTGCTGGTAAGTCAACTCTTCTACGTACTCTCTCTGCCTTTCAACCTGCTCTTTCTGGAAGTATAAAATATGATGATAGGGAGCTTGATAGCTTCTCGCCTCAGGAACGTGCAAGATTGATAGGTGTGGTGCTTACCGACCGCTCTAAGATGGAGTATATGAGTGTGAGCGACCTTGTGGCTATGGGTAGAATGCCTTATACGGGATTCTGGGGTGGTATTGGTGATGAAGACCGTGAGATTGTTAATGAGGCCATTGATACGGTTGGTATAAGAAATCTTGCTGTCCGACTTGTAGATACCCTTAGTGATGGCGAGCGACAGAAGGTGATGATTGCGAAGGCTCTTGCACAACAGACTCCCGTGATATTCCTTGATGAGCCAACTGCCTTCCTTGATTTCCCTTCGAAGGTAGAGACGATGCAGTTGCTACAATCACTTTGTCATGATCTTGGTAAGACGGTCTTTCTATCTACTCACGATGTTGAGATTGCCTTGCAGATGGCAGATAGCTGTTGGCTGATGGAAAAGAGTGATAGTGGTATGCTTCTTCATATTGGTTCGCCTCGAGAGCTGGCTGATAATGGTGTTATCTCAAGATTCGTAGAGCGACCAGGAGTGGTGTTTGATAAGGAAAGTATGGCTATTAAGATAACGTGAGTTCGACGAATTGATTATTTG
>DCJC01000075.1:1929-8671 GCA_002317355.1 Prevotellaceae bacterium UBA1710 | reverse complement strand
TATAAGAGACTCCAAAAACAGAAACAACAGAAATAACCAACTCAAGTTAAGAAATAAAAAACACCTTTGCCCCCACCATTGAAAATACAATCAAAATAAACTCCCCTTTCGGGGGCTGGGGGGCTTCTATTTACCTTTATGAAAAGATTATTTTTGATGACAGGCATTAAGTATGCCTGTGAGGGAGGCGCATGCCTAAAAAAGACACTCGAACACCTTGATGATGTGAAGCCAGAGGTGCTTATCGTGAAGACCATGACAGAGAAATTCGGGGTGGTGCTTAAGGTGCTGGAGCCGATTGATAATGCCGAGGATGACGACATGGAGACAACCGAGAAGAGAGGTGTGATAAGCAGGGTTGACCTGATGGATATGCTTCATCTGATGGAGGTGTCGGGATATGATGTCATTGCGGGCAAGGTGGCGTATGTGTCGAAACTTGGGCACGCGCTGATTGAGGTTGATGTGCTAGATGACTTCATGGTGTGCGGTGCTGATGGCATTGATGCGTGGCACGACTGGAACTGGGTTAATGCTATGGCAGAAGAGGGTGTCATCGACTATGAGATGTTCAGTGAGGCACAGGAGGCTATCATGATGCTTGACCTCGCGCTTGAGCAGCCTGGGGCATTGAGTGACACGATGACCGTGAAGTGTATCAGAAAACTCATCAAGGTTTCCCGTTTTGATGTTTCGATGGAAACGCAGAGGGCGCTTGCAAGGTATCGTCAGTTGGTGCCACAGCATCCGTCAGAAAAGGTAAAGGCGATGACTGATGCGCTCGTCAAGGCTATCAATGATATTGGCTCTAAGGAGCGGATGATGGCTTTCCGTGATGAGTATTTCCCACAGGTAAAGGCTCGTCTTGATGCTCGTAGGAAGGAGTTGGAGAGGCATAGCCCATCTGATAGGGATGCGCTTCGGCAGAGTGCATACGAGGCTCTGCGGCGCTTGCCTGATAACCTCTTCTACGACATCAGCGACAAGGGTGAGATGATGCACAGGCTGCTGTATATCGGCAACGGCATTCCGAGAAGGAAGTTGCTGATGCTGCTCGATGCTGTGAGTGTGTGGGAAGGTCAGACAGAGGAGAAGGTGGGTGATGAGTCAGTGCAGTTTGATGTACCTTCGCTTCCTCAGATGGTACGCGATGATATTAGTGAGAGCGCAGAACTGAACTTTATGTTTAGGCAAGCGTTGGCTGATATTGCAGAGAAGACCAGCAAACGAGGTATGATATGGAAATGGAGTCACGTAAAGAAGGTGCTTGAGGATCTTGAGTTTGTCAGTCAAGAGAATCCAACTGAGTTTGGCAAGCAGATGCATCAGATTCTGGAGGCAAGTAGTGCTGGTAGCATAAGAAAGAGTGTGGAGAATCATTCTATTGATAAGATGGTTGGAGCTGTGAAGTATTGGGAACTTGAAGATCGAAATCCAGTGAAGAAGATACTCCTTGCCATTGGTGCAAGATTCCAGTCATTGAGAGAGAAGATGAAGGCTTAGTTGTTGTTTGAAAGAATAGAGATAGGTGTTTTGCCTATCTCTATTTTATTTTTCCGAATTCCACGAAAACGTTTTTTTAATTCCCTATAATTCCTTATAATTCCCGAAATGGTGGGTTTTCGTTCCTTTTGATTCCTTATAATTCCTTTTAATTCCTTATTTTCCATTCTTTTCGACATCAGGGGAAATGTTTATACCTTTGCATCGTCAATCAGAAACAACGACACTGACTTGACGATGTGATCATTGACATATTTACATAAGAAAACTATATAAGTGTTTGTGTTTGTTGAAAAAACATTTGGTTGAAGAAAAGGGGTGTGTGAGATGAGAGATTTTAAAAGGTTTAATCATAAATTAATAAATAAAGATTATGCAGATTGAAGCAGTAAAGAAGTTCGTTGATGACTACGAACAGGCTCAGTGTCGTCTCGGTGAGGCGCAGGAGTTGAAAGTCATCTGGAGTGTTAACAGTTCGTTCTTTGTGGCTGAGAATTCACCAGTTATTTCGCTTGATGAGAGACTCGGCACAGTGAACATAGTTGCAGGATTTGATGGCTCAAGCATCGTTGATGTGAAGAAACTTGTATCTATCGCATACAAGGTGGTGACCCCCTCCCGACCTCCCCGAGTGGAGGAGTAGAAAAGTCACAATTTTCACACGAAAAGGGAGGAAGTGAGAAATAAGCAAAATAATAACAACATTTCAAGTTTCGCTTTAAAGGAGTTCAAGGAGTAGCAAGGAGTTCAAGTAGTACAAGACGAATGTCTGGATATAACGACTCACGTACAACCTTCCGCGATAACCCTATCGTCTGCTTTCCTTAAGCGAGGTACGAAGTCCGATGTTAATAATATCGGAGTATGTGTCAGCGTTACTCCTTGTACTCCTTGTACTTCTAAGTGGAGCTTGCGAAACTTGTATAACAACATAAACAAATCCTCTGTCCAGAAAGGGATGGTTACGTAAAAGTGTGACTAAAATTCTCCCTCCCTCGGGAGGGCTGGGGAGGTGGCTTTATCATGGAAATAGGTTCAGGTTTTAAGTTCCTGCCTTCTAAGTTCCTTATTCGTTTTGAGATTAGTCTCAAGGTGGAGAAGGTGGATGATGGCAGAACTCCTGCAATAGTTATTTAACTCAACTTTCGCACCCTTACAGATGACGGTAAAGGGCTGAAGGCCCGTCACTTAAAAGGGCGGTGCGTTAGCGCCGTTATAAAGGGGATGTGATTAACGAGCGCCATCGGTGCGACACCTAAAAACTGATTGATATAATAGGTGTCGGACTTTCAGCCCTCACCAATCCCTCCCATCAATATAACAGCCCTTGCGGACTGCCCTATCAGGTGTCACCTCTTCGAGGTTCTTAGGGGTGGGAAAGTTCAGTTATTTAATTTCTAAAGGAGTACAAGACGAATGTCTTGATATAAGGCTCACGTACTGCTTTCACGACAAATGCTATAGTCTTGTACTACTTAAGCGGCGATCGGAGCGTTACTCCTTGTACTACTTGTACTCCTTCAGAAAAAGGTCTTCTCTGTTCTTCCATTAAAAGAACAGTGACATTTATTTTTCTCTCTCTAAAATTTAGTGCTAATATGAAAAAAGTTAAAAAAGAATGAACGAGAAGATTTTTCGTGTTATTGAAATCCTGCCAATGCAGGAAGGTGTTTCACAGCGTGGCGCATGGAAGAGCCAGCAGATTGTAGTTGAGGAGAAGGTTGCACTACCCCACCCTGACCGCTTCCTGCTTCGCTTCGGTACTGAACAGGTGGCTATGCTTGCCGATGTCAAGGTAGGCAATGAGATTAAGGCTATGTGGACTAATGCTGTTCGTTTCTTTGAGAAGGATGGTAAGAAATACTACTCTCAAGAGTGCAATGTATGGGCGGTAGAAAACGTGTCATCATTCTAACTGGAGGACTTGACTATGAGTACAAAGAAAAAGACAGCAAAGGTTATGGATGAGAACACAGTAAGTTTGTCATCTATCAGCATTTTTGACTTGGAAGAGAAGTCTGTGATTGTTACCCCTCAGGAGAAAATGCATAAGCCACTTCCTAAGGTTTCAGGAATGGGAAGAGGCGAGTGGCTCGCTGATGGTACGTTCACTTGGATGAAGTGTGGTTGGCAAAGAACACACTCCATTCTGATCAAGAAGACTAACCACGGCAAGTTGGTAAGGACTAAGGATGGCTATCTTCGTGCCTACCTCGGAACAAAGATTTCTGATGGTGAGGACTTCAAGAAGATTCTGGCTGAGGAAGTGAAGGAAATGATAAACAGCCTGAACAATAGCCCCCTAACCCCCGAAGGGGGAACTCTTTGATAGTAAGATAAACACGGTGGAGTTGCTTTGAGAATTTTTATTTAGAAAAAAAAATACAATCATTTAGAAGCGTAATACCCTCATGCGTGTAGTGAGCGATCATTACAAACTACTCCCTCCCCTTTATGGGGAGGGTATGGGGAGGGGTCTTTAACTTGAGTTGTTATAGTATAGTATATAGGGATGGCAAAAAGTTTGCCGTCCCTGTTAATTCAAGGGAGGAGTTCATTGCCATAAGGAATCACTCCTTGAATCTTGCAAATCTGTCGCTTGCTCGTAAGGGTAATAAGAGTGCGAAGGGAAGACTTGCGCAGTTCAACTATAGTTGTCTTCCTAATGATGATGGCTCTCTGAAGGGTGCTGACAAGGCTTCAAACACCGTGGGTATGGATGTTGACCATATCGATGATGTAAAAGCCGTTGTTAAGCAGATTTTGGAGAAGAAGGCTGACATTAATCTGAAGTTACTTGAGCGCACAGCGAGTGGCAAGGGGTTGCATCTTGCCTTCGAGCGTGATAGTTCTTTGTCACAGGAGGAGAACATCAGGAAGGTGGCTGATGTGATTGGCGTTGAACCTGATATGGGTGCAAAGGATATCACGAGGGTTTTCTTCGCTTCTTCTGGAGCAAAGGCTGATTTGCTCTATCTTGATGATAGTCTGTTTGAGGGGAATGATGTTGAAGTGAAGATGCCACAAGGTGTTGTTGCGCCAGTGAAGCAGTCAACCAAAGACTACTCCAATGCAGAGCCAACACCTATCGACACATCGTTGGAGTATCAAGGTATTCTATATTCAGACATCATTGCAAAGTGGTGGGAGATGTTCTATGGTGGTCGTACTCCAGTAGTGAGCAATCGTGATACCTTGACTTATGAGTTGGCTGTTAATCTTCGTCATATCTGTGGCTTTGACGAGTCTGTTCTTGACAAAATTATTCCTTGCTATGATGGTTTTCCTCAGGATCAGAAGATGAAGTGCATCCGCTCGGCAGTAGAGAGTAAGCGCACCCAGATGCCGAAGAAACTGAAGGAGGTGCTTGAGGCTCTGACGAGTGATGACATCACCAATCTGGATATGATGGATACTCTCGACAAACTTAAAGATGATGACGATGCTATGTATGGCAAGTTGCTTCCAACTATGCCTATGGGTATCAGAGACTGCATCGAAGCTAATGGCGACAGACTGGCTATGCCAACCTTGCTGGTGTCGTGTGCTTGTATTGGCGCTTTGGCTACGAATGTGAAACTGAAGGTGCATCACAAGGCGCGCGGTCTGAATATCTATCCATTCGTCTGTGGTGAGTTCGCTTCGGGAAAAGGTCAGATGGACCAAGTGTTTGAGGAATGGACAAAAGATTTACAGAAGGAGGCAGATGAGTGCTACGAAAAGGAGGATGAATGGGCGGCACAGGCTCAGGCTGAGAAGGATGGCAATAAGTCAAAAGAACCTAAATTGCCAGTGAGGATGCTGCCTCTGAACAACACTCTTGCCAATATTGCACAGCGTTTGGGTAATGTCAAAGGCAAACATTCAATTTCGTTTACTCCTGAGGCTGATATCGTATTCAGTAAGTGGCGTGGGTGCATGACTGACTTCACGGCAATGGTTCGTGTTGCCTATGATGAGTCACGCTACGACCGTGAGGCAAAGTCGGCTGATGCTGTAAGGGTGCATATTCCTCACTTGCTCTGGAACGTAATCATATGTGGCACGCAGGATTCGCTCTATCGTCTGATTACCAATATGACAGACGGTTTCCTCTCTCGTATCTGCCTCTGTAAGACTACCGATAACACATGGGAACGCTATGACGAAAGGGATGACAACCTGACTGTTGCACAGAAGCATAACATTCACATGATGACAAGGATGCTGAATCTGGCTGAAGGCACGATGGAGGGCGAGGAACTTGAGCAACTGGGTATTGCGTGGCTTGAGGAAATCCGCATCACTTCGATGAAGAGTTGGGATAAGGTGCTTGCTCGTCAGCGTTTCCGTGGTTGTATCAATGCACAGCGTGTGGGGGGTGCTATTCTTCTCTGCAAATGCCTGGAGAAACTTTATCTTGATTGCGACTCTGACATTGAGACTGCTGAACGCAGACTGAGAATGCAACCAAAATGCTGGATGCAGTATATCGAGGAATGTTTTGAGAATCGATATATGGATCAGGTGTTTCAGGTAATTTCAGACGCAATGCTTGATGTAACACTTTACTTCTTCCGTGAGAAGTTGGCAGAGGCTTACAACGACAAGGAATATTCAAACGTCACAACTGAACCTGTAAAGAAGCGTTCCCCAAATAATACGATTTATGATATGCTACCGGAAGAATTTACCTTTGAACAGGCTCAGACGGCTGCAATAGATATCAAGGGGGTAAACATCACGATAAACAATGTCAGTCAGATGTTGAAGAACTGGAAGAATCAACACTTGGTGGAATTTCTTGGCAATAGGCAATATGTCAAGAATGTATCATATGTCAATGTGTCAAAAAAATAAGGGGGGGATATATGATAAGATTTGTGAAGAATAACATCGTAAGGGGGATAACCTCCTACGATGTTTACTTTGGCGAAGAGTATAAACTCTGCTCGGTTATAGTGCGGAGTATGTTTGAGCCATCGAAAGGTAGTTATCGGCTTGAGATTTCAGGCGATGTGATAGTCATTCGCCACTCTAAAAAAGGCTGGCGTATAGGTGAGATTCGTGTTGGTAATGGTCTATACAGCACATTGGGCTGTGTGATGCATCTGGGTGAATTGACCTGTGGCGTGCTTTGCGTAAAGGGGCAAAAATGGCTTGAGAGTTTAAGGTGGTATATAGAAGTGAATGGGAATGAATTGGTGATAGAAACGGCCTCTCCCCCCGCCCTGACACATACTCCGATGTTATCAACATC
>DCJC01000075.1:0-1912 GCA_002317355.1 Prevotellaceae bacterium UBA1710 | reverse complement strand
GAGTATGTGTCAGGTGGAGGGGGCTTTTGGGGCGGCTTTTATCTATGAAAATAATTATCGAACGCAAATATTTCAAGAAGGATTATACAATCGGTTCCCTCACTATCGAGGGAACTTCCTTCAAGTGTGACACATTGGAGCCTCGTGATCGTGGGTTGAGAAGGAAAGAGGGGGAGTCATTTGATGATTTCTCGCTGAGGGTGAAGAAGGTGAAGGCAAAGACTCCTACCCTACCGACTGCCATTCCTTACGGCACTTACTGGACTCACATGCGTATGTCGCCTAAGTTTCGTGGCTTCCGTCCTACGCTCATCGGTGTGCCTGGATTTCTTGGCATTCTTATCCATGAGGGCAACACGCCTGCTGACACTCAGGGGTGCATTCTCGTGGGCGAGAATAAGGTTAAAGGAAAGGCTTTGAACTCTCGCGCAACTCTCAGAATGATAATGGATTATATCTATAAGGCTGAAGAAGTGGGTGAAGCGGTGGAAGTGGTCGTTAGTTCATAGTGCATAGTGCATAATTCATAGTGCATAATTCATAGTTATTCGCAAGCTCATCAAGCTATGCAAGTCATAGGGCATAATTCATAGGGCATAATTCATAGGGCATAGTTATTTAGATAATGGCTTCAGACTTTTTCATTGTTAAACTTTGATAAAATATAATGTTTTCAAAAAAGAATAGTTATCTTTGCATCTTGAAATAATTTTATATAAATCAAACATGAAAGAAGAGAATAAGAAATCGGGGCATGGAGGTCGTCGTGAAGGTGCTGGAAGACCCAAGCTGATGACCAACAAGAAACTATACGCCTTCTATGCAGGAGAGGATATTTCCAAGTATATTGACTCCCAGAAGAATAAGTCACAGTTCATTAAGGATTGTGTCAAGATTGGTGTGAATGCAATATACAACAAGGAGATGGAGCCTAACTTCTCAAAGATTGGTAAGGCTTATCCTGCTGAGAATGTGGAAGGATTGGAAATTCCCTTCTTCGACATTGGCATCAGGGCAGGCTTCCCTATCCCACTGGACAATGACGAGAGAGCGGAGTCTATCAATCTGCTCGGAATGCTGTGCCCAAATCCTGAATCCTGCTATCTGATAAGGGTTGAGGGTGATTCCATGATTGATGCGAACATCAACGATGGAGATATCATCGTCGTTGACAAGAGTCAGCGTAATCCTTCTGAGCATCAGGTTGCCGTATGCGAGTATGAGGGAGACTACACCATAAAGTATTTCAAGAAGCGTGGAAACGAAGGATGGCTGATACCTGCAAATCCCGACTATCCCGAAATACGGATAAAGGAAGGTGACCGATTCGCTATATGGGGAGTGGTCACATATGTTATCCATAGGCCAGATTAGTTAGCCCCTTTCCTGTCCTGCGGACATCCTTTCCCCGAAATGGGCAAGGAATTAGATACACTCTTCAAATCATGGGGCTCCAGCGAGATTAATACTAACTTTTAAATGAAATTATGTACGCACTTGTAGATTGCAATAGTTTCTTCTGTTCGGTGGAAAAGGTATTCCACCCTGGACTTGAAGGTAAACCTGTCTGTGTTCTATCGAACAACGATGGGTGCATTGTTGCGTTGACTCCAGAGGCAAAGGCTGTCGGACTACATCGTGGTGATCCGATCTTCAAGTATGAGGGATTGGTTAAGTACCACGATGTCAAGATATTCTCCACCAATATGCAACTGTATTCAGCTATGAGTGACCGTATCACAAGCATCATGCGAAAGAGCATAGCCCATGTGGAGAAATACAGCATCGACGAGAGTTTCCTTGACCTGAAAGGATATGAGAAATACCATGATGTTGAGGGACTTATGCATGAGCTTGCTGACCGTATAAAGCTCTACACGGACATCCCTGTAAGCGTGGGAGTAGCACCGAC
>DCJC01000073.1:5362-6520 GCA_002317355.1 Prevotellaceae bacterium UBA1710 | reverse complement strand
CACCTGCGTTGCCATCTTCATGTTGTCCAAAAAGAACACCCCTGAGGCTATAAAAAGGACTCACTTCGATATGATAGACAATCTTGTCAACGTAGGTCTCTCGTTCATGACCATCGGCATGCTCTTCGGTGCACTTTGGGCCAAAGAAGCATGGGGTACCTATTGGGCATGGGATCCTAAAGAGACTTGGGCAGCCATCACATGGCTCTGCTATCTGGTGTACGTCCACGCACGTCTGCATCGCCCCACACCTGCCCGCAACCGCTTCTGCCTATGGTTCCTCCTCTTCAGTTTCGTCTGTCTGCAGATGTGCTGGTGGGGCATCAATTACCTCCCTGCAGCTCAGGTCAAGAGCGTTCATACCTATAACATGAAGTAAAACGTTTGCATCATTCATACCAAGGCAAGAATGGCGTAAAAATAAACGATAATGACAAAGCAGGAACTCCGAGAGCAGATTAAAGCCAGCATAGAGCTCATGACAATTAAGGAACGGGAAGTTGCCTCCATACAAATCTGCCAACAGATAATTGGTTCGACCGAATGGAAAGAAGCAAATAATGTGTGGCTTTATGCTGCTCTTCCTGATGAAGTGGATCTGAATCTGCTCTTTCAGGATGCTGAGCAACACAATAAACGAATACTACTTCCTGTGGTAGATGGCAATGATCTGCAAATCAAGTTCTATGACCCACAGCACATAGTTCCCACAGGGAAATACAACATCAATGAGCCCACTTTCCATTGCCCTGCACTCAGCAACCTTGGAGAGATAGATCTGGCAATCATTCCTGGCAGAGCGTTCACTCCTGAAGGCCAACGCCTGGGTCGAGGAAAAGGATTCTACGACCGTACTCTCACCTCAATACGTTGTCAGAAATGGGGTGTTGCTTTTGCGTGTCAGATAGTGGATGAAATACCAACAGATCCCTGGGATATCCGGCTGGATCGTATCATCAATAATTAAAGACAAAATATGAGAAAAGAAAGCAGACAGATGAGCGCCGAATGGGCATTCGAAGTGCTCGACAAAGCTCCATACATCACCGTCAGCATGGCCGACGAAGAGGTAATGCCCTACGGATTGCCCCTCTCCCTCGTACGCACCGACGAGAAGACCTTCTACTTCCACGGTGCTCTGGAAGGAAAGAAACTCGA
>DCJC01000073.1:0-5281 GCA_002317355.1 Prevotellaceae bacterium UBA1710 | reverse complement strand
AAGGACGGTAGCTTCACGCTCGAATTCAAGTCGGCCATCGCATTCGGAACCGCCGAAATCGTCGAAGATGACACCGAGAAGATTGCAGCCTTACGTGCCATCTGCGAGCGCTTTCTCCCAAAACACATGGATGCCTTCGACGCATCTATTGCACGAAGCCTTGGAAGAACCGCGGTCGTTCGTATCACATTGACCGAACCGCCCGTCGGCAAGCGCAAACAGTATGACAACCAGGGCGAAGAAATGAAATGGCAACGCATGGAATAATGACGATGGCAAATATCAAACAATGGCTCAGCAAACTCTCATTCCGCACAGGAGTGATCGTCCTACTCTGCTGCATCCCCTGCTACATACTCTCTTTCGCCCAGATGGCCCTCCCCATCTCTGTGGAGCTGAAGGGCGTATTGTGGTTCATCCTCTTCGGCTTGGCCAAGACCTTCCAATACGGCGGGCTTTCGATCCTCGGTGTGGAAGGGGTTAAGAGATTAAAGCAGAGATTCAAGAAAAGCTGATTGAAAAAAAGATGAACTAAGGGTATTCATGCCAAAGGAGATGCGGGATGAAAGAATTATGAAATATAAAAGTAATAAAAAACAAATATGACACACGGACACGAAGTATTGGAGATGATGTTTGGCAGCAGTTATTCATCACGCGAAGAACTGGTCAATGCCATCATCAATAAGTTTGGTGCAGAAGAGCGCTTCTACACCTGTAGTACTGAGAATATGACGGCTGCAGAACTAGTCGACTTCCTTGAGGCAAAGGGCAAGTTCATGCCTGCAGCAGGTAACAGCTTTACGGCGGACAAATCAAAGATGTGCAATCACTAAGGATGACACGCATAGAGCAAGAAAAGATAACCGTCCATCAGATGGTAGAGATATACTGCCATGGCAAGAAACACACTCCTTCAACAGACTTAAAAATCGGAAAAGGTCTTTGCGAAGAATGCAATGCCCTTCTTGACTACGCCTATCAGCGTCTGGATCATTGTAAATTCGGCGAGCAGAAACCGACTTGCAAGAACTGTCCGATTCATTGCTACAAGCCAGCAATGAAGGAACAGATGCGTGAAGTCATGCGCTATGCAGGTCCTCGCATGATGTGGTATCATCCTATTGCAGCCATCAGGCATTTAATCAGAGAATTATAAACTATCAAGTATGACTGCTGTGATGTGTCTCGCATACAGCATTTTGTGAAGGTGCCTTAATTAATAAAGGACAAAATAGCATGTTTTTGTACCTCTCATGTACCCCTTCCTTATAACTGGCTGAAACAAAAGGTGCATCACCGTTCTTAGCAGATTGTGTGCACCATTTTGTCGATTAAATTAGAACATGATCGTTGAGCCCAACCTTATATATTATAATATGTATAAATGCAATATAGTTGTTCCAAAAATTATCATTTCGTAAAATAACAGGATAAATTATATCATATTTGTCAAATTTCTTTGTGTTTTGACAAAAATGATATATATTTGCACCCAGTATGACGACATCTGAATTGATAATCAATTATGCAAATCTGCATAATGGCTCTTTTTCGCGAAAAGACCTGATGCAGGAATTAGCTGATAGAGAGGATGGCATTAGTGAGCAGACGCTAAGCCTTCAACTCAATCGGCTTGTTTCTTCATGCCAGTTGGAAAGGAAAGGAAGAGGTCAGTATTCTTTGCCGACCGATAGCTTACCAGAGTTCCTTTATGAGCCATCGGAATGGGAATGTGAGGTGTACAGATCCTTGAAGGCAGATTATCCTTTATTGGATTTCTGCATCTGGAGCCCGAGGGTACTGAGTTCGTTCATGCTGCATGTCCCGAATATCGGCTATACGTTCATCGATGTAGAAAAGGATGGTATGGAGAGTGTCTTTCACTCGTTGCAGCAAATCGTCACAGATAGAAACGTATTATTGGCTCCATCAGCCGACGACTGCGACCGATACCTAACGGGAAGTAATGCTATAGTTGTCAGACAGCTTATAGGCCAATCTCCGTTGACGATGGTAAATAACTGTCAGGTGCCGAGAATAGAGAAGATCATGGTCGATGCCATTGGCGATAATGAGCTTTTCTTTGCAGGTGGATCAGAGATCTATAATATCTTCGAATACGCTTTTGAACGTAATCAAGTGAATCGAAGCAAGCTCCTAAGATATGCCTCAAGAAGAAACCGAAAAGAACAAGTAGAACAGATAATAAGCACAATCAAACAAGATGATAAGTCCGGGAAGTAGATCCATCGAATGGATCAAAGAATGCGCTCGTCATTTAGGGGTGCATGACATCGCTTTGGTTGAGAAGACAATCAGAGCCTTCTCGTTGCTTGAAGCACTGGCAAGATCAGGTTGCCCTTTCCTGTTCAAGGGCGGCAGTTCGTTGATGTTGCATCTGAATACCAGCCGACGACTTAGCATCGATATTGACATCATTTGCCCTCCTGGGACAAAGATTGAGGATTATCTGTCAGCCTACGCAGAGGAGTATGGATTCGGACAAGTGGAATTAGTAGATCGTGTATCCACAACAGATGTACCGAAGCTACATGCCAAGTTCAACTACGAAGTGTCATACCCTGGCAATGGAGGCCATGACAAGATACTACTGGATGTCCTATTTGAAGAGATACATTATCAAAAAGTAGAAATTCTGCCAATAGAAAGTCCGCTTTTGATTACTATTGGTACGCCTGTCTTGGTCAAAGTCCCGAGCAAGGAAGATCTGCTTGGAGACAAGCTGACAGCCTTTGCTCCTCATACCACGGGCATACCCTATTTCAAAGGTGTGAAGAAATGTACGATGGAGATTATCAAACAGCTCTTCGACATTGCTTCGCTTTTCGATCTGGTACAGGATCTCTCTATCACCCGACAGACCTTCCAGAAATTTGCAGCAGTGGAGCTTCAGTACCGTCATCTTGAACCTTCTGATTTGAAGCGAGTACTGGATGACGTTTATAATACGTCACTCTGTATCTGCCTTCGAGGGGTTCAGGACAAGGAAGAGTTTATGCTGCTACAGGATGGAGTTTCGCGAATCGGCAACTTCATCCATAGTGAGAAATACAACATAGAATCAGCTATTGTCAACGCTTCAAAGGCTGCCTATCTCAGCAAACTGATTGAGTGCGGAATTGATGAGGTCAAGCACTATGACAAATCCATGTTAGGATCCATCACGTCTGAGACTCTTCAACTGCCTATCCATACCAAACTGAATAAGTTGAAGAAAACTCTTGGAGAGGCATTCTTTTACTGGCTGGAGATACAGAAGATTGTAAAAGAGTAAATAGATTTCATGAGCATCTTTGACAAAATATCCTCACTAATCACAGGATCAAAACCAGAGAAGAGGGAGCCTGAAAAGGTTTCCTCTTCTGTCGATGAAGCCCCAATTGTTGTAGCAGAAGATCTTTCTCAGACCAAGGGCAAAAAGCCTCAGAGGGTTATCATCGTACCGCCTGTCATCAACGAGCCGACCAAGCTGCCGATCAAAAGAAAGACACAGGAATCTGTTGCCCATTATCCTACGAAGGCAGACCTCTATGGAGACATTCCTATAGAGAAATCCAACTATGCCAGGTATCGTAAAGCCACGATCATGCTACCTGACTTTGACTTCTACACTGGAAGGAACTGCGACGAGTACGACGAAAACAGTCCGGCGGCACAGACGATCATAGAACTGAACAAATGGGCAGCAGACAAGATGGGTGAAGCCATGATCCATGAGAAGAACAAGGAGTTCGACAAGGCTGCTGCCATCTATGAAGAATTAGTCCATCACCGCTACTGGGAGCAGGAGCCATACCGCAGGCTTCTCAACATCTACAACAAGGCAGGACTTACCAGACAGGCATTGAGCGTAGTCCAGATTTCCAGTGCTCATTTCAGAAAAATCAGCCAAGAACAAGAGAGAAGACTCCGGCTCCTGGCTGATCGATATAAGTGTAAAGCATACGTTGAGAAGGCGATCCTTCTCGTCGATGACTGAAGACTTGATCGACTGCTTGTAGTCATCAGCCGTAGTCTTCGGCTTGTACGATGAAGGATGAGTGCCGTAGGTTCTGGGTGGATTAGAAGAGCGTTGTTTACGCGCGTGTTTCTTATTGTTGATTTCTTCTACCTGTGCGTTTACCTCTTCCGGCTGGGTCTTGGTCTTAACTGGTTTATAAGTTGTATTTATCATTGCAAGGAAATCTTCGAGTCTAAACCAACAACTGTTTTCTTTTGATGATATCTACGATTGTAGGAATCTGTTTTAAAATCCCTTACCTATTCTCCCAGAAGATCAATCCAATTTTTATGTTGTAAAGTTACTCGAGCACGAATTACGCATCTGCTTCTTAGCTATAGAATCTATGTTTCGATAAAAAAGTATAATTATTTTAAGAGTGTGGTCAAAATACAAAATTGTTTCATACCTTTGCAAGTAAACTAAGAATAGTAATATTAACGATTATTTGTATATAATTTGTAAAACAATATGACAAAACAAGACATCAGCGTACTTGGTAAAGAAGACGCATTTAAGCTTATCGGCAAAGAGTGGATGCTCGTTACAGCTGGAACAGAAGAGAAGTTCAACACAATGACGGCATCGTGGGGTGGCATTGGATGGCTATGGAATAAGCCTGTGGCATTCCTTTTCATCCGTCCCGAGCGTTACACTCATGACTTTATTGAGCAGAACGACCGCCTGACACTTTCCTTCTACGATGAAGAGTATCGCAAGGCATTGCAGATATGTGGTGCCAAGTCCGGACGTGATACAGACAAGGTTAAGGAATGTGGCTTCACTCCATTGAAGTTAGAATCAGGCTCAATGACATTTGCAGAGTCTCGCATGACACTCGATTGCCGTAAGTTGTTCAAGACTGAGATGACAGAAGCAAACTTCATTGACCGCGAGTTATTCGATAAGTGGTATGGAGCGCATGGAGGTCTGCATACCGTTTATGTCGTAGAAATTGAAGGTGTTTACACAAAGTAATAATGAAAAAGATAGCTCTAATCATCAATCATGCGCAATAGAGTATGATTTCCTTACAAACACTACAACCCGAAGACCTTATAGATTATAGAATATGCAGATACTACTCGCTAATGCAAAAATAATGTTCGAGAGGGCATATAGGGAACCACTTTCTACCCCGAGTTTCCAATCTGTGGCCAATAAGTTGGCTGTAGAGATGGCAAGGATGGATATAGATGAATTGGCTCGTCAGCTGGATTGTAGTAGGAAATTGGCGGCAGAGAATTGGAAGCGCTA
>DCJC01000054.1 GCA_002317355.1 Prevotellaceae bacterium UBA1710 | reverse complement strand
GCCCGCTTCGGGGCTCATCAATCAAACGACTAACAAATTCGTCGAACTCACGTTAACCTATGGATAGGTAGGTTCGTTGATTTATACATAACTCACAGATATACAGATATATACATAACCAACACAGATAAATCATGTAGGTATAGGTGAAACTTAAAGCCCCACTCCCTTTCATGAGGGGGTGGGGCTTTTTAATCACTTTATCACCTTGGCTTATTTGATAGGCAAGAACCAATTCTTCTTATCCATGAGC
Organism: Prevotellaceae bacterium UBA1710; assembly: GCA_002317355.1. Lineage (GTDB taxonomy): Bacteria > Bacteroidota > Bacteroidia > Bacteroidales > Bacteroidaceae > Prevotella. The sequence goes on along the minus strand of DCJC01000054.1, from coordinate 107,150 downwards.
TTAGAGCGAAGAGTCTCATCCATAGTACCATTACGCTTAGCAATAGCATCAGCGAGATATGCAGGATCATTTCTTCTGAGAGCCACACGCATAAGATCGTAGTAACGCTTACCCTCATAGCTGAATTCGAGTCCCATCTCGTCTATAATCATCTGCTCAACGAAAGGAATCTGATACTGAACAGTATCCTCATAAGAGGCAAGAGCAGCATCCGGCTGTGGAACACAATAGTTATTATCACACTGTACTTCACCACAACCACGTGCATGAGTTCCACTTACTCGATCACGTGTGAAAACATCATCATCGAAGTTGATGAGTGAACCAGCTCTTTCGATTTCCTGCGCATTTACATATTTCTGAATGTTCAGATTACACATGCCATACTTAAGAATACAAAATGCAGCCTCTGGATATCCACAACGGTTCAGCGCCTCTGCATACATTAGGTAAACCTGTGTTGTACGATATATACTGACATTATTATTGAGGGAAAGACGACTAACCTCATAAACCTCTTTAGAGTATGGAGAATTGTTTTCTCTGTTTATATAATCTTGAGTAAAAATGCCTCTAAGTCGCAAGTCACCAGCGTAATAATCTTTTTGGAACCCTTCCTTTGGGGCTACGATAGTGTCTTTTTCCGTTGAACCGAACTTCTCCACTTCAAGAATGTAATTCTGTGCCTTAGATAGCTTATAGTATGCCTCTGAAGGTAAGAATTGAGGATAATAGTTGTTGTCAAGAACAGACGCAAAGATAGTTCTTAGTTCATTTCTCACTCCATAATATTCTTTTGTCTCCATAGGGATTGTTGCGAGAGACTCTTCGGCGATGACAGTAGTGAAATTTGCATGAGAAAAATCAAGATCTGAAAATACATACCAACGTGAACAGGATTCACCAGGATAAACCTCATTATTCTTCAATGTGAGATAGTCGTGCAGATACTGCGCAGCTTCATTATAGCGACCTGCCCACAGACAGAGTTCACCAAGAAGTACACGTACAGGAATGAAATATTCTTTTTTTACAGTTGTTGGAATATATGTATCTACATAAGGCTTGATGTCATCAATAAAGAAATTACAGATGTCAGTCAAGTTGGTATATGGCTTTGTCATCTCTGCCTCAGACTCACCCACAGTAAGGACTGGCTTAAGCACGAGAGGTACCTCGCCATAGTTCTTTGCCAACTGGAGGTAAGTCCATGCACGATATGTCTTGATTGCAGCATAATACTTCTCAAATACCTTTTCGCCATACTTTGTGACATTTGTATCAGCATTCTCGATGAAGTAGTTACAGTTGTTGATGATAGCATAGTAATCACTGATCTTATTATATGGATTTTCTGCCTCAACACTGAAAGATGCAATCTGTTTGAGAGCTGATGTAGTATGGTCAGTAGCAGTAAACTGATCACTACGAACATCACCAAGAATAACCGTGCGATTTGCAATAGTCTGGATACCACGTATAATACCCATGACACTATTAAGAGTGTCCTTTGGAAGCACCTGCTGATTTCCGTCAACAAACTCTACCATATCAGACGTAGTATCGAGCATGTCAGAACAAGAAGCAAAGCCCATTACTCCCCCGAGAGGGAGCAATACTGTCATTATTGCAGCAAAAGGCTTATTTATATATTTCTTAATATTCATGTTACTAATTATGAATTACAAATTACTAATTACAAGTTACGAATTACTAATTAGAGATTGATCTTGACACCCATAGCGAAACATCTGCCAACACCGAGAATACCACGGTCGATACCCTGTGAGAGAATGTTGCTTGAAACCGTGCAATCAGGATTACTTCCGAGATAGTGGGTAAGGGTAAAGAGGTTATATCCTGCACCCCATACGGTGATTCCCTGAAGGAATGTGCTGTTTACTGGGAGTGAATAGCTGATTGTTACATTGCTTAGACGGAGGTATGAGCCATCCTCAATCCAACGGTCAGAGAAACGGGAATTGCCATGTGGGTCATTATATGAGATACGTGGGATATCTGTAACCTGACCTTCTGTTGTCCAACGGTGGTTCATGGCAGAAGTCTGATTGAAGAAATACTTGCCGCTCTCAAGAATACTACGCTCGTAGTTGTAGATGTCGTTACCGAGTGAGTATGTGAAGTTAGCGTCGAGTGTCCAGTTCTTCCAGTTAAGGCGAGTATAGATATTACCGTAGATATCAGGATTTGGATCACCAATAACCACGCGGTCATCGTCAGAGATAATGCCATTGTTGTCTGTATCAGCAAATCTCATGTCACCTGCCTCGAATGCGATTCTCTTACCTGTAATGTCGATATATCCAAGGTTAGCAGCACTTGCCTCAGCAGAGGTAGCAAATACGCCATTTGTCTTATATCCATAGAAGAGACCTACAGGATTGTTGACAGCTGTGAGGATTGTGCCATTATAGAAATCGGTAGTATATGAATTCTTGCCATTACCAAGCTCTGTCACCTTATTCTTATAGTGACCTACACTTGCGCCAAGTTCCCAGTGCCATGACTTTGTATTGAGCAGGCGATATGACAGGTCGAGGTTGTAACCAGTATTCTCAAGCTTTCCATGGTTAACCCATGTCTCGTCAAGACCACTTGTCCATGCCATGTGCTGAAGAGCGAGGAGGTTTGAAGTCCATGCCTTGAACCAGCTGAAGTTGACATGCAAATGGTTGTCGATGAAGTTTCCTTCAAAGCCAGCATTGAAGCGGCGTGTTGTCTCCCAGTGGATATCACTATTACCTACATTACCAAGCAACTTGGCACTATGAGTATCATTAATCAAAGTTGTTGAACCAAAGTATGTACGTGATATTGTATAGTCAATATCGTCATTACCAGTGATGTCAAAACCAGCATTTACACGGAGATAGTCAATACCTTTGACACCAGCAAGAAGCTGGGTGTTGGTAAGAACGTATGAAGTCTGAATGCTTGGGAAGAATCCCCATCTTGTACCAAATGCCTTCAAGGCTGTTGTCTCCTTACCGAAACGTGAAGAAGCCATAGCAGAAATACCTGCAGATACATAGAGCTTCTCAGCAAAGTTATAGTCAGCATTGAAATATGGAGTGAGATCAACGAACTTGTCGTCTGTACCATCTGTTGACTTATACTTAAGTGAGGTTGACATATTAGGAGTCTTGTCATTACCTGTGTCATAACCCTTCTGGAAAGTGTATTTGTAACTGCTGTTAATATAGCGGAAACCACCTATCAGCTTGATCATGTGCTTGTCATAAAGATTAGCCCACTCGATACGTGTATCACTCTGGATGGAGTTCTGCCTTGCAGTCATAGACTGTCTTGTGTTGTTGATTGTCTCCCTTGAGTCCACTTTTGAGATACCTGGAATTGTGTGGGTTGGAACACCAGAGATAGAAAGATAGTAATCCTCGTTTGTATTAACAAGAGTGAAGTTGAATGCCTCCATGACACTCAGATTCTTGTTAATCTTATACTTTGGATTAATAGAGAATGTAACCAGACGATTACCGAAACTATTACGGTTTTCGCCTTTACCATATTCAAGAATTGAAGTTGGGTTTGCAAGACTTCTGTCATTATTAAGCAGATTGCTTGACAACTGACCGAGATAATCATCAGCCTCTGCAAGGTAAGAGCTTACACTACCATTGATATCAATGGCATAAGGTGAAAGGAAAGGAGCCTTGATACTTGCGAGGAAATTTGGAGCTGTAGGAGTTCCTATTCCCACATTAGGGCTTACACCCATATCGAAGAGGCTACGCTTTACATCGCTGAATGAAGCGTCAAAACGCACATTAAGATCCTTGATAACCTCGATGTCAGTATTAAGACGCATATCAAAACGACTGAAATCGTTGTCTTTGAGAGTCTGGTCGGCCAGACTGTAGCCTACGCTGAGGTTATAGCTTGCTACGTTATCACCACCCTGAACAGAGATTCCGTAAGACTGGTTGAATGACTCACGATATACCTCTTTCTTCCAGTCTGTACTGCTATGATACTGATTGTAATAGTAGTACTTAGGGTCAGTGTTGAGGAACTTGAAGTCGCTCAGATTATTTGTCAAGCCAGAGAGAAGCGATGTGGCATAGGTGCGATAGTCAGTAGCATTAAGTACTTCAGGAGTGCGAGGCTGCATCTGGAACTTACCGCCAATAGTTAGGTCAATCTTAGTGGTCATGCTCTTACTACGCTTGGTAGTAATGAGAAGCACGCCATTAGCACCCTTGGCACCATAGATGGCAGTACCATTCTTCAACACCTCAACCTTATCAATATCATTAACATTGATATTGGCAAGAATGTTGTTATAGAAGCCGTCATGAATAACAGAGCGATTGTACTGCATGTCCATGATGACACCATCAACGACAACGAGAGGCTGCACGTTTGAATTGATAGAGGTGATACCATTGATCAGCATAAAGCTGCCTGCAGCATCCACACCGCCACGGCTTACGGTTCTCATCTGGCCATTAAGGCGCTGCTGGATGAATGGATCAATACTCATCTCAGCATTGTTGTTGAACTCACTTGCAGAAGACATCTTCGCAGGGGTGGTAGAACGTGTATATGAACCAGAGAACGCATCACTATAGAGCTGTGCATTCACATTCATAAGATCCTTACCAATAGAAACCTGCTGAGGGAGAGCACCCTCAACACGCATATAGAGGCTACCTACATGATCAGGAACATTGATAGAATATTTACCGTTCTTGTCTGTGATAGCAGCATACTTGCTATTACCATACGCTTCGATACTGACACCAGCCATTGGCTCACCTGTAGCAGCATCTGTAACCTTACCCTTTACATCCTTTGCAGATGCGAAGGAAGAAGAAATAAGGAGTGAAGCGAGAATACAGAAGAATGGGCTACGCTTTGTTACCCCAGATTTCTTATTTATCTTGTTCATCATAATTCTTAATTCTTAATTCAATATTATTTCTCCTTTACTGGTTCGAAAATGATATTGTCAAGCAGAAGTTCACGATCGTAGTACATGTTCTCGCTCGACTTGATGCTACATGTCAGTGTTATTGAAGCCTGTCCTGACTGCTGGTCGTAATTGCAAGCAGGGAACTTGAATCTTGCAAGATTAATATAACCATAGTTGAATGGGTCGGTTTCGAATGGCTGTCCGTCTTTACACTGATACTGCTGCTCATTACCATTCTCATCAATATAATTGATGGTGGCGGTAAAGCGACATGGCAGCTCTGAATCCCAACCAAGGATAGCCTTTGGTAATGCGGCTAACTTGATGTCGTATTCGCCAGAAACAACATTCTGTACCTTAAATGTAACAGACCAGTTACTTCTTCCTGTTTCAGGCTCAATATCTAAGACCTCACCTTTGGACACAAATGGGAAGTTTGGAAGTTTAAAAGGTATATATGAGCACAGCTTATAGTTCGTAATAAGGCTGGTAGTCTCACCTTCGATTTCAATGGTCTTATGATAAGTCATTGCTGGATCAAATACCCATTCATCAGTAGCATAGAGATAGCCATTACTACATGTAATCTTGTTCTTTGCCTTTCCAAAGATACCATTGTTATCGAATGGCTTGTAGAAGACACCATACTGAGGATGAAGTTTATTATAGAATTGGGATCTGACACTATCCTGGATGCTTGCCTGTACAGTCTGGCTGAAGATGGCATTATCCATAAGTGCACGGTATGCATACAAGCGCTGGAGAGAGTCTGCCTTTGGATTGTTCTTTGGGAATACGAAAGCGTCCATTGCCTTTTTCCAAGCCTTATTCCAACCAGCCTCTGTTGGTACTACAACATGATATGTAGAATCCTCAGCATTGAGAAGGCCTATTCTCTCCATAAGCTTATTGCGAGGAGTCATAACAGAGTCAACATACACCTTCTTTCCGTCAACGATACCGCTGCTTACACTTGCGTTCTCATTGAACTCATCCTGATTGTATGATGAAAGGAACTTACCATTTGACTCAAACTCCGGCATATTGGCAAGTGCCTCGTAGATGGTGTACATATATGGCATCTGAGATGACATAACGTGCAAGATACCATTCTTGCTATGGATGTTTCTTTCCTTAAGAGCTACACTACCAACAACATCGCCATTAAAACGGATGTTCTTATTGTTGAGCAGAAGGAACTTCTTATCAGTGCCATCAGCAGAAACAAGATTCTGAGAGAGATGGTTAAGGACGAAGAAACGCTCCACAGCAGAGTCACCACTTGCTGTTACGACGAGTGAAAGAAGTGAGTCCTTGTTGAACGAACCATTTACAGGCGCAAAGAGGGTAAGAGAGCGACCACCCTTCAATACATCAGCATAGCTTACCGATGTCTTGCGATGCTGACGGAACACCATGGTGTTCTCAAGGACCTGAGCAAAATCACTCAGATCACTACGCTGCTGGATAGCATCCCAGAGAGAGATGTCAGTACCTGATGCTGCATCACCCTCATAGTGATCGTCCCAGTCAGAACAAGAGGTAAAGCCGGCAACTCCAATCATAGGAATTATGATTGAAAGCCAGGACTTACCTATATATTTCTTAATATTCATATTCTTATTGAGTTTTTTTATTCGATGATTCGAGATTCTGATTTTTCGAATTTTCGATTTTTCGATTTATCGATTATTCGAATTTTCGATGTTATCGATTTATCGAATTCCCGAGAGATCGGGATTTCGATAAACCTATTATCCGTGATTTTGTTTCCTTAGTGACGATCCTCACCCTCTGGACTTGCATATATATCCTTTGGGCAAAGCTCGATATAGTCGAATGACCACTCCATATCACCCTTTGATACCTGACGGAATCTGAGCCAGTATTCCTTGCCCTCATCAAGTTTCTGAGTTGCGAGGATACGACGAAGATGCTCTGGAGCATCCTTGCGGAAGCCTGTCATACCTGGCTTACGGTAAGAATCCATACCTCTCATATAACCGAGATTGTGGAGAGTCTTATCCATAGCGGTATTGTGCTCCTCATCCTCAGTATCTGTAATGTCACCAATGAGGTCAACAAGGTTCCATGTACCGTATGTGAGGTCAACAGGGATACCACATGGCTCATTGTTAAGATAAACCTGAACCACACCACGCTCTTCACCTGCTACATAACCCATACGGATCTCGTATGTACCAGATGGTACAGGTGGCAACTTGAACTGTACGTCATACTGACCTTTGATACAGATAGCATTGCCAAGGTATGAAGACCATGAAAGCTCTGCAGGGTGAACAGCTACGAATGTGTCGTCAGAAATCTTCCAACCCTTGATATAGCCCTTTTTGAGAGCATAGATACGGTCATTGAGCGCACCCTTCTCGTCGTTAATACGACAACCCTGATTCATGAAATCTGCACTAAGTGTTGTGGCATCAATACGCATACGGCAGCTAAGAACCTCATCGCGTACCTTTGTAGAATATTCAAGGATATCATCAAGATAGAGGTATGTACCATTACGTGCCAACTGCTCTGTCTTACCAGACTCAGATGCTGTGAGAACCTTCACGCCTCTGATACTTGGAGAACGCTTACGGTTGGCATAGAGACCAGCATTAGCACCTGTACCAGCACGGCAGAAGCGGAGCATGGTGTTAGGACACATCGTTTCCCAGAAATCCTCTGCATCAGCCAATGATGTAACTGTACACTCGGTATAGAACTGACCAGAAGGTGCCCAGTCGTTATAGTTACCAAGACGATCCATAAGGTGATAGCTCACAAAGCGGTTGAGCGGATTCTTACGGTGTGTAGGCTGATCATCATACTTACCAGCATCTTCTGGATAAGTTGCGTCATATACCTTCTTTGCGTATGCTACAAGGTCTGCATAAGTGTTGATGCCTCTCTTGGCATACACCTCATTGCTCTCAACGAATGCTGTAAACTTGAAATATCTCTGACGAGGATATGTTACGATATTCTCACGGCCACCGTATCTTACCTTTGCAATCTCACCATTGATGGAATCCTCAGAAGGAGCTGCATAGTTCATGTCGATATACTTTGTCAGGGAATCTCTCATGCCTGTCTGGTTGAGAGCCTCAACAAAGAGTGAGATAGAAGGATCTTCAGCCATAAGATCAGGGAGGAGGTCATTACTTGGAGTAATAACTCGGTCAATAACATGAACAACACCATTAGTTGCAGAGTCATTCTTCTCAATAAGCTGTGAACGCTTATTTACAAACATGATGAGCTGGTTGTTGTTTGATGCATCGCTATCACAAGTCAACTCAAGGTAGCGGTCATCCATATTCATCTGAGGGATGGTACCATCACTGATGTCTGTTGTGAAGTATGCACCATCCTTGATAATGTGTGTACGTGCAATTGTGTCACAGCGACTTGCATCCTGAAGCAAAGCCTCAAATGTAGGATATTCGCTATGGCTTGCAAGATAATTCCTGATGGCATCGTTTGTAGGAGCGAAAACTGTATAGTTGCCATAAACAGAGAGAAGAGAATAGTAATTTGCTCTCTCAAGAATCTGCTGGAACATGCTACATCTGTCTGCATTCTGCTGGATAATCTCTGCAGCAGTAAGCTTGGTTGCAGAATAGAAAGCACCATTTTCGCCACCCAAGTCATCATTGTCAACACAAGAGTAGAGCATAGGTGTAGCCATGCAGCAAGCTATGAGAAGCGAATAAACTGACTTACGCTTCATCATTTGCTTTATTTTAGATACTATTGTAATCATAATGATTTATCTTTATTGATGTTTCGCAGTTCTTTTTTCTGGGATTCGAAATATCGAGGAATCGATAATTCGAAAATTCGATATTTCTTGAAAAAAGAATATTGATTTTTATTACTTTATGAATTGCTCTGAATCACTGTATGCAGAATTCTGCTTGAGCAGATTATTCTTCTTCAGTTCCTCACGACTATATGGCCAGAACATTGCATTTGGATCAGCGAGCTGAATCTTGATTGCAACAGCATTTTCCTTCTGCTTCTGTGTAGCCTCGGTTGAAAGGTAGCGAGTGTTACCATCACGGAGTGACTTTCTTACGAGGTCGAACCAGCGCTTACCCTCAAACATAAATTCTCTCTTGCGCTCGAGCATGAGGAGTTTTTCCATCTCTTCCTTACTTGAACTATATGCAGAGAATACGAGGGTGTCACTCTTTACGCTCTCATTATAGTTGCGAGCACGCTTGTTGATTGTATTGATGAGAGAGAATGCCTTCTGGAACTCTGACTCTCCCTTCATAATAAGTGCCTCAGACTTGATAAGCATAACGTCGGAGAGACGATAGAAAATCCAGTTGGCATTATTGGAAGAGCGAATTGACATGCTTATTCTTGGACCTGCAGATGTGATGTTTTCAGTCTCAAACGCATAATCTGTAGCACCATATTTCATAATCCAGAACTTGCCATTCTGCTCATAGATATTCTCATAGACACGGCAGTCGTTCTTTGCGAAATAGTCATTGCTGCCTGATGCTACATTCTGATATAAATCCTCTGGTGCACCAAAGCGACCAAATTTACCATCACCATTAATATAGTTGTTAGAGACATACTTGTTCTCTGTGGAGTTCTGGAGATAACCCAATTCGAAGATGCTCTCGAATGAGAAGCCGTCGCCGAAGATTTCAGAATATGCGTTACCACAATATTTAGAGTTGAGAACACTCTCACGAATCATTGGGATACCCTTGAAGAGATAGATGTCGTTCAACTCACCAATGTTTGCAACCTTTTCAGCATACTGGTTCTTCTTGAAATCTATAACATAGTCACAGCACTGAATACACTTGTCGTATTCACCACGCCAAAGGTAGATATCTGCAAGAAGAGCGTAGATAGCAACACGGGTAACCTTTGAACAGTTCTCACGTGCACTAACAGCCATCTCTCTTGTAGTCATCTTGCTATCATCAACATAACGTCGAACAGCATTATCCTTTACCTTCTCAAGATCTTCAGAAAGCATCTTAAGTGCATCCATCATTGGAGTTGCAGCAATAGCGTACTCCTTTGTATCATCGATACTTGGCTCGAATGACATAGGGACATCACGGAATGCTCTGATGAGATAGAAATATGCGAGGTCACGGATGAATGTTGCCTCCGCTACATTAGCGAGCATTTGGTCGTGTGTATAGTTAGGGTCTTTGTCTGCCACACCCGGTGCATAGTGGATGACTGTGTTACAACGGTTGATTGTTCTGTACATAGAAGACCAGTCAACGAGTTCGTTGGTTGGAAGGAGGTTCTCCTTAAGTACCTCAATATAGTGGTTTGGTACATTCTGACCAGATACGATATTCTCTGAGCGCATCTCACCCCAAACACCGATACGCTCAAGGCTCTTTTCCTCACCAAGAGACTCGTAGCAGCTATTGAGCACACTTGTAACATCATCCTTCTTTGTCCAGAAATTCTCCAGCACAACTTCATTCAATGGGAGAATTTCAAGATAGTCAGAACAAGACGCAAGTGAAAGGCCGGAAGCCAGAAGTGAAAGGCACAGCATGCCTTTTCCCTTCACCATACGCTTATATATATTATTAAAGGTATTCATATATTTTCTGTTATTATTCCTTATTTCATTTAGAACTGGACTGTAACACCCAATGTTGCAGACTTGGCACGTGGTGTCTGAGCGTTGTCGGATGAAACACCGTAACCACCGTAACCAACCTCAGGGTCAGAACCAGAATACTTAGTCAGCACGAACAGATTGTTGGCTGACAGATAGAAACTGAGCTGTGTGAGTCCCCACTTCTTGACTGTTGCAGTAGGAAGTGAATAGCTGACCTGTGTATAGTTAAGACGGATGAATGAACCATCCTCTACGAAACGGTCACTACCAAGGTAGTTGTAGCCATACTGACGAAGTGCACGTGGGATAGGAGCGATGTCACCCTCTACACGCCAACGATAGTTGACTGCACGGCTCTGGTTGCCATTTCCATACATAGACTCAAGGTTCATGCGGTTCATGTTGACAATCTTGTTACCGTAACGGAAGTTGAACTGATTGTTCCATGTCCAGCGTCCCCACTTGAACTTAACACCGAAACCACCAGTGAACTTAGGAAGTGAAGAACCAAGGTAAACGATATCAAGCTCGTTGATAGTACCATCATGGTTGACATCCTCATAGATAGCATCACCACCCTTGAACTCGTAGATTGCAGATGTACCGCTATAGCAGAATGTCATAGGTGTTGTGCGATCGTGGTTGTCGAGAATGACATTTCCATTCGCATCACGAACTACAGGTGCATTAGGACCGCTCACACCTGGAATCTCCTTTGCAGAGTAGTCACTATACTGATAAACACCCTTATAGCGGAAACCATAGATAGAACCGAATGACTTGTTAAGGTCAACACGTGTCAGATAACTACCGTTTTTGCGATCAAAGTCCTTGTTGAGAGTAGCAAGACAGGTCTCATCCATCTCGGTGATGACATTCTTGTTGTTAGCGAATGTAACATTGAAGTCAACACCAAACTTGCCAAACTTAATAAGGTTGTTTGTGTTGATATTGAACTCCCAACCGGTATTCTCCATCTTACCTACGTTGTCGTATGCAAGGTTTGCGAAACCTGATGAAGAAGGAATACCACGATTTTGCATAAGGAGGTCAGATGTGTACTGCTTATACACCTCGACATTACCATTAAGTTTATCATCGAGGATACCGAAGTCAACACCAAGGTTGTAGGTCATCTTCTGCTCCCACTTGAGGTTCTTGAGCTGAATGTTGTTTGGATGTGTAGAACCCTGATTCATATAACCACCACCATTTGCATAACGGCTATAGAACAGATACTCAGCATTAGGCTGCTGACCTACGATACCCCAACCTGGACGGAGAGAGAGCATTGATACCCAAGGAAGTGACTTCTGCATCCAAGGCTCCTTGCTGACATTCCAACGGACAGAGAAAGCTGGGAAAGTACCCCAACGGTTATCAGGACCGAACTTGGTACATCCGTCACGACGAACGGAGAAGTCGAACATATAGCGACTCTTATAAGCATAGTGCAAAGAGTAAGTGAGGTAGAGACTGCGCCACTGACCTGCACCACTTGTGAAGTCACCATCGATGATACCCGCTGCGCCTGGGTTTGTAGAGCCGACGAGACCATACTTAGTAGTCTTTTGTGACTTGTTCTCACCATTATTGAGCTGACCACGGAGCATCATCATCATGCTGTGATCTTCATTCTTGAAATGAGGGATGAAGGTAAGAGTATGTGTGGTAGAGATTCCAAGACTCTTGTAGCTGTTTGTTGTAGCACGGTCATTTGACTTGTTAGACCAACCATTAACATTCAGCTCGCCTGGGAAGAAGAGATCCTGATACTGGTTGTTGATGTCAAATACGATCTTACCCTCATACTTCAACTGAGTCTGATCCTGCTCAGTGCCAAGAAGACTGTACTGGAGCTGGAACTCAGGAACAATCTTGAAGTTAGACTCATTGTTAGAGGCAAGATTAGCAATAGCTATAGGATTCTGACGGTTAAATCTGTTCTGGTTATCATCAGGCAACTGATCGTTAAGAGCAGAAGAAAGACCGCGAGGCAAGAGGAAATAATTGCCTGTTGACTGATTGTTCATATCCATCTCGTAGATAGATACGTTAGGCATATACCTATATGCTATAGGAAGAAGGTCAGAGTAGTTCTTCTGGTTCTTTGTGTATGTAAACGCAAGGTTTGTAACAATCTTGATGCGGTTAGACACGAAGTAGTCAAGAGCTACACGTGTACTGATACGATCCAACTGCTGCTTGATCACAGAACCTGTCTCATGGTCATAACCTGCACCGATACGGAAGTGAGCCTTTTCACCACCACCAGTAAGCGATAAATAGTGGTTCTGACGCCAACCAGTCTGCTTTACCTCCTTCACCCAGTCTGTGTTCTTGTTGAAGTTGTTCCAACCGAGTGGGTTTGTTGGATCATAGTTGATTTCCACGATGTCACTGGCAGAACTGCTAAGGTGTGGGTTGAAGTAAGATTCCTTCAAGAGCATGGTATATTCGTCACCGGAAAGAAGCTTGTAGCCCTGAGGCTGTGTTGTACCAGTGATACGATAGCTGTATGATACACGGGTAGCACCACGTACACCACGCTTTGTCTTGATCTCGATAACACCATTAGCACCCTGAGAACCCCAGATTGCAGTAGCGGTAGCATCCTTCAATACGCTGATGCTCTCGATATCTTCCGGGTTGATGTTAAGAAGCTCAGCGAACTTCTCATCATTTGCAGAAGCAAGGTCAAGTTCGTTGCTGCCCTTATCGAATACGTTACCATCAACTACGATGAGAGGCTCTGCACTGCTGTTGATAGAGCTGACACCACGAAGACGCATAGATGTTCCAGAACCAAGGTTACCAGAGTTAGCAACGATATCAAGACCTGCGATACGACCCTGGAGAGCCTCATCGACTGTGGTCAATGCAAGACCTTCGAACTCCTTCATGTCGATAGACTGGCTGGCCGTTGACATCTCATCCTTAGGGATAGAGAGACCAGAACCGCTGGAACGACGCTTTGAGGTGACTGTAACTTCAGAAAGAGTTGTCTGATCTTCGAGTGTTACGTTATATACGTCACCCTTGATAGGCATGGTCTTTGTCTTACATCCAACGAAACTGAATCTCAACTTATGCTTTGGATCCTTGATCTTGAATGAGAAGTTACCATTGATATCTGTCTGAGTAGAGCTAACGATACGGTTGCTTGCATCAATCTCGACTACGTTAGCCATCATGACAGGTCCCATGGCATCAGACACAGTACCAGAAATCATCTGTCCTGCCTGCTGCGCAAAGGCTGTATAAGAGAATAATGGCAAAGCGAGCAGTAATGTCTTTGCTCTCTTGTTCCACATTCCTTTTGATGAAAATATTGTCATAATATATAATGTGTAATGAATATCTTACGTTAACCTACCATTTGTCACTACCATTTTTCGTGAAATGAAAACGGTAAAATGATAATGGTAAATTGTACATGGTAAATGGTAAATGAACTTACTTGTACAATGCCTTGTCGATGAGGTGAACTACTGCAGAAGAAGATGTTGCAACCCTCTGGGCTTTCTCTAAAAACAAGTCAGGAACGAAATATTCGCGTGCCTGAAGATTGTAGAGGCCCTCCTTCTTTACCACCTTGGCTGGATTCTTGTCATCAGCATTTATCTGGATAGAGATATTGTCATCACCAAGTGTAACATAAATACGTTCGAACTTGCCATTGCTACCGAGGCATGCAGTCTCGTACTTCTCGCGCTCAATAGGATTAGCACCAATAAACATGGCGTTATCCTGAATGTGGAGTCTTACAAAGTCAGCAATTCTCTGCTGCATCTGCTCAACCACTTCGGTGTTGCCGTTGGCCTGCTCCTGCTGTACCTGCTCGTAAGTTGGAAGTTTTCCCTGTGCCTGAAGCTCCTTGATTGCTTCATTTGTAGGTACATATACAGTGTAGTGGTAAGAGTTGAACACACTAATATTAGCGCCGCTCACCGCAGCCTGTGTCTTGTTTCTTATAGACTCATAGATACCGCTTAAATAAAAGAGCTTAAACATCTCTGACATCTCCTCGTGCTCTCCCAGAATCTCCATCACACTCTTTTTCGTAGTCATGATAGGCTTTGAGTCGAGAATATAGCACTTTCCGTTACCTGCCTTGTTGAGAGCTGGATTTGCTGACTGGTCATAGATTTCTGTTACATAGAGAGGCTTCTTTGAATCGTTCACCTGGAAGCTGCCTTCTACGGTCATGCCGTTGACACCAGCTTTCACGTTCCTTACACGGAGCGCAGTACCAGCCTTGGTGAGATAATACTCATGGCCGTCCTCAACATTCTTGTTCACCACGATGCAGTTGTCGAGAACATCCTTGAGAATCTGTTTCATAAGTTCAGGCTGATTACGGATTTCGCCGATACTGTCACCAACCTCATGAGTCTCCATATTATAGGCGAAGACGCTCGCCCATACAGGGTTGTTCATGGTCTCGTCGTAGTGGAAGCGATAGAGCTCAGGCTGCATCTTGCCGTAGGTTGCAGGATTGACATACTCTAACATCGCCTTGTTGGTAGGGATGAAGAAGCTATAGTAAGCATTAAGGGAATTCAAATATACAGTATATTGATTCTGATCGATAGCCCAGTTGATGAGCTTCATTGTCTTGTTTACTACAGTAGGATACTTAACGCTGACAAATGCAGTTGGAGAATAGATAGAGTTCATTACATAGACTGTACCATTACAGCCTACCATAACCTCCTTTACCTTTGATGGATCAACATCCATTGGGTCGTTGGCATCATTAAGGATTGTAGGGAACTTGCTCTGAACACCCTTAGAACGGAATGACACCTTGAAGTTATTGTTGATAAGTTCCTTGACTACATCGTTAGGGATATTCTCGACTGTTCCGTACTGGTCGATGAGGATACGGCCAGCACCATTCTTCCAGTACTCAGCGAGAGCCTCGTTAGTTGGAGCAAGGATGAAAGCCATGTCACGGTTTACGGCAAGCTCATCGTCAGAGCCAGACACGTACTCATCATTGATATAGTATCTGTTCCAACCTGGGTCGAACTCAAGAAGATCCTGATGCACCTTATTGTCATCATCAGTATTCAGCTCATGCCTTGCCTGCAGAGAGAAGTAGCGCTTCTGGAACACTGAGTCAACATTTGTGTTGTAGAAGAGATTGTAGCGGTCTGTGATTTCCTTACCTACATAATAAGGAGCAGAGAAACGCTCAAGAAGTTTGCTGAATTCCGATGTCTCTGGATTGTTGGCAATAAGCTGTGCCATGTTGTCCAATGGGAGCGCCACCTCATCAAGCTTATGGATGAATCCGTTACTACACTTGATGTTCATCTTGCCCACATTAACGCCATTGACGATAGCATCACCCGGCTTACGGTCAATCTTTCCGTTGAAAAGGAAATTGATATCTGAATTGAGGAAATGGTTGTTAGCGATAAAATCCTCTACGAAATGCACCATAGGAACGGTAGTCAAATCGTTCATGAGCACAACACTCTTGCGGTCTCCGAACTTAGCCCAGCATGAATTGTTCTTTCTGTCTTCTGGACGCATTGAAGGTAGATCCTCCACCTTCACCACCTGCACTGAGTCATAGATTGTTGAAGCTGTTGAGCGGCGCACGCAAGCACCCTCGATGATGCCCTGATCACCACCCACACTTGAGAGGGTGTTAATCTGATAGCTGTTGTTGATCATAGAGCCATAGAGAAGAAGCTTCTTCTGACTCTCACTCAACTGCTCATAACGGCTGACACCCCATTTGTTGTTGCTGAAGAAACGAGCAAAGGCATCGTCATCTGCAACAAACAAAGTCTTGGAACCTGTCTTAGCCAACACTTCCTTTTGGCCAAGATCCTCAATCAGTCTGATAGTGTTGGTGTAATGCCCATCCTCAGCGAGGTAGCTGTAGATGCTGGCACCCCATCCTTCAGGATCGGTCTTGTCCAAATCATACTTGTCGCATGACGTGAAACACATCATGCATGCCGACAGCGCGACAGCGAAAGAGAGTCTCCGCCATCCCATCATCAGTAAAAATTTACTACTTGTCATTGTTGGTTTTATTATTAGTTTTTTAAGAAATCTTAAATTATGATTTTTTAGCATATAGAAATGTGCGTGCAAAGTTACAACTTATATTTTATATATTAGGTGTGAATTGTACCACAAACTTTTTAATTTGTAACATTCTTGCGGCTTTCTTTTGGGATTATACCAAAAACTTTGCACAGAATAACATATAGGCATAAAATTGTGGGATTTATGGCTTTTGGGCGTCAAAGCCCGGGAAATGGAATGTAACAATGTAACATTGTCGCATTCTGCATAAAAAGGGCTTCTTCCTTCGCTGATCCGCCGTTATGCCCTCGCTCATTGAACGCTTATCCATCGCTCACTTGTCGCTCTATAATCGATGCTGGAGCAAAGGGAAAGCGAAGGCAGATCGAAGGATAATCGAACAGTAATCGAACAACAATCGAAGGAGGATCGAACAACAATCGAAGGAGAGCATATTGTTTATCCTTCAAAGGGGGTAAAAGAAATTCTGAGAGATCTTCAATTTTTCAGTTAGGTTGAGAATGCCCAATAAGAAAAAGTGTGCCACTTGTGCCACTGTGCCACTAGGCACACTTTCATCATTTTCTTCATACACCTTATTATATAAGGTATTTTAATATATTATGCCACTTGGCACAGTGGCACTTTTGGCACACTTTTATCTAAATCTAGAAAAATCATCAATTCCCATTTGAGTAGAGAAAGTGTAATCAGTGATAGAAAGTGCCAAAAGTGCCAAAGTGCCATGTGGCACTTTCTTATTATTTTCAACATACACCTTATTTATAATAGGAATTTGCTTGAAAGTGCCAAGTGGCACTTTGGCACTTTTGGCACTATGGATTCCCTTTCTCTGATGTTCCTGTATTTTAATTGTTACGTGGGGGTACAAAAAATCCCCCGAATGCAAGCATCACTGCCATGCAGACGAGGGATTGGATATTTAATAACAACTAATGTGCTTAATGTGCTTGTAGCCTATTTTACATAGACCTTCTTAACGTCCATACCTTTGCGACGGATGATATTAAGGCCGCGCTGGAGTGATGGAATCTTCTTGCCATCTACAGTGAAGATCTCAAGACCATTGGTATCTTCATCCTTAAAGAAGATGCTGTCTATGCCTGAAACGTCACCAGACGGATCGCTCAACTTCTTGACACGGCAAGAAAGGAGGAGGAATTCAGAGAAGCCTGTTCCGTTGTTCTGGAAGTTGATGACATAATTGCCCTTTTCCTTGATTTCGAACTCAAGAACCTTTTCCTCTGCAGCTGAGAGATTGGCGTCAGTCATTCCATTTGCACATGGCTGAGCTACGCTATACTCAGTCTCTGCCACTACAGAACCAGTGCTTGTGAGAATCTGGCCCTTGCACTGTGGTGCTTCCTTCCATGCTGCCATAGCGTATGTCAACTTGTATGTACCAGGCTCAAGTGTGAGAGGATATTTAGCCTGCTTACCGTAGTCTGCATTCTTTGTTCTCCAATAGAGACCAGTCTTATATGTTCCTGCAAAGCCCTTGAAGGTACGTGGACCTGAACTATAAGAGTTTGGATACTCATGGATAGCGCCATCATCTGCACGCCAGCCCTCAGGCATTGCACCGTTTGCCACGTTGTCGAAGTTGAGGAGATATGCTGCTGATGTATCCTTGAAGACAGGCTCGAGAGTTACGATGTCATCAGGCATTGTGAATGAGAATGTGCCGTCACCGTTGTCCTTGATGTTGATGTTTCCATGAATGATATTCCAACCAACGATGATGCAGCCTTCATTACCCTGTGGTGTGAGGGTTACAGTCTCACCTTCAGCGGCAGCAGGTACGTTAGAAACAGCAGTACCCTCATCTCTGCCATGGATGGTGATCTCAAACTTCTCAGCCTCTTCCTCAGCAGGAGTAAAGATGACCTGATCGATGAACATGTTCACGCCTGCAGTATTGAAGAGATAGAAATCATTATCACCTTCAACCATGTCGAAGGTTACACCAGCCTTCTTCCATTCGTTAGTGGCTGTCTTCACGAACTGAGCAGACTGAGCCTTCTCGTTATTGATACGGAGACGTACATCACAATCCTTGACGGTATTGTTATAGCGAACCATAGCAGTATATTTGCCAGCCTTTGGCACACGTACCTTACAGTTGAGGGCAGCAGAAGCACTTGTACCTGTTACAATGAAGCCGTTACCTGCCTGACCTCTTACCCACTGGTAGCTTGAATAGTAAGGTGTCACCTCATTACTGCCGATATATCTGTAGTTCATATCCTCAGCCTCGATGATGATAGTGCCGAAGTATGGTTCTGGCTGCTTTGGAATCTCAAGACGCTCGCAGTTTACGATGTCTGTGCTGCGCTCTGTCTCACTTCCTGCACAGAGGATCTTGAGGTCAACAGGTCCGTTATGGCTCACCTTGATGGTGTATGCGCCCTTCTCTGCATCCCATGCTGCCTCTGCTGTAGCCTTAGCCTCTGCACGCTTTACCATTGTGTAGCTTGGCTCAGATGTTGCACCATTGACAATAATGACATCCTCCACGTTCTTTGTTGTATCAGAACGGTAGTTGTTGAGATAGAGTGTGATAGAATCTGCATACTCCTTGATAAGACCGCTGCTGAGCTTACCGTATGTAAGGTCGAGGCTCTTACAGGTGTTATACTGAAGAGGAACGTTAGCAGATGCTGTAGTCTTCTTATTCAGGTATGTGTAAGGAGTATAGGTTACAAGCTGGTTCTTATAGCGTGAAACGAAGAGATCGCCTGTGCTAACCTCTGGATAAGCCTCGTTGAATGCATTGGTCTTTGCAGAGATTGATGACCATGTGCTTGTACGTGTAGATTTCTTAACCTTTGTAGGAATACCAGTCGCTATGTCCGTAATAGTTGGAGTCATAGGGATTGTGCCATAGCGGCCAGTCTTCTTGAGATACCAGAAGTTATCCATCCACTGACCATTACCACGATTGAATGGATCATTCTGCTTGTAGAGGCCATCGTATAGATCACCCCAGGTAGCATACATATCCTCAAGGCTTCCTGACTTCACATCGTTGACGAGGATGATCTTTGTCTTGTCGATGACTTCCTGCTGGGATGGGATATAGAGTGTACCGTCAATGATCTTGCGGAACATATCAATCCAGATATTGCGGAAGCCTGGGAATGTGCCCCAGTTACGCTTAGTGTACTCACCCACCTTTGTGTTGGCGAGATTCTGGAAGTCCTCTGTCCAGATAAGCTCTGGACCATCCCATACAGCACCACCATTCTGGCAAGTCTGCTCCATTACAGTACCGATACCAGCAGCTACAGGGTATTTCTTACCATGCTTCTCGCCAAGAATAGCGTCAAGCGCACCATTCCAACCACAGTTATCATAGCGTACACCATAGTTCTTTGCAAGACCTGCAACGAATGGGCCGAAGCTTACACTCTCATTGTTGTAGAAACAAGATGATGTAGTGTATTTATAGAGCCAGAGAATAGCCTCAGGATAGTCTTTTGAAGCCTGAAGGAGCTCTGCATTACGCTTCAGCATAGCTACAGGGTTGAGACCATGTGACCAGATGTTTCCGCAGAAGCTGATGGTGAGGAAACCACCATACTTATGGTGCATAGGCACGAGTTTTGCGAAGAGAGCGATACGGTCTGACTGCGAACTTGAGAACAGGTCGCCAGCCTCGTCGAAGCCCCAGAACTGCTCGGCATAGTTCCAGCCAAGGAAGTTAGGGTAGTGCTTGAAGAAGTACTCGAATGTCTCAAGGTCGTTCTCGTGGATATGTGTGTGACCACCGCTGGCTGGCTGAAGAGTGAACCACATACGGTTCTGCTGACAGATGGTAGCCCATGACTTATAGGTTCTGACAGCATTCTGCGGGCGCTGATGGATGTTAAGCTTTGTGTCGTAGGCACATGAGAGTGACAGATTAAGACACACATAAGGCTTGATGTCATCAGGAATAAGGTCGATGATCTTCTGTGGATCAGCCTGATTCCATACATCGACATGCACCAACCAGAGTGGGTGCTTTGAGTCAACGGGACGACGCTGTTGTGCCAGCGCGTCAGTAGAGAATAGAGATAGAGTCAAGAATATGACTAATGCAGTAAATATTCTTTTCATTTTCTGTTTTATGATTAGTGATTAGTTTTTAGTTGCTTATATTAAGAGCCCCACCCCAACCCTCCCGAGGGAGGGAGTTGCTAACGCACGGATGGTTCTTAGCGAAAGAAGTGGACTTTTTTACTCCTCTAACACACGGATAGCTCGCAGCGAGGGAAGTGTGACTTAATTGCCCCCTCCCGAGGGAGGGCAGGGATGGGGTCACTTCCTTGGATTCTCTTCACCAAACAGATACTGCTTCTTGTAACCTCCGAAGTCGATGACGATCTTCTCCAGAACGATACCTGGGTCATTTGGTGTGAATGTGAGTGTGTGAATTCCGTCAGTTGAAGATCCAAGTGGCAGACTTACAGTCTTCGCAATTACGCGACTTGCTACAGTAGGGTAGTAGATGCTGTAGATGTTCTTTGGATCTTCATTCATGTTATCATTGAAGTTCACGGTCTCTGCGTTGCCACCATCAAGTGATACGGAATATGTCATACCTCCCTTGTTGAGATAGTCGAGAGTTGACTTTGTAACGATATAGATGGTTGGACGGATGATCTCTCTTGTCTTCTGCTCGAAGCGGAACTTATAGGTGAGAGATGCACCATTTACGTTTGCTGTTACAGGAAGAACGGTTACTGCACTTAATGTGCGACCGAAGTCAGGAAGAACTGTCCATTTTGCACCTTCTGGGTTTGTTGAAGAGTTGAAGTGCTCTGCCTCCATAGAGATGTAGCCCTTGCCGTCTTCCTCGAAGATATTCTCGATATTTCCTTCTGTGCGGAATACCTTTGGCATGATGTCAGCCTTGAAGTTGTCGTTCCATGACTTATAGCCGATGTGCTTCTGAATCATCATACCATCCCATTTGCCACCGGCAATCTCCTTGTTATACTGAGCCATGAGCTTAGCATCGCGCTTGAAGTACATCTCGCACTTGTCTGCCCAATCATTCATTGCTGCATCACCTTTCTTGTGGAGAGCGTTGTTCATTGCCTGTGCATAGTACATCTGATGAAGATTTGCCATCAGCTGAATTGGGAAGAGAATACTCTGGAAATATGCATCCTTTGCATCTGCAGGAAGGTTGGCATACTGACGGAGAGCATCAATCTCAAGAGTCTTGTATTCATCAACAACCTTTGCCCATTCACCTTCCTCAAGGTTGTAGGTTCTTGCATCAAGCATCTCAGGAGTACATCTGCCATTCAGTTTACAGCAAAGGTTAAGAATGCGGGTCGCCTCTGCCGCCTCTTCTTCTCCAACGATTGTTGAGCAGAAATCCTTAGTGTGATCAAGAAGATTTGTGATACAATCCACATTACTCTTTTCACCTTCCTTGGTCTTACCGTAGTTCCAAGCCATATCCATAAAGAGCTGGATAGGATACTCCATTGGCTTGAGGTCGCCTACATTGAGAATCCAGAGCTTCTGAATACCATTCTCGTATGCCAGAGAGAGCTGTTCCCACATATTTTGGATAGGAGTGACGTTGATAGTCTTTGAGTTACGAGGAGCACCTACATAATCAACATGATAGTAGAGTCCCCAACCGCCCTTTCGCTGACGCTCCTTGAGAGTAGGCACACGGCGTACGTCACCCCAGTTATCATCGCAAAGAAGCATAGTGACATCATCCGGAACACGCATTCCATCGTCATAATAGTCGAGCACCTCCTTATAGAGAGCCCAAACCTGAGGCACATCCTTTGCAGCCTTACCGCGAGCCTTTGCGATAAGCTTACGCTGGTTAGCTACGATGCTCTCCATGAGCTTGACGTTGCGCTCCTCACTCATAGCCATGTCGCCATCACCACGCATACCGATGGTGATGATGTCCTCTGTGTTCTTATTTCGCTCTACACCACCAAGCCAGAAGTTGTCAAGTCCCTTCTTGTTGGTCGCATAGTTCCATTCATGATTACCAAAATCCTTACGTGAAGCCATATCCTGAGGCTCTACGTTTGGATTATCCGTATGACCATGCCATTCCTTCTGTGCACGGCTCATTGGCTCATGGTGTGAAGTACCCATCATGATACCCATATCGTCAGCGGTCTTCATGTTGAGAGGGTCATCAGCATAGAAAGCCCATCCCCACATTGCAGGCCACATATAGTTGCCCTTGAGACGGAGTACGAGTTCAAATACCTTCTCGTAGAATTTATGGCCACCATAGTTAGTGCCAAAAGTATTCTTCACCCATGTGGTGAGACATGGAGCCTCGTCATTGAGGAAAATACCACGGTATCTTACGGCAGGCTCTCCGTCAGTATAGATGCCATCCTTAACGTACACCTCTTTCTGTTTCTTCACAGGAACATCCATCCAGTAATACCAAGGCGATACACCCATCTGACGTGAGAGTTCATAAATGCCATAGACAGTGCCACGGCGGTCACTGCCTGCGATAACCAGTTTTCCGTCAATAATATTTAATATATACTTCTCTACTTTTCCATTAAGAGCCTTTGCATCAATCTTTCCGCTCTTCACGAGTTGGTCGATAGCAGCACTCTTGCCGATTGTTCCGGCAATAACACGTGCATTTGAGTCTGAAGAAGTGATTGTTACATTTGCATCACATACTTTCTGGAAATCGGACGCAAGGTTCTGAGCCGCAAGCTTTACGGCAATATTATCATTGTCGCTTACGCAAAGGGTAAACGACTCACCAGTGTGGCAAAGTTTCAGGTCACCATTAGTGAACGAGACAAATTTGTCAGCAGCAGAAGCGGACATGAAACAAAGGATTGTTACTACTATAAGCAGCAATGTTTGTTTAGATCTATTCATTGGGTTTTAAAAGTTTATGGCTTTGTTTTCTAATTCGTATGCAAAATTACGAAAAAAAATCCATATACACAAATTTATTGTATCATAGACTTTCCATAGAATTACAAAATAATACAAAAAACCGCCTCCAGCGTATGCCGAAGGCGGTTTTCTATAGATTTATTTCAGAATTTCCTGAATTACTTGACAACCTTGCTGATCTTAACGAAACCGTTAGCCCAAGACTCTACCTTGATAGTTACGCCCTGTGGGTTGAGAGTTGGCTTACCGTCGATACCGAAGTACTGAACAGTTGCTGGCTCACCTGCAGGAGCAGCTGCAAGCTGGTCGATAGATGAAGGAATCAAAGGAAGTTTATCCAAAGCCTCCTTGTAGTCGAAGCCATCAGCCTTGCCGACCATTTCGAGAGTTGCAGTATCAACCTTACCGAAGCCGCCTGTCACCATCATGTGAGCACCGAGAGTGATCTCGCCATAGCTTCCGTTGATAGTAGGAGTGACGTTCTCGAATACCTGTGGTGTGCTGTTGTCACGAGAGTAAGAACCTTCCTCATTACCTGTGTACTCGCTCTTAACCTGAGCCTCACCTTCACCAAGATAAGCGTATGCTCCGTGTGGATCACCACCATCCTCACCGACAACGATAGATGCCTTATACTTAGCTACTGGAAGCATGTCGATGAGCTGCTTAACGTCATACTCTCTGGTACCCCAGTCAGTCTTAACAGCGCAGTCAACGTATGGCTCAACATCAGTTGAAGCTCTTTCGCCCCATGATGTGTTGAATACAGGAGAGATGTAACCCTGAAGAACCTCGATAGTCCAGCCTGGGAAGTCTGTTGTCTTAGCCTCTGTAGAAGTCTTGCCAGCAGGAACGATAGCTGTGCTGTAGAAGTTAGGGTTCTGGATCAGGAATGATACTGGGATTGAAGTTTCAACTTCATCATTCAAATCCTCATCAAATTTCTTGAATGGATTCTCTCCAGCTGCGAGCTTAGCATAAATCTTAGCTGTGTAGAGAGCCTTCAACTGCTTAACGAATGACTGATCATCGCTGATGAAATTACCAGCAGCAAGAAGTGTCTCTTCCTCCTTAGCCTCATCCTTAAGTTTGATGTCAATAGCAGCGATAGCTGCAGCAAGGTCAGTGATCTGCTTTGTGATCAAAGGTACGCACTTATCAACCATGTTGGAAAGGAGGTTACCGTTTGAGCTCATTACTGAAACTGCGTCATTGAGCTTGTCATCGTCGAGAGCGACGTAGTCAACGTCCTTATAATCGTTGTAAGCCTTCTCCACAACTGGATACTGTGCGAGACCCTCGTACTTAGTTCCCTTAGCCTTCTCAAGACCAGTCTTCACAGCCTCAAGGCTTGAAGCGAAGTTGTCGATGTTAGAACGACGCTTAGCTGACTTCTTTGTCATAGTCTCGATGTATTTGAATGCATCCTCGAACTCACGTACTGTATGGAAGTCTGGGTTCTCATAATCAGCAATCATCTTCTCGAGTGCATCGCGTGTAGCGCCCTTGTACTCATCCTTAGCCTTTGCAAGATCACGCTCCTCAATAGCAGGCTCAAGGTTCTTCTGCATCTGAGCAAGATACTGGAGATAGAGTGAAGCTGTTGTCTCAATAGAAACATTACCAACTACAGTCTCACCTTCGCCTTCACCACCAGATGTGAACTTGAGGATATACTTACCTTCCTTAGGAGCATTCCAGAGGAACTGGATCTTTGTTGCATCTGCTGATGCATCACCGCCAGAGCCACAAGCCTGTGTAACCTCATCAGTGCGAGAGAATACAGGTGTACCAGTGATACCATCTGCCTGGTTGAAGATTTCAAGCTTTACAGTATGCTTCTCACCTGGGTTCTTCCAGCTGATGATACCGTATGTAATCTGATATCTTTCACGTTTCAGGTCGAGAGTTTTTTCTTCGAGATCACCTTCGAGTGCTCCAGCGTGGTCTGTCTGAACAAGGAACTCACCGTATGTTGCATAGCAGCCACCTGCAAGGTACATACCAGCACCACCCATGTTCTTGTTACCAAGAGTCTTTACACGTGGACCGCCACCGCCAGTCCAGTCGTCACCACCCCAGCTACAGTTAGCACCTGGGTCGCGCATACGACCGTCATTGCGATAAATCTTCCAACCTGTTCCATGTGCAGGAGCCTTGTCATTACCAGCTTCTACGAAATCGCCCTTGGCAATAACCTCTGTTGTTGGTCTTGCGCCACCATCTTCCTTAACTGAGTAAACCTCAAAGCCACCAGTAAGAATCTCGTTACCACTAGCAAGTTCGATAGAGTATGTGTATTCACCACCATCAGACTCGAAGCGGATTGGGTCAATCTGGAACTTACCCTTTCTATCCTTTGCAAGCTGTGTAGTAACATTTATGTTCTGAGAAATAACTTCCTTGCCAGCAGCATCCTTAAGAGTAACCTTGAATGCACCTGTTGCACCCCAACCAGCTGTGAATACACGAAGCTCAGAAGGGCCAGCGGCAATCTTAACTGGAGATGATGTGAGAACTACAGGCTTACCCTCCCAGTCGCGCATGTAAACAGCTGACTGTACGTTAGAATCTGTGTAGAGGAATCCACGTGAGCCTGAACCACCAGCATGCTCAGCACCGTCGATTGTCAATGTCCATCCTGTTGGGATGCCACCTTCAGCCTCTGTTACAGTCTTGTTATCGGCAACGAGAGTATATTCTGTCTTACCGAGTGTAACCTTACCAAGCTCATAAGTAAGCTCAATATCGTTGCTCTTTGTGCCATACTCATTTACGATATTCTTGATAGTGATAGTGTAAGCGCCATCACCAAGGTCTGCACCATTGTACTCGAATGTAAGAGTCTTAGAAAGCTTCTCTGTTGTCTTGAGAGTAAGCTTCTGGCCATCGCTCAATATAGCTTCTGGAGCACCTGCTTTAGGAGTCTTCTGTGTATTTACAAGTCTGTCGAATGTAACGGTAATAGTCTTGATGTCCTTTGTCTCAAGACCGAATGAACTATTTTCTGGAGTTACAGACTCTACAGAAGCCTCTGCGTAAACATCAGCCTCAAGCTCTGGATCAATAGAAGTGTTCTTTACAGCCTTCTCTGTGATAGTTGTAAGCTCTGGACCATTTGTAAGAACGATAAGACCGTCAGGGTTAGTGAATGTAACCTCTACCTCACCGCTAAGTTCGTCCTCAAAGAAGATATAGATCTTGCCATCACCACGCAACTCTACAGAAAGTGGCTCAATTTCCTTGCCGTCCTGCTTTACTGTAACAGTGCTATTGTCAAGCACATAGTTGCCAGAGCTCTTCTGAGCTGCAAGAGTAGGGATATTTGAAGCATAACCAAGATCAATGCAGATTACACCACCGTTGAAACCGATGCCTGCAATAGAAGCCTCTTCGAGAGTTACCTCGTCAAGCTTGAACTGACCTGGGTTATATACATTGAACACAGCGAAATACTTATCCTTGTTAGCCTCAGCATAAGCTTCCTTGCTCTTGCACTGCTTGTCGTACTCAGCATCCTGCTCTGCCTTGTTCTTGAAATAGAACATGTGAGTGTGCTTTACGAAGTCGCTAGTGATATTAGAGATGTCAGCGATAGAATTGTTGATTGCGATGTCAGCATTCTCAACACCCTGCATCAAGCCAATTCTTGCCTTTGTAGCCTTGTTATCGCCGTAAGTTGAGCTACCACTAATATAATATGTGAGACGATAGCTCTTGCCTTCCTGAAGTGGGAGGTTGCGGAACTTAACCGCACGCATCCAAGTGCTGTTGTCATTAGCCTTCTCGCTGTTGTTGTCGATGCTGAGAGCACCGTTCTTGAAACCGCCAGATGTCTCGATCTTCCATTCATCACCTTCCTCAAGGTTGATGAACTCATAGAAACCTGCATCTGCAGCCTGCTTTGTCTGAGCAGCATCAAAAGATTCCTGCAATACCTGTGCCTGAGAAACCAGACCACAAGAAAGCATGACACTTAAACTGAGTAGATTTTTAAACTTCATACTTAATTGGTTTTAGTTTATGGTTTTGTTTTATATAAAATATGTTCCTAAAATAAATATAGAAATGTTTTCGGCTGCAAAGGTATATATATTCTTTAAATTTGCATGTGTAAAATGTAACATAAAGTTTTTCTGATGTAACATAAATACGCTTACAGGGCTTCAGATTGGGTTTTTGATATAAAAATGATGGCAATAATGCTTCTTTCCCTCTTTTCCCGTCTTTTACTCACCAACGTTAAATGTCAGCCCTTGTGACTTCCTTTTTTTACGACTTTATGCCACAAAAATTATATTTCAACGGGGAAAATCTCGTTTGTAGTGATAATACAAAAACAAATATGTGCGATTAAACTTTTAACGTGAGTTCGACGAATTCGTTAGCCGCTTGATTGATGAGCCCCGAAGAGGGCGTCACCTAAAAGGGCAGTTCGTAAGGGCTGTCTATAAGGATATTTTGATTGGTGAGCGCTGTAAGTGCGACATCTAAAAACTGGATGATGTCGGACTTACAGCCCTCATCAACTAACATCACTCAATGTAACAGCCCTCGCGGACTGCCCTTTTAGGTGACGCCCTCTTCGGGGCTCATCAATCAAACGACTAATAAATTCGAACTCACGTAAACTTTAGATTTAGTGTGTAAAACTTATCTTGTAGTTCGCTATGTAAATAAAAGTTTTTCTTATGTTTCAAATGATTTTCTGTGTAATATATTGATACACAAAAAAATATTTATGGAACGAAAAAAATTGCAGATATAGGGATAAAACATTAATTTTGCATCAAATTCATAAATGTTAGGTTAATAGTAATTAAACCAGAAATGATTTAGTAGTTAGTTAGTATTTGCACCCACTGTTTCAATAGCGATTGTTAACAAGTGGGTGCTTGTTTTTTCCTTATAACGCACGATGATATCCAAGTTGATTGTGTGTTATATTAACTGACATTATTTAACGCGAGTTCGACGAATTCGTTAGTCGCATGATTGCGCGACACCTAAAGAGGGCACTGAAAAACCCTCCTTATTTTGCAGAATACTAAATATTTGGAATTTATCGATCTCACGTTATCCACATTTGGCAAGCCCTATAATTCACACATAAAAAATCCCTTGCTCAATCCTCAACGGAAAGAAAAAGGGATTTATGTTATCTAACATTCTGCCTTTTCTGAGATTTGAAAAATCCCGAGCGAAAAGGAGAGGTTATATGCTTAGAGATTTGGGTTGAGAGTCTTCCAATCCTCAACAGCTGGGATGATGCCGAGAGAGATGATCTCGTCACGCATAGCCTGGAGGTGCTCGTAAGACTTCTGGAGACCAGCCATTTCCTCTGCAGTACCCTGAGGTGCTGTGAAGTGAACACCAGTCTTATCGATTGTTGTTGGCATAGCCATCATTACGTTCTTGTACTCAGCTGTGTTAACGTAGCAACCAGCAGGGAGCTTGAACTCTGCACCACCCATAGCGCCCTCGATCATCTTAACAGCCTGATAAGCAGGGCTCTGGAATGAAGAACGACCACGGAGCTTGATGATAGCAGAACCACCCTGAGTTGTGATCTGACGGATCTCAGCAAGACGCTCAGCTGACATACCGAGCTCGTCGAGTGACTTACCGTCAACCTTAACCTGAGAAGCGAATACAGCCATCTGCTCACCGTGACCACCATATGTGTTAGCACCAGTTACCTTATCCTGCTGTACACCGTACTCCTTAGCGAGAGCCTCCTGCAGACGAGTAGAGTCGAGAGCAGCGAGAGATGTGAGCTGGTTTGGCTTCAAGCCTGAGTGGATGAGAGCTGTAAGAGCTGTTACGTCAGCTGGGTTGAAGATAACTACAACGTGCTCTACGTCTGGGCAATACTTCTTGATATTGTCACCGAACTCAGCAGCGATCTTACAGTTACCTACGAGAAGATCCTCACGTGTCATGCCGTCCTTACGTGGAGCACCACCTGAAGAAATGATATACTTAGCACCTGTGAATGCCTCCTTTGGATCTACAGTATAAGTAAGGTTAGCACCTGGGAATGCGCAGTGAGCCATCTCCTCATATACACCGTGAACACCTGGCTCATAGATATCGTAGAGACATACGTTAGGTGTGAGACCCAACATCAATACAGACTGAACCATGTTAGAACCGATCATACCACCAGCTCCAACGATAACAAGCTTTTCGTTAGTTAAAAATGCCATTGTTGTTAAATGTTTATTGAATTGTTGTATAACTATTTCTTCATGAGCATAAAAGCGGAAACATACCCCCTTTTTATGCCGTTTGCAATGCAAAGGTAATGTTTTTTCCCGAGAAAAGAGCATGTTTTCGTCTTTTCTTTTGCAGAATATAATAAAATATAGTATCTTTGTAAAGTCTAATTGACAAAAGTCAAAGAAAGACTCACCTTATCATTTTCAACGTACATAATAAGCTTATCATGAACATCCAAGAAAGAGTTTCAGCCCTTCGCGAACTGATGAGACGCGAGAGCATAGATGCATTCATCTTTCCAAGCACAGACCCGCACAACGGAGAATATGTTCCCGACCATTGGAAAGGCCGAGAGTGGATTTCCGGCTTCAACGGCTCTGCTGGTACAGCTGTAGTCACTCTCAATGAAGCTGCCCTATGGACTGACTCACGCTATTTCATTGCAGCCAACGAGCAACTTGAAGGCACAGGTTTCTCTCTCATGAAAGATGGCGTAGAAGGCACTCCAAGCATCTCAGAATGGCTTGGCAACAAACTTAGTTTCAGCGGTGGAACATGCGTTGGCATTGATGGTATGGTGATGAGCGCAAGTGAGACAGAAAACCTGATTGCTGAACTTCGCAAGGAGGGCGGAATAACAGTCACCACAAATCTTGACCCGCTTGCAGAAATATGGAATGACCGTCCGGAGATACCCCTCAATCCTATTGAGATTCAGCCATTGAAGTATGCTGGCGAGACTGCTGAGAGCAAACTTGAACGTATCAGAAAAGCGATACGCTCACAGCATGCCTGCGGACTTCTCGTCTCTGCCCTTGACGACATTGCATGGACACTCAATCTTCGTGGAAGTGACGTTCATTGCAACCCTGTCTTTGTCAGCTATCTGCTGATGGAAGAAGACTCCACTACCCTATTCGTCAACGACAAGAAACTCAAGACAGAGGTAAAGAGCTACCTTAACTCAATTAAGGTTAAGGTTGAACCTTACGAGAATGTGCGCAAGGCACTGAAGGCATACAAAGGCTATAACATCATGCTCGACAAATCCTCAACCTGCTACACCTTATTTAAAGATATACAAGTAAAAGTAGAGGATTGTGCAAGTCCGATACCATTCATGAAGGCTATCAAAAGCGAGGCTGAGGTTGCTGGTTTCCGTGAGGCAATGAAACGTGATGGAGTGGCTCTTGTCAAGTTCTTCAGATGGCTCAAGCCTGCTGTTGAGAAAGGTGGAGAGACCGAACTTAGCATCGACCGCAAACTTACATCTCTTAGAGCAGAGCAAGCACTCTACCGGGATATCAGTTTTGACACTATCTCCGCCTATCAGGAACATGGTGCTATCGTTCACTATGAGCCTACAGCAGAGACAGATATACCAGTTCGACCAGAGGGATTCCTGCTTCTCGATAGTGGTGCACAATATCAGGATGCGACAACAGACATCACACGCACCATAGCACTCGGTCCTTTGACTGACGAGCAACGGAAAGTCTATACTCTCGTGCTCAAGGGTAACATCCAACTCGCTATGCTCAAGTTCCCAGATGGAGCTTCAGGTACCCAACTTGATGCTCTTGCCAGAATGGATATGTGGCGAGAGGGCATGAACTATCTTCACGGTACAGGTCATGGAGTTGGCTCATATCTCAACGTGCATGAAGGGCCTCATCAGATAAGGATGCAATGGAAATCATGTCCGCTACGTGCGAATATGACAGTTACCGATGAACCAGGTCTCTATCTTGAAGGTCGTTTTGGAGTTCGCATCGAGAACACTATGATCATCCTTCCTTACAAGGAGACTGAGTTCGGCAGATTCCTCCAGATGGAGCCTCTCACGCTTTGTCCGATAGACACCGAGCCTATCATTCTCGAAATGATGCGCCCAGAAGAGATTGAATGGCTCAACGATTATCACAAGCGAGTACGTGAAGAGCTACTGCCACTGCTTGAGGATGAGGAAGATAGGGGGTGGTTGAAGGAAAAGACCACCCCCTTACCCCTCCCATAAAGGGAGGGGAGTAGTTACACTTTTCAAATAAAAAAGCTACATAAACAACAAGACACCAAGAATATAAAAAAAAATACAAAATAAAAATGAAAGAAGAAAATAACGAAACAGTACAGGGAGCAGCACAAACTACTCCCGCCCCTTTATGGGGAGGGCCGGGGAGGGGTCTCTGTATTAGAGTTGGTATGGGCTATGATGTCCATCAACTTGTAGAGGGCCGCGATCTGTGGCTCGGAGGTATCAAAATAGAACATACACTTGGACTTCTCGGTCATAGTGATGCCGATGTACTCATCCATGCTATCTGCGATGCACTTCTTGGTGCTGCAAACATGCGGGACATAGGTTATCACTTCCCTGATACAGCTGCAGAGACAGATGGCATCGACTCAAAGATTCTTCTTCGCAAGACTATTGATCTTATTGCTACAAAGGGCTATACCGTTGGAAATATCGACTGTACGGTTTGTGCCGAGAAACCAAAACTCAACCCACACGTTGAGGAGATGCGTGCTTGCCTGGCTCAGGTAATGAACACCGACCCAGATAACATCAGCATCAAGGCTACAACAACCGAAAAACTTGGCTTTACAGGTCGCCAGGAAGGCATCTCCGCATATTGTGTTGCATTAATCAGCAAGTAAGATTTTTCATCATGGCATCATAAGAAATGTCAATTCGATGAATTCCTCTACAATTTGGTCAGTAAAAAGCAGCTTGCTGCAAATCGTCATGAATTCATCAGACTGACATTTAAGACGCAAAAAGAGTTCCGCAGAAATTACGGAACTCTTTTTCATATCAATATGCAGTCTTATTAGAAACCACCACCAAAGCCGCCATCGAAGCCACCTCCATCGGAATCATCTCCACCGCCAAAGCCGCCACCGCCTTGGGAATCATTGTCTCCACCCTGGAAACCACCTCCAAAGCCGCCGCCTCTACGACCACCTCTGCGACCAGCAAAACGCTTCCTCATCTCCTGCATTCTCTTCTCTTGCTGTTCCTGCTCTACTTTCTGAAGGAGAGCGAACTTATCAGCACCGAGTAAGTCAGTAAACTTCTGATCATATATCTTACGCATTTCTGATACTACAGTTTCACGTGTTTCCATTATCTCACGCATCTGCTTAATCTGCTCTTCAGTAGGGCGTTGTCCACGCTCACCACGAGGCATGCGCATAGGCAGTATCTCATCAATTTTCTTATACTCACCAAGATAGGCGGCATACAAAGAAACGAAGTTAGCACTCAATTCCCCTTCAAGTTTCATCTCTTGTGCTATTACCGTTGCTGTTGAGTCAGGATTTCTATAATCCGGCATCATCATCCTCATACCACCACGTCTTCCATGAGGCTGTGCAACAGCAGTGACCACAACCATGGCCAACATAAAAATAAATAGGCTGATTTTTTTCATATTTTTTAGTCTTAATGTATTTAGTTTCACATAATCAAGAGCAAAAATACAAAATAGCACACAAACAAAATGCTTTTAACAGTATTTTAACTCAAGAATTAACATTCAGCAAGAAATCTAAACATAAGTTCAATCATTGTCCACTCTGGAACCGCTATTCCTCCGAATCATCTCCATCGCTTGCCCATCAATTCTCCATCGTTCCTCCATCGAAACGATGGACCAGCGATGGAGTAGCGATGGAGTAGCGATGGAGTAGCTCCCTACCAATAGCCTAAGAAATGGCTGGTTTCTTAGGGAAAAGAGGAAAACAAAAGTACAAGCACACCAACATTAGTTGAGAAAGAAAAACACATGAGAAAAAGGAATAATTGCATGACAATTCCAGATTCTCAGACTTGACGTTAACTCTATCAGTAAAGTTCCTATGCAACAACCATAATCATGAAGCAAACAACCACCTTGAAATGAAGCTGTGGCTTGCTTTTTACCGACAAGCAGACGGATATTTCAGGCTTTCTTGAGGTTTTCGACCTAAATAGTTGCAAATATGGAAAATTATGAGTAATTTTGCACGCTATTTATATAATAAATAAAATTCGGAAAGAGTGAAAATAGGATTCGACGCTAAGAGATATTATCATAACCAAACGGGATTGGGCAACTACAGCCGTACTCTGGTTGGGGGCTTGCAGAAGCTCTTCCCAGAGAACGAGTTCGTACTCTATGATGAGAAATCGCTCGCTCGTACTTTCTCACTCGGAAAGAAAGCGGCAAAAGATGGTTGCGACATATTCCATGGACTTAGCAACGAACTGCCATTCGACTTGCCAAACCGCCATCACCTATCACCTAACACGCATTACCCAGTTTCCATCGTGACAATTCATGATGTAGCGTGGCTCACATTCCCGGATATGTATCACTGGGCAGACAGAAAGATCTACGACTGGAAGTATGGCAGTTCATGCCGACGAGCAGACAAGGTACTTGCAATCTCTGAGTCAACGAAGAATGATGTGATCAGATTCTATGGCGTGAAGGAAGAAAACGTGAAGGTCATCTACCAGCCTGTGCAGGAGTATTACTACACACCACTTGCAGAAGACACATGCAACAAACTCATCACAGAGCATTTCGGCAAGGAAGGTCTGCCACCTTTCATTCTCTATGTCGGAAGCATCAATTCCCGTAAGAACCTCCTCGGAGCACTCAAGGCACTTGCCATGATACCGAAGGAAAACCGTCCGCTTCTGCTCATTGTGGGCAACGGAAGGGAATATCGCAAGGAGTGCGAGGCATTCATTGCCAAGAACTCACTTGAGGCATACACGAGGATAGAGACAAGCATACACAACAACCAATTGCTTCAAGCTCTCTACACTAAGGCGATGGCATTCATCTATCCTTCATTCTACGAAGGCTTCGGACTGCCTGTTGTGGAAGCAGCACTTCAGCAGACACCAGTAATCACAACCACGGTATCTTCATTGCCTGAGGCTGCAGGACCAGATGCATGTCTTATAGACCCACATGCTGCAGATGCTGCCGAACAGATGGCAAGACATATTGATAGCTTGTGTGCAGACAAGGCTCATGCACTTGATGTCGGAAAAAAGATGGAGGCATACGCCCGCAGGATGTTCACTCCAGAGACATTGACAAAGCAGGTGATGGAGATGTACAAAAGCCTCTCCCCCCGCCCTCTGACACATACTCCGATGTAATCAACATCGGACTTCCCGTAGAGAGGGAGCCGGTAGGCGGTTGGGGAATGCCAATCTGCCATTTGCGATTAGGAAATTTGGAATTAGTAATTAGTAATTAGCAACCTGCCATCTGCCAATAAAAGACAATGGGAAAATCAATAAAGGAAATATATAACAGCGACCCAAAGGTTGGCGAGTTCATAAGATTCTGCATCGTGGGAGTCATAGCAACGGCACTCGATGCGTGCATCTTCTACCTCGTCAGGATGTTCGCCTCATATCAGATAGCACTCGTATCAGGCTATTGCATAAGCCTCATCGTGAACTATCTGCTTACGATATACTGGACTTTCAAGAAGAAACCTTCTGCAGGCAACCTCATGGGCGTTATTGCTGCCCACATGTTTAACCTCTTCGTAGTGAGGATGTCACTCATGTGGATATTCGTGGATATGGCAGGTATTCCCGACCGCATAGCATACGTTCCAACATTGCTGATAAGTATGGTGACAAACTTCCTCGTAGTGAGGTTTGCAGTCAATAAGACAGAAAAAGAAACAAAATAAAAAAGCGAAATATAAAGACTATGAATTTTCTCGACAGAAACGAATTCAACTTCAAGCCTTCACAGAAGGTTATTGATGCAATCAAGAACTTTGATCCTGAGACATTGTGCTTCTACACCCGAATCTATGACGAAGGCAAGAAGAGCATCGTGTCTGTTCGTCTTTCAGAGATCTATGGCGTACCGGAAGAGCAGGTTCTTCTCGGCTATGGTGGTGAGGATATTCTGAAGAATGCCGTTCACTACTACTTGATGAAGGGTGACAACAAGACAATCCTCATTCCTGAGTTCTCATGGTGGTACTACAACCGCATCGCAGGTGAGTGTGGCGGTAACTTTGAGATGTACCCTCTGCATCAGTTGGATGACACTTTCGCATACGATGTCGATGAGGTGATAGAGTACACCAACCGCATCCACCCTCGCATGCTACTTCTCGCATCTCCTAACAACCCTACAGGCAACTGCCTCACACCTGAGGAGATCGGCAAGATTATGGAGAACATTCCAGAGGACACTATGGTACTCATCGACGAGGCATACGCTTCGTTCATCACTACCGACACCGACTATATCGCTCCTCTCGTGAGCAAATACTCAAACCTCATCATCTCTCGTACCCTCAGTAAGTTCTACGGACTTCCAGGTTTGCGTATGGGATTCGGTTTCATGGGTAAGGGACACGAGAACTTCCTCAGCTATGCCAACAAGTATCTTGGCTACAACCGCTTCACTGAGGCTGTTGCCATTGCTGCACTTGAGAGTGACGACCACTATCGTAAGGTTGCTGATGATATGGAATGGGACCGCCAGTTGTTCAAGAAGGAACTTGGCAATATTCCAGGCTTCAAGGTTTACAAGAGTGTTGCAAACTTCATCCTCATCAAGTATCCAACCGAGATCAAAGAACGCCTTCAGAAAGCAATGGCAGAGAAACAGTACAAGATCAAGTTCATGGGTGACAAGGGACTTGAGGATTGCCTCCGCATCACACTCGGCACAAGAGAGCAGATTCAGGTTGTCGTTGACACAATCAAGAAAGTTGCACTTGAGAAGTAAGAAGTAAAAAATAATGAGAAAGTAAATTTAAAGTAAATTGTGTCAGTAAATTATCTTAAGTGGCATTCGCCACAGGAAATTAATTTCAAGAAAGAAATAATTTTTAGAAAAAATAATTTACTGAATTAATTTACTTCCAATTTACTTTCCCAAAATGTCAGTTTACTTTCAAGCACAAATGTCGCAAGACATATTTCCCTATTTATTATTTATAATTTACAAATGAAAGCAATTATCCTTGCAGCAGGTATGGCTTCACGCCTTCGTCCGCTGACAAATAATACTCCTAAGTGCCTATTGAAAGTTGGCGAACGTTGTCTTCTTCAACGTTCTATGGACGCGTTGATAAAGAATGGCATAACAGAGTTCGTTATCGTCACAGGCTATCTTCATGAGATGATTGAAGACTTTGTTGCAAAGCAGTATGCCAATAGTATAAAGGTCACTTTCATCCACAATGAAGTGTTCGACTCAACCAACAATATCTACTCTCTATGGCTGGCTCGTCCAGAGGCAGAGAACGAGGAAATTCTGCTTCTCGATAGTGACCTACTCTATGACCCAGAGATTGTAGCACGAGTACTTGCCAATAAGTCGGATAATGTTCTCACACTCATCAGGCACGAACTCGGAGAAGAGGAGATGAAAGTGGTTGTTGACAAGGAAGGATCAATTCTCGAAATAAGCAAGACATGTCGTGTGGCTGATGCTGCAGGCGAGAGTCTCGGAATAGAGAAGATGGGTAAGGAGTACACCAAAGCGCTCTACGCAGAACTTGAGCCAATGATGAATGAAGAGCATCTTGAGAACAAATTCTACGAACTTGCCTTCGAGCGTCTTCTTGCAAAGAACCAGACATACAAGGTACTCGATGTCACCGAACTCTTCTCATGCGAACTTGATACCGTAGAGGACTTCGAGAACGCTAAGGCAAAGATTCCGGTAGAGTTGTATTAGAGAAGAGTGAAGAGAGAAAAGTGAAGAATTAAAGTTACATTCTCACCATTCAATGGGACAACAAGTTTTTTCACTTTTCTCATGCTATACTCTATATCTTTACAGAAAGTACAAACAAACTCAAATTCTTAACTCTTCACTCTTAACTCCTCACTAAAAAAGATGGCATCATACGACATACGACCACTACAACTTCGTATCCTTGAGATACTCCTCGCACTTGACAAGGTTTGCAAGGAGCATAACCTGAGATACTATCTCTGGGCAGGAACAATGCTTGGAGCAGTACGCCATAAGGGATTCATTCCTTGGGATGACGACCTCGATATCGCTATGCCACGAAAGGATTATGACCTGCTAATGGAAAATGCGAAAGAGTGGATGCCGGAACCATTTGAGGTGGTGAGTTTCGAGACTGATGCAGAGAACTATCCCCTACCTTTTGCAAAGATACAGGATGGTAGCACAACACTCATCGAGCGTATGCACCTCAGCTATCTTGGAGGTATATACCTTGATGTATTCCCTCTCGATGGAATGCCATCTTCCAAGTTAAAGCAACGCTTGCATTTCATACGTTACCAATGGTTGAAGAAAGCTCTGTATTTCGTTCACCGAGATCCATATCGTCATGGACACGGAACTTCAAGTTGGATTCCTTTGCTCAGCAGAAAACTATACACTATGCAGGGGTTGCAAGAGAAGCTAAGGAAGATGCAAAGAGCATACGACTTTGATAAATGCGACCTGATAGTAGATCACGATGACGGTCTCAAGGGTGTTATGTCCAAGCATCTCTTAGGAAAACCTACACCTATACTGTTCGAAGGGGAATCAGTAATGGGTGTTGAGCATCCACACGAATATCTCACACAAAAATACGGCGAGTATATGGTTATCCCAGACGGAAATCATCAACGCCAGCATAACTTCCATATACTCGACCTCAATAAATCATATAAGGAGAACCTCTGATATCACTCAGGGATTCTCCTTATTTTTATAACGAGTCAACCACTCTACTAAAACTCGATTGCAGATGTATCGAAATCAAGAGTTCCGTGCATGGTTGGCGCTTTAACAGGACGCATATAATCACCATACTCCATACGTAGGAGTTCATCATAACCTGATGGTACTGGAATCATGATATGCTCGTAAGGCATCATTATCGTTTCGTTATAGCAAGAAAGGTTCTTGATCGGTAATGTCATATTCTGACACACAAAAGCACTATATGCGGATTTCTCATCACGCTTCACACTTCGTACCACATCCTCATAGCGACCAAACCAATACTTATCAGATAGAATCTTGGTGTTATTACGGCACCAGAGAGCAAGTGAAGAAGGCATACGATCCGTTATCTTACGAACAATCTTCAGTTTTAACTTTGCTTTGCTAACCTTCTTGTAATGACGCTTGAAAGCACGAGGAGAAGAAGGCATTGTATCAAGCACGAAGATATCGATGAAAATACCTTGCAGATGATTATCGTGACTCCCCTTACGAATAGCAGATGTTCCAGCCATATGAAGCTGTGCGTAACGATTAGGATAGTTAGGGTGCGAGTACATACTCTGAAGAACGTATGGTTCCTTGAACTCATCAGCAAGTTCCATCAGCTTATCATAATCTTCGCGAAGCATAGCAACATCGATGTCGTCATCCCAAGGAATGAATCCCTTCTCGCGAATAGCGCCAATGAGGGTTCCTGAATCTGCATACACATGAAGTCCATGCTCATTACAGATACGCATAAGTTCCTGAAGGAGATCCAGCTGTACTGCCCACGCTTTCTTCATCCCCTCGGATATGGTGTAATCGCGACGTGTCTCCTCTTTAAGAAATTCAGAAGGTACGTTATATTTCAGTTTCATTTCAGATTCGTTTTTTCAGTTCATTATATGCTGTGCGGAAGAAATATCCAGATGCAACCTTATCGCTAATCTCCTTGGCATTCTTCTGCATACGGAGATAGTCATCAATACTTATATTATCAAGGGTTTCACCAATATTCTCCAGAGAATCGATGCAGATACCGATACCGTTTTCCTCTACAAACGAAGCAAGACCAGCATGCTTACTTATGATAATAGGAGCATGACAACGAAGATAGAGAAGCATCTTGTGAGGATTGTTATAAGCCATATACTCACCTATCATTCCCTTTCCTTCTGTAAGCGATTCTCCATACCATGAAAGTCCGAAATCACCCCTATTATTATGCATCAGTTCATAGTCATAACCGAAACCCTCGCTAACGAGTGGTTCCTTAGCAAGATCATCACGGAAATTACTTCCATAAAGGTGAAACTTGTGATTTCCAAGATGCTCCGGCAACATATAGATGAATGCGTTCTGCTTCTGAGTAAGGTTACCCGCAAAGAACATACTATAATCCTTTGGAGATTCTGGTAAAGGACGGATAGAATTGATTGGTTCTGGTGAAAGATAATCGAAGATACCAATAACCTGCATCTCACCCTTATAACCATGCTCCTTAAGCCAACGCTCCATAGTAGGATTGTGAACAATCAATCCATCAGAATGAGCTAATCTGCGCATCTCACGCTCTATAGTGAGTTTCTTTCTGCGGAAAGAACCGAGATCATGAATCACGGTGATAACCTTCACACCACGACGATGAGCCATATCACAAACAAACTCATAATACTTCTTCATAGGATACTGAATAAGAATTGTATCACCACTACGAAGCGATAGTACACCTTTCAGCATACTTGTAAAGGTGAGGAAGAAATCAATAACCATATTATGATGGCGGGTCTGCTTAAGACCGAGATTCTTGAATCCCATACCATCCATAATGGTTTCTATATCTGTACGAACGCGTCCACCTCCCGATTTCAGCGTTTTATAGTTTCTGCTAATATAGCAATCTCTCATAAATATGTTGTTTAAGTTAACTATTCCATTGTTTGTTGTATGCCTCAAGAATCTCATCATAAGCACGCTTAACATGAGTGAGACGTGATAAGCATTTCATTCTTTCTTCTTCTGTAGGATTCTCCCTGAAGCGCGAACGATTAATATCTATCGTAGAGATATGGAATCCGTAACGCTCTGATTCATCTGGTCGATAGAGGAAATTAGAAAGGTTGGTATCACCATGAAGGAAACCACACCTATGTTCCCTTACAAGATGCTCTGCCAAAGCATTAGTAAGTTGGGTATGCCCTTCCTCTTCTCGCAGTATTCTGCAATCAGGATCAGGATTATACGAAGAGAGGAAGAATCCATCGGTAAGCAATCCGAAATGACGCACCTCTACAAATGCTATAGGAGCAGGAGTATCAATACTGCACTCCAATAATCTCTTTGCATAGTAATAAGCACGTAGCATCTTACTCTTGCAGAAGAAACCATAAGCAACCATCTGATGAACCATAGGACGCTTGTAGCGCTTTATCACTATCTTAGTACCATCAGACATAGTATAGAGTCGCACACGATTTCTACCATCGTATATCAGTTCTCCACCCTCATCGAATGTTTCGGGCAGTGATTCTATCCATTTCCTATGGTTTTCATATTGTGAATCTATTATAACCTTCTTGCTAACCATGATCTTTTACTTTACGATTCTAACGCTATCAATCATCTCACCGCTGACAGCATCAAAACCTCTCATTACAATAGCATCAGCCTCAACGCGTATCACCTGATAATAACGACCATCCGAGAGAACAGGAGAGAACCTTTCCGTTGGATGGAGATTATAGTTCTTAGGAGAACAATGACTGATAGTATAGAGAGGAGTATTCCTACATTCATTACTCTTTAATGGTTCTTCAGAAGAAGTGCAATGAGTATATCCATGCTCGTGTCCCTGAAGAACAAGTTCTACACCACTCTCCTGAATCGTTTCATTGAACACCCAACGCTGAATGAGGTTATTGTTCTTCTTCTTTACCGAATAGAGAGGATGATGAACAAGCACAACCTTATGCATTGCTTTACTGCCATCCAGCTGTTCCTTTAACCATAATTTCTGTTGATTAAGGAAGTAAGCTCCCCTATCTGAGTCGAGCAGGAAGAACTGCGTGTCGTGATACACGAAAGAGAACAGATGA
The DNA here is from genome assembly GCA_002317355.1 of Prevotellaceae bacterium UBA1710. GTDB lineage: Bacteria > Bacteroidota > Bacteroidia > Bacteroidales > Bacteroidaceae > Prevotella. Next base: position 65,543 of record DCJC01000054.1, on the reverse strand, counting down.
TTCTCATCACCCCTCTCTTCCATTCCCTTTAGGAAGTAAGGAAAGGTAAGTGCAAACCTGCGCTCACATTTTCTCTTTAGATACTTCAGATAATCGTGATTACCAGTTATATTAACCACAGGCATAGCAGTACAAACACTATCTATACTTCTGAATGCTTCTGCATAATAAGCATCTGTAGGTCGCTCTATAAGATCTCCACCAAAAGCAACAAATTCCACCTCAGCATGACGAGCAATAGCTTGTTTAAGCAGTTTATTTGCTACTCCGTTGATAGTGTCCTGCACATCTCCCATAAAGAGGAAAGAGAACGATTCTGCTTCAGGAACTGATGTATTGAAATGATACCACTCAGATGTCACTCCATTGGTCTTTACAGCATAGCTGTAAGTATGCTCCGCTTTCAGTTCCTTCATCTCCGCATGATAGTAAGCTGCTTTACCAGAACGTGATTCAAAGACCTCACCAACAGCTTTTATCCTAACAGTATCTGTTGAATCAGCAAGAATAAGCTGTGCATCTGCATCCACCTTATCATCACACATCCACGATACCATTCTCGACATCTCACCTTCATTTCCGAAGGTAAGAAGAACTCTTGAAGGAGCCTTAGGAGCAGTATATGGTTCCTCTGGTGGATTATAGAACCAAGCATCCCAACGAGTGTATGCCCAGATACCCAATCCGAGTACAAGCACGAGGACCGTAATCAATATGTTTCTCTTGCGCTTTCTTGTCATTTCTTGAATACCAGTTGGTTATGGTTCATTCTATACATATACTGCTGTACGAGACTCTTCAAACGGTTCTCGTATTCCTTTGGATACTGATTCTTCAAATCCTTCGTAAGCAGAGAATCTTCCTTGAAGCGATAGGCATGAGCTACCTTCTCTCCATCAAACTGTATCATCCAATCTCCTTGCAGGAACTGATAGTAACCATTCTCACCCATATAGTTCACTGCATAGGTATCTTCTGGTTTCGTGTTAAGCACATCCTGACCAAAAGCTACATAAGGTTTATCATACCCAAGTATTCCAAGTATGGTTGGCATGATATCTGCTTGACTTATCAATCTCTCCTTATCCACACCCGAGAGTTCTGGAATAGAAGGAGCATAAATCACGATAGGAACCTTATATCTACCTATATCACATGTGTACTGAGGATCTATCGATTCCGAGGTATGATCTGCTGTAAGAACAAAAACAGTATTCTTGAACCAAGCTTGCTTACTTGCTTTCTCGAAGAAGAGACGCAAAGCATTATCCGAATAACCTACACATGCAAAGATACGAGGATTGGTAGGTGGATATTTCTTCTGATATCTCTCTGGCATTGCGTATGGAGGATGTGAAGATGCGGTGAAAACAGAAGTAACGAATGGTTGCTTCATCTCACTCATCTTATCACAATAGAACTGAAGGAACTCCTCATCCCATATTGCCCAAGTACCATCAAAATCATCATCTCCATGATAGCGAGGATCCTGATTATATTCCGTTCTACCATAATACTCCTGAAAACCAGTTGCTTTTGCGAATGCCTGGAATCCCATAGATCCATTCTCTGCTCCATGGAAGAAAGCTGAATGATATCCCTTATTACGGGTAAGCTCTCCTGCTATTCCCGAAAGATCATTCATAGAAGCTGGAGTAAGGAAGAATGGTTCTACGAAGCTTGGTATAGAAGAAAGTACGGAAGGCATACCATCAATGCTCTTCCTACCCGTAGAATAGCTATACTCAAAAGATAATCCCTTGTGTGCAAGCTCTGATAGGAAAGGCATATACCCACGTGCCATAGCTTGTTTTCCGAAGCTCTCGAGAATGAACACCACTACATTCATCTGCTTGAACTGCACGCTATCTGCTGGTTGGTGCAAAGGGGTATAGTATTTCTGAGCATCAGAATCTGATAGATAATTACAGTCCATGAATGGTTTCTTTCCTATGGTGCGCATAATGCTGAAAGGTGTATTAAGCACGATACCCACATCAAGAGCATGATCTACATACTGATTTGCATTGGATATCGTTATAGGGCGAACAGCTGTAGTGAAACCACCTCTCATACCACCAATAGTGAGTCCTGATGCAACAGCCAACAGAACAATCTGTGAAGCATAGTAGCTCACCATTCCCTTCACTCCATCACCAATCGTTATTTGTGGTACACGGAACAGCTTCCATAATCCCCATACAAGCACTCCTGCAAGCACGAAGAGATACCAGTAAGGCAACGCTTCATTGGTGATGATAGTAAGGAAGTTACCCTCATTACCAAACTCCTGAAGCACATTGAATGTCGTTCTCCTTCCTGTGAAAGGGAAATATGCGCAATCACATAGGTTTGCTGAGATTCCTATGAAATTCACGATCACATAAAGCCATCTGCATACACTGAACACCTTCTGGTTGTTCTCCTTCCAATGTAGTGGTAGAAGAAACGCAACGATCATCCAGCAATTAAGATAGAGAATAGCTGTTGTATCGAAACGCAACCCAGCAAGCATTAGGTGCATGAGATACGAAGCACTCATGTGATCTGCATACAAGGAAGAATTGCACCACACGAATACAAGTCGGGTGAGAGTAAAGAGCACATACACAAGTAGCAGATTACAAATCAACGCTACTATAGGCAACTTGAGATACTTATTCATCTCTACCCTCCTTATTCTGCTCTCTCTGCTGATACTCCTCGTATGTACGCTTCCATCTGTTGTGTGTCCAGAGATAGAACTCAGGATTCTTGCGGATACTCTCCTCAAGCATAGCGAATCCCTTCTTTGTAAGCTCATTCTCTGGCTCCTCACTTGGATTAGCAGAGATAATATCATAGTTCACGATATACTTACCTCTCTCTGGGCGCTCCATACCTACATACACCACAAGGTCATTCATCTTGCGTGCTATACGTTCTGCTCCCGTAAATACTGGTGTCTTATGGTTGAGGAAATCAATCCAGAGATGGATATTCTCCCACTTCGGACTCTGATCAAAGATATAACCAAACTGATAACCTTGCTTGTTTCTTCTGCAGTTAACAAGCTCACGTAGGATATGCTTCTTATTGATACATGTACCACCAAGTGATGAGCGCATCTTTATCATGAGATTATCAAACATATCACTTCTCAGAGGATGATATATCAATCCCATAACATCTCCGGGCCAAGGCCAGTATAATCCAGCAGCAGATAACCACTCCCAGTTACAGTAGTGACCAAGGAAAGAAGATACTCCCTGTCCTTCATTCTTAACAGCAACCAGCTTCTCCAAACCTCTGAACTCCATGTGTTTCTTCATCTCTTCAGGAGTGATGGAAAGAAGCTTTAGGGTTTCCACGAAATAGTCACACAACCAGTGGTAGAACTTCTTCTCAATCTCGCGAAGCTCCTTCTTGCTCTTCTCTGGGAATGAAGATGAGAGGTTCTTTCTCACCACATTCTTTCTGTAACCTACAATCCAATATACGAAGAAATACACTACGTCAGAGATGGCGTAGAGTACTCTAAATGGTAATCGTGATATGAGTGTAAGAATAAATTCCATTACAAATCTGCTATTTTATCATAAAGTTTCTGAAGGTATGCCTGTACCTTTTTCAGATTATATCCTTTCTTGCTACCCTCATCAAGAGTGGTACGCTTCGAAGCATTATCGTATATCACCGTGTTCTCTTCTGATACCATTCCCATTGCATCTGGGAAAGTGAAGAAAGCAAAGTGCGGAGCATTATCATCAAGGATATCCTTTGAGAACTGGAACTCACCATGCTTTATACCAAGCAATCCGAGTAGTGTAGCAGGGATATCTGTTTGGCATCCTATCGTTTCTATCTTCTGAGGAGAAACCTGTCCACCGAGTATAATCATAGGGAGTTCATATCTCCACATAGCATAGTTATCTATATTCTCTGGATATGCTCCAAGATGATCAGGAACGATGAGCACGAGCGTGTTCTTCCACTCCGGTAGCTTCTTCATTCCCTCAACAAACTCTCCCAAGCACTTATCCGCATAGAAGAATGAGTTGAGCACAGGATCCTTTATCTCACTCTTGAATGGTACATCGAATGGTTCATGACTACTTTCCGACATTACCACCCTCAAGTGCTTCTTAGTATTATCTGCAGAAGTGATATCCTTCAGTATCCTCTCATACACAGGACCATCTGCTACTCCCCATTTACCCGTGTGCAGTTCCTTAGGGAAATCAACATCTGATACCACATTCTGAAAACCAGTACCCATAAGGTACGATTTCATGTTGCTGTAGTTGGTATCTCCTCCATAGTAGAAAGTACTTGCATATCCATCCTTTCCCATTGCTGAAGCGATAGATGGTAACGCTGTACTCTTACGTGGCATATCCATCAAACTCATAGTGGGTTGTGCAGGAAAACCACTGAGTATTGATACCATTGCCCTATCCGTACGGAAGCTATTAGCATAGAATCGGGTGAAGTACATACCCTCCTCGGTGTATCTGTCAAGATTTGGGGTAACACCCTTCACATGCCCACTCTCGGTCATTATGTACTTAGAGAAGCTCTCCAGCATGATTACAACCACATTCTTTGGTTGCTTTTCTCCACGCAAGGTTAATACTCCAGTAGAATCAGCACGGAGCTCACTGCATATCATATCATTAGCTATCTCGCATGCTTCCTTATCTTCCATGAAAACATACCTACCCTTTATCTTCTCTTCATGCGTAACCGATTCTATGAAGCAGAAGATAGGATTCACTGCTGCATGGCACAAGCGAATATTGGGTGAGTAATACACCGTACCCGTGTGATTAGTTCCTGTTCCAAATCCTCCACGGATAGGAATGATGAGAAGTGCAGCGAAAAGCAACAATGCAACCGACTTTACAACTGGTTTCTTCTCATCTGCTTTAGGAATCCTTATCAGCTTCGTAAAGAGCAGATAGATAGCTACGGTTATCACTGCTATAGCTATCACAGCACCAATCATCTGACCAGTTGTTACACTCGCCATTGCATCCTTAGGTGATGTCTTTATATAGAGCAATGGAGTGTTATCCAGAGGGAATCCCCAGAAACCATACAGTGCTATATTTGCTGTATATGCAAGTGCTGTGATGAATGCTGTAACAGCTACATACCCTTTCCACACCCACTCCACGAGCTTATGCTTTGTCCAGAGTGAAGCAATTAGAATCAGCACAGGTATCATCGTGAGATATCCTGCGATAGCTACATCAAGCACTAATCCATGACGCACCACATCCCACCAATCTCTTACACTGATCCCTTCTATTATCGAAGCATACACAGTAAGAAATGCTATCTTACCAATTACTCCGATGAGGGTCCAGAGGAGGAAGAGCCCCACCCCGACCCTCCCGAGGGAGGGAGCTGGTTCACGGTGAAGGGTAGAATGTATTTTTAACTTTTCACTTTTCATTCGAAGTGATACTAACTTTAATTCTTCACTCTTAACTTACCCTCTCCGCGAGAAAATTGTGTCTTTTCTTCTCCTCCCCACGGGGAGGTAGGGAGGGGGTCCCCTTTACTTCTGCATCTCATGCAGTTTCTTATAGTACCCGTCCTTCTGGAGAAGTTCCTCATGGGTACCGCTCTCCACAATCCTACCCTCATGCAGCACGTGTATCTCACTTGCATGCTTGATAGTAGAAAGACGGTGAGCAATAGCTACCGTTGTACGGGTTGCCATGAGTTTCTCCAAAGCATCCTGTACCAAGCGCTCCGATTCTGTATCAAGAGCTGAGGTAGCCTCATCAAGAATGAGGATTGGAGGATTCTTCAGTATAGCACGCGCTATGCTTACTCTCTGACGCTGACCTCCCGATAATCTTCCACCGCGATCTCCAATCATGGTATCATACCCATTCTCTGATTCAGTAATGAACTGATGTGCATTAGCTATCCTTGCTGCTTGCTCCACCTGCTCATCCGTTGCAGAATCCACTCCGAAGGTGATGTTATTACGGAATGTATCGTTGAAGAGAATTGCTTCCTGATTCACGTTACCAATCAACTGGCGCAAATCATGAATACCAAGATCCTTCACGTTGATACCATCAATAAGCACCTCTCCCTTCTGCACATCATAATAGCGGGGAATGAGATCTACGAGTGTTGACTTACCCGAACCTGATTGTCCAACGAGTGCTATGGTCTTTCCCTTCGGAATAACGAGATTGATATCCTTCAGCACCCAGTGTGGTTCTCCTGTCTTGAAATCATTATAAGCGAATGATACATTCCTGAACTCTATCTGATGCTCGAAAGCAGCGATATGCTTCGGTTCTGCTATCTCTGGAATAGTATCTTCTGCCATCAGAATCTTATCCACACGCTCCATTGATGCAAGTCCCTTAGGAATGTTGTATCCCGCTTTACTGAAATCCTTCAGTGGCTGAAGTATTGAGTAGAGGATAACCATGTAGTAGATGAACGTAGGACCGCTAAGAGCATAATCATTGAGCACGAGGATACCACCAAACCACAGCACGATTACAATCATCAGCGTACCGAGGAACTCACTCATAGGATGTGCCATCTGCTGACGGGTGTTTACCCTGAGAATACTGTTACGGTAGCTTGTGTTAATGTTATCAAAACGATCATTCATCTTCTCCTCCGCACAGAATGCTTTGATGATACGGAGTCCACCGAGCGTTTCCTCTACCTGACTCATAGTATCACTCCACAGAGCTTGTGCAGCAATGGATTTTGCTTTCAGTTTCTTTCCCACAGCACCTATAGCCCAACCCATGATTGGTACGAACACAATGGTGAAGAGTGTGAGCTGCCAACTGATAACCAGCAGTGTGGTGAAATATGCGATGATGAGTATCGGGTTCTTGAAGAGCATATCCAAGCTCGACATGATGGATGATTCTATCTCCTGAACATCTCCCGACATACGAGCGATGATATCTCCCTTGCGCTCCTCGCTGAAGAAGCTCAGAGGAAGGGATGTTATCTTACGATACAACTGGTTACGGATATCTCTCACCACACCAGTACGTATAGGTATTATCGTTGCTGATGAAAGGAAATAAGCTCCCGTCTTCAGGAATGTAGCAAAAGCAAGGAACAAACCGATGATAAGCAATGTGGTGGTAGCACCCATATCTGCTATCATCTGCGTAACATAATAATCAGCATTATTGCTCACCACTTCCTTAGCATTACTCCAATCCCATGCCATCAATTCGGTAGCTGTACCAGCATCCCCCGTCTTGAAGAGAATCTGGAGGATAGGAACAAGAGTAGCAAAAGAGAAGATATTCAGTAGTGCAGAGAGAATATTAAACACTACCGATAACACAAGATATTTCTTATAAGGAGGCACAAACCTCTTCAGTACCTGAATGAATTCTTTCATTATTCTTGATTTTACAATTTACGATTACCATTCGGAAACACGAAGCTCACCCATGCGTAAGCTAATTGTCAAATTGTAAATCGTCCATTTGTCAATTTTCTGGCTGCAAAGTTACACATTATTTATAAGAAAACGAAATAATTCCGCATAGTTTTCACTCTATCTCATCAAAAGAAAGCAAATTATTAATATAGGAAAGAAAATTAGGAGTTTTAGATAGTAAATTAGGAATAAATTATTCCAATAAATTGTTGAGTTTATAATATAATTTTTTAAAAATTATAATTTCCTGCTAATTTACTTTCAGAAAAAAACAAGCGCAAGCATCTTCCCCATTTACTTTCAAAAAAAAAATCCCACGCCTTCAAGGTTTTCTTGATAGCGCGGGAAATATATCCGAATGCTAATGCTCCTTAACCAAGGAGCAGAAATAGCAAAGTAATCGTATTCAACAGCATAATCTTAATTCATTGCGAAATGTACAGTTTCTGCATTCTCTGTCATCATCTTATCAGAGAGGTCTTTAGCAAACACACGGATGTTACCCTCAGAATCCACTATAGTGAGTGAAACTGAAGAACAATCAGTAACCCTGAAAGTGCGGCCACTATTCTTTGCATTACCTGCAAAAGCACGCTTTGCAGAGAATGTAGATTCTGAATCGAAAGTAAGCTGATAACGTGTCTCACCATTCTGCTTCTTGCTCCAGGTCATTGTTGAACCAGAAAACTCCAAAACCTCACAACCCTTACAAACTGTTGCGTTACACTTCAGAAGCTTCCACTTACCTGATAGCTTGTCTGCTAAAATTAGCTTATCACTCTCCTCACTCTCTTTATATGAAGAAAATGCTACACTACCATTTACCAATAAAGCTAGTATGAAAACATACCGAATAACCTTTCCCATAATTTTCCCCTTCTATTTAAAACAATTTTACGATGGCAAAATTACTCAATATTTTCAATATCACCAAATATTTTTTTGCAAAAAAGCAAATAAATCTTTCAAAACCAACAAAATACCGAAAAATCGCACAAATAATCGCACTTTTCGACTATTATTTTTATTTCCCATCAGTATATATCGTCTCTCTCGCAAACACGCGCAGATGTTTTCCGCGATCAAGAGTCTTCAGGGAATCAAACGTGCACATAGTTACAGTAACCCCCCAATCATTAGGATTATTATTACTTGCATAAATGCACTTAGCGAAGAACGAGGAATCACTCTGCCATATCATCTCATAATCAGTATCCTGCCCCGCTTGTCTGCTATTCCATTTCATAGAGTTCCCCTGAATGATTATATACTCACCCCAGTCGCAATCCTCGTTTTCATACATCACCATCTTCCACCTCCCCTGTATCTTCTCAGAAAGAGCTATGGTTTCCTCCTCCTCATCATCACTACATGCACACACACCCATAGTGCTCACAGCAACCACCATGAACATCATCACATACTTAAAGAATTTTCTTGCCATATTTCTGTTATCCATCAAATTACACAGTTTACGGATGCAAAGGTAATGCTTTTTTCTGAATCACGAGCAATTTCCCCTTATTTTTTTCCGCCCCCTCTCCCACCATCATCCAGCAAGAAAGTGAGAAGGAATTTTATGCCAAAATATTTGGAGGTGTCAGAATAATCGCTTACTTTTGCAAGCAGAATAGAATTAACATAGTATAAACCTTTAAAAACATATATTGATAATACTGCTGACGCATCAAGGATCCCTCAATCGCGCCAGCAGTATTAAGTATTATTCATTTTTCACTATTCACTATGAACAATGAACTATCATGCACTATCTCACCACTTTCTTACCGTTCACGATATTCACCCCCTTCTGAGGAGCAGTGAGACGCTTACCCGAGAGATCATACACCACAGTTGGCTGATCACAATCAGAACCCCTCAAGGAAGAAATACCAGCAGAAAGAGGTTTACCTTTGATAGTAGCAAAATGCTTCCATATAGGAGCATTCATATATGCTTCCTCTGACCCCTCAGGAACAATAAGATCTCCAAGAGTAGTGAAAGTCTGATAATAGATTGTCTGTGGAGTTGCAGAGAGGTTTGTAACCTTAGCAAGATTATTACAACCCTGAAATGCATAAGCACCGATAGACTTCACGGTTGCAGGGATGGTGATCTCCTTCAACGACTCACAATCAGCAAACATATAAGCTTCAATCTCTTTCAAATTCGAAGGAAGAGTGATAGTCTCCAGAGAAACACAATAAGCGAATGCGTTACGACCTATCTTCTTCACTCCATCATGCAGGGTAATTGATATGAGATTGGTACAGGCATCAAAAGCATAATCGTTAATTTGGGTCACACTACTTGGAATCACGATTGAAGTGAGAGATTTACATTCTTCAAATGCGAGCCCTCCTATCCTTGTCACTGTATTCGGAATAACCGTTTTGCCGCATCCCTGAATGAGATTGTTAGTACCTGTTTCAATCACAGCATTACTACCGTTACTGTAGTAATTCTTATTACCCTTATCCACAACGATTGATGTCAAGTTATTACACCCACGCAAAGCACCACCTACGAAAGACTTAACCGAAGCAGGGATATAGATGGAAGTAAGCGCATCACAATATTCAAATGCGCCACCGCTAATAATCTCTATAGAATTTGGGATGGTGATAGAAGTCAGCTTGGAACTACCAGATAAAGCACTTGTCCCAATCTCAGTTACCTTGTAGGTGACACCACAATACGTTACGCTCTCAGGTATCTTTACATCTCCAGTATAGAAGTCCGGATCCCGGAACTCCTTAAATGTCACTTTCGCAACCTTATCGTTATCATCAAGTTTATAGCAGATACCATCGATCACCTGCGCAAAAGAACACACAGACGCAACAAGCGACGCAACAAGCACCATAAACCTGTTTACATTCATAATTCCCATTTTTTAGTAGATTGACTTTTTACCATTAATTATATACAAACCGCCCTTCTTAGGACTATTCACACGCTTACCGTCAATGCTATAAATGATTGCAGGAGCGGTCTCACCATCTATAACACTGATACCTGTTGGTGCAGGCATATCATCAATAATAATATGGTTCTGCAATTCTGCAACTTTCTCATACGCATCCTTGCTTCCCTTAGGAACATGGATCACTATCGTCAAATCAGGGGCTACTTCATCAAGAAAGAACGTACCGCCAAAAATACCTGCACCCATTTCTGGAGGAGTGGCAGAAAGAAAGGTAATCGATGTAAGGTTATTGGAACCACGGAAGGCACCATCCCCAATCGAAGTTACAGAAGCAGGGATAACTACCTCACTGAGAGAATAACAGTTACCGAAAGCTCCTTCACCAATTTCCTCCAAGGTGTTAGGAAGAATAACCGTACGAAGATCCTCACAAAAGTTAAAAGCCGCATCTGCAATCTCCGTAATACCCTCAGGAATAACTACCGACGTAAGACCATAACTTGATAAAAATGCACCTTGCTGTATCTGATTCACTGAAGAAGGTATAACAAAATCACCCAATCCTATGCAATTCATGAATGCATTTTCTCCGATACTCGTCACTGTATTAGGTATTACAATAGAAGATACATTGACCTCATAGAATCCAAAATTAGCAATACGGGTCACACTTGAAGGAATCACCGTATTCTTACAACCTGCGATAAGCTCATTAGTCTCTGTATAAATCACAGCATTGCAATTATCTCTGCTATCAAACACCTTGTTGTTCTTATCCACAACGACCTTTTCAAGATACTTACAGCCACCGAACAACTGATCAGGAATCTCTCTTACAGTAGCAGGAATTTTCAGAGAAACAATATTAGAATGTACAAAACTCCAATATCTAATTTTAGTCACCGTGTAAGTGACATTACCGTACTTAACCGTCTCAGGGATTACAATATCACCCTTATAATAATTATCATTCAAATCCAGATTCACATCAAAAGGTTTTTGCTCAACCGTAGCTTCCTTTTTCTGGGCATCAAAACTGTAATAGAGTCCCCCTACAAGAGTTTGTGCATACGATGTGACAGATGTCATCAAAATCGTAGCGAGCAGAATACATCTGCAAATAGTTTTCGTTTTAGTCATAATTAATTATTATTGTTTAGTTAAAAAATCGTCTTTATCTGTAACCGATTGCAAAGATACACATAAAATATATAATCTCCAAATAAAAAAATAAAATTCACATAATCCCCCTACGAGCATTTCCGCTTCATGCGGGAGTTTTTTTTTATCGCCCGAAAGTTAAAACCAAGAAAAAGTTTGGATATTGTTCACTAATTCATTAACTTTGCAACCACAAAACCATCAAAACATATGGGTGAACACAGAGAATAGAAACGGCATATAGTTCCATTCAAGGACTATTTCAAGGATTTCAAACGCACACTATCAAAATACCCCACCTTCAGAAATCAAACGAGCATTAAGGATAAAAGAAGAATACTTCGCAGCAAAAGCATCACTCAACAAATAACTACAATTATGACACAGGAAGAACTTAAAGCTATTGGATGCAGTTCAATAGATGAAATGATAACAGAAGATTTTGGTGAACTCGGCACACCTGAGCGCGATCAGTTTGAACTCTCTTGTGATGCTTTCATCATTGGGGAACGCTTGAAACTCGAGCGTCAGAAGGCAGGAATGACACAAGAGCAATTAGCTCAGAAGATAGGAACCAAGAAGAGTTTCATCTCACGAGTAGAGAATGGAAGAACAGATATTCAGCTCTCCACCCTTTCCCGCATATTCAATGGATTAGGAAAACGAGTTGCAGTAAGTCTCTTATAAAAAACATCCTCCCCTATTAGTACAAGCTACTGAGGGAGGATTTGTTATATCTACTGCTGATTTGTATATACCGTCTCTCTCGCAAACACGCGCAGATGTTTTCCGCGATCAAGAGTCTTCAGGGAATCAAACGTGCACATAGTTACAGTAAAACCCCAATCATTAGGATTATTATTACTTGCATACACGCACTTAGCGAAGAACGAGGAATCACTCTGCCATATCATCTCATAATCAGTATCCTGCCCCGCTTGTCTGCTATTCCATTTCATAGAGTTCCCCTGAATTATTATATACTCACCCCAGTCGCAATCCTCGTTTTCATACATCACCATCTTCCATCTCCCCTGTATCTTCTCAGAAAGAGCTACAGTTTCCTCATCATCCTCATCACTACATGCACCCACACCCATAGTGCTCACAGCTACCACCATGAACATCATCACATACTTAAAGAATTTTCTTGCCATATTTCTGTTATCCATCTAATTACACAGTTTCCAGTGAGATATTTTCTTTGTTCTATGGTTTGTGGGATTTTTAAATTTGGCAGTTTGAAAATGTGACTTATGCTTTCTTTTGTGTCCAATTGATAGCATGAGAAAAATAAACTGAGAATATTATGATTTCTATTGATTCTTGATGCTTTTCAATGCAAGTGTGCAATAATTTTTTAGGAAGTCAAAATGGGTAACCGTGCATTTTCCGTGCATTGAACTTATGTATTTTCCTCTGTCAGAATTTCTTTTGTAGAGAACAACTGGCGGGTATATTAACAAATTCGATAAATGTGCGTAATCTATACTTTATCGAATAAAGTAAATGTTAGCAAAGAGAACGTGACAAAGTTTTCGTTTTATTATGCTTTTATCCTTCTTTGGTTCCTATTATTTCATCGAATTCCGCCCTATTTCCGCCCTTTTGGCGATTTTAACGAGCAGAAATGATATTTTGTGCTTTCTTGTAACATTTTATGTGTCAGACGATTAAAAGAGCCTCACCTACTCACGCAGGCAAGGCTCAGCAAACTTAAACAACCAATAAAAGAAATAGATTGTTTATTTTGTATATGTGTGAGGAGGGGATTGGCCTCCCGCAATTTCATTCGATTAGCGGATGAAGAGCATCTCGCGGTACTTAGGAAGTGTCCATACCTCGTCATCAACCTTAGCCTCGAGCTTGTCGATGTGGTAACGGATCTGATCCATAAGTGGCTCAACGGTATCGTGGTAAGCGATAGCCTTCTCACGCTCTGACTCAATCTTGTTAGCAACACGACGTGAGTCTGTGAGTGCCTCACAACCTTCCTCGATAGCCTTTACGCGCTGTGAGATCTCTGAGATGAGAGCGAGGTTGCTTGCTGCAACTACCTTGAACTCGTCGTCGCTGAGGATTGACTTGAGGGCTGCTACGTTCTGAGCGAGCTTTGTCTGATACTCTACAACCTGTGGGATGATGTGGTTGATAGAGAGGTCACCGAAGATACGTGCCTCAATCTGAATCTTCTTTGTGTATGTCTCCCACTTGATCTCGTTACGAGCCTCAAGCTCTTTGGCTGTCATGATGTTGAGTGACTCGAACATGTCGATAGAAGCCTTGTCGAGGTAACGGTCGAAGATAACTGGTGCAGACTTCTCTACATCGAGACCGCGCTTTGTTGCCTCTACAACCCACTCGTCAGAGTAACCGTTGCCGTCGAAGCGGATAGCCTTACATGTCTTGATATCGTCGCGGAGTACAGAGATGATAGCAGAGTGAAGCTCCTTACCGCCTGCTACGAGTGCGTCAACGCGCTTCTTGAAGTCAACGAGAGCGTCAGCAACTGCTGCGTTGAGGGCGATCATTGCAGATGCACAGTTAGCCTCAGAACCTACTGCACGGAACTCGAAGCGGTTACCTGTGAATGCGAATGGAGATGTACGGTTACGGTCTGTGTTATCGATGAGAAGCTCAGGGATTGATGGGATGTCGAGCTTGAGACCTGCCTTGCCTGCGATAGCGATTGTATCGTCCTTGGTGTTCTCGAGGTGATCGAGAATCTCTGTGAGCTGCTTACCGAGGAATGAAGATACGATTGCAGGAGGTGCCTCGTTAGCACCGAGACGGTGAGCGTTTGTAGCTGACATGATAGAAGCCTTGAGCAGACCGTTGTGCTTATATACACCCATGAGAGTCTCTACGATGAATGTAACGAAGCGGAGGTTGCTTACCTCGTCCTTACCAGGAGCGTGGAGGAGGATGCCTGTATCAGTAGCGAGTGACCAGTTGTTGTGCTTACCTGAACCGTTTACGCCATCGAATGGCTTCTCGTGGAGGAGACAACGGAATCCGTGGTGACGAGCCACCTTCTTCATGAGTGACATGATGAGCATGTTGTGGTCAACAGCGAGGTTTGTCTCCTCGAAGATTGGAGCAAGCTCGAACTGGTTAGGTGCTACCTCATTGTGGCGTGTCTTACAAGGGATACCGAGCTCAAGAGCCTGAATCTCGAGGTCGCGCATGAATGCACTTACACGCTCTGGGATTGATCCGAAGTAGTGGTCGTCCATCTGCTGGTCCTTAGCAGAAGAGTGGCCCATGAGGGTACGGCCTGTAAGGAGGAGGTCTGGACGTGCAGAGTAGAGACCTTCGTCAACGAGGAAGTACTCCTGCTCCCAACCGAGGTTAGAGATAACCTTCTTAACTTCTGGGTTGAAGTACTTAACTACGTCTGTTGCAGCGTGGTCAACAGCGCGGAGAGCCTTGAGGAGAGGTGTCTTGTAGTCGAGTGCCTCACCTGTGTATGAGATGAAGACAGTAGGGATCATCAGTGTGTCGCCGATAACGAATACTGGTGATGTTGGATCCCAGGCAGAGTAACCACGTGCCTCGAATGTAGAGCGGATACCACCTGATGGGAATGATGAAGCGTCTGGCTCCTGCTGTACGAGTGACTTACCCTCGAACTCCTCGATCATACCACCCTTCCAGTCGTGCTCAACGAATGCGTCGTGCTTCTCAGCAGTGGTGTCAGTAAGAGGCTGGAACCAGTGTGTACAGTGTGTTACTCCGAGCTCCATAGCCCACTTCTTCATGCCTTCAGCAACCTTATCAGCTGTTGCACGGTCGAGTGGTGCACCGTTGTCGATAACGTCAAGCATCTTGTCGTAAACCTTCTTTGGAAGGTACTTGAACATCTTCTGCTTGTTGAATACGTACTTGCCGAAGAACTCTGATGGACGCTCTGCTGGTGCAGGGATGTCGATTGGCTGCTTCTTGAAAGCCTCAGCTACTACCTGAAATCTTAAATTTGCCATTGTCTTAATCTTTTATTGAGCCTCTTGCCATCTCTCCCAAAAGGGGAGAAACTTTGAGGGGCAAAGTTATAAATTTGTTAATCCTTTTCTTGAAATTCTTGACGGGAACTTTCGTTGCCCATCTTCATAAATAACTGTGGTCTAAGTTTGCGGTTGCAAAATTAGTGTTTTTTTATGAGTATGCCAAAAACTTGGCTGTTTTTTTGAATTGCTCCTGAGAACTCCTTAACTTAAGTTAAGGCTGGAGTGTGAATCCAAGTGCGAAGTATGCTTTCTCTGTACTTGGATTGGCTGTGATCTGACCGAATACTGGTATGCTGAAGGAATCTGTGATCTTGATTTCCTTAGTTGCCTTAACGGTGAGATTTGTTACGGCGAATCCGCTTGCGTCTGCATAGAATGTTGTTGCGAATGGTACTGCGCCGATTGATGCACTCCAGTCGAGACCACCAAGCTTGAATGGTGCTGCAACCTCAACGTATGATGAGTATGCACGCTCGCCATCTTCGTTTACGCCGTCAGCTCCGCTGAAGTTTGTGAACCACTGAACTGAGAGTGGACCGAAGTCATAACCGATATTTGCTTCGAATACGTGTGCTGTGCTGTGTGCGCCGTACTGGAAGTACTTAATGCCGTCGTATTGACTTGTGAAGAAATAATCTGTGATACCTACATTGAAGCCGCCTGTACTGTAAGCGAGTGTGAGATCAAATTCCTTGGTGTCATCAGGATTTGTTATTCCATAGCTACCCCATGCACTGAGGCTGAGACCTTTATAGCTGATGCCAAGTGTTGGCTGTATGCTTCCTTCTCCGAGTTTCTGACCGCGCCAGATATAATTGCTTACTACATCTGCTGATACGGTTGCTTCAACTTCATCCTGTGCGTTTGCTACGCTTGCGCTCAACACTCCGGCGAGTGTAAGAGCCATTACCTTGAATGTTCTCATAATCTTTTTCCTTTCTTTGAAAGTCCCCGCTGGAAGAACCAGCGGGAACACAGTGTATATTTGTGTGTTATGTTGTTGATCTGTATGTCAAGATTATTTTGCCATCCATTCTGCCATGCGACGCATTGCCTCTTCGCAATCTTCGCGTTCACCGAAGGCTGTGAGTCGGATATATCCCTCTCCTGAAGGTCCGAAACCAACACCTGGTGTGCAGACTATGCTTGCTCCGTAGAGAAGTTGCTCAAAGAACTTCCATGACTCTATTCCGTTAGGAGTCTTTACCCAGAGGTATGGAGCATTCTTTCCGCCAAACACCTCAAGTCCCATGTTAGTGAGAGCGCGGTGCATTATGGCAGCGTTTGTCATATAGTAGTCAATGACTTCCTTTATCTGCTGCTTGCCCTCAGGTGAGTAGATTGCCTCTGCTGCTCGCTGAGAGATGTAGCTTGTGCCATTGAACTTTGTTGACTGGCGGCGATCCCAGAGGTGATTGAGCTCTATGCGGGTTCCGTCGAGTGTTGTTGCTGAGAGTTCCTTAGGAATGACTGTGTATCCGCAGCGTACGCCGGTGAAACCTGCTGTCTTAGAGTAAGAACGGAACTCGATGGCTACCTTGCGTGCTCCCTTGATCTCATAGATTGAGTGTGGGATATCTTCGTCCTGAATGTATGCCTCGTAGGCTGCATCGAAGAGGATGAGTGTGTCGTTGCGAAGAGCGTAGTTGACCCACTTGCGAAGCTCTTCCTTGTGGAGCACTGTGCCTGTTGGGTTGTTGGGATAACAGAGGTAGATCATATCTACACGATGATCTGGTATCTGTGGCACGAATCCGTTTTCGGATGTACATGGCATGTAGTTGACATTGCTCCATGAACCGTTCTCGAAGACACCTGCTCGACCACACATCACGTTAGAGTCGATATACACAGGGTAGATAGGGTCGGTCATTCCGATTGAGTTGTCCCAACGAACTATGTCTCCGATGTTACCGGTATCGCTCTTTGCGCCGTCGTTGACGAAGATCTCACTTGGATCGAGATGGATGCCACGTGGGAGGAAGTCGTTCTTGATGATGGCCTCGCGGAGGAAATCGTATCCTCGCTCTGGTCCGTAGCCTCTGAATGTAGCCTTTGTTGCCATCTCGTCAACTGCCTTGTGCATAGCCTCTATGACTGCAGGAACGAGAGGTCTTGTTACATCGCCAATACCCAGGCTGATAACTCTTGCCTTTGGATGGGTAGCCTTATAGGCATTTACCTTCTTGGCAATGTCTGCGAACAGATAGTTGTTCGAGAGCTTGAGATAGTGTTCGTTTATTAATGCCATGTGTAAAGTTTCTTTTTGAAGTTTTGAAAAAACCGAAATCGGTTTTTCTGGCTTCGCTGATTGTAAGTTTGCTTTTTTATTTTTTCGAATTTTCGAGATTTCTCTAATCCCTAATCCTTAATCCTTAATCTTTATTCCGGCAGTGCAATCTCTCCTTCGAATGAGATTGCTGCAGGGCCGGTCATGAGGATGTGGTTATCAGCTTCATCCCACTTGATGTTGAGCGTTCCGCCATCCATCTGGATGTTGCTCTCGCTTCCGCGTCGGGCGGTGAGCTTTGCTGCTACTGCTGTTGCGCAGGCTCCTGTGCCACAGGCAAGTGTTATCCCGCTTCCTCTTTCCCATACTCGCATGCGGATGGTGCCGTCTGGCATGACCTGTGCGAACTCTATGTTGCATCGCTGTGGGAATATGTCGTGATGCTCGAGGATTGGTCCGAAGTGATCGAGTGGGAAGAGTTTCTTGTCGCTTGCAGGGTCGGCATCGAGTTCGTAGGTGTCATCGAGGAAGATAACGAAATGAGGATTTCCCATTGAAACGAATGTTCCGATAAACTGACGTCCTTCTGCTGTGAGTTCCCAGTTGACTGCCTTTCCACCATTAACGCCAAACTGTGCTGGCTGCTTGAGGATTGGTTCTCCCATGTCAACGGTAACGGTCTCTACCTTGTTGTTGGCATCGAGGTGAAGGTTGAGGATCTTGATGCCTGAGAGAGTCTGAAGGCGGATAGGGTTCTTATCGGTCAATCCCTTGTCGTGAAGGAACTTTGCTACGCATCGTGTTCCGTTGCCGCACATCATTGCTTCTGATCCGTCGTTGTTGAAGATTCGCATCGAGAAGTCTGCATCAGGCTCTGTTGCCTCTCCGATTAGAATTAAACCATCACTACCAATTCCGAAATGAGGCTTGCTCCATTCGATTGATGCTTTGGCTGGATCTGGTATATTATATAATAATGTATTTACATAAATATAATCGTTACCCGCACCGTGCATCTTGGTAAATTGTATAGTTGAATTCTCCATTCGATTGCTTTTTGTTTGTTTCTGGGTGCAAAATTAATACTTTTTGTCGGAAAATCAATAGAATTTCTAACATTACTGCATGAAAAATTTATGTAACTTACAATTTGTAATGTTTTTGTGTAAAATACTTTCAAATTGTTATAGATTTGGAATAATGTATATACAAATAGTAATTCTGCATATTTTTGTAAACTCAAAGTGGTAGCATTCTCTTTGTTTTGCTGACAAAATGTAGTAATTTTGCACCCAGAAAGTTACAAAGTGACAGAAATACTCACAATTTAATAGTTTAAGGTATGAAAAAGATTGAAGCAATCATCCGTAAGACAAAGTTCGAGGATGTTAAGGAGGCTCTCCTTAATTCAGACATCGACTGGTTCGAGTATCACGATGTACATGGAATTGGCCAGAGCCGTCAAGAACGTGTATATAGAGGTGTACAATACTCAACAGATGTAATTGAGCGCGTGAAGATCTCAATTGTCTGCCGTGAGCAGTTTGTTGACTCTACCGTCAAGGTGTTCCTTACAGTTGGACATACAGGCAAGGTTGGTGACGGTCGTATCTTCATCAGCGATGTGATTGATGTTTACTCTATCAGAACAGGCGAGCATGGTGACACTGTTCTTGCTGATAAGAAGTAGTTTGGATTAGAGATTAGGGATTAAGGATTAGAGAGTAAAGTACGGATAACACAGACACAGACTCTCAACACACAACACACAATCAACTTAAAGCTCTTAACCCATCAAGAGTAAATGGATGGGACACGATATGATAACAACAACACTTTCCACAATAATGCCTCTTGCAGCTGTTGCAGAGGAAGCTAAAGACTATGTAAACGGTCTTGATACTCTCTGGGTATTGCTTGGTGCGATGCTCGTGTTCTGGATGCAGCCAGGCTTTGCACTCGTTGAGGCAGGCATGACACGCTCAAAGAACACTGCCAACATCCTGATGAAGAACTTCTGCGACTTCATGTGCGGATCAGTTCTCTTCTGGATTCTTGGTTTCTCACTTATGTATGGCAGCGGAAACTCATTCATCGGTTGGGATGGTTTCTTCGCCATCGGTTCTGACTCTAACGTACCTGCAGAATGTACATTCATCTTCCAGACAGTGTTCTGCGCTACTGCAGCAACAATCGTTTCTGGTGCTATGGCTGAGCGTACAAAGTTCTCCATGTACTTCATATACTCAATGCTGATCTCTGCCATTGTCTATCCTATCGAGGGGCACTGGTCATGGGGAGGCGGATGGCTCTCTGAAATGGGCTTCCACGATTTCGCCGGTTCAACGGTGGTTCACCTTTGCGGTGGCGTTCTTGCTCTTGCCGGAGCAATCGTTCTTGGTCCACGTATCGGTAAATACGACAAGGACGGCAAGTCACGCGCTATTCCTGGTCACAACCTCGCACTCTGTGCTCTCGGCGTGTTCTGTCTCTGGATAGGATGGTTCGGTTTCAACCCATGTTCTACAGTTGCAGCAACAGGTTATGCTAACGCAGTAAGCATGTCACACGTATTCGTGACAACAAATATGGCAGCAGCAGTTGGCGGTATCGCAGCTCTCGTTTACACTTGGATCGTAGATGGCAAGCCATCTCTCTCAATGGTATGTAACGGTGTTCTTGCAGGTCTTGTAGGTATCACAGCAGGTTGCGACTGCGTAAGCATCGGTTCAAGTGCCATCATCGGTGGTGTGACAAGTCTAGTAATGTGTCTCTCAGTAGCATTCATTGATAAGGTCTGCAAGATTGACGATCCAGTTGGTGCCGTTTCAGTTCACGGTGTAGGTGGTATCCTCGGTACTATCATGACTGGTATCTTCTGCGACCCATCAATCAACGGTACAGAGTGCTCTGTTGGTGTTCAGACAATCGGCGCTCTTTCAGTAGCAGCATTCGCATTCGTCTGTGGTATGGCAATCTTCCTCGGTATCAAATACACCCACGGTCTTCGTTGTGACAGAATCATTGAAGAAGAAGGTCTTGATATCTACGAGCATGGTGAGACCTGCTACAACTAAAAAATTGATAATTGACAATTGATAATTGATAATTGGGTCGGCAACGGCTCAGTTATCAATTATAAAAAAGAAAACAGCAAACTTACAATCAACAAAAACTAGTTGAATTATGTGTGGAATAGCATGTATCCTTGACATTCAGGATCAGACTCCTGAACTTAGAAAGAAAGCGTTGAAAATGTCACAGAAGATCCGTCATCGCGGACCTGACTGGAGCGGTATCTATGTAGGTGGTTCCGCAATATTGGCACATGAGCGTCTTAGTATCGTTGACCCGGAATCAGGTCAGCAGCCACTATTTTCTCCAGATAAGAAAATTGTGCTTGCTGTCAACGGTGAGATTTACAACCACCGTGAGATACGTAAATGGTACGAAGGCCGCTATGAGTTCCAGACAGGCTCTGACTGTGAGGTAATCCTTGCACTCTATCGCGACTGGAAGCGCATGGGCATAGAAGACCCATCTTGGATTTTCGAGAAGCTCAATGGTATCTTCGCTTTCTGTCTCTATGACGAGGAGAGCGACAAATACCTCATCGGCCGTGACCCAATTGGTGTTATTCCTTTGTATATAGGTCATGACAAGGATGGCAAGACTTACTGCGCTTCTGAGCTCAAGGCTCTCGAAGGTTTCTGCGACGAGTACGAGCCATTCCTTCCTGGCCACTACTACATGAGCGGTACAAGCGAGCTCAAGAAGTGGTACACACGTGAGTGGATGGAGAAGATGCCAACTGACTGCTCTGGCGAGATCAAGGGGATCGCAAGTCTTTCATACAAGCAGAGCGTAGAGGCTGTTCACGACTCACTCGAGGCTGCTGTTAAGCGCCAGCTCATGTGTGACGTACCTTATGGTGTGCTCCTCTCTGGTGGTCTTGACTCTTCAGTTACTTCTGCCATCGCAAAGAAGTTCTCAGCTCACCGTATCGAGTCAGAGGGTGACGAGAAGGCTTGGTGGCCACGTCTTCACTCATTTGCCGTTGGTCTGAAGGGTGCACCTGACCTTGCAAAGGCTAAGGTCGTAGCAGACTATATCGGTACTGTTCACCACGAAATTAACTATACTATTCAGGAAGGTCTCGATGCTATCCGCGACGTGATCTACTATATAGAGACTTATGATGTGACAACAGTTCGTGCATCTACTCCAATGTATCTGCTCGCTCGTGTCATCAAGTCAATGGGTATCAAGATGGTACTCTCAGGTGAGGGTGCTGACGAGGTATTCGGTGGTTACCTCTACTTCCACAAGGCTCCTGATGCTAAGGAGTTCCATGAGGAGACCGTACGTAAGCTTGGCAAGCTCCACCTCTACGATTGTCTTCGTGCCAACAAGTCTTTGTCTGCATGGGGCGTAGAAGGTCGTGTGCCATTCCTTGACAAGGAGTTCCTCGACGTTGCAATGTCACTCAACCCAGAATATAAGCTCTGTCCAGGTACAGTAATGGAGAAGAAGGTTGTACGCGAAGCGTTCGCTGATATGCTTCCTGAGTCTGTAGCATGGCGTCAGAAGGAGCAGTTCTCTGACGGTGTAGGCTATTCTTGGATCGACACACTGAAGGAGATTACCTCACAGGCTGTTACAGATGAGCAGATGGCTCATGCTGCAGAGCGCTTCCCAATCAACACACCTCTCTGCAAGGAGGAGTACTACTATCGTTCAATCTTCGAGGAGCACTTCCCATCTGAGAGTGCAGCAAAGGCAGTTCCACACGAGGCAAGCGTTGCTTGTTCTACAGCTAAGGCGCTTGAATGGGATGAGGCATGGAAGAACATGAACGACCCTTCAGGTCGTGCCGTTGCTGGTGTTCACGAGAAGGCATATTAATTTTGGAATAAGGATTAAAGAATAAAGATTAAGGATTAAAGAATAAAGATTAAGGATTAAGGAATAAAGATTAGGGATTAAGGAATAAAGATTAGGGATTAAGGTTTGATAGTTTTTGCTGGTTATGTAGGCAATACAACCAAGCTCTATTCCTTCATCCATCAACTTTAATCCTCGAAAAGACTCATCTCAAGCGTGGGAATGGATAATTGGATTAACCGATTGGTATCGTCTGTTAATCTTGATTAATACCATGTAGTTGAGATACCAATACTGCACTCACAGCAAATTATTCTGCGGAATGATTTTGTTGTGAGTGTTTTTTTATGTACCTTTGCAACCATGCAGATTAAACCTATAGCATATTTTCACTCGCCATTGACGAGCAAGTTCGGTATTCCGCGCCAAAGTGGTGTGGTGGAAGACCTTGTGGGCGAAATCGTCTTCGAAAAGGAATATAGCTCTCCTGATGCAATCCGTGGGCTTGAGGGCTTCGATTATGTGTGGCTTATCTGGGGATTCTCAGCCAACAAGCATGCCTCTAGCGGACTAACCGTACGCCCTCCACGACTTGGAGGTAATGAGAGATTGGGCGTGTTTGCCACGCGATCTCCCTTCAGACCAAATCCAATAGGCTTGTCGTGCGTAAGAGTAGCCTCTCCTCCCGCCCTCTCCCGTAGAGAGGGAGCCTGTCCGATGTCGGGTGTGCTTCGCGTCTATGGTGCTGACCTGATGGATGGAACACCTATCTACGACATAAAGCCTTACATTCCTTATGCTGATGCGCATCCAGAAGCACGAGGTGGGTTTACTGATAGCAATAGTTGGCAACCGCTCGAAGTCGTCATCCCTGAGGAAATCGCCTCTGCCTTTACTGCCGTGGAACTATCTTCGCTTAAAGGTGTACTTGCACAAGATCCTCGTCCTCAGTATCATGAAGATCCTGAACGTATCTACGGAATGCCTTTTGCTGGTAGGGATGTGAAGTTCAGGGTGGATGGCGATACGCTTACCGTGACGGAAATTGTATGACCTTATAACGACAACAAAAAAGTCCACGCATCACTGCGTAGACTTCTTTTCCAGTATAAATATATAATACTAACCTAAAAATCTTTCTATTACCTTAATATGTATTATCTTAATGCTTATTATCTTGAATATTCACGTTAAAAAGACGTTTCCCTTTAATGAAAGGTTTAAACGTTTAATATTTTTTTATTTATAAATCATAAGTAATTGATTTATATCTATTATCTTGCAGGTGTTTTTTCTTTTATTGCGCATATCATTTACATAGTTTAACCACAACAAATTATTATTTGCTGTGGTTATTTGATATTGAATCTTATCCCCACCTGTAGCGATGGCATCAGGGGGTGTTCACTATAATACGTCTTTACGTCTGAATGATTGTAGAAATAGTAGTCTACGGATGGTTGTAGGTATATTCCGCAAACATGGTTCAAATCATATTGAACTCTCGCAGATAGCATGGTAGATACTTGCCATTGATTGCCTTGAAGAGACTTTGCGACTTCTCCGCCTATACCAGAATAGACAGAAAGACGATCTCTGCGCCAAATACGATATGACAATGATATTGGGACACCAAGGTAGCTTGCAGATGAGGTGATAGGGCTATTTTGTCCTGAACCAAGTTTAGTGACAGAAGAATGGAGATATGTGTAGTTGATACCCGATTCAACAGCCAGATGGTCTGTGAGCTGCATGGCAAGTGACAAACCGACTTTCAACGGGTAATGATGTTCATAGACATCTTGCTGAAGGACACCGTCCTTCAACATCCCTTCTGAGCCAACAAAGAGTCCTGTTCTTGGATCTGGCGAGATAACGCATACGCTCTGATTGGATAAACCTTCATTTGGAAGTCCCGAAGCAGACACGGACACGTTAAAACTACGATTCCCATTGCCATGTTTCCTCATGTCTGTATTCACCGGATATGAATTGTCAGCAAGATGTTTCTGGCTTGATCTATAGGATTGCTCCGTTTCCTGAACTTCATCAGTACCATCATTTGTCTTTTTCTCAATTTCTATGGTGCTGGTTGCGGGAGCATCATCTGCAATAGTTATTGTAGAGGCATCATTGGCGTTCCTTGCACACACCTCATTATTATTTGCAGTTTTTTTATTGGTAGCTATAGGCAAAATATGTTCCATACAAAAGTTGGATGTATGCGGTTGAAGTGCAGATGCAATCGGTCCAGTTTCACCAATTCGCAAAGAAACCACATTCTTATTCATTGCACCATTCGCACCCGAATGCTTTTTCCATGCAAACTCGCCTATAAGCGCAACCAAGGCAACCATTGCGGCAGTGATTGTCCAACGACGTATATGATACACAGGTTTTGGCCGTTCTTTCGTCTGCACGTCATACGTAATCGACTCCCACAATCCAGCGGGAGGTTCAGAAACATGCGAACACAGTTTATCTCTTAACTCTTGTTCCCAGCTTTCTGTATTTTCGATATTTGCTTTCTTCATGTTCCTTACGATTTGCGTTTTATGTATTCACATATGTTTTTTTGCAGCAATGATTTCGCCCTTAGATACTGTGAGGCGGAAGTACTCTCACGTATGCCAAGTTTCAAAGCGATTTCCTTATGGCTGAAACCTTCAAGCGCATAGAGATTGAGCACAGTACGGTAGCCGTCGGGGAGTTCTCCAATCAGCGCATGAAGGACATCAGAAGGTACGACCGTTACGTCAGGAGGGTCTTCTTTGAATTGTAGTTTATCGTCAAGATCAACAAACTCCAGTTTATGCTGACCACGAAGTGTGTTTATCGCAAGATTGATAAGCGCACGCGACATCCATGCGTAAAGTGAGCCTTCACCTTTGTATGTGAATCTGTCTATATTGCAGAATATCTTGACATAAAGGTCATGCAGGATATCGCGTGCATCATCCTCATTAGTTATATAGCGACGACAGAGTGACGAGAACACCCCTGCACTTTGTTCATACAGTAATGCCCTCGCCTCAGCATCAGCATCTTGCAGTCGTGTCACAAGATGCTGCTCAGATATGCCGTCGGTGAATACTATCATTTCTTGCTACGCTTTGCTTTGGTGATGGTGAGCGAAATTTCCTTGAAACGCTCTACCTTCTTGCCATCGAGCACAGCATCGTCTGCTCTAAGATTAAGCGAAAGAGTACTGTCTTTCTTGGCATAAACACAATCAGCGCGCTTGCCGATACCAAGTCGCATCACATGGTATTTCTTGTCAGAAGCCAGAATGCGAATATCGGATGAACTCATAGGAATATCAAACTCGATATTCGATTCACCAGCTGCTTTGGCTGTATAGTCGCTGTAATACACCATCTTTGAAAGTTCCTTTGCCGTCTCACCCTTCGGATCTATGGCTATGATGGAATCCATCATCAAGTTGAGTGGCATTGGTGCGATAGCTATGGTGCGGCCAACCTGAACACGAACATTAACAATTGTGTCGTTTCCTATACCTGAGATTTCCATTTTTCCTTCATACGTACCAATTGCTGCCTCTGCACCAACAGGACATATTGGGAGAGGATCAAGATTGTCATCCTTATCACATGATGTCAAACTGAGACCTGCGGCAAAAGCCATTACTATTGAAAGTTTCTTTGTCATGATAATTTTTTTTTTACGTTTTTGCTTATTGTTTGCTCGAGCTTTCACTATAAGAAATGTGAGGTATGGCATAATCTTGCATGCGATACCCAACTTTAACTTCTTTTTACATAATGTATGGTTCTCTGTCCGCTCCAGTGAACATTTCTTCACTTAGATCCGTTCTTGTCTCGATGATACTAATTTGGGAATACGTCTGCCATCGGTTCAATTCAGAAATGTAATGTCGTCATAGTACTATAGGTGTAAAGCCAATTAATATTTTATTAACTACCAATTGATGTCCAATAAAATCATGTTTAAATTGGACTTCAATTGGACTTTAATTGGACTTTGAGCGGAATGTGGGCGAAATATTGGCGAAGTAACATGGCTGATATTGCCAAGAGGATATGACGAAAAAGTGCTATTGTTTGTTGCTCGCAGAGCGATTACGATTTTATTCGGTTTTATATAAAAATAGCCACCACAAGAATCACTTCCTGTGGTGGCTGGGGTATAACTTAAACTACTGAACCAAAAAACATTAATTTCTGAAATTGATTTTACCATCTTCCGTGGCATCGATGATGATATCATGATCACGTGTCACCTCGCCTGAGAGCAGAGACTTACTCAGCGCGTTGAGAACATCACGCTGGATGGCTCTCTTCACTGGACGAGCACCAAACTCAGGGTCGAAACCTGCCTGAGCAAGTGCTTCTACTGCCTTATCGGTCACAGAGAGTTTGAAGCCCTGCTGTTCCAGCATCTTGCTCACGGCATTCATCTGCAGACGTACGATGCCGGCAATCTCCTGCTTGTTGAGCGGAGTGAACATGATGGTCTCGTCGATTCGGTTGAGGAACTCAGGACGGATGGTCTGCTTGAGCATCGTTGTCACTTTGCTATATAGCGCCTCTGACTGCTCTGCATTGAGCGAACCGCCGTTCTTGTTGATTTCCTCCTGAATGAGATGGCTGCCGAGGTTGCTTGTCATGATGATGATGGTGTTGCGGAAGTTCACCGTGCGTCCCTTTGAGTCGGTAAGACGACCATCGTCGAGCACCTGCAGAAGGATATTGAACACATCAGGATGCGCTTTCTCGATCTCGTCGAAGAGCACTACGGAATATGGTTTCCTGCGCACAGCCTCTGTGAGCTGACCACCCTCGTCATATCCCACGTATCCCGGAGGCGCACCGATGAGTCGAGTAACGCTGAATTTCTCCTGATACTCACTCATATCGATACGAGTCATCATCGTCTCGTCGTTGAAGAGATAGTCGGCAAGAGCCTTGGCAAGCTCAGTCTTACCCACACCCGTTGTACCGAGGAAGATGAAACTTGCTATAGGGCGCTTTGGATCCTGAAGACCTGCACGTGAACGGCGTACGGCATCACTTACGGCAGAGATTGCCTCCTCCTGACCTATCACACGCTTGTGCAGCTCATCTTCAAGGTGGAGAAGCTTCTCACGCTCGCTCTGAAGCATACGGGTAACAGGAATGCCTGTCCAGCGGCTTACTACCTCTGCGATATCATCTGCCGTAACCTCTTCCTTCACCATAGCCTCTGTGCCCTGTGCAGAATGAAGTTGCGAATTGATAGCCTCAATCTCATCCTCAAGAGCCTTCAGCTTGCCGTAGCGGATTTCAGCCACCAAACCATAGTTGCCTTCGCGCTCTGCACGCTCAGCCTCAAACTTCAGCTGCTCTATCTGCTGCTTGTTCTGCTGAATCTTGTTGACAAGTCCCTTCTCGCTCTGCCACTTGGACTTATACTGGCTAACCTCCTCCTGAAGGTCGGCAATCTCCTTGTTGAGCAATGCGAGTTTTTCCTCGTCGTTCTCACGCTTGATAGCCTCACGCTCAATTTCGAGTTGAGCCAGACGGCGGGTCTTCTCGTCAAGTTCCTCTGGAAGGGAGTCGCGTTCCATACGTAGCTTTGCTGCTGCCTCGTCCATGAGGTCGATAGCCTTGTCAGGAAGGAAACGGTCTGAGATATAGCGCTCTGAGAGTTTCACTGCTGCGATGCACGCATCATCCTGAATACGTACGCGATGGTGGTTCTCGTAGCGTTCCTTCAGACCACGAAGGATGGAGATGGCACTCATCTCGTCAGGCTCCTCAACCATGACGGTCTGGAAACGACGCTCAAGAGCCTTGTCCTTCTCGAAGTATTTCTGATACTCGTTGAGGGTTGTTGCACCGATGGCACGCAGTTCACCACGAGCCAAGGCTGGCTTCAGAATGTTTGCTGCATCCATGGCACCCTCACCGCCACCAGCCCCTACGAGAGTGTGTATCTCGTCGATGAAGAGGATGATGCGACCGTCTGCACCTGTAACCTCTGAGATGACGCTCTTCAGACGCTCCTCGAACTCACCCTTGTATTTTGCGCCTGCAACGAGAGCACCCATATCGAGTGAGTACAGCATCTTGTCCTTCAGGTTTTCAGGTACGTCACCACGAACGATACGCTGAGCCAAACCCTCCACGATGGCAGTCTTACCAGTACCCGGTTCACCGATGAGTATAGGGTTGTTCTTTGTGCGGCGTGAGAGAATCTGAAGCACACGGCGAATCTCGTCATCACGGCCTATCACCGGATCGAGCTTTCCTGCACGGGCGTCAGCCACGAGATTCTTGGCGTATTTCTCAAGTGAACGGTAGTTATCGTCAGCCGACTGTGACTGCACGTTCTTGCCCTGACGCAGTTCCTTGATAGCAGCCAACACGTTCTGCTTGTTCAGTCCTGCATCCTTGAGGATTCTGCTTGCGGTATTGCTGCCCTCGACGAGAGCGAGCAAGAGAGTTTCAACGCTGACGAACTCGTCGCCCATCTCTTGGGCGATAGCCTCTGCACGAATGATTACCTGATTGGTGTCGTTAGAGAGATAAGGCTGACCGTTGCCACCTGAAACCTTAGGCAGATGAGAAATCTCACTCTCTACTACTTGTGAAATATGCTGTGGGTTAACGCCCTGTTTCTGCAAGATGAAGCCTGCGACATCCTGCGCCTTCACCATGATGGCACGAAGAACGTGAACTGGTTCTATAGTCTGCTGACCGCTACGCTGTGCACCACTAACAGCCTCCTGAACCGTCTGCTGTGCCTTGATTGTAAATTTTTCGAAATTCATATTTACCTCCTTGTTTTTAATTCTATTTTTCAAAATCCCCCATATCATTATTTGTACCAATTGTATTTTGTGTGTCAATATGACGTGTTTAGACGGTTATAATATGTCATTATGACATAAAGCTTCCTTTTGCAACACCGTTGCACCGACAAAAATGTACTTTTGCATTCAGAAACTAAAACAATAAGTATATGGAACAAATACTTCATCTTATTAATGAGATGTCTCCTTTCCTATTATTAGGATTCCTCCTTGCAGGACTTATGCATGCTTTCATTCCGGGGCAGATCTATAGTCGTTATCTGGCAAAGCCAACGTTCAGCAGTGTACTCTATGCTGCTCTCTTTGGCGTTCCTCTCCCTCTCTGCTCTTGTGGCGTGATTCCAACGGCCATGTCCCTTCGCCGTGAAGGTGCGAGCAAGGGTGCGGTAGCATCATTCCTCATAGCAACACCGCAGACTGGCGTTGACTCTATCATTGCTACCTACTCACTCATGGGCTTGCCTTTCGCCATCATCCGCCCGTTCATAGCATTCCTCACCGCATTGTTTGGTGGGCAGTTGGTGAATGCGGTGGACCCCTCCCCAGCCCTCCCGAGGGAGGGAGAGGAAAGTCACCATGATAAACATGTAGAGGCGCATTGTGGTTGTGGTTGTGGTTGCGGTCACTCACACGAAAACTCATCAGCGAGTAAGTGTGACTCTTCAACTCCCTCCCTCGGGAGGGTTGGGGAGGGGCTAAAATCCGCCCTCTCCTACGCTTTCCTCGAAATGATGGAAGATATCGGTAAGTGGCTCATCATCGGACTTATCGTTGCCGGACTCATCACCGTCTTCGTACCTGATTCATTTTTCGAGATCTTCAAGGACAACTCACTTGCAAGCATGCTGCTCGTGCTGGCGTTCTCTATACCTATGTATCTGTGCGCAACAGGTAGTATTCCTATCGCTGTAGCACTTATGCTCAAGGGACTAACTCCAGGTGCGGCACTCGTGCTTCTCATGGCAGGTCCAGCATGTAATATGGCAAGTATCCTTGTCATCAATAAGGTGATGGGTAGAAAGACGCTCATAACATACCTTGCAAGCATCATCATCGGTGCTGTTGGCTTCGGCCTTGCCATCGACCACCTCTTGCCACGCGAATGGTTCATTCCAACAGTTGCGCCTATGGGTGACTGCTGTCATGAAGAGCCATCAATCTTCTCATGGATTTGCACCGGTGTTCTTTTCCTCTTGCTCATCAATGCCATTTGGCATCACTACCACGGAAATGGACATTGCCATTGTAACCCCTCCCCAGCCCTCCCGAGGGAGGGAGAGGAAAGTCAGCATGATAAACGCGTAGAGGATCATTGCGGATGTGGCTGCGGTCACTCGCATAATGCAGACAGCGAGAAAAGTGTGACTTCTAACTCCTCCCCTCGGGGAGGCTGGGAGGGGGGCATAACCATCAAAGGCATGAACTGTAACCATTGCCGTGCAAATGCAGAGAAAGCGATTCTCTCATGCAAGGGTGTGACATCTGCAAGTGTTGACCTTGCATCTGGCAAGGCTGTGATAGAAGGCGATGCCGACCTGTCCGAAATTCGTGAAGCCATAGAGTCACTCGGCTTCACGGTGGCATAAAGGCCAAAGCCCCCCCAAAAAAAAATCCCACTGTTTAGGAGGAATAACCAACGGATAGCCCGCGAAAGTCTCCCTTAAACAGGGGAAAGACCAACAGAAGGCCCGCCGCGAGTCAAGTCCCCGTTTAAGGGGGATTTAGAGGGTCCAAAAAACTCAGAGATGCAGAAGCGAAGGTGATATTCCTTTCGGCCGCAGCATCCCTGAGTAAAAGCCTAAATAAAAAATACTAAATATTACTACATGGTTTCGCATGCTTTTTCTTTACACTCCGAAGGAATCTCCGGGGCATCAGCACGCCATAGACCATGTATGTTACAATACGCATAGATTGCGACAGGTTTGCCGTTGAAGCAGATGCAAACCTCTGGTGCTGAGCCTTCTTCAAGGTAACGTAAAATGAAACCAACGTTTGTAACCAGACACACGAAGCGGATGTTATGCTCCGAAGTCATAGGGTGAAGCATCTCACCGATTTTCACCTTCATCGAATGCTTTGATGTGTAGGTTACTACTGGCACATGTTTGTCCAGATTACCGTCAGTTGCATTTGGGACGAGCAACGTCATCTCTTCCCCGCAGCAATAGGGCTCAACCCCACTGTCGATTGCCGTAACCATCAGGTTGCCGCAAGAATCGCAGAAATAAAATTTTTCTTCCATAGAAATAAAAAAATTAAATGTGTTAAACAATAATGTTTGCGGTTGCAAAAATACACATTTACCCTTTCCTACCATGGTCGTTGTCATTAATTCTCCTTATGACAGTTTCTTAATCTGAGATTATCAGACATCCTCCCGTTTCCCAATATGAAAACTACAGGGGAAAACTATCTGTTGCCTTTCGACCTATTATGCGATTTACAGAGCATTTCGCAGTTCTCTATCGTTGTTTCACCTCCACGACTCCATGCAGTTACATGATCTGCATCCATCTCATCCAAACGCCAAATACGTGTTCTGTTGGCATTTGTACCTATAGCGCAATAAGGGCAATTACTATGACCTTCTGCTACAGCCTTATCTGTCCTCCAAATTTTTACCCCATGTTTTTTGTATTTCCCAAAACAAACACAAAATATCATTGGATAGTACCCTACTCTTAAGTTGTCTGAAACACAAAAATCAATGCTTCTTCCCGTAGCTTTGTATGGATTTCTCACATTGTTCTTCTGACGCGTATCTATCAAACAGAGGATACCTTTATCATCTTAATTGCGTAAATACTTTTCCTGCAGGTTCAATTTCAAGACGAAATGTCGTCATTGTACCTCAGCTGCAAAGCCAATTAAAATTTCATTCATCTCCAAATAAACTCCCATTATTTTAATGTTTAATGGGAGTTCAATGGGACTTTAATGGGAGTTTAATGGGACTTTGAGTGAATTGTTGACAAAGGAACAACATCGGCATTGCTAAATATATGTGACGGAAAAGTGCTATAACTGACGTGAATTGTTACCAGCTGTGTTTTTCTACATGGACAATGCCAACGATAGTTGTTCGGTCATGGTGTTTTACCCATAAAAACAGAATAACATGAGTTCGACCAATTCATTAGCCGCTTGATTGATGAGCCCCGAAGCGGGCGACACCTAAAAGGGCAGTCCACTTCGGGGCTCGCACTTTACGGAATTCTTATTGATTGAAAACAAAATGTTTAGAATTCGTCGAATTCACGATGATTAGCGAAATAGCGAAGGCATAGTTGGCTAACAATTGAATATTATTTCTCTTGTCTCTTCAGCTTGTCATCAATGACGGCATGCAATTCATGCTTGTCTTCTATCCGAATATCACCGTTTGATGTACGGAAGAGTGGAGAGAAAGTCTTGTAGGGAAGTTTGGTGGTTTTTAGTGTCTCCTGATCGAAATAGAAGAAGAACATTTTGAATGGCTTTTGTCCAAGTTTAGTGCCAACATAGTCACCAGCCTTGATATGCTGACCAACCTTCAGATTGCTTTCAAGATCATGATAGAGTTCGAAACTACCATCATTGTGATATACATAGAAGGATTTGAGTCTGTCATAGGTAATAAAGCAAACTGTACCTGTTCTGACAGCATAAATGGAGTCACCCTCATTGAGTTGGAAATGCACACAAGGCACACGCAATGAGTCTTCTCTGTTGACAATAACTTTATCTTTTGCAGCCTTGCATTTTATCGTAGAGCCATCTTTTACAGGCAAGGCATACACCACCTTCCCCACCTTGCTTTCCTTCACTTCCCTACCTGGATAGAAAAGTATATTCTCATGTTGTTGGAATTTACCTTTGGCTTCCTGACTATTGGCAGGAAACTGCTCTATGATATTCTTGCCCGGACGGATACTGAAGAAACGGTTGTCTCCCTTGTATCGCATAACATAGTCCATGTCACTTTCATTAATGACAATACGCTGAATATACCCATTGTTTTTCTCCAGTTTAAAGGTCATCGCATTTCTTTCTTTTGCCATTTTAATGAGTGGCTGGAACTGTGCTTGTGCTGTTGCGCAACAGAATAATACTACCGATAGCAATATGTTGTGAAGATTGATTGTTTTTATCATAAGTTTATAGTTTGAAAGTTTAGTCACTCAATATAAACCCAAAGATGCAAAGTTTTATTGCTTTGCGTTTTTGAAAACGGAAAATCATTAAATAAAAAATACAAGTTAGACTTCTCCGAGGAAACCCTCTGGTAGAAATACTAACTTGTATTTTTCATTTACTTACTTTTCACTTTTCATTTAAAATCCGAACTCAGCTATAACAGCGAATTTGGTAATCTTACCATTGGAAGCTGATGCTAATGACTTATAGAAATCACCATGCAAACGAACGAAATGCTTACCTACCGGCATCTGAACTCCTAATCCGATATAAGCACCATAGTTCAAGGCATTACCCCATTCTATATCAGGAAAAACGGAATTTTTGTTCTCTAACCTCGTCCTCTTTTCCGTTATTCCCATAGCCATACAAGCAAATGCTCCAATACGTGCAAGCGGTTGGATCTTTCCTTCTCCGAAACGCTTTACTGCACCGAAATTCAAGTTTACCACACTCATCTCTATTGTAGATGCAACTTTTTCACCACTCAAAGCAGGGTCTTTCACATCATGTGAAGAGTTGAGCTTTGGAATATATGATACTACAGCTTCAAGGCTCAAGCCCTTCACTTTACGCTCAAGATCAATCTCTATTCCAGCACCGAATTCGACACCACTACCTGGATAGCTCTCATCTTCAAAATGCTGGCAATCAGTACTATTTGATGAATAGTGCGCATATCCTGCCAATAACTTGAAATGAGCTGACACCTTATCGGATTCTTCCT
Organism: Prevotellaceae bacterium UBA1710; assembly: GCA_002317355.1. GTDB lineage: Bacteria > Bacteroidota > Bacteroidia > Bacteroidales > Bacteroidaceae > Prevotella. Next base: position 31,159 of record DCJC01000054.1, on the reverse strand, counting down.
TATATTCGTAAACCATACACTTAGATCCGTCAGTACACATATCATCGTGATAGTTGCGTACAACCTTGATAAGCTTCTTTCTCGACATATCATTCTCATTCAACGCTTCTACTGCATTCCATGAATCTTTTACGAGAGAAGTGACCTTACCACGCTGTTCTCTCTTCTCCGCAGTATTATCCTTGATTTCTTGGATCGCTTGGGTGGAAGTCCAGCTCACTTGTCTGTTTGTAAGTAACGCCATCTCACCATCCTCACGCTCAAAGAAGAAGTATTCATCTGAATTATTCACAACACAATAGAGGTTCATCTTACCCTGAACAATGAATTCAGCGAAGTAGAGCTCTGGAGTTCCGGTAACATTAAGTCGACGGGCAACAAAATACTTACCATTGTTATCGAATCTGAAACCATCGATATCACCTGGTTTATAAGTTTCGTACCCAGTGGTACCGTTTGCTTGGAAATCGCATTGCCTTGATAATCTCTCGTTAGTACGGAAATCGATGTTTCCCCTGATGGTATCCCCCTTGTTTGTAATGATAAATCCAGCTTTAGGATTCTGCTGTGCCATTGATACAGTTGTAGTTACTGCCAACAGAACTAATAGAATAAATTGTTTCATTTTGTGATACATTTATTTAATCATTTGTAATTGTAGTAACATATCAATTGCAAATTTAATGTTATTTTTTATATTCAAACAAATTTACTTCTGTTTTTTTTCTTATTTCATTATAATTATAAGAACATTGCTTTTTGGAGTTTACAGTTTTTTTCTATCAACTACCTCATCCGAACATCAAAGCACCTATAAATCCAGTACCAGCCAAAACGAAAACTAAGATTTGAACAGCAATCAATACTACAGCTACACCAGCAGAGAATATAGCATAATTCTTTGCTTTATCAGCAGCCTCCTGAGCTTCCTCATATTTCCCATCATTATAAAGACCATCTACTTTCCATGCATAGTAGATAGAAACAATACCGAGAGGTAAAAAACAAAAGATTGCACTAAGTATCGCCCATATCATATGGTTATTAGGCATTTCTACATTTTCATCCATGATTCCTTAATTATTTGTTTGAATTTTACGATTACGACGGCAAAGATAGCATTTTTTTCCAATATCTCAAAGATTTTCTTGGAATTTCTAAAGAAAAGAGCAAAAAAATACGCTACTACTCTTCACGAGCTGTAGCGTACTTGAAAAATATGTTTAACTAAAATCCTTTTCTAAGTTGAAAGAACAACCTCGCGGTTCTTCTTTTGTTATCCAAGAGTCAAACAATCTTTAACCTAATAACTAAAACCTAAATCTATTATTCTACTAACCTAAACAATTCTTGTTCAAAATGTCATTCAGGAATGTTTCCGGGATCATCACCATCCAGATCTCTTTCTGAATTTTTGCTTGGTTATGTCCTTTTTTCCTTTTGACGATGCAAAGGTACTGCTATTTTTTTGTGTACGCAAACAATTTTACGCTTTTTATGAGAAAAATGCCTTATAATTGACGAATATCAAGCATTTGTGTACGCACACAAACAGAAAAACATATTTTTTAACGAGTTTTTAGGGTTTTGACAGCAAATGATATTTATGAAGGTAAATTGGGGACGCTAACGCTATAGATTGGAAAGTAAATTGAGAGGCTTACGTAGGATAGGGAAAGTAAATTATAACGCTTGCGCTGTAGGTAGGAAAGTAAATTGACATTAAATTGCGACAGTAAATTACAATTCAGTAAATTATTATTTTGAAATTAATTTCCAGCGGCATCTACCGCTTAAAGTAATTCCCTGATATAATTTACTCCTAATTTACTTTCTTAGAAATCTTCCTAATTAGCTTTCAAAAAAAACGAATTACAATTACCCCCGTTATTTGAAGATACTATAAAAGAACTCCCCCCTCGGGGGCTGGGGGGCTTTCGGGGAGAGGTTGCTTGGGTTTCTTTATATCTCAAACACAATCGGTATAGCAACCATAGCTCTGCACACCTTACCGTGATCCTTACCCGGTTCCCACTTAGGCATCAGCTTAGCAACTCGCAAAGCCTCAGCATCAAGTAAGCGATGCGCTTTCTGCACCACCTTAATATCTGATACAGTACCATCAGTATTAACGATGAAACTTATCATCACCTTACCTTGTATCTTACTATTGAGAGCACCTTTGGGATATTGCAGGTTCTTGGTGAGCCACTTCATAAACTCTACCATTCCACCAGGATACTGAGGCAATTCCTGAACGATACGCATGGTTTCAGGATCATCAGCATTCTGATTGATTGGTTCCTCTTTCTCCTTTTCTATAAGATCCTCCTCGTCGAAATCATCTGGAGTAAACTTAACCACATTGAGTATCTCGGGCGGAATATCCGATAGGTTATCCACCTTATTGAGGATTTCCGATTGCTCAGGCTGCTTGGTTTTCTCAGCAGCAGCAATCATATCCCGCTGATCGTTCGGCTTTATGTTGAGATCCATAGCGATATCATCGTCGAACTCATCAAAATCATCACTCGTTCCACCGATATGCACTTCAAGTGCAAGAATGAAAACGAGGATAACAGATACGAGTCCACCGATAAACATCCACGGACGCAAATGTTCGAGATCAGCCTTATGTGATTTCTTTACTTCCACAATAAAAAGCGGTAATTTTCGTTCTTTTATTAAAATTCAAGTGCAAATTTAGTAAGGATATTGGAAAAAAATGCTATCTTTGCCGTAAAATTCTTTAATTAGGATGAAAAAAGCTCTAATTCTCCTCCTTTGGATGGGTTTTACCCTTGCTTTGCACGCTCAGGAGTCGCAAACGATATACAATTTCCTTCGTTTGCCAGTAAGCTCCCACGCTGCAGCTTTAGGTGGAGATAACATATCTCTCATTGAGGACGATGCAACTCTCACCCTTCATAATCCAGCTCTTCTCTCTTCTGTTTCTGACAAGACCGTGAGTATTGGATACATGAACTATATGGGTGGAGCAAACATGTTTTCTGCGGGTTATGCTTTTATGCAAGGAGAGAAGGCTACCATTGATGTTGCAGCACAATATCTCAACTACGGAACGATGAAGCATACCGATAGCAACGGAACCATCCTTGGTGATTTCAATGCTTCTGACCTTGCTCTCAGCGGAACACTCTCTTACCCTCTTGCAAAACGCCTGATGGGTGGTGTAACAGCACGCTTCATCTACTCAAGGATAGGTGATTACAGCAGTACTGCAGCAGGTATCGACCTCGGTATCAACTACTACGACGAGGAGGAGGATTTCTCTGCTTCCGTGGTTGTAAAGAATCTCGGTGGTCAGCTTTCTGCTTATAATGATGAATTCGAATCAATGCCAGCAGATTTACAGTTGGGTGTAACGAAACGCATCACAGGAACTCCTTTCAGAGTAAGTCTTACAGCTGTTGATCTTACCCGCTGGAACTATGCTCTATCACGACATCTGGTTGTAGGAGCAGATCTCTTGCTAAGCGACCAGCTCTATCTTTCTGCTGGATACAATTTCAGAAGGGCTCACGAAATGCAGGTAGCTACAACTGATAGTTTCGGTGAGAAAGCTTCAAGCAGTCATGGTGCAGGATTCTCTTTCGGAGGTGGTATTATGCTTGAGAGATTCTCCATCGGAGTCTCATACGCAAAGTATCATGTAAGTTCATCAAGCCTGCTTCTTAATGCAGCGTTTACTTTATAGATTAATGATTAAGTGATTAAGGATTAGGGGTTGATAGTTGTGTAAATACAACCCACCAACCCCCATCACCCATCACCCAACACCTTATAAAACATATGCTCAATCTCATTCAAGATTATCTATCAAACTTGCCATACGATCGCAAGCCTTATTCGCTTTACGAACCAATAAAGTATGTACTCGACCTCGGTGGAAAACGTATCCGTCCGATGCTCATGCTGATGTCATACAACCTCTACAAGAATGATCCAGAGACCATTCTCCCACAAGCTATCGGTTTGGAAACATACCACAACTACACCCTTCTGCACGATGATCTCATGGATAATGCAGATGTTCGTCGTGGTCAAGCTACCGTACATAAGAAGTGGGATGCTAACACAGCTATCCTCTCTGGAGATTCCATGCTCGTTCTTGCTTATCAGAGGATGCAGAACTGTCCAGCGGATAAACTTCCAGCAGTGCTTGATGTATTCACCACCACAGCATTGGAGATTGGTGAAGGACAGCAGTATGACATGGAGTTTGAAACCCGTGATGATGTACGCGAGGAGGAATACATCGAGATGATACGTCTCAAAACCAGCGTTCTTCTTGCTTGTGCTATGAAGATTGGTGCTATCATGGCTGATGCTCCAAAGGAAGATGTGGAACTGCTCTATCGCTTTGGAGAGCGTATGGGACTCGCTTTCCAGCTTCAGGATGATTTCCTTGATGTGTATGGAGATCCGAAGGTATTCGGAAAAGCTATCGGTGGAGACATCACAAGCAATAAGAAGACATATATGCTCATCAATGCATTCAACAAAGCTGAGGGTGAGACAAAAGCAGAACTCACACGATGGATTTCCGCGAAGGAGTTCGACCGTAAGGAGAAGGTTGCTGCTGTAACAGCTATCTACAACAAGCTCGGTATCGATCTCATGGCTAAAGCAAAGATGGAGGAATACTACCACCAAGCTATCGAAGCACTTGATAAGGTTAGCGTTGCTGAGGATAAGAAAACCGCCCTCAGAGAGTATGCTGCAAAAATGATGAAAAGAGAGAAGTAATGCATTTCATTGACACCCACACACATATCGATGGAGAAGAATTCAAGGACGACCTTGATGAGGTAATAGCACGCGCAAAGGAAGCAGGTGCTATCCAACTTCTCCTTCCCGGAATCAACTACGCTTCTCTCGCATCAATGAAAACAGTATGCGAGCGTTATCCCGATTTCATCCGTCCTATGATCGGATTGCATCCAGAGGATGTGAAAGAGGATTATAAAGAGGTTCTTGAGAAGATGCATGCCCTTCTACCGGAATGGAAGGGCAAGATATGTGCTATCGGAGAGGTAGGTCTTGATTACTACTGGTCACGTGAGTTTGAGAAGGAGCAGCTGATTGCTTTTGAGGAGCAAGTGAAATGGAGCATCGAAACACAGTTACCCCTGATGATTCATTGTCGCAAAGCACAGAATGAGATGGTAAAGATTATCCGAAGATACGAGAAGGAGCTACCGGGAGGTGTATTCCATTGCTTCACGGGAAATCAGATAGAAGCCACCGAACTATTGCAGTTTGATAAGTTCGTTCTTGGTATAGGAGGAGTTTCCACCTTCAAGAAGAGTCATCTCGCGGAAGATCTCGCAGCTGTTGTACCTATGAACAGAATCGTTCTTGAAACAGATGCCCCTTATATGGCTCCAGCACCTCACAGAGGAGAGCGAAACGAATCATCATTCATACCTTATATTATAGAGAAGCTTGCTTTCGCCTATGGTGTGAGTAATGAGGAACTTGCAGAAACAACCACCAAAACTGCAAAGGAAGTGTTCGGGCTGTGATAAATGAGCATGCCTAACCCTACCTTTGCACAAAATTGATTTTATTTCAACTCACATACAGCCCTTACAGACAATCCATTACATCTTGGCTCGTATTCAAAGTAGTTTCCTCCATCATAAATGCATATTAAGCACGCTTCTGAAGTCTCAGCCATTGATACTGTCGTCACTTTCTTTCCAATCATATCTGAAGTCCAATAGAATCCCATACTACCGTCATCAACAAATTCCATCCCATTCTTATTTCCTGCAGCAGGAAAGAATATGGCTTTCTTATTTATCTTGGACTGAAAAATACAACCACTCGTGTTTGAATCCTTGAAGTTTTTCACCCATATCTGTGTGGTATTCTCAATCAATTCATAAAACTGAGCTGAGGTTGGGGTATGCCATCGACCTCCCATGATTACATGCGCAACATCATCCTCACTATTCAGCCTTATGACATTATCACCAACGAATACCCCACTCCTATACCAATAGCTGCCAGTACTCTTATCTGCCCATTGATATTTAGAAATTCCTTTTGCTGTTTTATCTGTTGTAAACTTATAGGTTTCCCATGAATAGTCACCCTTTGCTTTTGTCTCTCCCCACGCAAAATAATTTCCATAACGAGTTATACTGGATGCACCAACATTTCTTGCAGCCCATAATGTACCACTTGGAAGTCCTAAATCCACATACGTGAATCCATTCTCTTTGTTGAGTTCCTTATCTGTAGTCTGTGCCTTTGCGCAAAGGCAAAAGATTATTGCCAATGCAATTGATAAAACTTTTTTCATACAAACAGAGTTTTAAGAGTTATATTCCATATTTATTGAAAAATCTTTTGTAAATGGTGCCTTAAGGACATTGATAAATATCTTATTCTTAAGTGAGTTCCCATATTCATCTACCATTACATTGTAATATTCAGGTCTATGAACACCGATTATGACATCTGCAATCTCGTCAACACCTTGAAAATCCCATAGTAGAGGAAATTTACCCTCTGCACCGCTGCGTTCATCCGCTTCCCATGATGTCGTATATTTAGATATAACAATAACATTATTCTCCATAGCGAACTTTCTTAGTTCAGAATACGCTCTAATAGGTCTGCAGAATTCTGTTGAATCAAATTCATAAAAACAATATTTAATATCATCAAGGATGATATACTTTATTCCTTTTTCTGTCACCGCATGAGTTAATGTTTTATTCATTTGTTGCATCGTGATATCTGATGTGCATAAAGCGTAAATGTTATTTTCAATACCTGCTGTCCTTTTTAGAATAGAAGATAGCTTGTCGGCCATATAAGATTCGCTCTTCGTGAAAGAACACATAAGCACACCGTATTCTTTTGCTGCATTTGTTATGATTTTGTCTATGACATAATCCTTGCCTTGCATTGGTCGTCCTCCAACAACAATAAGTTGTCCCCACGAAATAGGTCCAACGCTATTATCTATATCAATTTCGCCAATAAAAGTAGAAGGCATTTTGGCAGAATTTCGAATATTCGTAATTTTATCAATGAAACTGCGTGATGTAAATATATTCTTATCCATAGTGAAATAGGTTAAAATGGGAATACGCTAGAATTGTCGTTGCAGTCAAATGATAAAGGAGAGTCAAAAGGCAGATCATCAACGGTCTCAATAGGAGTCGGCACTATTGATGTCGCAATACTTGTTCTTTCAACCTTCCATGCTCTAAGATGATTATACCATCTTCCATTATATTCACTTGCATCAATTGTAAATGCGACTGTAAGTTCATCTCCTACTTGTATATTGAACTCTTGAAGCTTATCCTCTCCAAATACTTCAAATACAATATGTTTAGGGTAAGGCTCTTGAGTTACTAAAACAAATTGAGCTACCTTCCAAGTTTTTCCTGTTGATTGAGATACGCCACTTCTTGGTTCAAGCGCGGCAATAATTTTTCCTGTAACTTCCATACTAATTATTTTTTGATTTTTGATGCAAAAGTACATATTTAGAAATCAACATATCACAACAAAATGCTATTACTGCTTTTGGCAAGCCTTGCAATTAAAAAACACTTGACATAAACCAGCAGATTATGGTGTACATTTGGTACGAGATATGGTAAAAAAGAGATTATTTACAACTTTACTGTTAAAATATTCTTTTGTTTAAAAAGCATTTAGTACTTTTGCGTTTAAAATCAACTAATTCCGAATATGGCAGTTACAAAACAGAAACCGACAATAAAACTTGATGATGGAAGAATCGCCCCATGTCAAGAGCCTATTATAGTCTCAGCAAGTAGAAGTACTGATATTCCCGCATTCTATAGCGATTGGTTCTTTTATCGTCTGAAGAAAGGATATTCTGCATGGACAAATCCTTTCAACGGGGTAAAGATGTATATCAGCTATGCCAAAACTCGATTTGTTGTGTTTTGGTCAAAGAATCCTCTTCCGCTTCTTGAGCATCTTGATGAACTCAGGGAACTTGGAATAAACTGCTATATCCAATTTTCATTGAATGACTATGAAAATGAGAAATTGGAGCATGGAGTTCCACCACTTGCACAAAGGATTGACACCTTCAAGCGATTGGTGAAGGAATTAGGTTTTGGTAGTGTTATTTGGCGCTTTGATCCATTAATGCTGACTGACGACATTAACATTGATAAACTCCTCAATAAAATTGAAAATATTGGTGACCAGCTAAAAGGATATACCGAGAAACTTGTATTCAGTTTTGCCGATATAGCCTTGTATCGTAAGGTCAAGAACAATTTGGAGGCCAATGGCATCCCATATCACGAATGGGAAGAAATCCAAATGCAAGAATTTGCATCCAGATTAGTTGAACTGAACAAAAGAAAAGGATGGAACTATAAACTCGCTACATGTGGAGAAAAAGGAAGATTTTCTGGTATTGACCCTAATCATTGCATTGATGATGAGTTGATGATAAGAAGAGCTTATCATGATAAAGAATTGATGACATTCCTTAAAGCAGAAATACGACCTATACCCCAACAAAATTTATTTGGAGATTCCGAACAACTTCCTCCAGATGCAATTATCCTTGATAATGGCTATTATGCAATCAGAGGCAATAACAAAGACAAAGGCCAACGTGATTTTTGTGGTTGCATGAAAAGTAAAGACATAGGACAATATAACACATGCATCCACATGTGTGAATATTGCTATGCAAATACGAGCAAGCAATCTGCTGTGATGAATCATAAATGCCACAAAGACAATCCTTTGTCAGAAACAATAACAGGCAAATAAAGAACTATTAACTAAGCAAGTAAGAACCATGAATTTATCATACCTAATAGATCAATGTTATAATAAACTCCCTTATGAGATGAAAACTGAACCATGGAAAGTTACAGACCATGGTCGTAAAGTTCTTCTAACCGAGGATGAGTTGAATGCTTATATTGCAGCATATGGAGAAATGCATATCGTAAAATGTAGGGCAGCTTTACAAAATTTTCCTTTTAAAGACCTTGAAATGTATTCTTTCGAGATTTTTGATTGGGGCTGTGGGCAAGGACTTGCTACTCTTTCACTTTTGGAGATGCTTTATGACAGGAAAATGTTATCACGCTTAAATAGGATTGTGTTGATTGAGCCTTCTACTGCTGCATTGACTAGAGCGCATAAATGGGTTGCTGAGTTTGCTGGACCTGGTGTGGAAATTCTTGTTTTAAATAAATATATTCCAAATAGCGATATAAAAGATTTTGCAGAACTTTCTTGTTCTTCACAGGTAAGTATTAATCTCTTTTCAAATATTCTGGATATTCGAACAATCAATCTTTCATGGCTTGCCTCAAAAGTTGCATCTCTTGCTCCATTAAATTATGTTGTCTGTGTAGGCCCTAAATTTGTACAAAATTCGAATACGCGAATTTCTGATTTTTGTGGATATTTCAATCCTACTGTTTATTTTTCCAATATTAATCAGTATCCTTATGAGTTTACGAGTAAAACACATCATGCGTATGGATGCGAAACGAAATGTTTCCTTCATAAACGAACGAATGCCATCAATACAAACTACCAAGAATGTGCTGATGAAAACATAAATACCGACCCATATGATGCAACAATATCAGAAACTGGTGATTTAGTCGTTGATTTTTGTAACAAAGTGTCATTTGAATGTAAAAAATCATTTGACGTTTTTATACGACCAAACATTAATTGCGATAGTGTAGATGCTATTGCTATAAGCAAAACACGTGGAATAGTTCTTATTAACGTATGTACAGATCTATCTACAATTGATGCTGCATTTAACCAAATAGAGACAATTAAGGAAAATCTATTCAATATACATCTTAAATCACTCAAGATTGACTCTATCACATTCCCATCTGTTTACAATTGTGTAAAAACAGCTTTGTATTTTCCAAATAATTCAATTGAGGAGGTCGAAATTGCAGTAAGCGCCTTAAATGAAAAAAGGAATAGTATAGGCCGTGAGAAAAATCCAGAAACTTGGTCAGACAAAGACTTTTATGCTTACAATTACTGGTTTACGAAATCAAAACCATTTAAAGAGATTTTTGATAAAATTTACTCAAAAGGTTTTAAATACGAATATTATGAGGAATTAACATCTTTAATATCATCTAATTGGCATTCATTTCGAGATGGAGACACAAATACTAAATTATCTCCTCGTCAACAAGAACTGGTCAATAGTGACAAGAACAGATTACGTGTGAAAGGTATTGCTGGAAGTGGTAAGACGCACGTTGTTGCCAACAGAGCTGTTTCTCAACATATAAAGACTGGTAAGAAAGTGCTGATTCTAACATACAATATCACATTAATGCAATACATTCGTATGAGAATTTTGCAAGTGCCAGAGGATTTCTCTCCTTCAATGTTTGAAATTATCAATTACCATCAATTTTTTAAATCTAAAGCAAATAGATATTCAAAAAAGAGTTTGACTCTTGATGATTTTGACGATTCAAAGTTCTTTGATCCATACAGAAAAGAGATAGAAAAATATCAAACAATAATTATTGACGAGGTACAGGATTTTAAAACTCCATGGCTTCAATCTATTGTTAATAATTTCCTTGCAAAAGATGGTAGTATCTCTGTATTTGGGGACGGCGAACAGAACATCTACGATCGTGATTTAGAAGAAGAGACTCGAATGCCGCCAATTATTGGTTGTGGTTTTAGCGGAAGATGGAATGAAACAAGCGAAAGAGTTTCATTGAGGATAATTAACCCTATGATTGCGTCTTTGTCATCTAAATTCGCTCAAGAATTCGTTTCAGTAGATTCCATACCAATTGAAGTTCAACAAGACATATCCTTTGAAAACTACAATTTACATTATTGGAATGTTGATAAAAATACAACAGCAACAGCTTTGACAGGTAATATATTGTGGATAATGGAGAAGTTTCGTCTCAATCCTAAAGATGTTGTAATACTCGGCCAGTCCATCAACCTTCTTCGTTATATAGAGGAATCGTATTCCCACTCTACGAAACAAAAAACAATGATTAGTTTTGAAACAATGAGCCAATATCAAGCTATAATAAAGAATACAAGTCCAACATATATTCAAAAAGATTTAAGTGAAGTTCGAAGAGCTGCAAAAACTCATTTTACTACATCTACAGACTCACTGAAACTATCAACTATTCATAGTTTTAAAGGATGGGAATCAAAAGATGTAATACTTCTTCTTCAACCAGAAATGAAGAACGATGAACATTATGAAGGTTTCTACATCCATGAAAGAGAAAATACTCCCGCATTAATATATACGGCGTTAACACGAGCAAAATGTAATCTGTTTATTATTAATATTGGGAACCCTATATATCACAATTTTTTCAGAAATAATGTAAAATAAGATGGAACTAACACTTAATGAGAAAAGAGTAATCTTTCAGATTCTTATTCAAATAATGAAAGCCGATCTTGTAACCCAAGATGAAGAAATTAAATATCTGGATAATGTATTCAATGAGTTTTCGTTGAGCATTGATGAGTTCGACCACACAGAACAACTTGATCTCGATTATTTGAAAACACAGTTTTCTAATTTTTCCGACGCCAAAAAGCAATATGCAAAAACCTTGTTTATTGGCATGTCTCAATGTGATGGATTTGAAGATCCTCGTGAAACAGGAATAATAAATCAATTATGTTTGTAATATCGTAGATGAACAATGTTGTAATATACATAATTGCCTATATAATCATAGTAAATATATTACTATGGTTGATTATCCGTTTCCAGAAAAATTTCCCATTAGATGGAGATGGATTTGGAGAAAAAATTGCATTTGTTCTATTTGTACCTTTCATAATACCATTTATTCTTCTGTCTTTGCCATTCGAGAAGAAAACTATTGCTCAAAGGATGTCAAAACTAAAAAAAAACGAACTTAAGGGAAAAGACTCACATTCCTTTGAACCAACACCAGAGCAAGTAATCTATATAGAAAAAGATTATAATACAAAGATAAATAAATACATACAAACCCATTATGATGACATTAGAAAGACATTCGGTAAGGAAGGTCTTAACTTTATCTATCTCCCTCATTATTCGCGTGAACATAGCAAGCAACTATTGAAATATCACTGTCCATGGATGGATGATAATGTTGTACCTGATGCATGCATTGAAATCTCCACTGCAGATTTCTGTAGAGAGTTGTTTCCTATAGATGTTCTTCGAAATCTTGCCCCATCTCTTATCCGTTTTGAAAAGAAAGAAGATGAAGAATTGATATTTAAGGCTGTTAAATTTGATCAAAAACAGTTAGACGTAGCTGCTGGATATTTTCATTTCTCAGACAACACACCAGATGATAGATTTTATTGCAAAGTAAACTTCTATGACGAAGACATGTTCTCTGGCCTAAGAGGTCTTGATGAATTCCTAGAAATTGAAAGGCGTCTGAATATGTTGGTTAATAGCGGTGTAGATACGATTTTGCTAAAGAATGCCCTTACTCATATCATTGATAATTCACGCCCTTTGAGCAGAATAAAAATCACAAAGGAGTTCAAAATATTCCTTACAGACTATAACAATATTGAAATTCCATTATCTCCAATAAACAAAGCCCTGTATCTCTTGTTTTTGAATCATCCCGAAGGCATTGTGCTGAAACAGTTAATTGATCACAAAGATGAATTGCAGAGCCTATATACAAAATCTCACACTACGCAAAAGCAAAACGAACAACAACAATAGATTCTTTAGTGGATCCTTTAGACAATTCTGTCCACGAGAAATTAAGCAGAATACGAAACACATTCAAGGCTGCTATTTCAGAAGACCTTGCCCAACATTACTATATATCTGGACAGAAAGGTGAAGAATGGTCTATCCCTCTTAATCGTTCTTTCGTCGATTCTGAGAACCTGTAAATTGTCAAGCCAAAACATATACAATACTATTGGTTTTCTATTCGCGAAAGACCATGATTTAACCCAACTTTTCCCATTTGAACTTTTTTGAAAAAAGTTCAAATGGGAAAAGTTGGGTTAAAATATTCTGCTGTATTTGTCGAATTAAGTGATGGTAAAATAATAACTTCCTACGTTTTTTGTTTTTCTTTGAGCCGCTTTTATTCATCTTGTTGGCTATTTTTGTGTTGTTCCTCAGTCATGTAGCCCACTACACTTACACATACTCGAAGGTTATCAACCTTCGACTACGTCTCAACGCAAAAATTCTCAACAATCTGAACAAAATCGTCCGAAGTTATTATTTCACCATCACTAAAAACCCTCTCACGATCAATTTCGCGAGAGGGCTTTGTATATTCCCCAATGATTAGAAGAGTGCAGCTACTCCTGACACATACTCCGATATTATCCGCTCAACCCTTAGGGATGCTTTCCAGAGTGAACATCGGACTTCCTTGAGGGGGTAGCCCCCTCCCTACGGGGGGAGGGCGGGGGGAGAGGCTTCTTTACTTCGTCAACTCCTCCGGTATCTCTGGCATTGCGCCATTCTGTGAGCAGACAAAGGCTGAAACCTGTACGGCTGTTTTGTGTGCCTCAGCAATTGGCTTGCCCTTGAGGATGCAGGCAACGAAAGAACCGGTGAATGAGTCACCTGCGCCTACAGTGTCGGCAACCTTCACCTTTGGAGTTGGCTGGAATGACACACCTTCTGCATGGAAGACATAAGAGCCGTTTGTGCCACAGGTGAGGATGATCATCTGAAGGTCGTAGATACGCATGATGTCACGACACTGATCCTCGAAGTCAACGAGCTGGAGTGGCTCATCGTCGGTTGGGGTTGGTACGGCACCGAGGTCAAGAAGGTCGGCTACGATGCTTATCTCCTCATCATTCAACTTAAGTACGTTACAGCGATTGAGGTTCTCCTCGATGACTTCCTTGGAATACCACTGCTGACGAAGGTTGATGTCGAACACCTTGAGAGTGCCGAGCTGTGGCATGGTGTCGAGGAACTTCTGTACGGTGCTGCGTGTCACCGCAGTACGCTGCGCAAGAGAGCCGAAGCATACGGCACGCGCATTCTTTGCTATCTCCTCGATGGCAGGTGTCCATGGGATGTTGTCGTATGCCACACCGAGGCAGATGTCATACTGAGGGATACCATTGCCTGAGAGTGTTACCTGCACTGTGCCTGTTGGCTGTTCCACTGTCTCAAGATGGCTCTTAGCGCCCTGTACCTTGAGGATTTCTACTATCTCACGACCATTGTCATCATTACCAATAGCTGAGACGGCGATGCCGTTGAGACCAAACTGACTTGCATGATATGCGAAATTGGCTGGAGCGCCACCGAGTTTCTTTCCGTCTGGGAGACAATCGAAGAGTATCTCACCAAGTCCTACTATATAATTTTCCATATTGAGGTTTTTTTGAGTTTTTTTTCGAGATTTCGAAGTTTCGATAAATCGATGATTCGTTTATTTTACCTTATTGATATAAGTGAAGAGATAAGCTACGCCGACTGCCATACAGAGTACTGCGCCTGCCTGGCCCATAGCATCTGAAGCCACACCCATGGCGAGTGGGAAGAGTGTTCCGCCGAAAAGACCCATGATCATGAGACCGCTCACCTCGTTTTGCTTCTCAGGCTCTGCGTTGAGAGCATTGGCAAAACACATAGAGAAGATATTTGAGTTGCCGTAACCTACAAGTGCGATACCTGCATAGAGCACCATTTTGTCTGCTCCCACGAACATACATGCCATTGAGAGAGCCATGCAGATGACGGAGATGATGAAGAAGGTGCGGGTCTTCAGCACGCGAAGGAAGAACGAACCTGTGAAGCATCCTATGGTACGGAAGATGAAATACAGTGATGTGGCGAAGGCTGCATCGTTAAGACTCAGTCCAATACGCTCCATGAGAATCTTTGGCGCTGTGGTGTTGGTACCTACGTCGATACCCACATGGCACACGATGCCAAGGAACGAAAGGAGAACGATAGGCTTGCCAAGAAGCTTGAAGCACTCAGCAAACTGCTGTGCTACGGTAGTATCACCTGATGCCTGAAGCGGAGCCTCCTCGATAGGTGTGACGAAGAGAAGGAGTGTAGCCAGTGTGCCTACGATGAAATAGATGACAAAAAGTACACGCCAGTTGAGTCCGAACTCTGGTATTACCGCCATAGCACCCCACATGGCAAGATAAGGTGCGAGGAATGATGCGATAGCCTTGACGAACTGTCCGAAGGTGAGAGTAGAGGCTGTATTGCCCTTGATGACCGATGTCACCAGCGGATTGAGTGATGTCTGCATCAATGCGTTACCTATGCCGAGTAGTGAGAATGACACGAGCATGAGATAGAATGATTCTCCGAAGACAGGAAGGAGGAGAGACACCACGGTCACGATGAGTGACAGTAGCACGGTGTTCTTTCTTCCTATTTTGTTCATGAGCATACCAGTAGGTACGGAGAAGAGGAGAAACCAGAAGAATACGAGAGATGGAAAGATATTTGCAACGGAGTCAGTAAGTCCGAGATCTTCCTTCACATAGTTGCTTGCTATGCCCACGAGGTCAACGAAGCCCATGGCAAAGAAGCATAGCATAACAGATACAATTGCAAGATTTTTAGTCTGTTTCATATCTTTTAGGTTTTAAGGAATTAGGAATTGTTCTATTAAGTTCCCCACCCAGGAAATAGGGCTGAGCGTTATTTGTCAGGAACGCCCTATGAGGTAAGGGTGGGAAACCTAAAGCGAATTAATACTCACTGATCATCAGGTCGGAAACGGTGATGCTGCCGCCATAGCTGTTGATGCTCCAGCAGTTTTTCTCAATTCCGTAGATGCGACCTGTGTAGCATGTGTTATTGTTTACATACATTACCAGCACGCTGTTGTCTGTGTAAATATCAATCTTGTAGGTGTTGTCTGCAGGACGTGGAACGAAGTAGCCATCAGCAGCGTCGATGAAGCCCATGCCACCTTCTTCCTCAAACTCGATTCTGCGAAGATCCTTCTTGTCTGCTTCCCAGTGAGGGTTGTTGAACTTGAGGGTGTAGCGCTTCTCATTGTCTGTGCTGCGAACGAAAGATACGCCGAACTTATCATCATTGCCTGCTGTCTTCACGGTGAATGAGATATGGTTGTGCTTGCCAAGACGGCTATAGAGAGTATAGTCCTTGGTCTGCTCCATCACCTTAACCTCCTTCTTCTGAGAATACTTTGCAGCCATCGCAGGTACTGCTACGCATGTGAGTGTACCATCCTGATTCTGCTGAAGCTTGTGGCATACCAATGCACCTGACCATGCAGGCTCGTTGCCGTCACCAGCACCTACGTTCACGTTCTTGGCGTAGTTGTCAGCACCAACGCGGAAAGGACACCAGCCCCAGATGTAGCGGTCAGTACCGTTAGAGGCAGTCTTACCAGCGTAGAATGCGCGTGTGTCGAGAACGCCCTCGCGTACATCAGGCCACTTTGGACCATCGTTGAAGCACTTCTTGAGGTTCTCCCAAGAGTCAGCAACCATATACTTCACCTTGCGGCTCCAGCTTGTTCTTGTGCTCTCGCTATATACGAGATACCAGTAATTGCCCATCTGGAAGATATCAGGGCACTCAAGGAATCTGTCCCAGATCATCTTGAAAGTACCATCAAACTTCCAGTTCTTCATATCGTCGGAAGTATAGTCAGCGAAGCAAGGGTCACCACCCGTTGCAGGCTTTGTGGCAATAACCATGTGATACTTGTTGCCCTCCTTGAAGATCTGTGGGTCACGGAAATCATCGCCTGAGAGGTTGCTGTCCTTTCCGTAGAGAGTCCAGCTGTTGTCCTTTGTCCATGTCTTGAGGTCAGGAGAGGTGGCACGCATCACAGCCTCCTTAATAGCGAGAGAGCCGTTATGGCCGGTGTAGTAGATATAGTACAACTGATCTTTCTCATTGTAGAAGCAACAGCCGGTGCCGAGAGCAGCATCCTGCTCGTTGTCAAATGCGCCTGTTGAAACCCACTCGCCGAGTGACTTATAGTTGGCGCCGTCGCTTGTCTCCACAGCCCAGATAGGGTGGAAGCGGTAGCTGCTGTTGTTATCATACTCCTGGAGATACATAATCTTGAAGTTACCAGCCTTCTGATCATAGAAAGGCATTGGGTCACCAACACGTCCGATGGCAGGAGTGAAGTAGGTAGAGAAACCTGCCTCGTCAGTAGAAGCAAAGGCGGTAGTAGTGCCAGCCCAGTCCTTTGAAGGGTCACCAGCGAAATTGTCGTCGCTACATGCTGTCAGCGCGAAGGCTGACAGCATAAGAGCAGAAAATATCATTGATTTCATACTATTCATTTTTAGATGTTACTTTGTAAGATAATCATAGGCATTGAGAATGATCTTGCCCATATTGTCATGCAACTTAGAAGTGTACTGAGAAGGTGAGTTCCAGTCGAAGAGACCTGAGCCGAGGCAGATGATACCACCCTTGCCATATTCACCGGCAGCATTCTTCAACTCCCATGAAGAAACCTCGCAACCGCCAGAGTTTCCACCAAGAGCACGTCCGTTCATCTTAGCCTCAAGCTTAGAGAGATCACCGCCGTAAGGATCCCAGTCGTAGTGATACTGCGCTGTAGAGTTACAGATGGTGTAGCCATTGTCTACGGTGTAGATGGCATTTGGATCAGGGCCGGTGGTCAGACCCTTCCACAGAGGATGACTTGCATCGAATGGGTAGAAGTGCCATGGGTCATCGCCCATCTTGTCGGCACCTTCGCCACCACCGCCGCCCCAGCAGTTGTTAGGGCATGCATCACTTGGCATTGCACCAAGAGCCACAGCATAGTTGACAGCTGCGCGTCCGAGTACGAATGCACCACCGTTCTTCCAGAACTCGCGCATCTTAGGAAGCGCTGTCATAGCGTTCTGTTCAGCACCCTCGAAGCCGATGTAATTGCCATAGACAGAGGTATGACGATGCCAGAAGATAAGCTTACACTTTGCAAGAGATACATTACCGCTTGCTACGTCAGCCCATGAAGCGTATGCAGAGCCGGCGATATTGCCAGTGAGCCACTTGGCAGCTGCCTTCTCCTCGTCGTTGAGTTCCTCCATGTTGTCAGCATCACCTACGAAGAGAGCCACAGGGTCAGAGACAACAGTCACGTTGACCGTGTATGTGTTCTCAGCAGTATTATCCTTGAGAGTGATGACGAAAGGCTTTGTGAAGTCGCCCTTTGTACCGCTTGCAGGACTGCATACAGCATCTTCGCTGCAGGTAACGTTGAAGGTTGCGTTAGAGAGGTCTATGCCAGCGTTGGCAGGGATAGACACCGTGATGGTGTTGTCTGACTGATTGATAGCACCCTTGACGCCTTCGAGTGTGAAGAGACTCATTATAGCCTCGTCATTACGAACGCTGACCTGCCAGTCCATGACGAGGTCGCCGTTGGTAACCTTAAGGTTCTTGTCGGCAACGAGGTTGACATGATCGCCAGCCTTCATATTAGCCATCGCACCATCAGAAAGGGTGAGCTTTGACACTACCATATCATTCTTTGAGGTGAAGTCAGCAGGAACCTTTACCTTGATGAGACGCTTAGTGATATCTATCTTGGCGTTCATGTTATCATTGAGCACCAACTCCTTGACGAGACAGTTTCCGCTCACATCCATGCTGCCTGTGTTGTCTTCAGTACAGCTTGAGAATGTGAATAGTGAAAGTGCGAGAAGCAGTGTAGCAGAACCCGCCACCTTCTTGTATATATTGCTAAAAGTAATCATACTGTTTGTTTTTGAGGTTTTAGAGTGTGGAAATCCAGTATTTCAAGAATTTCTGTATTTCCAGTATTTAAGTATTTAATCATTTAATTACTCATCCATACCTTACCACTCACCGCAGTTCTGCTTGTAGTTGCCGCTTGATGCAGAGATCTGCTCATGAGGAATTGGGAGATACTCGTTCTTGTTCTTGGTGAACTTAGAACCCTGAAGGAACATCATTGAACTGCTTTCATCAGTATAGAACTTATTGATAACAGCATCGGCATCACCCCAGCGAACAAGGTCGAAGAAACGCTCTGACTCCATGGCAAGCTCGAGACGACGCTCAAACTTCACGATCTTCATCATATCTTCCTTTGAAGAAACGTTCTTATACTGACCTACTGCATAGTGTACGTTGTACTGTGTAGCGTATGTAGAAACGATACTTGATGTAGCCATCTTGCTTGCACGGCTGCGAACCTGATTGATGAGAGCAAGAGCCTCAGAATTCTGACCAAGCTGGGCAAGAGCCTCTGCGCGCATGAGAAGCACGTCAGCATATCGGAGAACAACGCGGTTCATACTTGCTGCCCACTGTGAGTCACAGAGGAAGAGGTATGTGCCGGTCAATGCTGGGTCAACGTTCTGCTTGAGAGAGACGAAGTAACCGTATGTGCCACCTGAGCGGCTCCATGTGTTGGTCTCTGACATCATGTAGTTAGGGTTGAACATATAAGGTGTTCCAGGTACGCCAACAGTAACGAAGAGACGTGGGTCAACAGTCTGCTTTGAGCCAACCTTATAGTCTGACTTTGAGAATGTGTCCATCATTGGCAGACCATCCACATTTGTCTGATAAGCATTCACAAGATTCTTTGATGGCTTGTAGAAGTCACAGCCGGAATCATGAACCTTAGGGATACAAGGCACGATCAGACGGTTAGAGAAGTTGAGGTTACCATAGTTTGTACCGTCATTCTTTGAGTACTGGATAGCCCAAAGTGACTCTTTACCGTTCTCGTAAGCCTCCTCTGGTCGGAAGTTGTTGTGAAGGTCAGCCTCAAGACCATAGCCGCCAGCTGTGTAGATAGAAGCCTCTGTATAGGTCACTACCTTCTTGAGATCATCCTCGTTGATGCCAGTAATCTCATTTGTGTTGACATTATCCTGATGGTATGCCTTGTAGAGATATACCTTTGCAAGAAGAGCGGCACATGCAGCCTTTGTTGGGCGACCCTTGTCTGCCTGAGTAGCAGGAAGAACCTTGTATGCATCCTCAAGGTCATTGGCAATCAGCTGCCAGCCCTCATCATTGCTGTATTCGCGGTTGCTGAGGTTGTTATAGTCTTCCTCAGTCATGTTTGGCTTGATGACGAAAGGAATATTCTTGAACAGACGCTTCAGCTGGAAGTGACCGTATGCTCTGAGGAACTTCATCTCTGCAGTGCGCTGCTGGATGACGCTATTCTCCTGATCAGCATTGCCGAGCACATCGAGAGAGAGATTTACACGGGAGAGGTACTGATAGTATCTGCTCCAGATAGAGCCGAATGGCCAGTCGGTTGACTGAATACCCACGCCCATCTCAAGTCTGTGGAATGGCTCACCGTCAGAGAACTCTGCACCACCGACGTATGCATCGTCAGAACGTGTGTCATAGTTCCAGAGAGAGAATGACGCATTCATGTCCTCGATAGAGAGAAGACCTGCATAGGCTGAAACGAGAAGACCGTCGATATTCTTTGGATCCTTCACCTCATCCTCTGTAAGAGTGCCCTGTGGCACCTGATCCTCAAGGAAGGATGTACAGCTTGCTGCTGAAAGAGTAAAGGCTATAGTTGTAAGAGGAAGATAGTATGAAACCTTACTCTTGATATATTGCTTAAGTTTTATCATTGTTTTCATTTTCTTAAGGGGTTAATACCTGTAGTTTTTTTACTCTTTGCTTAGAAACTTACATTAACACCAAAGGTGAGGTTGAGAGGAATTGGGTAGCTGAAACCTGGATTCTCAGGGTCAACACCTGTAAACTTTCCTGCCTTGATAGTAAGAAGGTTCTGAGCTGAGATGAAGGTACGCAGACGCTCAACCTTCAGCTTCTGGACGAATGCCTTTGGAGCGTTGTAGCCAATCTGGATATTGCGAAGCTTTGCGTATGAACCGTTCTCTATATAATAAGATGAGAGTGCACCTTCCTTGTTGTTGTCAGCAGTTGTAAGCATTGGGATGTCGCTGCCGGTATTTGAAGGACTCCACGCGTCAAGAACTCTGTGGCCCTTGTTGAGGTAAGGCACGTTGATGTCTGAGTTTGCCCAGAAGTCTGTGCGCTTCTTGTAGTCGAAGCAGTTCACGTCAACACCCTGAACACCCTGCCAGAACATGGTGAGATCCCAGTCCTTATACTGAAGGTAGATGTTCAAGCCCCATGTGAATGAAGGTGTAGGATCATAGATCCAGTCGCGGTCATCCTCAGTGATCTTACCGTCATGGTTGATATCCTTGTAGCGGATACGACCTACACCAGCACCTTCCTGAGTAGCATGGTTAGCCACCTCTTCCTGACTCTTGAAGATACCATCGTAGATATAGCCTACCTGAGCACCCATTGGATGACCTACTACGCTCTTGATACCGTTGCCGCCGAAGTCGCCCTTAGAGGCAACTGTTGCAGGAAGCTTGGTGATCTCGTTTGAGTAAGAACCGATGTTTCCGCTGATATCCCATGAGAAACCGTTGTCGAGCTTGTGGCGATAGCCTACAGTGAACTCCATACCAGTGTTCTTCATCTCACCGGCGTTGATCCACTGACTT
This sequence comes from Prevotellaceae bacterium UBA1710, assembly GCA_002317355.1. Taxonomy (GTDB): domain Bacteria; phylum Bacteroidota; class Bacteroidia; order Bacteroidales; family Bacteroidaceae; genus Prevotella. The sequence continues at coordinate 9,595 of DCJC01000054.1, read as the reverse complement.
GCGCCCTCACCCATAGCACCTACAGCATTCATGAAGAGGAGGATGTCCTTTGTGCTCTTGTGGAACCAGTCGAAGCTGCCGTAGATCTCGTTGCGCATGATAGCGAAGTCGATACCGAAGTTGTGCTGTGCTGTTGTTTCCCACTTGATATCCTCATTGCCACGCTGCTGACGGATGTAACCATTATTGAGGCTGTAACCGCCGTTCACACCCGTGATGTCATAGGCTGTACCAGCAGCACCTGAACCCCAGAGACCAGTAGTAACAACTGACTGGAAGAGAGTGTAGCGTGCGATGTTTGAGATTTCCTGGTTACCTGTCTGACCCCAAGAGTAACGGATCTTCATGTCGTCGAGCCAAGAACTTGTGCTCTTCATGAAATCCTCCTGAGTGATTCTCCAGCCAAGAGAGAAAGAAGGGAATGTACCGTAGCGGTTGTTCTTACCGAAGCGGCTTGAACCGTCATGACGAACAGTAACACTTGCCATGTATGTGTCAGCGTATGTGTAGTTCACCTTACCGAAGTAAGAAACGAGAGAGAAGCCTTCGCCAGAACCATAAGCCTCCTGACGGCCAGCACCTGCTGATGGCCACATATAGTCAGGGTTGAGAATTGCGTAGTCGTAGCGCTTTGCACTCATCCACTCATAGTCGTGGCGGTTGATCTCCATACCGAGCATTGCGTCACCACGATGCTTGCCAACCTCAAGGTTATATGTTGCAACAGCATTCCACATCCAGCGGGTTGTGTGTTCCTGCTTGCTCTCAACAGCATTTTCTGAACGTGTCACCTTACCGTTAGCGATTGGATAGGTGAAGAAGCGCTGTTCCTTCTGAGTATAGTCAAGACCGAATGTTGAGCGGAGGTTGAAGTTCTTGAATGGGTTGATGCCAATGTGAACATCACCGAAGGTACGCCACTGTGTGTAGCGGTCATCCTGCTTGTTGTGCAGGAGGCTCAGAGGGTTCTCACGCTCTGAGTATGCACCAAGTGACTGAGCATATTCCTTGTTCTCTGCCCATATTGGGAAGTTAGGGTTGAACTCAAGTGAGTTCTCAAGAATGCCACCAGGAGCGTCAACGCCGCTTGTGCGGTTGATGTTGAAGTTCTCACCGATAGTCAGCTTACCGTCAAAGAGCTTATAGTCGCTGTTTGCACGAGCTGAGATACGGTCGAAGTCAGATGTCTTGATAGTACCAAGGTTCTTGTAGTAACCCATAGAGAAGAATGAGCTGCCCTTCTCAGAGCCGTTGCTTACAGATACGTTGTAGTTCTGAACCACACCTGTACGTGTAACCTCGTCAAACCAGTCTGTGTCACCTGCATGAACGGTAGCACCGTCATCAAGGAAGTTGTTCATAGCGATACCGTTGAGCATTGGATTGCCATTAGCATCATAAGCCCAGTCAAAGCGATATCCAAGGTTGTTGTTTGGATCTCTGCCGTCGTTTACGTTAGCCTGCCAGAATGCCTGACCCCACTCCTTTGCGTTGAGCGTCTTCACCTTGTTTGTGTAGATAGAGGCTGCGATACTTGCGTCGAAGTCAACCTTGAGTCTGCCTTCCTTACCCTTCTTTGTAGTGATGATGATGACACCATTGGCAGCACGTGAACCGTAGATAGAAGCAGAGGCAGCATCCTTGAGCACCTGGATGCTCTCGATGTCGTTACCATTGAGCTCGTGCATACCAGCCTTTGTAGGCACACCGTCGATGATGTAGAGAGGGTCATTGTTGTTGAGGGTACCGATACCACGGATACGTACTGTAGCAGCACCTGAAGGTGAACCGTCAGCAGAGATGTTCATGCCAGGAACACGTCCCTGAAGAGCCTTCATTGGGTTGTTCTCATTCTGCTTCTGAAGCTCAGTTACGTTTACAACGCCTACAGCACCTGTGAGGTCTGCCTTACGCTGCACCTGATAACCGGTTACGACGAGCTCCTGAAGTTCAGCAGCATCTGACATAACCACCTGCATGCCGTCAACAGCATCGACTGTCAGCGTCTCAAATCCTACGTATGAGAAAACAAGCTGAGCACCTTTGTTGACTTCAAGGGTGAAGTTACCATCGAAGTCTGTGATGGTCGCTTTTTGTGTTCCTACCTCTTTGACAGTGGCACCTATAAGCGCCTCACCGTCAGATTTACTTGTCACATTACCTGTAACCTTTATTGTCTGGGCAAATGCCTGAACAGAGCAGATTAGCAGGGTAATAAGACTTAAAAGAATCTTATTCTTCATAACTGAAATTGGTTTAGGTTATTTTACTGTAACTTTATTGTATTTTGATTTAGGGAATACAAGACTTGTGAGACATACCTCACCGTTGTTGCCGAATACCTCAACACTTGAGTTGTCGATGAAGATGCGCATTGATGTCAGCTTGTTGATGACAGGTGCTGTGGCATTCACGTCGAAGTCCTGTGAGAACTTTGTCTCGCCGCTCTTGCTTCTGTCAACGGTCAGTGTCATTGCCTTCTGGTCGTAGATGATATTGAACTCCTCGCCTTCTGCATTGCTGAGTGTCACTGTGCATGAACCCTTGATCTTCACGGTCTGGTCAAGTCCCTTGCCGTCATACTCTGGTGATGGCTGGCTGCCGAGATACAGCTGGTTGTCCTTGCCATAGTAGAGGAATGGCTCACGGCATATTGAGTTGCCTGAACGATACTGTGTTGTTGGCACCACGTTGGCATACTGCCAGTTGCTCATCCATGCTATCATGGTGTGGCGGTTGTCTGGTGCGTTGCTGAATGAAACGGCTGCGTAGTGGTCTTTGCCGTAATCCTGCCAGAGTGCCTTCTTGTCAGCGTAGCGAGCCTCATTGTCAACGGTGAACTTATGTCCGTCGAAGTCGCCTACGAAATACTGTGTGGCACTACCGCCAGCAGGTCCGCCAGGGTTGATGTTGCAGAAGAGTACCCACTTATAATTACTATTTGACGATTTACCGTTTACTATTTTCACCTTCATCAGGTCTGGACATTCCCACACGCCATCGTGACAGCCGAGTGTCTTGCCGAATTGTGACTCTTCCTTCCAGTCCTTCATGTTAGGCGAAGAGTAGATGCGCATCTCCTGACCAACTGCCATGATAAGGTTCCATGCGTTGATATCCTCATTCCAGAACATGTTCGGATCGCGGAAGTCCTTCTGCGGTGCAGTCAGCACTGGGTTGCCCTCATACTTCTTAAAGGTATAGCCGCCGTCAGTACTGTAAGCGAGGCACTGTGTCTGAAGGTCGCAGTCGAAGGCTGTCTGAACGCTTGCTGTGTACATAGCCACTACAGCATCCTTGCCGAAGCCTGTCGTGTTGTTATGGTCAACGATACATGAACCACTGAACATTGTGCCTATCATATCGCCAGGAAGAGCTATTGGCTGAGGCTCCCAGTTGATGAGGTCTTTTGATGTGGAGTGTGCCCATGTCATGTTGCCCCATACATTTCCATAAGGATTATACTGGTAGTAGAGATGCCATACGCCATCCTTGTAGAACATACCGTTCGGGTCGTTCATCCAACCGTATGAAGGTGTGTGGTGGAACTCAGGACGATATTTCTCCTTGTTTGTTGTGTCGTATGTGTCGGAAAGTCGGATGTTCTGCATACCGATTGCAGAACCTACGCCTCCGCGATTGCTATGGTCAACGCTCAGGTGAGTGACCAGCAGCATATTCTTACCGCGGAATTCATCCAGGGAGATAGGCACGTAGTAGTCAATCTTGCTAAGGGCAAGTCTGATGTTGAGATGGCGCTGCTGGGCATTATCAACGATCACCTTGACCTGTGACTCAGGTGCTGCATCCTCGATAGGAAGAAGAAGATACTTCTCCTTCACATCTGATGCGATGCGGATAAGGTGATGATCATTAGCCAGAGGCTCGATCTTCAGACTCTGTGCCATCGATGGCATCGAAGTTGCGAAGGCAAGTAGAACCGATGCAACGAGATTCAGGTTTTTTGTTTTCATATTCTTAAGTATTAATATTGTTGTCTAATCTTTTATGTCAATCAGCCTTTAAGATCTTCGACTTTGGATTTTCGACTTTTAATCTCTAATCTTTAATCTCCGACAAAAGCATTATCAAGAATACAAATCCCTCTACCCTAAAAAATCTAATACCCTGAGTCCTTTTTTTTCTTCAACTTGATTTTTGAAATAAATGAAGAATTTACTTATAACTAAAACTAATTTATAAAATCAACCGATTATGTTCGATATGCGAAAATTCGTTTGCAAAGATAGATTTTTGACAATAAATATACATAAAAAAATGTTGCAACAACTTGAAAAAATCAGTCGTTGCAACATTTTTATTCCTTTTTGCATCATTTTTGATTGCTTGTAGGTGACTTGCCAAACATATCCTTATAGCACTTTGCGAAGTATGAAGGCGAAGAGAACCCCACCCGATAGGCTATCTCCGATATCGTGAGCGAGGAGTCGGCAAGCAACTGATGGCCGCGGCGTAAACGCTCCTCACGTATTATCTCTACTGGCGATTTGCCTGTGAGAGCCTTCACCTTTCTATATAACTGCACACGCGAGAGACACATCTCCTCGCCGATATCCTCTACCGAGAGATCGGAATCAGAGAGATGTTCATTGATTGATGCTATAAACTTGTTGAAGAACTCATTCTCACGACGGAAATGCTTCTCATTACCATCTATCACATCATCGTCTGGCACTTCTGCCTCGTCCTTCTGACTGAGCGAAATCTCTATTATCTTGTCACGCTGCTCCTCAAGTTCATTGCGCTGACGCTCTGCCACCTCCTTCTCGTGCATCAGCTGCTCATTGGTTTGCGACAACTGCTCGTTGATGGCAGAGAGTTGGCTGTTTGCTTCGGAGATGGTTTCCTGACTCACCTCCAACTCCTTGTTCTTGTCCCTGAGAATATCATTGAGGCGGCGCTTCGACTGATAGGCGCGGATGGATATACCAAGAAGTATCGCTGTGATGAAGATCAGCACAAGGATAACGCCAATGACCGTCTGCTGATTCCTGATATACTCATGCATGGTGCCAGCCTGCTTGTGCATCTTACGCAGATACTCTGCCTGACGCACCACCTCCTCATGCTGCAACAGCAGCACCTTGGCATTCTGACTCGTAACCACGCTCGATTTCAGCATAGTCTCCTTCTGTACAGGCTTCCCGTTAAGAATGTCAATGGCGAGCTGCAGAAGCTCATCACCATGAGTCGGATAGATAGCCGAAGCCGTGAGCAGCGAGTCAGCCACCTGTCGGATACCACCATTCTCAGTAGGAAGGGCATCCACACCGAGATAGAGGATAGAGCCGTTGTCAATGCCATTCTCCTTTATCACCCTGCGTGCTCCTATTGCCATACGGTCATTACCACCATAGACAGCATCAATTCTTCCGCTGTATTCCTTAAGGATTCTGCGCATAGCCGTCTCACCCGAAGCCTCAGTCCAGTCACCACTCTGATAAGCCACAATCTGCATCTCAGGGTATTTCTTCAGAGCATTGGCAAAGCCCTCATGGCGTTCCTGTGCAGGAGAAGAGCCTTTAAGACCGCCAATCTCCACCACGCAACCCTTACCGCCAAGCTTACCTGCAAGATACTGTCCAAGCATCTCACCAATGACGTAGTTATCGGCACCCATAAAGGCGGTATAGTTGTCATTATTCGTCTTACGGTCATAGAGAAGAATAGGAATTTTCTTTGCGAACGCCTTGCCAATGGCATTAGTAAGGTTATCCACCTGATTAGGCGATACAATCAGCAGGTCGATGCCAGAATTCACGAGCGAATCAATCTGTTTCTCCTGCAACTGGCTGTCATCATGAGCCGAAGTAAAGCGCAGCTCCACACCCTCATTGAAGTATGTAGCCATAACAAGCTCTTCCTGAAGCTTTGCGCGCCAAGAGTCTTCAGAACATTGTGACACGCCTATTACATATTTAGGCGCATTATTATCACATGAACTCATGAACAGGAGAGTCAGCAGTACAAAAGACAGAATTGATACGATTTTTCTCATTATTAGGTAATTAACTTTAGAGTTAGTCAATGATTACATCTGCAAAGATAATGAAAAAAAATGATACGCCATCATTTTTTTCACATTTGTTTGAATTATTCACGAATAATTATCAAAAACTATTGGCTTCCAGTAAAATTTCCACAACCTCCCCGTCACCCTATCCCCTTGCATCGGTAATGTTTACGTGCTTGTTTGGGTCTCTTTGCCGTGAAAATAAAGTGTGTACTTTGTGTACTTCGATAAAAAAAGCTCACTCCTAACTAATTACATACAACTCGTTACTCCGAGAGTCGTTGCTATCGCTGTGAGAATACTCGCCAGCGTCTGCAGAATGAATTTCCAAGTTTGAACCAGAATGTATTTTGTAACATATTGATAATCAATAATAAATTATCACTGGTTTAATGTAATGATACCAAAATGTTCCCAAGTATATGTAAAGCCAGTAATTCTTTCCCATAATCATAGTTCTTTCTAAAACGATATGCAAAAAGGAGAGAATCGATGTTTACACATTTTAACAGTGTTGTTACATCAAAATCACACCGCGGATTCAACTAGCAAGTGCAAATTTTCAACATCTTTTCGTAAAAGCACTCTCTTGGAGTTGAGCGCGAATTCAATTGGGAAGTGATATCGGTAGTATTCGATGTTGTCTGTCTCATCGTTAAGGGCGGGCTGGACTGCGACTGTCATCAAATCGCAGTAAGTATTCATTTCTGATTCTGTGTTATACTGTAGTTGTTCGTCATCTGTACAGCAAGCTCTCGGATAGGCTTTCTCTGTGTCTGTATATCTTTGGAGTGCCTCTGAGAGTTTATCTAAGTTTTTTGTTTTTGGGAATTTTCTGTCACATCGTCACACTCGTTGAGTATCAGGCGGTTAAGTGGTGACGATGCAATATCATTCCGTCACCTTATCGTCACCTGGGTGACGGAAGGGTGACGAAGAAAAAGTTTCCGTCACCACCTAACACACTGATTATCAGTCAGTGTGACGGAGTGACGGAAAAATACGAAAAAAACTTTTTTTTCTTTGAAGCACTCGGCAAAGCGGAGTTAGAAATTTGTAGTCGTCCCCTTGGCTTTCGCCTTTTGTCTTTTGCCTTTCCTTCGAAGCATGTCCAATCCAGCTCCAATTCAGGTCCAATCGAAATCCAATTCTGCATTAATTGCGAATTGGAGATGCATAGGCGTTGTATTGAAGCTGGAATCTTGTACCTATATGCTAAGATATACCTTCAAGTACATGCCACTCTACTGCTGGTTAAACTTCAACTCTTCAAATGTTTTTTTATCATTATACAATTCGAGGCTTAACTACCATACAATGTGGGTGCAAGGGCACAATTAAACCTCGAATCACTCGAGTCACGATAAAGAAGAGTACCATATGCGTATTGTACTTACAATATCGTCCTTCCTTTATAACTTGGGGTATTAAGGATTTGCATAGAAAAAATTAAAGCCGCGATCATCATACAGATGACATATAGTTATGTCATCCATGTTTTGAAATACAAATACAAGTTCTAAACTAAGACTTTCTGGTTTGCCCAATTCGTATCCATAGTGTTTTTTTATCATTGAGAGTATAAACTTTTCGTCTATACAATTTTCAAAATAGATCTCTAACTGCCCAGGTTTTTTTTTACCGAATTTATGTTCTCGTAATAATTTCCAATTTTTACAGTTACTGCTCTGTAGGAAACTTTGTATATTTTCAAATTTTTCCCAAAATGAAATAAGTATTCTTACTTTAGTGTATGGAATTTCATTTAGTCTATTGAAAGCAAAGTTAACCTTGACATCAAAAGACAACCAGTCTAAATCAAAAGATGCTTGTACTATGTTTTTTCTAATTTTTCTTCTTACAACTTTACTTACAAAGGTGTCATCAAATATCTTTTCCATTTTTATTTCTTGAATATTTTTAGGTTTTTATCTGCAGTTCCAATTCTAACAAGTTTTCCATTCTTCATAATAAAAACTTTCCATACCCCGCCATTATGTGATGTATTATCAAATGAATAGTATTTTCCGTTATATTCATATACTTTTTCATTATGAGAGAAAAGCCCCTTTACTAGTTTGAATCCTTTTGGTAAAATTGAACGAATGAATGCCATTTTGCTTTTTCCACCAAAATCTACAGCACACTCTATTGGGGCATGTCCAGTAATTCTACCTTCCACATTACACACCCACCTATTCCACAAACTGCCTCCATCATAAATTAACGGACTTAGTGCATATCCAATTTTTGCTAGGGGATTGGTAACTGGTTCATAAACAAACGCACCAGCATATCCTTCTCCAGTAAATGAAACTGGCTTTAGGTTGGCATCAAAACTCTTACCAATAACCGTTAGTTCACCATCAACAACAGAAGCATAACTTGTATAAAACTTATGTGTTTCATCATTATAAGTTAAATTTCCACAAATCTCAGCATCAGTTGCATGAGTCCATCCAGAAAAATCAAATTGCGTCTGTCCACTACCAAGAGCGTTTATGAAATCCTTGATTTGTTGAGGATCTGAGGTTGTCCAATAATCACATCCATCTGGATCTATATTGTTGATTGGATTATTGTCACAATAACTATACGGCGTACAATCATAATACTTTTCACATAGCGGATCAATCCTATCCCATCTTGCGAGAATAGGGTCATGCTGACGAGCACCATAGTCGTAGGTGTTAAGACCATGCATCTTGTCAAGTTCCTTGCCGTTGTACTTATATTTCTGGAAATCAGCATTCTTAGCGGCTGATGCATCTGCGTATGTGGCACCAAATGGATAGTACTGAGTTATCTGTTTTACGCTTCCATTTGCATCTACTACTTCACGAATATTGCCAAGGTGATCCTTGTCATAATAGTAGAAGTCAAAAAGTGTCCACTTTTCCCCAGTGTTAGGATTACTTTGTTGATTAAATGTGCAATATCCATCACCAAACACATACATGTCTGGTGTATTGTTTTTTACGATAAGACTTCCACCAAGAAGGTAGTCGGTAGTTGTGGTATAATATGTGTAGTTGGATGGTAAATCTTTGCTTGGCTTTTCACCAACAGTTCTTGTCATAACATTGGGCTTAGCAGTAATATGCTTGACACGTAGCTTCTGTCCAGATGCACTATATACATACTCTGTCTCACTTCCATTGACAAAGTATATCTTCTGCGGATTGTTATTGAAGTCGTATTTGATATAAGCGATACCACGGCTTTTATCTGCAATCAAAGAGCCATTTTCATTATATACGTACTTTGAACCTTTGTCTCCTTTATAATCGAAGGAGTTAGTGTTATTGACTTCTTTTGCATACTCCTTAACGCTTGATAGCTGGTTGCCTGTATAATACAAAGAAAGGTTGTCAATCAGGCCATAGCTTCCATTTTGCATCTTTCCACGGCGTTGCAAAGTCTTGATATTACCATTTGGATCGTAAGTTACAGACTCGTTGTAATTATCATTGTTGATGTAATTACCCGAACGTGATTCATATTCGCGATATACGGAATTAGTAAGTCTATTTGCTCCATCGTATGTAAATTCATATCTAC
>DCJC01000023.1:4584-9653 GCA_002317355.1 Prevotellaceae bacterium UBA1710 | reverse complement strand
TCAACAACAACTTTCTCGCCATTAGGAGCAGTGAGTTTGAGGAAAGAATCTGGAAGACCAATCTTCTCAACACCACCCTGAGCAATCACTTCCTTACCGTCAAATACTTTATACTTGAGCGAAGATGAACCACAGTTCAATACAAGAATCTTCATAGTCAATTATGAATTATCAATTTTGAATTATGAATTAATTACTTTGCAGCTCTTTCCTTAGCGCCAATAGCCTGGTTACAAGTCACAGTAATTGTCTGATAGATCTCGTCAACAGTACAACCACGAGAGAGGTCATTAACAGGAGCAGCAATACCCTGAAGGATTGGACCAACAGCAGTACCACCAGTGAGACGCTGTACAAGCTTATAGCAGATATTACCTACTTCAAGAGAAGGGAATACAAGAGTGTTACAATGACCAGCGACAGTAGAACCCTTAGCCTTGCTTGCACCTACAGAAGGAACGATAGCAGCATCTGCCTGGAGTTCGCCATCAATCTGAAGTTCTGGATTAAGTTCCTTAGCAATTGCTGTAGCCTCAACTACCTTGTCAACCATCTCGTGCTTAGCAGAACCCTTTGTAGAGAATGAGAGCATACCTACTACTGGAGTCTCAATGCCTGCAATATCGTGAGCAGTCTGTGCTGCGCAAACAGCGATCTGACCAAGTTGCTTTGCATCTGGATTAGGAGTAACCGCACAGTCAGCGAATACCATGATACCATCCTTACCGTAAGCCTTAGCAGCCTCGTTCTCCATAATCATGATAAATGCGCCAGAGACACAAGAGATACCAGGAGCAGTCTTGATAATCTGAAGAGCTGGACGAAGAACATCGCCTGTAGTGTTACGAGCGCCAGCAACCTGACCATCAGCTTCACCACTCTTGATGATGAGAGTACCAAGGTAAAGAGGATCCTTCACAAGCTTTGCAGCGAGTTCTGGAGTCATACCCTTCTTCTCACGAAGCTTAAAGAGAAGGTCTGCGTATTCCTGAGCCTTAGGATTGTTTTCTGGCTCTACGATTGTAGCCTTATCGATATTCTTGAGACCATATTCTGCAACGAGTGCGTCAATCTCAGCCTTTGCGCCAATGAGTACGATGTCAGCAACTCCATCAGCAAGGATACGATCAGCTGCCTGGATTGTGCGAGGTTCTGTGCCTTCTGCAAGGACGATACGCTGCTTATTGGCCTTAGCCTTAGCAACGAGTTGATCCATTAATGCCATAATTTGTATAGTTTAAGATTGTTTATAAATTAATTTCATTTCGTGCAAAGATAACACATTTTAAACAATATGGTATAACTAATCTATAGTTTTTTCTCATTTTTATTTAAAAATGTGTCACTTTTCATTTTCGTCGTCTGTAATCAAATCATCAAGTTCACTGCCGCAATATTTACAATGAGTTGCATTTGAGTCATGTCCGGCCTTACCGCAATTAGGGCAAACACGTTGAGCAGCGTCTTTTGATGCCTGCACCAAAGAAGCAGAGACAATACCTGTAGGAACGGCGATGATAGTATAACCCATCAACATTACAATCGAACTGAAAAGGCGGCCAAGATGTGTAACAGGGGTAATATCTCCATAACCAACCGTAGTCATTGTAACGATTGCCCAATAAATACTTGTAGGGATATTTGTAAAAGGCGAACCCGGTTCATCTCCTTCGACCATAAACATCACAGTACCAAGGCAAATCACAAGAATAAGCACAAAAAGAAAGAATACCATAATCTTGTGGAAACTCATCTTGATCGAATAGAGCAGCATATAACCCTCATTGATGAACGAGAAGAGTTTGAAAATGCGAAAGACACGAATAAGTCTGATGCTTCGCAGCACTATGATGAAGCGAGCGCTATGGATGAAATAGCCAAGATACATGGGCAAGATAGACAGAAGATCTATGATACCAAAGAAACTAAGTGCATAGGCTTTCTTGTTTGGCGAACAATACAAACGAACAATATATTCTGCCGTGAAGAATATGGTAAGCAAATATTCGAGACCGACCATAATCTTTCCTCCAAGATGTTCGGAAAAAAGACTATCAAAGATTGTGATTAGGATACTAACCACGATACAGATCATCAGAATTACATCGAATTTCTTCCCAATGGGAGTGTCACTTTCGAAAATAATGTCATACAGTTTCTGTTTAAGCGCCTCGTTCTCCATCAACTGGCGCCACTTCTGCTTGATGTTCATTTGGATAGAATTTTGTATATTTTTTCGCCAAAGATAACGGATTTTGCAATTGACTTCACATATTTATATATAATAATGAAAATTAGTGTTTATTTTTTCTCATGATTATTGTAAACCATAAAAAATAATGCTTATCTTTGTGCCGTTTTGCTCGAAAAAAGGAAAATTTACTTTATCATTAAACATATCATGGATATTAGAAATTCCGTTTTGGTGCGTCGTTACAAAAACTTTCGTAACCCATCAAATGTAAAGACTGTTTTTGGCAGTCTGATTGCCTTGATTCTCTATTTCACATTCTTCTTCCTTCCAGGAGAAGCTTATGGATTGTCAGGCATCTCTTTGGTTGAGCAGCGTATGGTTGCAATCTTCCTTACAGCTGCAGTTCTTTGGATCTCTGAAGCAATCCCTACATGGTGTACTTCCGTGCTCATCATCGTTGTAATGCTTCTCACGGTGTCCGACTCGGCTTTATGGATTTTTGCCAACGATCCTTCTATTGCTGATCCAAGTGCTACTCCATTAGGAAAGACCATTGACTACAAGGCTATCATGGCTTGTTTTGCCGATCCTGTAGTAATGCTCTTCATGGGAGGATTCGTTCTTGCAATTGGTGTCGAAAAGGTTGGTCTTGATGTGGCTATGGCTAAGTTCCTCCTTTATCCTTTTGGAACTCGTCCTGCTGCAGTACTTGCTGGTTTCATTATTGTTACAGCCCTTTTCTCGGCATTCATCAGCAACACTGCTACTGCTGCTATGATGCTTGCCTTCCTTGCTCCTGTGCTCCGCTCTATGCCTTCTGGCAATGGTTCTAAGGGTAAGATTGCACTTGCAATGGCTATTCCTCTCGGAGCTAATATCGGCGGTATTGCTACTCCTATCGGAACTCCTCCAAATGGTGTCGCAATGAAATACCTCAACGATCCAGATACAATCAGCCGTCTCACAGAACAGGGTCTTCCTTCAAGCCAGGTAAGCTTCCTTGAGTGGTGTACAGCCATGACTCCTATCACTCTTCTCGTTCTTGCTATCGGTTGGGCAGTTCTTTTGTGGATGTTCCCATTCAAGAAGGGCGAACGTATTGAACTCAAGATTGAAGGTGGTCTCCGCAAGGGTTACAAGACTTGGGTAGTTGCAATCACTTTTGCTTTGACAATCATTCTTTGGTTCACAGGCGAATGGAATCATCTTAACGCAAACGTTGTAGCACTTGTTCCTATCTGCTGTCTCTGTCTCACAGGTCTTCTTTCAAAGAAGGATCTTGAGAAGATCAACTGGTCGGTGCTTTGGATGGTTGCCGGAGGTTTCGCACTTGGTCTTGGTTTCAACAAGTCTGGTCTTGCTGCCGATCTTGTAAACTCTATTCCATTTGCACAATGGTCTCCACTTGTAGTATTGATCTCTGCAGGTTTGATTTGCTGGTTGCTCTCTAACTTTATTTCAAACTCTGCAACTGCAGCACTTTTGATTCCTATCCTTTGTGCAGTAGGTTCTGGTATGGGTGAGACTCTTCTCGCAGTAGGTGGTCTTAAGACATTGCTCTTCGGTACAGCTATGGCAGCATCTCTTGCAATGACTCTCCCTATTTCTACACCTCCAAATGCAATTGCTTCGTCAACTGGCATTATTTCACAGGTAGATATGGCAAAGTCTGGTCTCACAATTGGTGTGATTGGTGCTATTGTAGGTTATCTCCTCTTGATTTTCGTATTCTAAGCTTTGCCAATACATAAGCCTTAGTGCAAAATTTACTCCCACAAATGAAAGTATTTCTCTTCGTTTGTGGGAGTTTACTTTTGTTTTCTTTTTCTCCAATCTACAAATGTCGACATCAACAAAAGTTTGTAGATGTTGATTTCTACAATCGTCGAAGACAGCAAAACAATTCCGGAAGTCTTTTCGCAAATTTGCAAAGACTACTTTTGGATTTAAAAGTAGAAATCCACGCTCGTCGAAGAGTACTTTTAAATCAAAAAGTTCAAATCTACGAGCGTGGAAATCAGAAATTGGTTTTAATTCTCAGATCTCTTTCGGTAGAAGAGAGAATTACATATTCATACCTCCATCAACCTGGATAACCTGACCAGTTACGTATGAAGAAAGGTCAGAAGCAAGGAATGTAGCGACATTTGCAATATCCTCTGGCTTACCACCACGACGAAGAGGAATCTTCTCAACCCAAGCCTGACGGATTTCGTCCTTCAAAGCAGCAGTCATTGCTGTTTCGATGAAACCTGGAGCAATAGCGTTTGCACGAATGCCCTTAGGACCCATTTCCTGAGCAACAGACTTAGCCAAAGCAATCATACCTGCCTTAGAAGCAGAGTAGTTAGCCTGACCAGCGTTACCGTGAACACCTACTACAGAAGCCATGTTGATAATAGAACCACCACGCTGACGCATCATGATAGGAATGAGAGCGTGAGTGAAGTTGAATGCTGACTTGAGGTTTACATTGATAACAGCATCCCACTGAGCTTCTGTCATACGAAGCATGAGACCATCCTTTGTAATACCTGCATTGTTAACGAGAATGTCAATATGACCGAAGTCAGCCTTGATCTGGTTAACAACTTCCTCTGTCTGAGCAAAGTCTGCAGCATTTCCTGCGTAACCGATACACTTTACACCGAGAGCAGCGATTTCTGCCTCAGTTGCCTTGATACCAGCCATCATATCATCGTTGAGAGCGAGATCTGTGAAAGCGATATCTGCACCTTCATTAGCGAACTTAACGGCAAGAGCTTTACCAATACCACGAGCAGCACCTGTGATGAGGGCTACCTTTCCTTCAAGAAGTTTCATAATCTTAATTCTTTAATTTATTATTATTTCTAATTTTTGTTTTAATTTTTAA
>DCJC01000023.1:0-4520 GCA_002317355.1 Prevotellaceae bacterium UBA1710 | reverse complement strand
GACTTCCTTTGACGGATAATGAACTCTTTAACTCCTTAACTCTTTAACTCTTTAACTTCAAAACCTTCTTCCACCTCTAATGATTCCGTAGAAAATCATCTTGAAGACAGTTTCTCGCATTCTTACGATAGGAACACCAAGAGCGGTAAACTGACCCTTGATATTTGGAAGATCAAGACCACGAAGAGCATAGTGAATTGTCACAGCAACAACCGAAGCATTCTCAATATCGAAAGTGCCTTCGTTGATACCTTGCTGCAAGATTGAGCGAAGAATAGAGAGTTCTCGCACATCAAGGCGACGACGAGCATGTTCGAGCTTAATGACATCACGGAAGAACTCTGCTTTCAGCGAACCATTTCTCACCACAGTATCTTTGACCTGATCGAGACGAGAAAGAATATAGCGCTTGAGCTTTTCATCAGCAGGAATATCCAAAGGAAGAATCTCTTCAATCTTCTCAATGATGCGGCTTGTTTCGGAATCAATCACCGCCATGAATACATCAGACTTCGACTTGAAATATGTGTAGAGGGTACGACGACCTTTACCAGATTGCTGGGCAATCTCGTTCATCGTAGTGTTGTCAAAACCCTTTGAAGCGAAAAGCTGACGGGCTACCTCTATTAATTCTGATCTTGTATTGTTGCTCATTTATCTAAAATGTGTGCAAAGGTATTGTTTTTCTTTTAAACACAAGAAGAAAAGGAGAAAAAAAAGTCAATAAACAAAGAAATAATGTTGTTCAACACATTTTTGCAAGATAAATCCTAAAAAATGTTGTTTTTTTGCTACTTTAATTGGTTGTAATAAAAATAATAATTATTTTTGCCAAAAACTAACCAATAAGTAAATTAACACCGACAAATCTAATTAATATGAGCTATTTGAAGTTTGACAAGACATTGCTCACCAACCTGGAAGAGTCGTTGCCTATCGAATATCTTCGTACCAATAAACTTGGTGCATATTCGTCAACTACTGTTACTGGTTGCAATACCCGTAAGTATCACGGATTGCTGGTGACACCTGTCCCTGAACTTGATAACGACAACCATGTGCTCCTCTCTTCTCTCGATGAGACAGTGGTACAGCACGGCGCAGAGTTCAATCTCGGTATTCACAAGTACGAAAGCGATACATTCGCTCCTCGCGGACACAAGTATATCCGTGAGTTCAACTGTGAGACTATCTCTACCAACACATACCGTGTGGGTGGTGTGATCCTCACTCGCGAGAGTTTCCTTGTACTCAACG
This sequence comes from Prevotellaceae bacterium UBA1710, assembly GCA_002317355.1. Taxonomy (GTDB): domain Bacteria; phylum Bacteroidota; class Bacteroidia; order Bacteroidales; family Bacteroidaceae; genus Prevotella. Next base: position 3,263 of record DCJC01000023.1, on the reverse strand, counting down.
AACAGCGAGTTTTGCTTCGCTACACTCTTGTCGATGCACATTCAGAGACAACACTTAAACTTCGTCCACAGCTTGCTTTCCGCAATGTGAACGAATTGACCCATCGTAACAACAACATCAACTACTCTTATCAGGATGTAGATGGTGGCGTTAGTATGTGCCTTTATGAAGGTTATCCTACACTCTACATGCAGTTGAGCAAAGAGAGCGTATATCACACATGTCCAGATTGGAACATTGGTGTTGAGTATCCTCGTGAGCAAGTGCGTGGTTACGAATACAAGGAAGACCTCTATATGCCAGGTTATTTCGAGGTAAGCATCAAGAAGGGCGAATCGATCATCTTCTCTGCAGGTACTACTCCATCCAACCCTAAGGGCTTGAAGGCATTGTTCACTCGCGAATTGAAACTCCGTCACCATCGTGACAGCTTCTTTAACTGTTTGAAGATTTCTGCTACAAGCTCTTTCATCTATCGTGACAACAAAGAGTACATCCTCGCAGGTTATCCATGGTTTAATGTTCGCGCACGTGATACATTCATCGCATTGCCAGGTTCTACCCTCATCATTGGCGAGGAACCAGAATTCGACAAGATCATGGCTCCAGCAGTAGCAGCTCTCAAGCGCTATATGAAGGATGAGACCAAGGATGCTATCATCACTGAGATTGATGACCCAGATATTCCACTTTGGGCAGTTTGGACAGTTCAGCAGTATGCTAAATATGTTTCAAAGGAAAAGGCAATTGAAAAGTATGGAAGTCTTGTAAAGGATATCATAAACTATGTGATCGAAGGACAGGCACCAAACCTCACACTTCGTGACAATGGTCTCCTTTATTCTAAGGGCACAGAGAAGGCAATCTCATGGATGAATACAACCGAGTTTGGTCGTCCACTCATTCCTCGTACAGGTTATCTTGTTGAGTTCAACGCTCTCTGGTACAATGCTCTCAAGTTTGCTCTCGAACTCGATTGCAATCCTACAAAGAAGGACGAGATGGAAGCTATCGCTGCTAAATATGAAGAGAATTTCGCTAAGGTATTCACTTCTCCAGCAGGTTATCTCTACGACTACGTTACCGATGAGTATGCAGAGACAAGCGTTCGTCCAAACCAGCTTTGGGCACTCTCATTGCAATATACTCCACTCGACAAACCAGCTCGCAAAGCTGCTCTCGATATGGTTACAAAGGAATTGCTCACACCAAAGGGCATCCGTTCTCTCACTCCAAAGGCAGGCATGTATCGTCCATACTATTGGGGCAATGCAAGCGAACGTAATGTAGCTTATCACAACGGAGCAGTATGGCCATGGTTGCTTGGAGCATATTCTGAGGCATACTTGAGTGTCTTCTCTCGTAGTGGTGTTACTTTCATCAAGCGTCGTTTGAGCAGCTACGAAGAGGAAATGAGCCGTCACTGTATTGGCACACTCTCTGAAGTTTACGATGGTAACCCTCCATTCTACGGACATGGCGCACAGTCACTCTCTATCAACCAGGCAGAGGTGCTTCGTGCATTACGCATTGTTCAGGACTATGTTCCAGAGTAAGAACTCCATTATGAGAATTGAGAAATAAACATTAATAATAAAATATAATACCAGATATAATATGAAAGCTCTCTATTTCTCCTGGGAGTTCCCGCCTCACGCATTAGGTGGATTGGCACCTGCCACATTCGGTATTGTGCGAGGCGTACATAACACAGGCGAATGCCAGATTGATCTTGTATTGCCACATCCACAGGGCGACGAGACTCAGGAGTACAGTCATATCATAAGCTGTTCACAGACACCTGTGGTTTGGAGAGACGTTGACTGGGACACTGTAAAGAATCGTTTCGGTCATGTCATGAAAGACCCACAGGAGTATTTCGACCTTCGTAACCAGATTTACGCTGATTTCAACCATCTCTACACAAACGATATGGGTTGTATCGAGTTCTCGGGCAAGTATCCAAAGAACCTTCTTGAGGAAATCAACAACTACTCAATCGTGGCTGGAGTCATCGCTCGCAAAGAGATGGCAACAGGTGGTTTCGATGTAATTCACGCACACGACTGGCTCACATTCCCTGCAGGTATCCACGCTAAGCAGGTTACAGGTAAACCACTCGTAATCCACGTGCATGCTACAGAGTACGACCGTTGTCGTGGCGTTGTTGATCCAAATGACCCTACCTACAAGATCGAGCTCGATGGTATGAACCATGCAGATCAGATCCAGTGCGTTTCCGAACTTACTCGTCAGATCGTAATCAACTTCTATCATCAGGATCCAGCAAAGTGCGTTGCTATGTACAATGCAGTTGAGCCAATGAGCCCAGAAATCCTCAATATGGAAGCTAAGCGTGGTACCGACGAGAAGGTTATCACATTCCTTGGCCGAATCACAGCACAGAAGGGTTGTGAATACTTTGTTGAAGCAGCTGCTAAGTGTCTCGAAAAGGCACCTAACGCACGAGTTGTAATGGCTGGTAGCGGCGACTTGATGGAGAACATGATTCATCTCGTTGCACAGAAGGGACTCTCCGATCGTTTCCACTTCACAGGCTTCCTTCGCGGAAAGCAGGTTTACGAGATGTTCAAGGTCAGCGACGTATATGTAATGCCTTCGGTTTCGGAACCATTCGGTATCTCACCACTTGAAGCAATGCAGTGTGGCGTACCAAGTATCATCTCAAAGCAGTCGGGTTGCGGTGCCATTATGGATTACTGCTTCAAGTTCGACTATTGGGATATTGATGGTATGGCCGATGCAATGTATGCCCTTATCACCTATCCAGAACTTCATAAGTTCATGCAGGAAAAGGGCCGTGACGAGGTTAACCAGATTACATGGGAGAAAGTTGGACGTCGCGTTGTTGACGCTTACCGTCGTCTTCCTGGGTTGGAAAATAAATAATGAAAATTTAAAATACTAAAACATATGAAAACCGTTTGTTTGCTGTTTGAGATACACCAGCCATTCCGCTTGAAGAAATATCGTTTCTATGATATTGGAGCAGAACATTACTACTATGATGACTACTCGAATGAAGAGATCTTGAAGCGCAATGCTTATCAGGCATACATTCCTGCAGCAAAGATGTTGCTCGATATGATCAATGCTTCTAATAAGCAGTTCAAGGTAGCTCTCTGTATCTCTGGTGTGGTTATGGAACAGTTTGAGATGTACTGTCCAGAATTCCTCGATTGCGTTCGTGACCTTGTTGCTACAGGTTGCTGCGAACTCTGCTGCGAGACATATTCACACAG
>DCJC01000029.1:50779-94646 GCA_002317355.1 Prevotellaceae bacterium UBA1710 | reverse complement strand
AAGAAACGTAAAAGTTGGGTTAACTGGTTTTACCGTGTATCAACTCTCTCGGGATAGTAAAGGACTATAATCCCTTTTAGTTCCTATATGGTTCCTATGTGATTCCCATTTTTGAATGGGAGTAGGATTGGGAATATGGATGGAAATTTCTATTTTGCCAAGAACTGCTTTATCGCCTCAAGGTTCTGTTCACCAGCCTTTCTACCCATAGCATAGACGTGCTGCATCTTCTTCGCATTCTGACTTGTACGGCTGATAGGGAGAGTGTCAGAAGGACAGATGACGAGACATTTGCCAGCTTGCTGCTGCTGGGTGATGTATTCAAGTTCGTGGTTGTACATGATGTGGCGTCTGCCCATAGCCTCGATGATAGCAGGATATTTGCGCATGGTAGCCTTGAAGACTGGCATGAGCTTTGTGAGTTTCTTGGTGAAACCCTTTGGCTGGGTGAGGATAACGATGTTCTTTGTGAAGCCCTCGCTCTCGAAATATCTCAACGGTATGCTGTCGGCAATACCACCATCGAGCATCTCAAGATCTCCAATGACAACAGGAGTGGAAACGATAGGCATACTTGCAGATGCACGAAGCCATTCCAAACCTGTATAATCCATCTTATCAACGTGATGATAGATTGGAGTTCCATCCTTCACGTTGGTCGCAACTATATGAAATTCAGTAGGATTCTTCTCGAATGTCTCGAAGTCGAAGACATCAAGTTGAGTAGGCAGAACGTGATACGCGTATTCAGCACCAACGAGGTCGCCAGTCTTGATCAGCGATCTGAATCCCATGTACTTTGGGTCGTTTCGGAAGTTTATGTTATAGCGAAGTGAGCGACCTATCTGACGCGATACGAAATTGCATCCGAAGGTTGCTCCAGCAGATACTCCAACAACGCCATCAAAGTTGACGTTGTTCTCAAGTAGAACATCCAATATTCCAGCGGTAAAAAGGCCTCTCATACCACCGCCTTCAAGTACTAAACCTGTCTTCATTTTTGATAGTTTTCTATTTTCTGAAATACAAAGTTAAGAAAGTTTTTTTGATTTCGCAATAATTTTTTATTACTTTTACTTATACCATCAAAAAATCGAATAAAATATGATTGTTTGTTATCAATTTTTATGTCTTACGGCTTAGAAAATTGACGATGTCATAAAATTCTTTTGGTCGCAAGCCAATTTCCTATGTAATAATATCACTTCAAATCTTTGGTGGACCTTTTTCTAACCGATAGCAATCAATCTTTTTTCTTCATCAAAACTGTAACTGAGACGAAGATGAGAATCATGCCGATAGCAGGTTGTATGGTGAGTGTCTCGCCAAGAATGATGATGCCGAGAATAACAGCTGTCAATGGTTCTAAAGCACCGAAAATGGCTGTCTCAGTACTACCGACAAGGGCTATGGCACGTGAGGTGAAGATAAGGGAAACGATCGTTGGGAAAACACCTAAGCCGATGGTGTTGAGCCATGCTTTCGTGCTATGGGGAAGTATCACGCCACCATCAATGAGACAGTTGATGGCCATGACAATAAATCCACCTGCGATGACATAGAATGTGACGGCAGAGGTGTCTATCTTTTTCATTGGTCCTCGGTTGATATAGACCAGATATATAGCATAGCAAAGAGAAGAGAACATGACAAGGGCTAAGCCTATGATGCTTATCATGCCACCATCATCACCCTTCGAGAGAATAACCACACCAAGGAAGGCTGTGACAAGACATATCCATGACCTTTTGGTGAGATGTTCCTTGTAGAAAACAGCCATGATAATAGCTACCATGACAGGGTAGAAAAAGAGAAGGGTAGAGGCGATACCGGCAGAGAGATATTTGTAACTGGCAAAGAGTCCGATGGAAGAGAGTACCATCAATATTCCCATGAATGCGATAATACCGATATGCTTGGGTTTGATGACAAGTGATTTCGGACTTTTTATCATCGTCACAATAAGCATGATGACAACCGCCATGGCATATCTCATGAACAGCACCGACGATACGGTCATACCTTCGTGATAGAGAGGTATGGCGAAGATGGGGTTTGTGCCGTATGCCGCTGCTGCTATTGCAGCATATATATAGCCTTTGAGATGGTTCATTGTGATGATGGTTTGTTATGCAAAAGTACTAATAATATTCGTAAAAATCAGAAAATGAAAAATATTTTTTATTTTTGTCCTTTGAAATTTTGTAGTCAAGAGAATTATTCGTAATTTTGCACAATTCAAGGTGGGGTCTATAAATTCCCGCCGCAAAATTAATAGTTCTTGGATCTTGGCGTTTTGCCATCTTTTGGTCTCTTTTCGGCTCAAAATCTGACAAAGCCAATTTATAGAACCCACATTAACTTTGGAGATAATTCAATTTCAGATAATTCAACATTCATAATTACGGTTATGGACAACAAATGGAAAGACCTGGGCTATATTGACGAGCCCGTTGATGAAAAGCTCGACCTTAAGGCTGAGATACGCAGAATGTGCGAAGAAAAGAAGGCTGTGGTGCTTGCTCACTACTACACCTTTGGTGAGATTCAGGAGGTAGCAGATTTCGTTGGTGATTCTCTCGCCCTTGCTCGCAAGGCTGCTGAGACAGATGCAAAGATTATCGTCATGTGTGGCGTTCACTTCATGGCTGAGACCTGTAAGCTCTTGTCTCTAGATAAACTCGTGCTTTCACCTGACCTCAATGCCGGCTGTTCATTAGCTGATTCATGTGCTGCTGCAGATCTTAAGAAATGGAAGGAAGAGCATCCAGATTATATGATTGTGCAGTACGTGAACACAACTGCTGCTACAAAGGCTCTTACAGATGTTGTTGTAACTTCAGGCAATGCCAAGAAGGTCATCGATCAGTTGCCTAAGGATGCAAAGATTCTCTTCGGTCCTGACTATAACCTCGGCTCTTACATCAACTCTGTAACAGGCAGACAGATGGAGCTCTGGAATGGTGGTTGTCACGTTCATGAGCGTTTCTCTGTAGGTGAGATTGCACGTCTGAAGAAGGAAAATCCAGATGCCGTTGTGATGGCTCACCTTGAGTGTAAGGGACCTGTTCTTGCTCTTGCAGATGTCAAGGGCAGTACAGCTGATATGCTGAAGTATGCCAAGGCAAATCCACAGAGCAAGTATATCGTAGCTACAGAGGCAGGCATTATGCACGAGTTGCAGAGATGTTGTCCTGAGACAGAGTTCATCCCTGTTCCACCAGAGGTGACAGAAGGAAGCGTGGGTTGCTCTTGCAATGAGTGTAACTACATGAAGATGAACACTCTCCGTAAGCTCTATAACACACTTAAGTATGAGTGGCCAACAGTTGAGGTTGCTGCTGATATCGCAGAGGATGCTGTGAAGCCTATTAATAAGATGCTCGAGTTGAGCTAAAAAAAGTGTAAAGTATAAAGTAAAAAATATAAAGTATTCCAATGGAACAAACATTATTGATATACAACACCCTCACTCGTAAGAAGGAGGCATTCAAGTCAATCAACCCAGGTCACGTAGGCATGTATGTCTGCGGTCCTACTGTATATGGCGATGCGCATCTTGGTCATGCTCGTCCAGCCATCACATTTGATATCCTTTTCCGTTATCTTCAGCATATCGGTTATAAGGTGCGCTATGTTCGTAACATCACCGATGTAGGTCACCTTGAGCATGATGCTGATGAGGGTGAGGATAAGATTGCAAAGAAGGCACGCTTGGAGCAGGTAGAGCCAATGCAGATTGCGCAGTACTACACACGTCGCTTCAATGCTGCTATGGAGAAGCTCAATGTTCTTTCTCCTTCTATCGAACCACATGCTACAGGTCATATCATCGAGCAGCAGCAGCTTGTTCAGGAGATACTTGACAATGGCTATGCATATATTTCAAACGGTTCTGTGTATTTCGATATTGAGAAGTATAACAATGACTTTAAGTATGGTATTCTCTCGGGCCGTACACTTGAGAACATCAAGGACGCATCACGCGATACCCTCGCTGGTGTTGGCGAGAAGAAGAATCAGGCAGACTTCGCTCTCTGGAAGAAGGCACAGCCTGAGCATATCATGCGTTGGCCTTGGTTGATGCCTGCTGGTGAGAATCAGGACACATTGCCAGAGGAAGGTTTCCCAGGTTGGCATTGTGAGTGCACAGCAATGGGTAGAAAGTACCTCGGTGAGGAGTTTGATATCCATGGTGGTGGTATGGACCTTGTGTTCCCTCACCATGAGTGTGAGATTGCACAGGCACAGGCTTCAATGGGACATCCTGCAGTTCGCTACTGGATGCACAACAATATGATTACTATCAATGGTCAGAAGATGGGTAAGTCATACAATAACTTCATCACCCTCGATCAGTTCTTCAAGGGTGAGCATGAGTTGCTTACTCAGCCATTCTCTCCGATGACAATCCGTTTCTTCATCCTTTCTGCTCACTATCGTGGAACTGTTGACTTCTCTTCAGAGGCTCTTGAGGCAGCAGAAAAGGGCTACAACAAGCTTATCACATCTCTGAAGGATATCAAGCGCATTCAGGCAGCTAAGGGTTCACAGCCAGAGGTTGGTAAGTTTGTTGCCGAACTTGAGAAGAAACTCTATGATGCTATGAACGATGACCTCCAGACTCCAAATGTTATCTCTCAGCTCTTCGAGGCTTGCAAGGTTATCAACAACCTTGTTGACCGTAAGGCAAAGATTTCTGCAGCCGACCTTGAGACACTCGAGAAGATTCTCCGCACATGGATTGAGGATATCCTCGGCTTGAAGACAAGTGCTGAGGCTGGCGATCCAAGTCGTGAGCAGGCATTTGGCAAGGTTATGGATATGGTTCTTGATATGCGTGCTCAGGCAAAGGCAGACAAGGACTGGGCAAAGAGTGATGCTATCCGTGATGCCCTTAACGATGCAGGCTTCATCGTGAAGGATACTGCTGACGGACAGGTATGGTCTCTGTAGTTCATAGTTATTCGCAAGCTGCGCAAGTCATAAGGATATGAGTCCAGTATTTCGACGTGAAGAAGGATTTGTCTTCAAAGTCTATTCCAATGAAGAGGAGCGAAAGCACATCCATGTCATAAAGGGAGATTGCGAGGCAAAATACTGGCTTGAGCCTCAAGTGGAACTAGACAAAAGCTATGGATTTGATTCTAAGGATTTGAAGAAAATAAAACAAATAATAGAAGATAATGCAAACGACCTCAAGCATAAATATGCCATACATGTCGGCAAGCGTACTGATGATAAATAGTCAAGGTATTATGATCAGTGTTGATGGAAATGATTATTTTCTATCATACAATCGTGTGCCTTGGATGAAAGATGCGTCTATAAGTAGCGTACTCAATATCACCAAAGAGGGCAGATCCGCAATATCATGGCCTGACCTTGATGTTGATCTTGAGATCGATAGTCTTAGGTATCCTGAAAGATATCCACTTGTGATGAAGCGTTCTGAAAAAGAAGTCTTGGTATGATAGATAACAATTATGAAATAATGGCGCCTGTTGGCTCTCGTGAGTCATTGGCAGCTGCAATCAATGCCGGAGCAGATTCCATCTACTTCGGCATTGAGAAGCTAAATATGCGTGCTCATTCTGCATCTACATTCACTATTGAAGACCTTCGTGAGATGGCTGCTACATGTGATGCGAAGGGCATAAAGACATATCTCACCGTTAATACTATCATTTATGGTGAAGATATCGAACAGATGCATGAAATCATTGATGCTGCCAAGGAGGCTGGTATCAGTGCTGTCATAGCTTCAGATGTCTCCGTGATGACATATTGCCGTAAGGTGGGGCAGGAGGTACATCTTTCCACCCAACTCAACATCTCCAATATCGAGGCTCTGCGCTTCTACGCTCAGTTTGCTGATGTTGTGGTACTTGCACGTGAGCTTCGTATAGATCAGGTGAAAGCCATCCATGAGCAGGCAGTTAAGGAGAATATCTGCGGACCTTCAGGTAATCCAATCCGTATAGAGATGTTCTGCCATGGAGCCCTCTGTATGGCTATTTCAGGTAAGTGTTATCTCTCACTTCATAATGCAGGTCGTTCAGCCAACCGTGGTGAGTGTGTGCAGATATGCCGTAGGAAATATGATGTAACTGATGCTGAGACAGGCAATGAACTTCTCGTTGACAATAAGTACATCATGTCGCCAAAGGACTTGAAGACAATCCGTTTCATTGACAAGATGATGGATGCCGGTGTGCGCGTATTCAAGATAGAAGGTCGTGCACGTGGACCTGAGTATGTAGATACTGTGGTTCGATGCTATCGCGAAGCTATCAATGCAGTTCTCCATGATCAGGAAGCAGCCACCGTATCTGGCAATTCATTGCCAGAAAAATTCACGGAAGCAGCCAAGGACGCATGGGATGAGCAGTTATCTCGCGTCTTCAACCGTGGTTTCTGGGATGGCTACTATCAGGGACAGACTCTTGGCGAATGGAATGACTCATACGGTTCCAAGGCAACGGAGAAAAAGGTTTATTGTGCAAAGACAATAAAGTACTTCTCAAAGATTGGCGTTGCAGAGTTCCAGGTTGAGGCTCATGAGATAAAGGTAGGCGATAAGTTGCTTATCACAGGTCCAACGACTGGTGCCATGTACCTTGACTGCAATGAGATTCGCTTTGACCTTAAACCTGTGCAGACAGCAAAGAAGGGCTGGAGGATAAGCATTGCTGTTCCTGACAAGGTACGCCCAAGTGATAAGCTCTTTATCCTGGAGCCCGTTAAAAATTAATGTCACCGTTCGCTAAATTTCAATTTAGCGCCTAAAAACTAAAAAACATGACTATAAACGAAATACAAGACGAAGTAATAGAAGAGTTCAGCGCTTTTGACGACTGGATGGACAAGTATCAGCTACTCATTGACTTAGGCAATGAGCAGGAACCACTTGATGAGCAGTACAAGACAGAGCAGAACCTTATTGATGGTTGTCAGTCACGTGTGTGGCTTCAGTGTGATAAGGATGCTGAAGGCAATCTCGTATTCACAGCTGAGAGTGATGCTCTTATCGTAAAGGGTATCATCGCACTATTGATACGTGTCATAAGTGGACATCAGCCTCAGGAGATTCTTGATGCAGATCTCTATTTCATAGAGCAAATAGGACTGAAGGATCACCTTTCACCAACACGATCAAACGGACTTCTTGCTATGGTAAAACAGGTTAAGGCGTATGCCCTTGCCTATACAATGAAATAAATGTTCGAAGAACTTTCATATTCGGAAAAACTTTTACTTGGTTATTTTGCTACCCAAGACACGGATAGCATTCTTCCTACTGATATCTCTGCACGTATCTTAAAGGTAGATAAGGGATATGTAGGTGGAAGTCTTCACCTCGGACTTGTCAACAAGAATCTTCTGGAGCGTGGAGGCTACAATTTTACGTATCGTGAACTCATGTACCGCATCTCACCTAAGGTAATGGTGAAGGTGCTTGAATGGCTATATGATACTGATGAAGGTAATCAGGTGCTGAAAGTGCTGTGTGAGGTATTCAAGTACTTCCAGATGAACCAGAAGCCTGTTCAGATTGCACTCTGTGAATACATTCGCAGTAACTATCGTAATACATCTGAGGCTTCTATCATCTTTAGTGCTGATGTTGCCTACCTACAACCAATAATCAACGATGATAAATATATGTCTCTGTTGTCACATATCACAGAGGCATGCTTTGTCGAACTCGTAAACAGCACTCTCACACTCTGCTATCAAGGTGAAATGTTCATTGATAGTAAGCGTATCACAACACTTGCCGAGGCTCGTAACTACTCAACGGATCTACGTCGTGATGAGTTACTTTACGCTATTTATCTCTATGCCTACTTAGCTGAAGGAAAGAAGCCTAAGCATGTAGTGACAAAGCCTATTTTTGAGTCTCATCTGCTATCGGCTGTGATTCTCACCTTCAAGGGACAATATGCAGATGCGCTAAAGGAATTCCGCAAGGCACAGGTAATATACAACACAAAAAACTCAAAGACAATTGTAAGCACCAATCTGCCTACAAGTATAGCCAATTTCCTATATATAGTTTGCTGCAAACGCGAAGGTACTGCCAATGGCGAGAGTATGATAGCCAACTTCATACGCCGTAATGAGAAGGTGAAGACGGAACCTATCAAAGCTGCATGGGCATTAGCTTGTGCATTGACCAACAGAAAAGGCTATGTAACAGATATCCGACTGCTTTTCATGTCTGCTGACAAACTTTCCAAGCAGCTGATAGTGCTTCTTGTTAACTATCTTGGCAGAACGAATATTATTACAGATGAAGGTATAGAGAATAACTCTCCTCAGTGGCTCTGCATTAAGTATGACAATGAGAAGTTTAAGCCTTTAAGTGAAAAGGAACATAAACTTGCAGAGAAATCATACTATGAGAACCATCTGCTTACATCAATCTATGTAAAGCAGCAATGGGAGTATGTACTTGAGTCACTTTCTGCCAATAAAATGGGGCAGATAAAGGATGCTGAGCAGTCTGAACGTCTTGCATATTATATGCAAAACATCAATGACGATGTGTGTGAAGTTCGTCAGCAGCAGATTCTTAAATCAGGTGCATGGAGTGCAGGTAAGGCTATTGGATACAATAACTTCATGACTATGTCTGAAGAGAATATGCAGCCTGAGGATATAAGGATTAGAGATCGCGAACGTTATGGAAACAAGGGCAGCAACTATTATGTGCATCTTACAAGTGTACTGCCAGAGATGACCTCGCACTCTCGTCTTTATGTTGGTAAATGGGCACCTTATTCTATTGTAACTGTATCTGAGGAAATGCCATATCTGATCATCGAACGTTCTGATACTGAGTTTACAATCAAGAGTAACGTTCCTGAGGAGCAGGTAGATAAAGACTATTTGATAGTATCACGAGGTGCTTCAAGTATCAACTATCTACGAATGACACCAGAACTTAGGCCTTACTTCAGCCAATTGCTTGATCTTGGTAAGTTCCCTCTTGATGCTGAGGAACAACTATCACGTTTCCTTGAAAGTCTTCGTGGAAAGGTAGAGGTACATTCTTCACTTATCAGAGGTGGTTCAACACTTGAAACAGTCAAGGGAACATCAAATATCACTCTTCAAATGCGCCCACAAGGCAAAGATGCCTACATCGTTAGCATCTTCTGTCGTCCTCTTTCTGATGGTCGTGCTCAATGCGTACCTGGAGAAGGTAGTTCTGTGATATTTGATATCTCTGGCCCTACACGTGTCTGCGTAGAGCGTGATCTCGAACAGGAACGAAACAATTACTACAATATAGTTAATGGAGTAGAAGGTACTCTGCCTCCAGAGAAGACATTCCAAGTTGATGCCTTTGGACTTCTTCCTATACTTGATTTCATCAGGCAGCAAGGAGAGAATTGTCCTTATGTTGTAGAGTGGCCTGAAGGTCATAAACTCAGACTTAACAGTCGTTCAACAGCTTCACAATGGAATGCTACCCTTAAGAAGAACAAGAATGGCTGGTTTGAGATGGAAGGTACTGTTCAGTTGGATGATAACACCAAAGTATCTGTAGCAGAACTTCTCGACCTTATAGGGCAGAGTAAAAACCGTTTTATTCGTCTTGGAGAAGGTGAGTATATTGCACTTAGTGAACGTTTGCATCGTCAGCTCATGGGACTTGATGCCCTTGCCTCACGTCAGCGTGGTCGTTTGCAGATGTCTGCATTCTCTGCAGCATTGCTTGATACAAGTATCATAGATGGTGAACTTCATCTTGAGGTTGATCCAGAACTTATCGAGATAAGAAAACGCATACTTGACTCAAGCGAATATAAGCCTGAGATTCCTACAACTCTCAATGCTACTTTACGTGGTTATCAAATTGAAGGTTATCAATGGATAGCACGACTTAACTCATGGGGTGCAGGTGCGTTGCTTGCTGATGACATGGGACTTGGTAAGACCATGCAGACTATCGCATATCTGCTCTTTAAGGCTCATGAAGGTCCTGCTCTTGTTATTGCACCAGCATCAGTTGCACCTAACTGGAAGTCGGAAATAGAGAAATTTGCTCCTTCTCTTAATGTATCTATTCTTAACTTCATCGCAAACCGTTCTACCTTCATATCAGAGGCAAAGGCTGGTGATGTGGTGATTTGTACATACGGTCTTCTACTCTCTGTAAAGACTGAGATAACACAGAAGGAATGGACAACTGCTGTACTTGATGAGGCTCACGTTATCAAAAACCGTGGTGCAAAGACATCAGGTGTTGCTATGCAGTTGAAGACCAAGTATCGCATCATGCTTACTGGTACTCCTGTTCAGAACCATCTTGGCGAGTTGTGGAATCTATTCCAGTTTGTCAACCCTGGACTTCTTGGTAGTTATGAGGACTTCTCACATCGCTTCATAGGTCCTATTGAGGTTGCTAAGGACAAAGAACGACAGCAACAGCTTGATCGAATCGTGCATCCTTTCATGCTTCGTAGAACAAAGGAAAAGGTGCTTGACGAACTTCCAGAGAAGACAGAGATATACCAGACTGTTGATCTGTCTTCAGAGGAGATGGCTGTATATGAGATTATCCGTGAACGTGCTCAGCATATGCTTGAATCAGAGAACTCCGAGAAGGTATCTATCAATGCCCTTGCTGAAATCACTCGCTTACGCCAGGCTTCTTGCGCAGCTCAACTTGTTGAGAAGAACTGGAAAGGTAAATCGTCAAAGATTGAAGCACTTATCGATGCTCTTGAGCCAATCGTTGAGAGTGGTGATGCAGCACTTGTATTCTCGCAGTTTACCTCTTTCCTTGCTATCGTACTGAAGGAACTTGAAAAAGCAGGAATACCTTATTTATATATTGATGGAACGGTGTCAGTAAAAGAACGCCAGAAACTTGTTGAGCAGTTCCAGAATGGCGAATGCCCTATCTTTGTAATTTCTCTCAAGGCTGGTGGATTAGGTCTCAACCTTACACGCGCCAATTATGTATTCCATCTTGATCCATGGTGGAATCCTGCCATCGAACAGCAAGCTACAGACCGTGCCCATCGTATGGGACAACATAATGCCGTAACCGTATATCATTTCTTATCAGCAGGCACTATTGAGGAAAAGATAAAGCGACTTCACGAACAGAAGCGTGACCTTGCAGATAATATCCTTGAAGGTACTGATATGAGCGGAAAGATAACGGGTAAAGATCTGCTTGAGATGATTAGGTAGGTTTTAAGGTAAAAGGTTTTGGTGTTATAAGGTTTAAGGTCATGAAGAAACTCTTAAATATCATATTGGTTACATCCTTGCTACTTTCCACTTGTACAGAAAAGGAAGGAAGCAAGGATGTTTCCTTTTCTATACAAAACAAGGCCCTTCGATGTACTCCAATAAAAGATCAGGGAAAGGTAGAGGCATGTTGGATTTATGCCTATCTTGCCTGTATAGAAACCGAAAGAATTGAGAACTATGGCGATTCCATGAATCTTTCGCCTATGTGGTTAGTACGCTCTTTACTCAAGGAGCAGGCATCTGAACATTATTTGTCGCAGGGAACCTTACCAATAAGCGTGCGTGGTATTGGACCTGATGCAGAACGTTTGATGAAGAAATATGGTATGGTACAATGGAGTACCTATTGCCCAAAGGATCTTAACAGTCATGCACTTGAGAGAATAGTTAAAAATAAGGTACATATAGCCATAAACAACAGAAAAGGCTTGGATCGTCTTAATATGGAAGTTGATGAAGCATTGCCTTTCATTCCACACAATCTCAGTAAAGGCTTTTATCTGCTTGGTGTTCACTATACTCCACATCAGTTTGCAGAAAGTCTTCTATATGGTATAAAACTGAGTTGGCTTACGTCTTATTCACATCATCCATACGGCAAACAATTTGTTCTTGAGGTTCCTGATAACCATCGTCGCACTTCATTAATGAATATCCCTATGGATGACCTCTACTCGCAAGTTGTAGCAGCTCTTAAGGAACATCATCCTGTGTATTGGGAAGGTAAAATGCCAAGAAACAAGAAGCCTTCTATAGATGGAAATATCAACGCACTTCGTCAACGTGCCTTAGAACGCTTCCAGACGACCGATCAACATGCTATGGCAATAGTTGGCTTAACCCAAACTAAAAACGGCGACACAGCGTTTATTTGCAAGAATTCTTGGGGCGAGGAATGGGGAATTAAAGGTTATTGCCTAATGTCGAAAGAAGATTTTCTCATAAATACTATACTTGTTGGCATAGTGGGTAGGTCTTAAAGAGTTAGAAATTAGGAGTTAGGAGTTGTAGAAATGAGAGGAACATAAAAAAGTATGTTCCTCTCATTTCCTTTTTATCGGAAAATCGAAGAACATACAAAAAGATATGTAATTTTCAAGTAAAGAGAGATATTCTCTTCACAGCGTTATCACAACGCTGTTATCGGTGTAATCACAATTTAAAAATCCCAGACTGGAGAAATTTTGGCGCCAACACCATCGTCTGGAATCTCTGTTCCTTCTCCATTTTCTCCGTTATTGACAGTTCCTCCTGGAGTATTACCATTATTTCCTTCTGGATTATTGGGGTCTACGTCAAAATTTGATTTGACATTAAGCAATTCTTCCTCCGAGAAAATTCTGTCGCATATAGGACTATAATATTTCTTTTTCATTAATGTATGTATCGGTTAACCCTTTCGGGCTTTTCTTTTTCTTATTCTACTACGTATTTCTTACCATTAATAATGTAAATACCCTTATCAAGACCTGAAAGGTTCTGTACATTATGACGAATCTTAGTACCATCGATACTGTAAACGTCACTTGACTCTGTCAGAATACCATTCTGGAACATGAAGTCGTTAATGGCTGTTGTTTCATCCTTCTGATCCCAGTTACCGAAGTTCAGAGGCTTAGCCTTTGTTGGGTCTGAACCCTGATACTTGAGGTAAGCACGGAATGGCTTAATTGTTGGAGTATTCTTAGCCTTTGTAAGAACACCATTTGTAAGCATTACGTATGAACCAGCTGGAGCAGTCTCTTTTGTGAGGTTTCCAACAAATACATATGGATAATCAGAAGAATAGCTTTCACCATTGTATGAAGTACTCCAGTCAATTGTATTGAATTTACTACCAACAGAGAACAAAGGATTGTTTTCTTTGATGATCTTATCTTCAAATACTACATTTGCCTCAATCTTTGAGATTATGCCATTGCTAACATTCTCGTTCTTGATTTCGCCTCTTGGGAGAATGAAGTAAGGATAACCAGCAATGATATCTTGATTTGTATGCCAAACCATCTGGATTGTACCATTTTCATCGATGCCCTTCATGATTACAACAGCTGTCTCATCACCGAACTGCTCGCGCATCTGACGATTGTTCATGCTGAATGGCAAACAGATTGAACCCCACTTATTCTGGTAGAAGTTACGTGTGTATGTTACTGTATTGTAATCCTTCTTATCAGTAGGAATTACTGGGTCAGAATCATCAACATTATCTGTGTAGTCAATTGTCTCTGAAGCAGGAACTACATCGCGAACTGTAATGTTACCATTAGCATCCTTGTTCATCAAACGATCTTCCTCAAAGTTGAAACCTGCAATACCGATCTTTCCAGCATTTGAGAACAAGTAGTATGTCTTACCAGGATATACGTTGAATGTATAACGTACGATAGCTGTTGACATTACCAAGTGACCACCATCCTCTGACTCGAATACCTTCTGTGTCCATTCTGCGTTTGCCCAGTTATTGATGAGGGTTACGAATCTATCGTGATGTTTATCTCTAAGATAGATAAGGTCCTTACGAAGAGATTCTTCGAAGTTGTAAAGAGTAAGCTCATCTTCAAGGAACTGCGCACGACGCTTATCGTCTGAGAAGAACTGGTCCTCAGGACCGATAAGTCCACTTGTTGCTGTCTGTACATCCTCAACAACCTTACCTGTCTCATCTGCGATATAAACAGGTCTCCAGTAAACATGGTTAGAACGTTTCAGATTAGAAGCACTCTTTTCGAGGTTACCATCCTGATGGATATACATAGTCACGATACCAGCCTTCAAAGGCTCGAACTTAACGTATGAACCACGACTTGGGAGAGTCCAAGGAGTCTTGTTTACTTCGTTTGAAGAAGCAGCAAAATCACCATCATTTACTGTGAAATCATTATTCAATCCGTATGATTCGCTCTTAGCTACCTCTTTACCCTTTGAATAGATGTTGAACTCATCAAGACACTCTTTTACAGAACCGAAAGACTTACCAGCATCCCAACCGTCCTTTACCTGTCCAGTTGCACTTGCATAGACATTACCTTCTGTATGAGGCCAACCACCTACTGTAAGAGTAATGTTCTCAAGCTTCTTGTCGTCGTATCCATTTTCACTATCTAGATACTTTTCGTTATAAACCTCAGGGAATCTATCTGCTACATCTACAGCAACACCGCTCTTAAGTCTCAGAGTATTCTCGTCCTTTCTGACACGAACCTCGAAATAGTCAGTAACTTCACTCTCGTTAAAGAGATTATTACTGATGATCTCTGCCTTAATATAAGCATTACCAGCAATACCTGTCATGGTAATATTACCATTTGCATCAACTGTAGCTACGTGAGGAGCAGAACTTGTATATTTGATGTAAGCACCATTAGTTTTTCTGCTTTCGGTATAACCATTTACAACGTCCTTGAAACCATCACCATCAATTTTCAATGCAACCTTAGGCAATACAGAACTTGGATTAGATATAACGGTTCCGTTCTGCTTGAAAGTATTCTTTCCTACTGCGTCAAATGTTACGTATTTAGTAGCATCTGGCAGGATATTATACTCATTATTGCCAACTTTATTACCCCACTTTACGTCTGCATACTGATAAGGAGTAATTTTGATTGACTTGAAAATAATGTCAGAGTTAATCTTCAATCTTACCTCACCATTACTCTTAATTGTAGTAATAGTGTAGCCTTCATTTTCTGCAGATTCGCGTGTACCTACATAATCGCCAGACTCTACAGAAGGAGGATTCACGCTATTTGAGTTAGAATATTTAGACTCAAAACGAACATAATATCCCTTTGGTACATTGAGAACAGAAATCTTTTCTTTTCCGTCCATTGAAAGAAGTTGTTCAGAATTTAAACCTTTATTATTTTCTTTCCAATATTCTCTAGTCTTCCAAACAGATACCCATTTTCTATTTTTTCCTTTACCAGTCCAATATCCATCATCATAAGGTTCTGTAATATAAGTCTCAAACTTCAAACCAGTAGTGGTATTATTGTTGAATCCTTCACCTTTAGTACCAGTTCCGTCATCACCAAACATCCAAGTCTTTGACTTATCCTTTTCGTTGATAATTGCTTTGATCTGATCCTGACTAAGAGCCTGACCATAAATAGCAATATCGTCATAAGCAAGAGCTGCATCTGAATAATACTGCTTGTCATAGAAAAGACCATGAGGGGTGAAACCACCAAGAACAATGTTACGAAGATATCTTGTTCTACCTGGATAATCTGTGTTGCCAGTAAAGACAGAACCTGCCAAATTCTTGACATTATTAATTCTTCCTGTCTGAACACCATCAAGATAAACAGTCACACGAGTCAAATCCTGATCCATTACATAAGCTACATAATGCCACTTCTTGTCATCATAGAACTTATACTTACTCTGGTTAAGAGGGTGAATATAGTTATCCTTGCCAAAAAGGCTGACAAGAACTTTATCCTCAGTTCTATTCTTTTTATTTGACTCTTCATAGAAGAATTGGTTCACACCAATAGTATTACCATTGGCATCAGAGTTTGGCATATAAGAATATGTCCAACCGTTACATGCAATATCAAACATGAAACGTGGCTTCTCATCATAGTTGTCTGCCTTTCTGAAACGCTCGTTACTGAAGATACAGAACATAGAACCACACTCGAGTGGGAGCTCATAGTCGACAGCAACCTGACCATTAACCCAGAAGCCAACAGTCATAGCCTTACTGCGACTAACAGCATCACCTATCTTTGTTCTCATATCATCTGTAAGAGTGATACGAAGGAAGTTTTCTGCAATACTTTTTGTGTACTCATCTGCATCAGCAAGATTCTGATAATAGTTACCGAAAGCAGGATCGCTCATGATCTTGCCTCTTCCACCATAATTGTAATACTTGCCTTGCTGATCTGCGTTAGGAACATCAACAGGTGCCTCGCTACCGCTTTTCAAATCTGACTGGCTAATCTTCTCAAAACCCTCAAAGAAAAGCGGAGTCTGAGCATAAACTGTCTTTGTACCCATGAGCATCATTGCTGCAAGAGCAATAAAGCTCAGTTTGTTACTAAATCTCTTCATACTTGATTTTGTTACAATATAAAATTACCCTCTTTTTAATCCGTCTAACATAATCACGTCTTTAATTAACCTCATGGCTTTTGGTATGCCTTTGCAATGTTAATTTGTCACGTCTATTATTTATCCGTCTTTTATTTTCAATAGTGCCTTTTGAGCACGGAATTAGTACTATACAATTTGTTGTGTTCGCAAACAATTTTGATAAAATTCTTTATCGTTTGGCTTAACTTCCTTCTGCAAAGATATATAAATTGCGTGTTATATTAAAATATTATTCTAATTATTTTTATTAATGGTATTATTGAGCAATATTTTGATACATTTTTAGAGGTGATTTACAAATATGATACAAATTTAATGTATTAAATCTGTAAAAGAAGTGTTTTTTCGACAATTAATAAGTCAAAATATAATGCTAACTATTTAGTTCCTATATGATTCCTAAGTAAACTCAGTGGAAGTCCCATCATATAGAGGGTGAGAAATGGGAGGTACACCGAGTTTACCCAGATGGAAGAGCGGAATCAAAGTTCTGCCTATTCGGGAGATCAGTATCTTTGAAAACTCGAGAGTTTGATAATTCGATAGCTCGATAATTCGGAAATTCTACAGTCCAAAAACTCACGATTTTATCGAAACAATAAATCAAAATCCTCGTCAAATCTTGGAGATTTATAACAAAATGCTACATAATTATATCATTTAATCCTTAAAAAAGGTTATATTCTTGGTTTTACAGAAAAAAATAACTAACTTTGTTGAGCACTAAAAAAGCATATATCAATATTAAAAAAATAACAAGAACCTAAAAATGAACAAAAAAGCTTTAATTGGAGCACTACTTCTCTCTTCATGCCTCGGTATGAATGCGAAGTCTGTAAAGGCACCTTCAGGTGGTAAGGTGATTAGTGATAATCTTATCGGTATCTTCTTCGAGGATATCAGCTTCTCTGCCGATGGTGGTCTTAATGCCGACCTCGTACAGAACGGTAGCTTCGAGTACAGTCCTGCACAGCGTGATGGCTGGGGACCTGGTACTAACTGGCGTTTCCTCCGTCCTGGTCACTCTGCTGGCTATATCGAGCCTCGTATGGACAACACTATCCACCCTAACAACCCTACATACATGCGTATCCACGCAGAGCGTATCGGTCATTACTATGACTTCGATGGTTGGACAGGTGTTGGTATGGCTAACGACGGCTTCTTCGGCATGAATATCAAGGCTGGTGCTAAGTATGACTTCTCTGTTTTCCTTCGCAGTGTTGAGGGCAATGCCAAGAAGGTAAGGGTTGTTCTTACTACCAAGGATAACAAGATTCTTGCTGAGACAGAAATCAGCGTAAAGGGCTCTGGCTGGAATAAATATACAGCTTCTCTTACAGCTTCTGAGGCATGTAAGGATGCTAACCTCCAGATTCTCCTTCTCGACAAGGGTGAACTCGATGTAGATATGGTTTCTCTCGTTCCACAGGACACTTATCATGGTCACGGCATCCGTAAGGACCTCGCTGAGGCTCTTGAGGCTCTCCACCCACGCTTTATGCGTTTCCCTGGTGGTTGCGTAGTTCACGGTGGTGGTGACGGTTTCTGGAACACATACCATTGGAAGAATACCGTAGGTCCAAAGGAGCAGCGTAAGGCTCTCAAGAACACATGGGGCTACAACCAGTCAATGGGTCTCGGTTACTTCGAGTACTTCCAGCTTTGTGAGGATATGAACATGGAGCCAGTGCCAATTCTCCCTTGTGGTGTAAGCTGTCAGGGCGTAAACGGCGGCTGGGGCATGAAGGATCAGGCTCAGGAGGCATGGCCAATGGAAGATATGGACCGTTGGGCACAGGATGCTCTCGATCTTATCGAGTGGGCTAACGGCGACGCTTCTACCAAGTGGGGTAAGGTTCGTGCAGATGCTGGTCATCCACAGCCATTCAACCTTAAGTATGTAGGTATCGGTAACGAGGAGAAGATCACTCCTGAGTTTGCAGAGCGCTTCAAGTACATCTATAATAAGATTCGTGCTGCCTATCCAAACATCATCATCGTAGGTACAGCAGGCCCTGGTTCACACCCAGATAATTCTGACTATATCAACTCTTGGAAGCTCGCTGAGGAGATTGGTCTCGACATCATCGACGAGCACTACTATGACTCACGTCAGATGTTCCTCCAGAGCCGTCAGTATGACTCTTACCCACGTAACCGCAAGACTAAGGTTTACCTCGGTGAGTACTCTGTTCAGGAGAGATCTCATGGTAACCAGCTCGGTGACGCTCTTGCAGAGGCACTCTATCTCCTCCACGTTGAGAGAAATGGTGATATCGTATGCATGACTTCATACGCTCCTCTCTTCGCTTACAAGAACAACACTAACTGGAACCCAGACCTTATCTACTTCGATAATGAGAAGCCATACTACACATGCAGCTACTACGTTCAGAAGATGTTCGGTGAGTCAGCTGGTAAGTACTTCTATGGCAACTTGGTTAAGTTCGACAAGGGCGACCAGAGCCTTCTCGGTCAGTCAGTTATCCTCAACGACCAGAAGGGTGAGGTTTACGTAAAGGTATGTAACTGCGGTATTAAGCCTCGTAAGGCTACTATCGACCTCAGCAAGTTCGGTAACATTGAGGCTACAGCAGAGCGCACAATCATCAGTGGTGCTCCAGATATGGAGAACAACTACGACAGACATCCTGTAGAGCCTAAGAAGGACACTATGCAGGCTCAGAAGAAGATGACTATCGACGTTCCTGCTAACAGCATCACAATGATCAAGGTTACTATCAAGTAAGCGTTTATCGCAGCTTTTTAGTAAAGAACATATCAAAAGTCCCGGATTCACCTCTGTGTGAGTCTGGGGCTTTTCCTTTTTATCCGTATGTCGGCATGAGTTCGCTGATTTTGCTTTCGCCATTTAGAAAAACCAAAGAAAACCAAGTAAAACCAGAGAAAACAAGTGTTTATTGGTTCATCTGTCTTACAGCAAAATGTTGATAGATGTTCATTTATGTTTCTATATGTTGAGTCGTCAGGCGACTATTTCAGAAGTCGTCGCGTTGCTCCTCAACATCTATGAACATCTATAAACATGAAAAAAATGTTTTCTTTGGTTTTCTTTTGTTTTTTTCTACACTATATAAAAAATAGAAAAATCTAACAACCCACCCTTGAAAAACTCTTGCAACACCCCAAAAGCTCCCATTTTTCGCCTATTCTAAAAATGGGAATTACATAGGAATCACATAGGAACCATATAGGAGGATAAAGGGAAGATAATCTTTTGTTGATCTTAA
Organism: Prevotellaceae bacterium UBA1710; assembly: GCA_002317355.1. Classification (GTDB taxonomy): domain Bacteria; phylum Bacteroidota; class Bacteroidia; order Bacteroidales; family Bacteroidaceae; genus Prevotella. The sequence continues at coordinate 75,006 of DCJC01000029.1, read as the reverse complement.
GATATGCCAAGGGGGTAAACTCAGTGAAGCTCCGTTCTATAAGCGAACATAGAGCGAAGGTTCACTGAGTTTACCCCCTAGGCATAGCGAAGGATTATCGAAAGGAAATCGAACCTTCAGCAGACAAGAATATTGCGATTACTTTCTCTTGATTATGAAACTCCCTATTGCAAGGAGTAAGACAATACCTGTGACGATGAATGCCCAGATATTTGTTTTCCTTGATGTGACGCTTGCTGTATAGTCATTGTGAATCAGGTAGAAACCGCTGACTTTGAATCGCGCAATATTCTCTTCCATGAAGCTGTTGCCATTGTCAATAATAGTTCCAGGCATCATGAGTCGATATGGAATATTGATAAATGCAAGGTTGGATAGTTTATTTGTCTTAAAAGCATCACCATTGCCATCAATATAGGCATTGTAAGCATCTGAACGGAAGAATTCCTTAAGGAGTTTGTTTATATCAGATGCAAAGTCCTTATCCTTTACATATTGCCAGAGAGAATCTTCCAATTGCTTGAACTCCTCTTTGCTTACAGGTGCATCCTTAATCTTATCATAATTGTTGTAGATGGTCTCTGTGAAATCCTTGAAGGTATTGGCATCATAATATTTGCCACAACGTTTTTCAATATCTTCAAGCACTTTATTTGCTTCTTCACCATCAAGACCATTCAAAAGGCTTGGGAATCCTGTAAATAGGTAGGAAATCTCATCTTCTGTAAGATAGTCAGTCATTGGCACAAGTTCTATATCAGGAATCTTCTTGAAGGTCTCGGTGAAGGTATAGTCGGTATAGAACCACTTGAAGGTCTTATCTACCTTGCTTTCGGCTTTGATGCCTGTTTCCTTGAAAGCCTCATTGAAGTCCTTGCTCATTTCCTCTGCGTTATCGAAAGTGCGAACGGCATACACCATAACGGTATCGCGTACATTCTTGAGAGATCCTTTTGTATTCATCATAGCTTGGATAGAGTCATATTGAGCTGTGGTCATTGGGTATGTGTGGCGTTGCTCTTCGCCTATTACTGACCATGTCTTAACCCATTTTGGGCTTTCCATGATAGCGGCATAGTCAGATTTCGCCTTATCTACCAAACCGACAGAATCAAGACTTATGGAATATTCTCTTGTGCAAGAGCCATCTTCGTTGACTACTGTGAGCATACGTGTAGATTTATCCACACATGAGCTGAACATAGCAAGTGCAAGTGCTAATATAGAATATAATTTAATTGTTTTCATACTGTTCATTGATTAATTTACGAAGTTTACTAATACTATTCTCTTTTGTCTTGCGTGACTCAATATAGCACATATATAATTCCGCGGGTGTGCTATTCTCATCAACGCTCAACTTATAGTTTGTTGTTTCTATTCTTTCTGACAGCATGTATGTCTTTGCCTCTTCTGGAGTATCTGTATCAGCATTAAGCCATATAAAAAGACCTACCAGATACATAGCTGCTATTGATGCTATTGTTCTCAAGGCAATGATGATAGAGCTATTCTTTCTTGCCATCGGAACAATGTTGCTTGGCGTTTTTTCAGTAAACTCCTCATTATTCATAGTGTCGAAATCAGGAAGCGAATCCATAATCATGTCGGTAAATTCTTCCTCATTCGCCACATTTGGCTGTTTGCCTTGGAGGCTGTTTATTATTTCATCATATTTATTCATAACCCATTTTCTTTAATTGTTCTCTGATTGTCTGCCTTGCTATGTAGAGGTTGCTCTTTATCTGTTTGGCATTCAATCCTGTAATTTCTTCTACTTCGCTTGCGTCAAGTCCTTCCAACTGACAAAGCGTAAACACGAATTTCTGTTTCTCGCTCAATCCTTCAGCCAATGTTCTCACTACTGCTACCCATTGCTTATTCTCCATTTCTGTCTGAGCGTTGGTGTTCTCGGCATAAGATCGGAACATCAGTTCATCATCTGGCAACAACGACACCCTTTTCATCTTCTTCAGTTTGTCAAGGCAGATGTGAGAGGCAATGGTGTAAATCCAAGTGCTCATGCTCTTTCTTTCATCATAGTTTGCTATGTTCTGCCACACTTTCAGGAATGTGTCTTGCACCACATCCTTTGCAGCATCTTCATCGCATAGCATCTTTAGCGAAAGTGAGAACACCATCCTCTGATACGTCTGTACCAAGATTCTGAATGCATTCTTGTCACCAGTTTTGCATCGCGTTAATATGTCATTGCTTATTTGTTTCATATACCCATTATACGACTGAAGTTTCAATAGGTCAAATAAAATTTCAATTTTTTTCTTTTAGTCAAACAAAATTCTTTTATGAGAAAGAAAATCCTTCTTTGATCTTCCGTTATGAAAAGGGGGTAAACTCAGTGAAGCTCCGTTCTATAAGCGAACATAGAGCGAAGGTTCATTGAGTTTACCCCCTAGGCATAGCGAAGAGATAACGAATGGTTAACCCTATAATATCTGAAGTGCGATAGCAGCACAGGCCTCTGCATCGGCAAGGGCATGATGATGGTTTTCTAAGTCGTAACCACATCGGGCAGCAATAATATCCAGATTATGATGCCCCTTTGGCCATACCTTTCGAGAGGCAATACATGTGCAGTAGAATTCATAATCAGGATAATCCATACGATAAACCCTGAAAACGGCTTTCAGACAGCTTTCGTCGAACGCCTTATTATGAGCTACAAGTGGTAAACCTGCAATCTTAGGTTCAATCTGAGCCCATACATCAGGAAAAACAGGTGCGTTCTCGGTATCAGTTAATGAAAGTCCATGCACCTTAGAACACCAGTAATTATAGTATTCTGGCTCTGGCTTAATGAGGGAATAGAATTTATCTATTATCTCACCATCACGAACTATAACAACACCAACAGAGCATACTGATGTCCTCTCGTTATTAGCTGTCTCAAAATCTATTGCTGCAAAATCTTTCATAAGGTTGTTGTCTCTATTGTCCGGTAAAACCAATAAATGGAATAAGGAAGGTATAAATTAGTTAGGAGTTAGAAGTTCATCCCTGATGCCGTATGGGACAACTTCTGACTTCCAACTTCTAACTCCTAATTTCTAACTCCTAACTAGTCTTACTTCACAAGTCTTACTTCGTAGAGTTCGCCTACCTGACGATGTGGCTTAGCTACGAACTTGATGCGAACCTGCTTCTTGCCTTCGAGAGCTGATGCAGGAAGCTTGTAGGTCTCGTACTTCCACTGTGATGAGCGCCACTTCTTTGAGTTGTTGATGCTCTGAACGAGTACATCATCTACGTAGAGGTCGTACTCACAAGTGCGCCATTCGTCCTGTCCCCAGTAGCGTATGCGGAGGCTGAGGTCTGTCTCACCCTTTGTCTGCATGAGGTAAGAGAAGAAATGACCGTTGCGTGCATCACGGAATGGTACGTTGTTGTTCACACCCTTGTTTGACTCGTCGGTCTCCATGAAGTGATCGCTCTCTGGCTGCTGCTCTCCTGGCTGTACCTTGTCAATGGTGCGTGCATCGAGTGCCTGACGCTCTGCCTCTTCCTTGGCGAGATTGTCCATATACTCCTTATAGCCGTTCTCGCTGAGTGCGAGCCAATAGAGCATATAGCGTGAGTCGTGAAGCTCGAAGAATGGCTCAAGTTCGCCCTCGATAGCGTTCTCCATACGGCACTTGAGCTTGAAATGGAGTGGCTTGCCTTCTACAGGTTCAAGGCTGTTAGCGATATCCTCTACCTCCTTGGCAACGAGATAAGGAGCCTTGTCGATAGGAAGCTTCTTGCCTGATGCCATCTGACCGAAACGGCTGTCGTCAGCCTTAAGGTGAGCGAGGTCTTCTGTACCTGTGCGCATAGCGAGAGTGATAGGTCCGTGGAGGATAGCAACATACTGAGGTACGTTTGGCATGTACTCTACGCTGTTGTGCATAGGGAATGAGATTTCTACAACATCACCCTTCTTCCACTTGCGGTCGAGAGCGATATACTTGGCAACTGATGACTTATCGGTTGCAACCTGCTTGCCGTTGACCTTGATAGAGAAGTCGTTACACCATGCTGGCTTACGGAGCTTCATGACGAATTCCTTAGCACCCTTGGTGATGGTTATCTTACTTGTCTCTGCGTATGGGAAGTTAGTTTCCTGACGAAGTTCTACGCCCTCTTCCTTCCAGTTGAGTTCAGAACCAGTATAGAGGTTAACATAGAGAGTGGTAGGTGTTGAAACCTTTGGATCAGAATGTGTGTAGATGAACTGTCCGTACTTACCGTGGTTCTCCATACCAGTACCTACGCAACACCACATAGCCTCATTAGGCACAGAGTAGTTGCGGTAGTGGCGTGGGCGTGCTGATGTGAAGTACACATAGCCACCATGCTCTGGATGCTGGGTAGAGAGGATGTGGTTGAATGTAGCACGCTCGATGAAGTCAGCGTACTCAGCATTCTCAGGGTCCATGCGGTGAAGGTCTTCGGTGAGTTTGAGCATGTTGTTTGTGTTACATGACTCAAGGCCGTCGATATCCTGTGTAAAGTCGATACATGCCTGCTTGCTTGGGAAGTGCTCACGACGGCTGTTACCGCCTACAGAGAGGCTGCGGTTGTGTGTCACCTCTTCCCAGAAGAAACGGCTTGCCTCAAGGTATGTCTTGTCGCCTGTGAGTTCTGCCACACGAGCGAAACCTACGATCTTTGGCACCTGAGTGTTAGCGTGCTTGTTGTCGAGGAAGAAGGCATCGTGATCCTTCATTGGATTGAGAATCCACTTGTGAGAGAAGCGGCGAGCGCAGTCGATATACTTCTTATCGCCTGTGATGACGTATGCATCAGCGATAACCTCGTTGATACCGCCATGCTCCATGCCGAGCATATTCTCCATCTGCTGGTCAGAGAGCTTTGATGTGATGTCGATAGCCCAGTCGCAGAAGCCGAGATAGAGCTGCTTGGCATCCTCATTGCCACAATAGAGCCATGCATCACGTAAGCCAGCGTACATCTTATGGATGTTGTAGAGAGGCACCCATGTGCCATTGAAGACACGGAAGTCACCCTCCTTGAATGTTGACCAGATCTTATCGCTGTTAGGCACACCGCCTACATAGCCCTTACCCCATGCTGGGTGGTTCTTGCCACAAGCCTCAGCGCACTCCTTGAGTTCCTTGATCATATAGAGCATACGCTCTTCGCACTGCTTGTCGCCTGTAGCGGCATTAAGAGCGAGAGCTGTGAGGTAGTGACCGCCTACGTGGCCGTCAAGTCCATCCCAGTTAGGGAATCCCTTAGCCTTTTCTGGAAGTCCTGCTTCCTTACGGTAAGGCGCAAGAAGTCGATCTACATCGTACTGAAGGAGTACGTTGACGTTAAGGTCGCGCGCATGCTTCAGCGGACCTTCAAGAAGGGTTACGTCACCGAGTGGGAATGCATCAGGATACAGTGCTGTCTGTGCAGATACTGCTGTGCTCATTCCACATGCAATAAGTAATGATAGAATTGATTTACGCATAAGTAAAAAGAAAGCCAGCCCCTCACCTGCCCTGCGGGCATCCTCTCCCCAAAGGGCGAGGAAAAAGTTAGTAATTCTCGCGAGGGGGAACTGGCGTGGTTAATTTTTTATGAATGAACGTTAGATTTTAAAAAGTGTATCTACTCCCCTTTGAATGGGTAAGGGGGTAGGAACCCTCCCTTGTGAGGGAGTGGGTGGGCCGTTGGGAGAGGCCGTTATTTAATTTGTATCACAAACCCACCTCTTGCCTGACAAGCGATTCTTGTTGGTACTGCCGATGGCTTGGTAATCTTCCAAGGAGAAGATTTGTCACCACTATCCTCAAATATAACGATATCTTTACCTAATTTATTGAGTCGCTTGATGTTAAATGACAAAGTTTTAGCGGAATCTTCACCATTTATGCCGGCAATGTACCATGTAGTGCCCTTTCTGCGAGCCATAACAGCAGATTCTCCTGGATAACCAGAAAGGAAGATTGTCTCATCCCATGCTGCAGGAAGAGCAGAGAGATAATCCTTTACCTCTGATGGCTGTGAGAGAAAACTCTCAGGACGGTCAGCAAGGTGCTGGATACCTGACTCATAGAGAGCAGTAAGAGCAAGCTCGTGAGCATGAGAGGTGATATGAGGATGCTGTGAGTCGGTGAAAGCACATGGGGTATAGTCCATTGAACCTATCACATTACGTGTGAAAGGAAGCATAGCATTATGAGATGCTGCCTTATCGGTAAAGGTAGGCACGTTGTTGTACCACTCAGCACCATACACGCCCTCGGTACTTACAAGGTTAGGGTAGGTGCGCTGCCAGCCACGAGGGATAGTAGCACCATGGAAGTTGACGAGCAGATGATGCTTTGCTGCACACTCAAGAAGCTCAATCATATACTTGATGTTGAGGTTAGTGTCGCCTGAGAAGAAGTCAATCTTCACGCCTGTGACACCAATCTTCTCGCACCAAGCAAATTCCTTCTCACGATTTTCCGGCTTGTTGAGACGGAACTTAGGGCCAGGAGCACCATTGATCCAACCAACTGATGAGTTGTACCAGATGATTGGTTTGATACCCTTATCGATAGCATACTTTACGGCATCCTCGATAGTCTTGCCATTGTTTGATGCAACCTTGTCCATCTCATCCCACTCAGCATCGATGAGTACGTAAGGCAGGTGTAGTTCTGCTGCCATGTCAACATACTTCTTAATGATGCTAAAGTCGTTTGAGCCGTGATTGTATGCCCAGTACACCCATGCTGCCACACCACTCTGGTTTGTGAGCTGTGGCTCGTAGAGTTCAGCCTTGAGAGGCTCAGAGTTATCGGTAATGAGGGTTGACTCCACAACATCTGCCATAGAACCGATGATGAGAGTCTGCCAACCGCCATTCTCCTTACCATCAGGGCGGAGTGAGAAAATTCCCTTATTATCATCAGCATACATACTTGTGCCTGCATTGTCCGCCTTCATGCATGACTCAGAGAGAAGTGCGAAGACATTGCCTGAGTACTCAAAGAGAGCTGGATAGGCAAGACGCTCGTCTTTCTTCGTTTCACGGTTGCGTGGGAAGAAGCCCTCGTATGAGTCTGTCCATTTCAGCAGCCAGTTAGCACTTGCAGAAGTGAAGTTCACGTTGTAGTCGTGAAGTCCGCTCCAAGCCACTCCATCGTTGTAGGCACGAACAGTAAGGGTTTTGCCATCACCAAGAGTATAGATAATCTCGTTGTAGGCATTGGTGCAATGGCTTTTCTTGCCAAGAGTCATGTCGTAGGCTACCTTTACTTTCTTAGCCTTAGTGCATGATACAAGACTGCTTACAGGCATCGTCATGATAGTTTGCGATGTCTTACCATTCTTGTAGCTGATCTCTATGCCTTCAGACTTCTGCTCAACGCTTATCTTTCCGTTAGGGGAAGTGGTTTGCGCAAAAGCACCGATAGCAATCAGAGATACAATCGATAAAAGGATTTTTCTCATTTGTTGTTAATTATATAGATTATATTGCAAGATGTGGAGGTTGTAATTACTCCCCTCCCTTTATGGGAGGGGTAGGGGGTGGGTTTACAACTTGACACTTACCTTCTTGCCATTATAGCTTACGCTCTTCTGACCGTTAGGTGTCTTGACGATGAAGGTGCGTGAGGTGAGCATTCCGTCGAATGAACCCTGGCGCTGACCTATGGTAAGGGTCTTTGCCTTATCGTTCCAAGTCATCTTGATGGTTGAGTAGGCACCATTCTCATAGTTGAGGTTGTCACCCTCGTCCTCATAGAGAGTGAACTCGCCATTGGCTCCCGGATAGACGTTGAGCTCAAGGTTATCCCACTTCTTCTCGCTTGTGTACTGCACCTCCGGACCTTGTGGAAGGATTGTACCAGCCTTGATATAAAGAGGTGAGTGAGCGAGAGGTGCTGAGGCCTTGATGCTCTGACCACCTTCAAGAACATTGTTTGTCCAGTAGTCATACCACTTGGTTCCAGCAGGAAGATATACCTCGAACTGACGGTCAACAGTCCAGTCAGGCACCATATAGCCATTCTTCTTCTCAAGCTTCACGTTATTATCCCAACCGGTCATAGCATCTGTCTGAACCTTCTTCTCTGGAGTATAGAGAGGGTCAACGACTGGACAGACAAGGATGTTTCTGCCGAACATATACTCACGGTTGTTGTTCCATGTGTTCTTGTCGGCCTTGAAGTCCATGAAGAGGGCACGCATGAATGAGTCATCATTCTTTGATACCTGCCATGACTGGCTATAGATATAAGGAAGGAACTTATAACGGAGCTTCACGGCATCAACAAGAGCATCATATACAGGTTCGCCCTGCTTTCCGAAGTAGTAGAGCTCACGATAGACATCTGTGCCATGACTACGCATCATCGGACAGAATGCACCGAACTGCATCCAGCGCACATAGAGCTCCTGATACTGAGGGTTGCGTGTACCGCTGTTCTTACCCTGTGTGTTGTAGCTTCCTGCGAAGAAACCACCGATATCTGTATTCACCTGTGGGTTTGCTGTGAGGGTATAGTTGAGGCAGATAGGAATCTGCTTGCGGAAGCTATCCCATGAAGAGTTGATATCACCGCTCCATGTGTTGGCACCAGTGCGCTGCTGACCTGCGAAGTAAGAGCGAGTGAGGATGAATGGGCGCTTCTTCTTTGAAGGATCCATTGTCTTTTCTGCCTCACGCTGGTGGTCATAGACACCTGTAACGCACATGAATGGGAAGAGGTTGCGCACTGAGCGATATGTGCCCATTGTACTCTTCTGGTCAAGTTGTGAGTCTTGGAAATCCATCTGGTCAGGGTCGGTTGAATCCATCCACCAGGCATCGATGCCCATGTTATGAAGGTTGCTGAGATACTTCCAGTAGATATCGCGAGCCTCTGAAGAGTAGCAGTCATAGACACGCACGCCAGATGGATAGTCCTTGCGTGGAGGCCAGAAACTGAGTCCGCTCTGAGGCCATGTCTGGAAGTCGAAGAGCAAGCCCTTAGACTTGAGTTCCTTGAATGCCTTTGTCTCTGGGCCGAAACTTGACCATATAGAGATGCTCATGTGGGCATTCTTCTGGTGAACCTCGTTGATAAGGTCTTGTGCACGACCGAAGTCCTCGTTGAGGAACTCCATGGCATTCCATGTGTAGTTGCTGCCCCAGTACTGCCAATCCTGAATGATACCATCGAATGGAATCTTCAGGTCGCGGTACTTGCGTACTACCTCTATTGTCTCATCCTGTGTCTTGTAGCGCTCACGACTCTGATGGAAACCGTAAGTCCAGAGAGGAAGCATAGGTGCCTTGCCTGTGAGGTGGCGCATCTCGCGGATAACGCCATCGGCATCCTTGCCATACATGAAGTAGTAGTCAGACTTCTTGCCTACCTCACTCTCAAGAACCACCTCGCCTGCTTCTCCCTGCTTTGGAGTAGCGAGTCGGGTTGGTGAGTAGTTGTCCCAGTAGATACCATAGCCCTTGATGCTCTGGTAGAAGTGGGCGAAGTCTTCGAGGTTGCTCTGCTCCATGCGACGATTCTCGTCACGCTGGCTCATCTTGCCATTCTGAAGAAGACCTACACCATAGATTTCCTCGTCCTTATCGAGAGAGAATGCCTGCTTCACGCGAAACTTATCAGCATCAGGTCCTGAAGAAATAGGTGTGAACTTTGACTCGCCTTCGGTCATGAGAACATTACCTTTGGCATCAGCGAATGTCACCTTGCCATCCTTGACGGTTACGGTGAGAGCTGATGACTTGTATATTGTGGCACCGTTTGCCGTTGTCTTTGTCACCTTCACGTTTTCTGGTGTGGAGATGACTACGAGTGACTTGTCTGCTGTCTTGCCATTGTCGCGAAGCACACGCACGGTCTTTGGAGTGAAGAACTCTACGGTCTGTGCCTGTACGAATGCAGAGAGTGGCAAAGCAAGAAGTAATGCCGATGTTATGAGATTTCTTTTCATATTAATTAATTGTGATTTTTTCTATTTTTCTATTTTTCTATTTCTCGAATTTTCGGGTTATCGAGATTTCGTTTTTTTGTGATTTCGAAAAATCGATTTTTTTATTTACAACTTTACGCTTACTTTCTTACCCTTATAGGTGATAGTCTTCTCGCCCTTAGGAGTCTTCACGATAATGGTTGACTGAGTAGCCATACCCTCGTAAGAACCTTCACGCTGACCGATAGTAAGGGTGTTCTTCTTGTCATTCCAAGAAAGAGGGATAGTAGAGAATGCACCCTTCTCGTAGTTGTAGTTATCACCTTCATCCTCATAGATTGTGAACTCACAATCAGCACCTGGATAGACATTGATGGTAATAGGCTTACCAATCTGTGCGTTGGTGTATTCTGCAACCTCAGTAGTAGGGATGATGCTTCCTGCCTTTACGAAGAGAGGTAGGGTAGAAATCTCTGACTGGCAGTCAATCCACTTACCACCTTCTTCCTGCTTGCCAGTCCAGTAGTCAATCCAGAGAGCACCCTTAGGAAGATATACCTTACGTGTTGCAGATTCCTTGATTGGATGTGTTACAGGGCATACGAGGAAGTCACCAAACATATACTCATCCTTCATATCGAGAACGGCATCATCCTCTGGGAAATCGAAAGCAAGAAGACGAGCCATAGAGTAAGAACCCTTTGACTGCTTTGAAGCAAGGCTATAGAGATAAGGCACATGAGCATAACGGAGGTTTATCATCTTCAGAATAGCATCATAATATTGTGTGCCTGGCTCTCCGAAGCGCCATATCTCACGTGGTGTATCACTTCCGTGGCTACGAAGAATAGGAAGGAAAGTACCCCACTGGAACATACGTACATAGTATTCCTTATAGTTATCATCCTTCACGCCCTCAGGGAATTCACCCTTATAGAACCAACTGCGACCATTGTTTCTTGTAAAGAAAGAACCAACATCAACGGTCCAGTATGGGTTACCTGTTGCCATATAGTTGAGGCCTGAAGGAATCTGCTGACGGAAAGAAGCCCATGAAGCATGAGTATCACCATTCCAGACCACTGTGCCGTAACGCTGCTGACCCAAATAAGAAGAACGAGTGAGGTTTACCACACGCTTTGTGTTGGTAGGTTCAGCACGCTGATTCTCATAGATACCCATTGAGTGATAGAGTGAGTAGAGACTGCTTCGCTCAACACCAAGAGCCTCACTAAGCACATCCTTATTGAGTTGCCAACGATACTCCTGATCATCCCATGAGTATGGCTTGCTCTCATCCTTGAGAGAGTGAGAAGGAATTCTGTTCCAGTCGCCATCGAGAGGCTCACTTGAGTCACACCACCATGCGTCGAAACCCTGAGAATAGAACTCATTCTTGGCGTATGACCAATAGTGCTTACGTGCTTCTGGATTGAACACATCATACACATCATGCTCAAGCATCATACCACGGCTTTTGAAGTCTTCTGCCTCTGGACACCACTGAGGATTAGGCCAGATACTAACCATGAGCTTTGCATTAAGAGCATGAACAGAATCGGCGAGAGCCTTAGGAGATGGGTAGTACTTAGGATTCATCTTCATATAACCCCAACCTTGTGGCCAGTAGTTCCAGTCCTGTACTATCATATCGATAGGCACATGGCGGCGGCGATATTCCTTAAGTGTGTTTACAATGTCATCAGAAGAAACATAGCGTTCCTTTGACTGAGTATATCCAAACAAGTAGCGAGGCATGAGAGATACTTCGCCTGTGAGATAACGATAACCAGCCACTACATCGTCAAGACGAGCGCCTTTGATGAAGTAGTAATCAAGAGTCTTTGCACCTTCAAACTGCATGGTGGTGCAATAACCCTTTTCCTTGCCATAGCCTTTTGCATCACTGCTTGTGAACTTCATGGCACAGCCTTCATCGAAGAGGAGACCGTAGCCATTAGTAGAACAAAGCATAGGCACCATTGCCTTGAGGTTATGCTGAGTGAGATAGAGAGTCTTACCCTGCAGATTCATATAATCCTCCATGTGAGAACCGAGTCCATAGAGTGCTTTCTCATTCTCTGCATAGAAAGAAACAAAATATCGGGTACTCTTACCGATGGTGTCACGACGGATGATATCTTTCACCGTAACCTTACCATTGGCAGTTTCCTCTACATGAGCGGATTTCTCATCATAGATAATCTTTTCCTGAACTGAAGGTTCTGCCTTCAGCGAGTTTGGCATCTGGTTGAGGAGGATGTTGCTGTTATTGTCCTCAAAGCAGATTCCATTGCTTGTCTTTGAATATCTTATGGTCAGTTCTGAACTGCGGAAAGTGATTTCATCATTATTTTCCGTTCTTTCCACCTTTACATCCTGTTTTGCATAAACGCATGCTCCTGTTCCGTTACCCTGAAGCGAACCGTCATTACTCCACTGAACACGTACAATGGAAGGTGTGATAAAGTCAATTCTAAGCACCGGCTCAGCATATACAGCCAATCCGATACCAAGAAGAATAGACAATAGAATGGTTTTAATCTTTTGCATTATCAGTTAATTCAAACGTTGGTCTTAAAAATTTTGTTGTGGGTATTCCCACCTTGATTCCTAAAAATATTGTCTTATGGAAAGTTTAATGTTCAGGAAATGCAGGTAGTTGCCTTCCCACATTTCCCGAACTCACTTTTAGGTTAGTATTAACTCAAGTTTCCCACCTTTTTTATCAAGAATTAGAGAATTAGAGAATTTTCTCAAATGGTTGATTTTCTTGAATTTATGAGAATTTGAGAGGTCGCTTCGCTCTTGCCACGGAAAGCAACGTAAGTAGCAATTCTCTACCTTCGCATTAATTCAATTACGATGCGTTAGCCTTCTCTAATTCTCAAATTCTTGATAATAAAGAAGATAACGATTTGAAAGTATATTTCAAACTGTGGGAAACTTCAGTTAGTATTAATTGATCAGGAAGATCTTCTTAACCCCATTATAGGTGCAAGTGATTGTTGCACGACCATCATTGATCTTGCCAATCTCTACCTTAACAGAAGGGTCAGAAGCCTTTACCTCAAGCTTTGAAGCGTCTGTTACCTTGCCATATACCTGATAGCGGTTGCACTCCATATAGGCATTGGTCTGAGATGTGAAGATTGGGCCTTCTGGGATAGCGAGCTTAACACCGTCTGCATAGATATCTACTGTAGGAACTACAGGAACCTTGCACTCGACACCAGTCTTTGAGAAGCCCATACCACGCATATCGAAGAGACCGAAGTTGCGCTTTGCCTGACGCTGGTAAGGACGTGGTGCTGGAGCCTGAATCTCTGGACCCTCAACTACGAAGTAGATGGCATGCTTGCCGCTGAGCCCCTCAACAGCTGGTACTGCTGCAGTGAGCTTGAGTGCCTTGCCATTCTGCTTGCCATCAACATTGATAACGGCAATCTCCTTACCGTTCCATGCAGAATTAGCATAAGGACCATCGAGCATTACGTGAATCTTGAAAGCCTCGTCTGTGCGTGGTGTGAGGAACACGTTGATTGTTGTGCCATCGCCAGCCTTTGCACCCTCGAAGGCGTTACAGCCCTTGGTGTTCTGTGCAAGACCACCGAAACCGAAGTACTTGAAACCGATGATACCACCATTCTTGATGCCCTGAAGCTCCATCTCATTCTTCCACATATCGTGGTTGTCCTGCATCCAGTTCTGATCGCTCATGTAGCAAGCGATACCTGCAGAATAGTACTTGTATGGGTTGAGGCCGAAGATCTGGAAACCTTCACTTGTTACCTCTGCACCTGTATATTCATTACCGTTGGATGCCTTTGCTGTCCACTCGTTGTTTGCTGCGTATGGATCATAGCCTGTGATACGAACCTGACCACCCTGAGCAACAGACTTCTTATCCCATTCAATCTTGACAGGAGCTACCATTGCCTGACGAGCATTGCCGAAGCCACGTGGTGGACGATGATAGAACACATACCACTGACCGTTGATCTGCTGGAGAGAACCGTGTGTGTTGTGACCTGAGTTAGTTGTTGTGAGAGCCGAACCATCAGCATTGATCTCCACACCACGAGAGTCAACGAGCACACCACCTGAACGCCAAGGACCGAGTGGAGAATCACCGTAAGCATAGCGGAGAGTAGAGTTGCTTGAACCGATGCCGTAGTCAGGGCCACTATGACCAGAGAACACCATCACGTACTTATTGCCCACCTGACGGATAGAAGAAGCCTCGAAGAAGTTGAAGTCACCAGGCTTCTGCCCCTTGTAGAGAGCAGGATACTGTGTGCCTTCCGGATCACGCACCTCACCATAGCGATGACTTGCAGGGATGAAATAGTCGTGAATCTCAGTACCCGGGCGAACAGCCCACATATTGTCCTGATCAAGTTCGAAGGCAGTAGAGTGCTGGAAACCATAGAATACGTAAGCACGATAGCCCTTTTTGAAGTCCTTATCCTTCTTGTTTGTTACAGGCTCAACGAATACAGATGGGTCGAAGTCAATCTTACTGCCATCCACACAAGCAGTACCATCAGCATTGAGGTTGACAGGAGTGAAAGGACCGTTAGGACGATCGCCCTTACAAACCATAGCCACACGACGCCATCCGCGAGAGTGAGGATAGAGCCAATATGTCTTCTTGCCAGTTTCCTTATCGACAGTCTCAACGAGGTCTGGAGCATACATGATGTCCCACTGCCCATTTACATAGTGTGAGAAGAGTGGACCCTCGTCACGCCATTGTGAGAGGTCTTCTACTGGAGCTGACCACATACGGATATCAAGTCCGCAGTACTTATCATAACTTGTGTCGTGTGAACCGATGATATACGCACGAAGCTTGCCTGGGTTATCAGGGTCTTCGAACACACGAGGCTCACCGTCTGGAAGATGCTCCCAGAGAGGGAGATACGGATTTTGTGCATTAGCTGTCATTGAAACAGTTGCCAAAATCGAAAATAGAAATTTCTTCATGTTTTTGTTTTTAATTGATTAGTTATTACCTATTGGGGGATTCGGGATTATGGAATAGGGATTAGAGAATAGGGTTTGAATGTAAAAGTCAGACAGAGTATTACTATCAAACTCTATTCCTTAATCTCTAATCTTTAATCTAAATCACTTCTTCTTTGTCTGGTCAACGAGTTCATTCTTCTCGATAGTCCAATCCTTGCGCTGAGAGAGTCCATTATCGTTACCGAGGAACATCTTAGCAGCATTCTTGTCACCCTTGAGGTTCCAGTTGAGCCAAGCAAGAGCAGGAATAGAGAACTCACCACCATAAGGCTGAGCGTATGTACCACCATGACCTACAGGATAGTTGATAGCGATAGCAGGAACGTGCTTGATGCGCTTGAAGTCATCCATACCATTCTCGTATGCTATATCGTCCTTACCACCAAGTACATACATGATAGGTACCTTGATCTCATTGAGCTTTTCCTTTGAAGGCATTGGCATACCAGGAACAGCAGAACTTGCATTATTGTTGTTGAAGAGACCGCTGTTCATGATCATCAGAAGAGAGATACGTGGGTCGGCAGAGTTAGAGAGAGTCTGAAGACCTCCACATGACATACCTGCAATACATATCTTATTTACGTTGATCTTGCCATAGTAAGGAGAATTCTTATCGCTGTTCTGAGCCATGATCCAGTCGATAGACTCTGTCTGCTGCTCAGGAACTGAACGCTCATACTTCCAACCATTTACACCTGGTGCTGGATAGTAACCTGTAGCGATTACCATATAGCCGTGAGAAGCAATCTCGTTGAGGAAGTTCATGTGTTCGAATGGAGAATTGTTGCAAGCACCATTACCCCATACAAGAACAGGGAGAGGGTTCTTCTTGTTGAACTTTGACAAATCCTGTGGGCAGAAGATAGTGTGTGCCTTCAGACTTGCCTCTTCCTTCATGATGGCAGGATATGCACCAGTACCACCCTTCTCAAGGATACTTGACTTTGGATCAAGACGTGCAGAGTTGAACCACTCAACCATCTTCTTAAGGTTCTCTGGAGTGTACATATTGAAGCCGTGACCACCTTCCGGTTCCTCTACAAGGAATGACTTAACACCATTTGCCTGAAGTTTCTCGTAGAAGAGTGTGCTCTGGCAATGAGGTACTACGTTATCCTTGAGACCATGGAAGATGCCGATTGGAACATCCTGTGGGTCAACATAATATACTGCATTGAGCATCTCATAGCTGTTGGTGTTGCCTTCCTTTGGCATACCCATAACGGCAACCTCCGGACTCTTTGGGTCTTTTGCTACGCCATCACAATCCATGTGGAGAAGATCCACCGGACCAGACCACTCACAACATGCATTCACATTACTCTCATAATCGGTGAAGATACCGAGCTTACCCTCGAGGTCATACTCCTTGTCGCCACACTTTGCTACCTTCACACCATTTGATGTTGCCATAACAGAAGCAAGGTGAGCACCTGATGAGAAACCAGATGTAGCGATGAATGTAGGATCGAGCTTAAACTTCTTTGACTTAGCACGAAGGAAACGCACTACAGCCTTGATGTCGTTGATCTGAGCAGGCCATTTAGCGTCCATGCTTGAACGGTGGTTAGGTGTTACCACAGCATAGCCAGCCTCGAGCAAAGCAGCACAGATTGTGTTGATATCAGCCATACCCTTAGAGCTATTGCTGAACCAAGCGCTACCATAGATGTGCACAACTACAGGGAACTTATCCACGCCCTCTTTCTTAGGGATGTAGATGTCGAGGTTGTGATACTCCTCACCATCACCTACATAGTTGATGTCACGATAAATCTTGCTGCAGAGACTATCTGCACGATTGTTGTTCAACTGCTGTCCGCCGAAACCGAAAGGTCCAGGCTGCTGTGCCTTAACAGGCATGAAGCAAGCAGACATGAGAATAATTAATGAAAGTAAAGATTTCATTCTTTTTAGTTATGAGTTATAGTTGTTAATAAAATAGTTCTTGCTTTTGACAAAGACTACTTCATCTCCCACCAGTCAAAGTTGAAAAGATTGCGCTTCTGCATCTTTCCTCCCTTGAATACGAAGTAGAGGTCATGCTTACCACTTGCGTTGGTGAGGTCTGTAGTGAACTCCTGATACTTAAACTTTGTATTTGGAACTGTTATCTTACCTATCATTGGTCCGTCAACATCATCGATATGTATCTCCATCTCACCACCATAGAGTTGAGATGAACAAGATGCTGTGAACTTCTTTGCACCCTTTCCGAAGTCAACACCCTTGAGCATGAGATACTCGCCATCGTCGATGTCAGTTACGAAGAGTGTTGGATTCCAAGGACCTGATGGATTCTCACGAGTTGTCTTGAGTCCATATCCCCATGCCATTGTCTCTGCCTGAACACGACGGAAAGGATTGAATGAACCAACCTGCTCGAGCTTACAGTCCTGGAAGTAAGGAAGTTCCTGGATGGTGCCATCTGCATTATATGTCATCTCTGCAGCAGAAACAGAACGCTGCTCAGCATGACGGCTTGTCTGAAGACGATAGATGTCATAGTTAAGACCAAAGCAATATGACTTGCCCTTGAACTCAATAATGCCTGGGTGATTACCACGGGTACGTGGAGTATGATCCATGATATGCCCCTTATGTTCCCAAGGACCAGTTGCGCTCTTACTCATAGCATAACCAATACCTTCTGGGCAGCAAGTTGATGCAAATGCCATATAGTAGCACTTCTCGCCCTTGGCATTCTTTCTACCCCAGAACCAAGGGCCTTCCTGATAGTCCTTGATCTTTGGATGCTCAACAATCTCACCTGAGTAAGAGATCATATCCTCGTTCAACTTAACCATATAGAGGTTTGGATTACCCCAATACATGTAAGCCTGACCATCATCGTCAATCCATACGGTTGGGTCAATGTCATACCAATGCTCTTTCTGCCAAACGAGTGGCTTTCCAAGTGGATCTTTATAAGGTCCGAAAGGAGAATCTGCTACGAGAACACCAATACCATTACCATGGATAGGACAATACATATACCACTTTCCATTGCGTTCTATGACCTGTTCTGCCCATGCACCATTATTGCCCTTGTACCACTCAAAATCCCTAAGTGATGCCACAGCACCATGATCCTCCCAGTTCACCATATCTGTAGAGGTGTAGAGAAGCCAGTCCTTCATCATGAAGCCACCAGCTCCATCCTCATCATGAGTGGTGAAGAGATATACAGTATCACCATGCACATAAGGTGCTGGGTCAGCTGTAAACTTTGTCTGAATGATAGGCATATTAAGCTGAGCATAACTTGCTGTTGAGCAAAGCATAGCAGCGGCCATAATAGCTTTAGATAGTGTTTTAATCTTAAGCATAGTGTCTTTAAATTTATTGTTAGTTTTAAACGTATTCGCTATAGTTAGTAAGCAGGTCCAATCCAGCTCCAATTCAGGTCCAATGCAAGTCCAATTCAACACCAACTCTGAATTGGAGAAAAATGGGACTTACATAGGACTTATATAGGAGTCATATAGGAACTTACTCAGCCTTGATTCCAATTGCCTTTGTGGCATCAGAAGAGTTGCCGTAGATGAGTTGGTAAGAACCAGCCTTAGTATGAACTGTGTTAGACTCCTCATCAAACCACTCAAGGCTCTTGTCGCTGAGAGTGATAGTTGCGTTGACTGTCTGACCAGCCTTTACATCTACACGCTGATAAGCACGAAGCTGCTTTACTGGGCCATTAGGATCGCTTGGGTTCTTAACATAAACCTGAACGACCTCTGTACCATCCTTCTTACCCTTGTTGGTAACAGGGATAGTCATAGTAACTGACTGACCCTTGGCAACCTTATCTGCAGAGAGTGTTGCATTACCAATCTCGAAGTCTGTGTAAGAAAGACCATATCCGAATGGATAGAGAGGTTTATCATTCTTCATATAGCGATAGGTGCGACCAGCCATGTTATAGTCTTCGAAGTCGCCAAGCTGCTCTGAATTCTTATAGAATGTGATTGGGAGCTTTCCGCTTGGGTTTACCTTACCAAAGAGTACATCAGCAACAGCCTCACCGCCCTTCATACCTGGGTACCATGCCTGTACAATAGCATCACATGACTCTGTCTCTGGCTGGAGTGCGATAGCAGAACCTGAGCAGTTGACATAGATTACCTTCTTGCCGGCAGCCTTGAGAGCCTTGAGGAAGTTACGCTGAACGGCTGGGAGCTCGATGTTTGTACGGTCACCACCTTTGAAGCCATCAATAGTAACTGGCATTTCCTCACCCTCAAGAGAAGGAGCAATACCACCAACGAAGATTACCTTATCGTAACCGGCAAGCTTCTTGATGATATCATCATAGTTGATGATTGACTCTGTACCAACATTCACGCGGATGCTTGCACCCCATGTTGGAACGTGAGCAAAGTGAATCTCGATCTTATATTCCTTGCCTGCCTCAACCTGAATAGGAGTACGGGTAGGAGTTACGCGCCATGTGTTGTGCTTCTGCTTAACCTCACCATTGACGATAACGTCAAAGTCAGAAACTGACTCAACATTGATAACAACCTCACCTGACTTCTTAGGACGGAAGACTGTCTCGTATTGAGCGCTGAAATCTGTAAGATTAACACCAGGAGCAAACTGATAGTTACCTGCAGTTGTCTTGAAGAAAGGTGCTGTGTGATAGCAAGTTGCTACAGGAGCACCCTCACGCTTTGCGTTGTTCCAGAAAGTACCCTTGAAGCCCTTCTTTCCCTCGAAAGAAAGCTGGTCGAATACGTCTGTCACAATCTTATTATCTGTAAGGTCGCATCCCTGAAGGTACATAGCCTTCTTGTTATAAAGACGAACACCATCAAGTACAGTAGATGTTGTTGTTGGAGTTCCGTTATAGTTACCCCACATCATTGTCTTGTCGTTGGCATTAGGACCAATGACAGCAACCTTCTCGCCCTTTGCAAGTGGGAGGATGTTATTCTTGTTCTGAAGAAGAACAATACACTGGCGAGCGATATCAAGAGCAATCTGGAGATGCTCCTTGCTCTCAAGAACAGAAGTAGGGATGTTACTCCATTCTACTACTGATGGATCATCCATTTCACCGAGATCGAAACGGCCTTCAAGCAAACGGATGACGTGCTTATCAACTTCTGATTCCTTGATAAGGTCTCGCTTTACTGCCTCTGGAATGCTCTTGTAGGCATAGTTGAAACCACACTCTACGTCAGTACCAGCCAATGTGGCACGGGCAGAAGAGTGAACGGCATCACTTGCCACCTTATGATTCTCGTGGATATCTGAAACAGCTCCACAGTCACTAACTACGAGATACTTGAAGCCCCACTCATTACGGAGAATATCCTGAAGAAGACGAGTGCTTGAACAGCAAGGCTCATTATCGTAACGCTGATATGCACACATTACCTCACGCACCTTTGATTCCTCAACAAGGTACTTGAATGCTGGCATATAAGTTTCCCAAAGGTCACGTGCAGAGATGTTATTGATATCTGCTGTATGACGGCTCCATTCTGGACCTGAGTGAACAGCATAGTGCTTAGCACAAGCCCAAAGTTTGCGATACTTTGAGTCTTCTGGTCCCTGAAGACCACGAACAACAGCATCACCCATCAATGAACTGAGATATGGATCCTCACCGTATGTTTCCTGACCACGACCCCAGCGTGGGTCACGGAATATGTTTACGTTAGGTGTCCACACAGAAAGAGCATGGAAACGAAGTACGTCATCACCATTCTTCTGAAGCTCGTTCCACTTAGCACGTGCTTCTGTGCTGACTGCATCAAACACCTTATATACTAATGCATTATTGAAGGAAGCAGCCATACCGATAGGCTCTGGGAAGTTAGTCACATTACCCATATTGGCATAGCCGTGAAGAGCCTCACTCCACCATTGCCAATGCTTGATGCCGAAGCGTGGAATTGCAGGAGAATCATCGAGCATAAGTAATGCTTTCTCCTCAAGGGTGAGACGTGAACAGAGATCCACAGCACGCTCATGAGCTGAGAGTGATGTGTTTTGATAAGGATATTGCTGCGCATAGCAATTCATCATTGCATTGCCTGTTGGCAATAATCCTGAGAATAATAGAACGAATAGTGTTTTCTTCATTTGGTTAATACATGTATTTTTTACCGTTTGTAATATATATCTTTCCTTTCTTAAGTGCACTAACGCGCTCGCCCTGTAGGTTGTAGATTGCCTTGCTACCATCACCCATCACCAAACACCCATCACCAATCTCCTCAATACCAGAAGCTTCTGCCTCTGCAGCTTGACGAAGTGCTGCATGAACTCCCCAATATGCTGGTTTCTTCTGAAGATTAGAGTCGAAGAGTAGTGGTTTTCTGCCTGTGCGCCATGTGAGGTCGTCAGAGAGTCCCCAAATCATGAGTGACTTACAGTTGTCGTGCTTCATTGCCACTCTTGCAAGACTATAGTATGTCTCTGCCTGTTTCTGGAGGTTTTCCTCTGAGGCATTATCTATTCCGAGGTCAAGCTCGGTGATGTGACATTCAAAGCCTGCCTCCTTGAATCGTGCTATGTTTGCATCTATCTCTGCAATATTCTTTGCTCCTGCATCCAGATGACACTGCAGACCTACGCCATGGATAGGGATATTGTCATTTCTGAGTCGCATGGCGAGATTATAGAGTGCCTCTGACTTACCCGCTCCCTTTGCCTCCACATCATAGTCGTTGAGGATAAGGACTGCATCTGGATCATACTTGTGTGCCCATACAAAGGCTGAGTCGAGGAAGTCCTCACCAATGCCTGTTGCCCATACTGAAGGACGAAGATCATATCCCTTTGGGTCGGAGTAGATGGTCTGCTGATTATCATCGAGCACCTCATTGGCTACATCCCATTCCTTTACCTTTCCCTTCCAGTGGGTCACCACATTCTTGATATGGTTGTGGAGGATATCGAGCAACTGCTGGCGTGATAGGTTGTTGCTATTCTTCTTGCCATCGGATGTGAGCCATGCAGGAACCTGTGAGTGCCATGCAAGGGCATGTCCACGAACTCGCATGTTATGTCTGTTGGCGAAGTTCACAAGACGATCTCCGTTTGAGTAGTCGAAGCTTCCCTTGTTTGGTTCGGTAGCATCAAACTTCATCTCATTCTCGCAGACCACCATGTTATACTCCTTGGCAATGAGTGCTGAGCGAGATTCGTTGTCGTCATCTACGTTTATGCTCCAGACTGGTACGCAAGTGCCAACGAATGTGCCTTGCTTATCAGTATAATTTCTTAAAGGAGTATTGTACTGCTTCTCTGTGGCAATATCTAAATTGCCGTTGTCGTCTTCCTGTTCCTTCTTGTCGTCATTATCTTCTACATCGCCCTGACCAGAGTAGGTGAGGGAGGTGACGCGAGCAATAACCTTGAAGCCATCATCTGTGAGTTTCTGCTCCACCTTCCATGTGTAGGCCTTTGGATAGATGATGTCGAAATCCCATTCCACATTCTGATAGGCTGTCTTGCTCTTTGATGTGAAGAGTGTGAACTCATCACCTTCGTGGAGGTCGGCATCCTTAGTGAGCTGAATGCGAAGGCGAGGCATCTGCTCGGATACAGCAAACTCCTGATCTATATTATAATAGGTGACAGCTCCTTCAACCTCTACCTTGTCATAGCTCTGTGCATTGGCTATCTCGCAGTCAATACGTGCTGTAGGACGAAGGATGAGACTTATGCCCTTGTTATTGGCATAATCTGCAATAGCGAGGGTAGAAATGCCGTCATCGCCTGGTTGCAGAATGCCATAGACATTTGTTGTTGCAGCAATGTTGCCTGTGCCTCCTGCTATGCCATTCTTCATGATATAGAGACCTGTGGTCTCTGCTGACTCAGGTGTGCCAATACCGCCACTAAGTTTCTGAGCCTTTGCCTCAACGGCATTATTATTGATGAGTACACGACCTTCAAGAACTCTTACAGCACCATTAATCACATTCGTATTGCCTGTGATACGATAGGTGCCAAGTCCTTCCTTGACGATTCCGACCAGAGTAGCCAACTTATCATTCACGGGAGAGATACGACCTGCGAGGGTTGCATCTTCATTTGAATAGCCTACTACATAGTAGGAACTATTGTTTGCGTTCGCCTTGACATAGCCATAAATCTGGCTACCCTCTTCTGTCTCAAGATGCCCGATACGGATGCCTCTATTACCTGACTCAGCACCAAGGGTTGCACCTTTATGGAGAGTGAGTCGGCTATGTTGCAGAGTGTAGTTTGCCTTGCCTTCTGCCATATCGTTGAAGGCAGCATCTGGATTGAATGTCTTGCCATTATGCATCCACATAAGGCCATAGAAGCCGTTGGATGTAGAGAGATTCTGATAAGGCCATACGTGAACGTCGCCCTTGAATTCTGTCCAGTCAGGACTCTTCTTGTCTGATCCTCCAAGATATGTGCGCTCGCCACCTCCATAGATGTCAATGCGTCCTTCACCAATGATAGGACTTGTGATATAGGTGTAGCGTGCCGTCTTGAGGATGAGATTTGAACCTTCAAGCATACGGAGAGGTGTTGAGAATGTCTCGTATGAAGAAGATGTGTTCTGCTTGCTGATATCCTTGGTTACAGTACCGTCTATTGTTACATAGTCGTCATACTTTCCCTTTACGGTGATATCATCAATGTAATACTCTGATGCATCAGAGTTGAAACCGAGAGCAAGGATTTTGCCACCGCCATCACCCAACACCCCTGAGCCATCACCCAAAGGGTACGAACGCTGTTGCCAGGCATTCTTGTCTCCCTGATGTGGATAGCTTTCGTCTTCATAGACTAAAGCCTTATCCTGATATATCTGAATCTTCTTGTAGTCGTTGGCATCGTTAGCTGCACGACGAATACGGAAGGTGACATAATCCTTGCTCTCTATGAGTTTCTTGCCCAACAACTCTTCTGGCAAAGTAACAGGTACAAAGGTTCCCCAACTGGATATTGTGACATGGAGAACTTTGTTCTTTGCATTAGATGGGTCTGCTACCACCTCAGCAGTTCCTGTAGGAGCATTGCCCCAGCAGTTGAATAGGGTGATAGTTGTGCCTATCTCATAGCTCTCAAAGTCTTCGAGAACTTCTGCGTTTCCAATATTTGGAAATATGGTGGATAGCGTTGCCGCCAAAAAGAGTTGTTTGAACATAATGAAGGTTATTTAATTACCAATTACAAATTATTAATTAACGTCAGTTCGACGAATTTATGACTTACAATTTGAATGTGCACCTTTGGTGCTTAAACTGACAATAATTACCAATCTTCACAATCTT
>DCJC01000029.1:20396-50763 GCA_002317355.1 Prevotellaceae bacterium UBA1710 | reverse complement strand
CTGAATCCCAATATTTATTGGAAAAGATTGGTAAGATTGGTAATTATTGTCAGTTAAAAGCAGCTTGCTGCCAACAGATTTAATTCATCGAATTCACGTTAATTACCTATCTACTTTGTGCGCAAAAGGTAACCAAGTAATTTGTAATTAGTAATTTGTCATTATTTAATTACCAAAGCACCATTTACAGGAATTGTGGTTGAGAAGGCCTTCTTTGATACCTTCATCTCCTTGACAGAGCCATTAGGAGTTACGCCTGTGATACCCTTGTCGCTATCGCTATAAACGCTGACGGTGCTGCCAATCTCGAACATATCAAGAGGAACGGTTATCTTGAGAGGCTCTTTCTGACCATTAACAGCTGTGAGATACCACTTACCATCCTGACTCTTACGTGCCATTACGATGTATTTACCTGGATAACCATCGATATAGCGGATATCCTCCCATGTTGTTGGAACTTTCTTCATGAAGTCAACAGCCCATGCTGGTGCATCTGTGAGGTTGTTTGGAGCCATAGCGAAGTGCTGAACTGGACTCTGGAACAATATTGCTGTTGCGAGAGCGAATACATCAGAAGTTACACGATGTCCACCCCACATCTCACTTGAGTTCTTTGGGTTATAGTACCAGTTGAGGGTTGAGCCGCCGAAGTCCATGCTTCCTACTACGTTGCGGATGAATGGGATGAAGGTTGCATCCATAGCCTCACGGTCACACTCGTTCTGACCGAAGTGAAGGTTCTCTGAAGCGCGTACAGCCTCACTTGCTACATAGTTAGGGAAGAGATACTCCCAACCACGTGGAAGGGTACAGCCGTGGAAGATAACGAGTACGTTATGCTTCAAGGCATCAAGAAGGATATCACGATAGAGTTCCATGGTACACTGCTTGTCGCCTCCGAAGAAGTCAACCTTGATACCACGAATACCGATGCTCTGCATCCACTCCATCTCCTGCTGACGACGGCTTGCTGTGTTAAGGCAGTTGCGTGGAGTCTGTGGAGCATCATTCCAGTTACCGTTAGAGTTATACCAGAGATAGAGATATACGCCCTTCTCCTTACCATACTTTGCAAGTTCAGCGATGCGGTCACGACCAATCTGGCTATCCCACTGAGCATCGATGAGAAGTGACTCCCAACCCATAGCAGCAGCGAAGTCGATGTACTGCTTCTGTGTATCGAAGTTACAGCTCTCGTCATTAGCGATAATCCACGACCAAGCACCACGACCGTATGAAGCCTTTACCTTATCACGAAGTGCAGAGATGGCATTAGCTTCGTTAGGTGTAATCTGTGATGTTGACTGAGCAGCGAGCACATCCCATGTGATTGTTGACTCTACGATATCCTTAAGATTCTCTGATATAGAGATTGTGCGCCAAGGTGTTGCATCTGGCAAAGCCATCTGAGCACCTGTTGAGCCATAACCATTATTCTCCTTCTGACTTGGGAAAGAGATCTGGTAGTTGCCAGCACCCTTGTTCTCAAGCTTACAGCCAGGATAGCCACCTGCTGAACCTGTCTCAGAAACAAGAATCCAAGTATTTGTCTTTTTTGTCTGAGCATTAGCCGACTTTGTATTTGTTACCTGAACTGTTGCACCAGGAGCCTTGAAGAGACATGGGAAGGTGTAGCCATTGCCCCAACCGTTCTTGCCCATCTCCTGATCAGCATCATAGTGGGTCTCATAACTTGGAGCTGTACGGGCAAAACCTGTCATCTCACCCATCTGTGGGCACATGAAGGTTGTTGTTCCGTCAACCATAGAGAAAGAAGTTGCCTCGCTATTTACAACGACACACATTGCATCCTTCTTTGACTTCAGCAACTCATACTGGAAAGCGATGTTGTTATTACTTACGTTGAAAGTAACGGTCATTACATCCTTACCTTCCTTGTTGGCGAAGGTATAGGTCTGCTGATTAGCTTCGTAATGATTATTCTTACGCTTTATATTATATAAGGTGTAATCAGCTACGATAGCCTTAACATCAGAAGTCTTGCTAAGGGTGAGATCCTGTGTGAAATCACCGATGTTTGTATTCAAACCGAGAGCAGACTTACCAATACAAGTAGTATTGTTATAGTTTACTACGAATGATGGCATACCACCATCACAAAGTACAGACACCTTCAATTTTCCGTCAGGAGATACCTGAGCAGAAAGAGAAGCGCTGATTGAAAGAAGAATGGCTGATGCCAGAAGATTTTTTTTCATAATTAAGAAAAGCCCCCTAGCCCCCGAAGGGGGAATTTTTGATTGGTTTTCTCGCGGAATGGAGAACCTTGTAGGGGATTGTTTATTGTTTAAGATGTTATTGTATTTATGATTAGAAAAATGTGTCTTAAATCTCCTCCCCTCGGGGAAGTCGGAGATTGAGTATCTCCGAGTATGTGTCAGGTTGGGAGGGGGTCGTTGGGAGAGGCTACCTTACTCCTTCACAAACCACTTATCAAGATTGAAAAGCTTGCATCCCTTTAATCCCTTGAACACGAAGAAGAGATCGCGAGTACCCTGTACGTTAGAGATTGGAGCAGAGAAATTCTCCCACTCTTCCCAACCACCAGTTGGAGTTATCTCGATAGTTGCAATCTTCTCGCCCTTGATAGAGTCGAGATGTACTTCTATCTGTCCACCCTGAAGTGCACTTGCTGCAGTTACGCTGATTGTAGAAGGAGCCTTGGAGAAATCCACCTCACGAAGCTTGATCCAATCACCATTATGGATATCACTTACCCAAACACGGTTCTGCTTCTTGTTCCATTCTGACTTCACACCCTGAGAGAATGCCATTGTCTCACCTTCTACAACCTCAAATGGATTGAGTTTGCCGATAGGCTTTACACCTTCACGAGTTGGCTTGATGATAGGAAGACGACCATCTCTCTGCCACTCGAACTCCTCTACGCTGGCACTTCTTGCAAAGCCACCACCCTTAGGCAACCAACCTGTGTGGTAGAAGAAATAGTTATGGCCTTTGAACTCGATGATACCGCTATGGTTAGTGAATGAATTTGTCTCGTTTGTCTGAGGCATTACATCACCAACGTATGTCCAAGGACCTTGTGCTGTAGGGCCTTCTGAATAAGCTATGCTCTCAGGAATACCACCAGCGGCATAGATGAGGAAATACTTACCCCAAGCAGAAGCGGCAAGTTCTTTCTTGGTAAGTCCCATCTTCTTTATCTCTTCCTTGGTAAGAGTACGCTGCTTGTGAAGCCAAGGACCCTCTGTATAGCGCTTGAGGGTAGAATCGCACTTTACCTCTGAAGCAAGATGAATCATATCCTCTGAGAGCTTAGCGCTATAGAAACGTGGGTTACCCCAACCGATATAAGCCTGACCATCTTCGTCAATCCATGCTGTTGGGTCGATATGATCCCACTTGCCATCCTCATAGAGAGGCTTGCCAAGAGCATCGCGATAAGGGCCTTCAATCTTATCAGCAACACCAACACCAATAGCCATACCACCACTAATCTTAGAGTGGATAGGTACATAGAGATAGAATTTTCCGTTGCGCTCGATACACTGAGGAGCCCATGCACGGTCGTCAGCCCACTTGAAGTCACATTGGCTGAGAGGACATCCATGATCTGTCCAGTTCACCATATCTGCTGTAGAGAACAAGCGCCACTCATTCATCCAGAAGAAGTCGGCATTATCCTCATCATGACCTGTGAATACATACAAACGATCTCCGCTCACCATTGGAGCAGGGTCAGTAGAGAAACATGTCTGCGCAATAGGGTTTTGTGCATAAACAGCATTTCCTACTCCCGCAATAGGAAGTAGGTTAAAAGCTAAAGCTAATAATAGATTTTTTTTCATATTTTAAATAAGATAGCGGCCTCTCCCCCCGCCCTCCCCCGTAGGGAGGGAGCCGGTGTGCGGATGGGGGTACTCGGCATTTTCATTCTGTATTTCGACAATTCGAGTTTTCGTGATTTCCCCCCACCGCCTATCGGCTCCCTCCCTACGGGGGAGGGCGGGGGGAGAGGCTTTCTTTTACTTTACCACCTTCTTACCATTCTTGATGTAGATCTCACCCTTCTTTGGAGAAGAGATCTGCTGTCCCTGAAGGTTGAAGTAAACGGTATTTTTATTTCCTGCCTCTACTGACTCCATTTCCTGAATACCAGTTGCCTCAGGAAGAAGCTTCAACATCTGCTCAGCATAACGCTTGCCAAATTCACGATATCCAGCAGCAGAGAAGTGCCATGGGTCTTGTCCATTACCAGGAATATCCTTGGCAGAGATGACGTATGAGTTAGGAACTGCCTTCTTGAGATTTGGCAATGCAGCCACGTTATGCCATGAGCAGCCACCGCCCATATTCTCGTAGAGTGTCTCACCTGCAAGAAGTGGAGTCTTCTCAGGGTCAAGGCCGAGATAGTAGCAGATACGAGTATAAATCTGAGCTACCTTGCCACACCAGTCAGATGCACCGTTGTTTGATTCTCCCTGATGAAGGAGGATTCCCTTGATAGTACCTGACTTCTGTGCCAACTTACCCATCTCTATCAATCTGCCAAGAGGGTCGTTATTATGCCCCATTGATTCTTGTTTGTACTCTTGGTGTCAATAGGCCAAAATGCAAGGTCGCATGCAGACGATGCTTTGATATCCATGGCAAGAGTGTACTGTCTGCCTTTCGTCAAAGCAGAGTTCATCTTGTAGTTTGCCTGATTATCCCAAGCATTGGAACCTCCAACAGACTTGTAGCAGATACAATAGCCTGATTCTTCGCTATTACCAGCATCAGAGTTAGCTATCTTATCGTAAGTTTGATATGATGCCTGAGCTTGACAATTCAAGCTAAATGCACCCATTAAAAGTACTCCTAAAAATAATTTTGAGGAAAAATGTTTCATTGCAATGTTTTAGTTATTATTATTTCGTTGCAAAGGTAATAAAAAAAATCATAAAAACAATATTTTTTGCTGTTTAATGTGGGGAATTCTCAGCATTTTGATTTTATCAAAGTGAGAATATAGTGTAAAAACGACAATTAATCGTTGAATATGGGATTTTTTCGACATAGCATTTGGAGGCTATTGGGTGATATTATTAGTTAGCAGTTAGGAGTTGTCCCACGCGGAAAATGATTTCCTAACTTCCCATTCCTAACTGCTAACTCCTCACTCCTAACTAAAAATTAATCCACTCTTCCAAGGGGGATACTCCATCGCTACTCCATCGCTACTCCATCGCTAGTCCATCGTTTCGATGGAGCAGCGATGGAGATGCGATGGACATGCGATGGAGATGCTTCGGAGGATGAAGGGTGGAATATAGGAAATTAAAAAGTGAAAAATAAAAAGTGAAAAGTGAAAAAACTGACGAATGACGAAAGAAAAAGACTAATGACTGATGACAAAAGGCTGATGACAAAAGTCCAAAAACCACAAAGAATAAAAATGAGATATTCTACTCTTTTCGAAAAATTATAAAAGTTTATCTGATTTTTCGCCAATTTTTACTAAAAAACAAGAAAAAAGCCTTTCTAAGGTGCTGGATTTGGTGCTTTTCCTTAATTTTGGTATAAGAAAAAAAGTATAGGAAATATTTTACAAAGTATTATTCAACATAAATACATACCTTTGCCGACGATTTTTTCTATTGGATAATAGCCGTCAGAATGTTAGGTGTTCTTGCTCTGGCAAGCATCCCTACAGGCTGAGCGAGCGGTTTGAATTTTTGGCACTTTGGCGGTGGCTTTGTTGGCTATTAGCAGTTAGGTGTTGGCTTCTGGTAGTTAGGCAAACCACCATCACCCATAATCTACGGGCCTCAAAAAAAAAGGAATCATAATTGTGTAATTCATATATATTTTAAACCAAAAACATTTCAAATGAACCTAAACTTAAAAAAGGCAACTCTTGTGGTTACCATGTCCACCGTTATGATGGGCGTTGCACCACTGACTGTAGCTGCAGAAAATGCTGCCGCTATGCCTACTGCACCTGCCAAGACTGGTAAGGTGGTTAGAGGTAGTGTGTTCGACTCTCACGGTCCACTTATTGGTGCGACTGTTGTGGAGAAAGGTACTAACAATGGTGTTGTTACCGACTTTGATGGTAACTACACTATCAAAGTGTCTGATCCTAATGCTGTGCTCGTAGTAAAGTACATCGGATACATTACTCAGGAGCTCGCGGTAAATGATGTTACCGTGGTGAACTTCACAATGCACGAGGAGGGTCGTAACCTTAATGAAATCGTTGTAATCGGTTATGGTACACAGCGTAAGGAGTCTGTTACTGGTTCTGTGGCTAACGTTAGCGCTCAGAAACTGATGGAGAACCCTTCTTCTAACATTACTCAGGCTCTCCAGAACCGTGTTGCTGGTGTTGACATGCAGCAGACTAACTCTCAGCCTGGTGCTGAGATGCGTATCCGCATCCGTGGTCAGCGCTCACTCTCTGCTTCTAACGATCCGTTGATCGTACTTGATGGTATTCCATTCGTTGGTACTCTCGCTGATATCAACCCTTCTGACATCAAGTCACTCGACATCCTCAAGGATGCTTCTGCTACCGCTATCTATGGTTCACGCGGTGCTAACGGTGTCATCATGATTACTACCAACAAGGGTACTATCGCTACTCCTGCAAAGGTGACTTATAATGGTTACGTTAACTTCAAGACTCTCTTCAACGAGTTCCCAATGATGTCTGGCGAGAAGTTCTCTGAGATGCGTAAGCTCGCTGGCAAATATACCAATGGTCTTGATGAGAAGGATGGCGTAGATACCAACTGGCAGGATATGTTCTATCAGACAGGTGTTGCTCACAGCCATGACATCACTGTTTCTGGTGGTACTCAGAACGGTACTTACAGCTTCGGCGGTAGCTACAACCATGATGAGGGTGTTATCCCAACTCAGGCTTTCGACCGTTTCACTCTCCGTGCTAACATCGAGCAGAAGATTGGTAACTTCGTTCGCGTAGGTCTTTCTTCTACAAATACTTACAACGTTAAGGAAGGTATGCAGATTGGTATGTATGGCATTCTCCAGATGTCACCAATCGTTGACCCATACAACGCTGACGGTTCTCTCAAGCGCGTGGTTCACCTCGGTTCTGATGATATCTTCGTGATGACTAAGGACGTTATCGAGGCTAACAAGGAGAAGTGGCGCAATGACAATGAGACTATCGCTACATACAACTCTATCTTCGGTGAGATTGAGTGCCCATGGGTGAAGGGTCTTAAGTACCGTCTCAACATCGGTCTCAACTATCGTGGCACTACTGTTGGTGGCTTCACTGGCAAGGGTTTCAACAATGTTAATGAGAAGGAACTTTCTTCTGCTTCTATGCAGCAGCAGAGATATAAGAACTATGCTGTGGAGAATGTATTGTCATTCGACCGTACATTTGCTGAGAAGCATCAGCTCAGCTTGGTGGCTCTCTACTCTGCTGAGCAGACTCGCTACAACCAGACTCACATGAGCGGTCGTAACGTTCCTGACTACTTCCAGTACTATAACATCGGTGCTTCTACTCAGGACGTTACTGTAAACCCAGCATGGAACAACTACTGGCAGGCAGGTCTTCTCTCTTGGATGGGACGTGCTATGTACACATACGATAATAAGTACATGCTCTCTGTAACCGTTCGTTCCGACGGTTCTTCTCGCCTTGCTCCTGGTCACAAGTGGCACACTTATCCTGCTGTTTCGCTCGGTTGGAACATCGCTCGCGAGAAGTTCATGGAAGATCTCAAGTGGATTGACAACTTGAAGATTCGTGCTGGTTACGGTCAGACAGCTAACCAGGCTATCGACCCTTACACAACTCTCGGTGCTCTTTCTACAACAATGTACAACTTCGGTCCTACTGGCTACGCTACTGGTTATTCTCCAAGTAAGCTTGCTAACAAGGAGCTCGGATGGGAGTTCAGTGAGACTTACAACTATGGTCTTGACTTCTCTCTCTTCGGTGGTCGTTTGAGCGGTACATTAGAGTACTACACAATGAACACTAACGATATCCTTCTCAATGTGTCTCTTCCAAGCACAGCTGGTGTAAATTCTTACACAGCTAACATCGGTAAGACTCAGAACAAGGGTTTCGAGGCAAGCATCAACGGTGTTATCCTCGACAACAAGAATGGCTGGACTGTAGAGGCTGGCGTCAATGTTTCTCTCAACCGCAACAAGCTCGTTCAGCTCGCTTCTGCTGACAAGGACGGTCGCGATGAGGGTAATGGCTGGTTCGTAGGTCACCCAATCGACGTTCTCTATGACTGGGAGAAGGTAGGCCTCTGGAACGATACAGACCCTGACTTCCAGTATCTTGACATCCTTGAGCCAGGTGGTAACGAGGGTATGATCAAGGTTAAGTACACAGGTGAGCGTGATGCTAATGGCAAGCCAACTCGCGCAATTGGTCCTGAAGATCGTCAGATTATCAGCCTTGAGCCAGACTTCGTAGGTGGTTTCAACACACGTGTAGCTTATAAGAACTTTGATCTCAACGTCATCGGTGCATTCCAGTGCGGTGGTAAGCTCATCTCTACTCTCTATGGTGGTTCAGGTTACCTCAACCTCCTCACAGGACGTCGTGGTAATGTAGATGTTGACTATTGGACTCCAACCAACAAGGATGCACAGTTCCCTAAGCCAGGTGGTATCCAGTCAGGTGATAACCAGAAGTATGCTTCTACAATGGGCGTATTCGATGGTGGCTATCTCAAGATTCGTAACATCACCGTTGGTTACAATTTCACAGGTAAGTGGATGAACACAGCTGGTATCTCTTCACTCCGCCTCTATGCTGCAGTGCAGAACCCATTCATCATTTCTTCTTCTTACTATAGCATGAGCGGTCTCGATCCAGAACCAAACTCAATGTCTAACCAGGGTCAGTTCCACGCTACTCAGCTCGGCGGTCACGCTCTTCCTGTAGTTGGTACAAACGCACCTTGCACACGTAACTATCTGATTGGTCTTAACCTCTCATTCTAAAAATTACAGAAACAATGAAAACTAAAAATATTATTCGCATTTGCGGCGTAGCTATGATGTCTGCAGTGTGTTTGTCTTCTTGCGACTATGTTTTGGAAGAGCAGCCACGCAGTAGTTACGACCCATCATATTTCACAACACAGGATGGTGTAGAAGGTGGTCTTACCGCTCTCTATTCTCACCTCCGTAACCTTTACGGAAACGCATACTACCTCACATCGCTCGAGGCTGGTACTGATGAATATACATACGGTCACTCTGGTGATGGTAACCAGAAGGATATCGATATGACTGGCGCAGGTCAGATTTCATCTACTACAGTTCGTTCTGATGCTTACTGGGGACAGGGCTTCTCTGATATCAACACAGCTTCTGCCGTTATCGAGAACGCAACAGCCGTAGGTATCGCTCCAAGCCTTGTTGCTGAGGCATATTTCTTCCGTGGTATGCACTACTTCAACCTCGTTCGTACATTCGGTGGTGTGCCATTGGATCTCGGTGCTGGTGAGCTTCACTCTAACGATGCTCCTAAGCGTACATCAGTTCGTAACACTGTTGATGAGGTTTACGAGAGAGCAGTATTCACTGACCTCCAGAAGGCTATCGACGACCTCCCAGAGACTCCACGTGTAACAGGTGCTGTTACAAAGAACGTGGCTCGCCTCTACCTCGCTAAGGCATACCTTACATACGCTTGGTGGCTCGAGAACCCAAATAACATTGACACATATCCTGCTACATCAAAGCGCGATAAGTCACAGGCTGCTAATTACTACCAGAAGGCTTATGACACCGCTCTTGCAGCAATCAACAACCCTGGTCCTTACAAACTTCAGGAGACATTCCGTGACGTAAACCTCTTCGAGAACGACCGTAACGCAGAATGGATGCTTTGGGCTGACCACACTCTCGAAAGCGAGCAGTATAATGGTGCTGGCTTCGGTTGGGGTAACGGTGCTGCTCCTGAGAACTACGCAGGTTGGTTCACACAGTGGAACTACTGTGGTGACATGAAGGCTCAGCAGCATGACAAGACCGGTAAGCCAATGGTAGATGACAAGGGCAAGCCAGTTCTCATGAACCCAGTTCAGCGTGAGCCTATTCAGGGTCTCGGTCGTCCCTGGACTCGTATGGCTCCAATTCCTGACGCTCTCAAGAAGTTCACAAACACAGACAAGGACTCTCGTTGGGATGCTACATTCGCTACTCAGTATCGTGTCAACATGGCTAAGGGTGGCTCTGACTGTCCATTCGTAATCGGTGCTAATGGTGCACAAATCAAGAATGGTGAGACATTCCTCAAGTTCCTCAGCTACGATGATCCAAACGTTGTTTACACTCCTTCAAACGGTGAAATCAACGCTGGTGTAATGCCAGGTGAGAATGCATTCGTAATCAATATCAGTGACATCAGCCGTCAGTCATTCCCAGGTCTCTGGAAGACTATCGACACACGTACTGACCGTAACATGGAAACTGAGCTTGGTTCTCCAAACGCTGGTTCTATCCGTCCTTACGTAATTGCTAAGTTCTCTGAGTTCTACTTCATCGCTGCAGAGGCTGCTGTTAAGGGTGCAAAGGGTGACAAGAGCGCTCGCGACCTTATCAACGTAATCCGTGCTCGTGCAGGTAAGTGGACATTCTCTGTTGGTGACAACTGCGCTAAGGTTGAAGACCACAGTGCAGAGCTCACAGAGGCTACACCAGCTGAAATCACAATCGACTACATCCTTGATGAGCGTCTTCGCGAGTACTTCGGTGAAGGTTACCGTTGGTTCGACCTCACTCGTACACAGACTTGGGAGAAGTTCGCAAGTGTATATCACATTGCTGATGCTAATGGTCGTCAGGCTGTTGAGAAGAAGCGTACTATCGAGAAGCACTTCTATCTCCGTCCAATTCCACAGGGTCAGCTCGACGCTATGACTGAGAAGGCAGGTTATCAGAATCCTGGCTATTAATCCCTGACTAAAGTTTCTTGGATTAAGAAGCAGAATCTGATTGATTTTTTAGACAACTTTTCTAAATATCAATAATTCGAGAGTGATAAACTCTGGGTAACACCAAAGTTCTATCACTCTCTTTTTTATGCCATTTCTTCTGCTATCATTAGTGTCTATTGCAAAATATCCATTATTGACAGCCCTCACAGCGAAATAATCCACTGAACCATTAATCTTTTTTACACTAAAAATTCTCAGTAATTCATATACAAAATGTACTCTTAGAATTATTCTTTATGAGATTAATGGCAAGAAATTAACTCCAATCATAAATAAGCCTTTATATGCAGAAGCAAAAGTTAGTAGTGACTCTTATTCTTTAGCATTTACTCCGAAAGAATATATTGAGTTGCAAAAAGGTCATAGATATTTTGCGGGTTTATCAATCGTCAGTGCATCAAAAGAAGGGGAGTTGCATATACCAGCCTATTTTCATTCTGGTCTTGGACACAATACTCTCACAGAGAATACAAGAAAGATACCAGCAAGTATAGGTTTAAAAATATATGGAAGAACAGAGTGATTCAATATCAGAGTATGTGTCAGGTTGGGAGGGGCTTTATTTTTCTTTCCCACCTTTAACCCTGAAAGGGTGGCATAACTTAGGATAGGGTGGAAACCCTATTTTTCAGTCAGTTATATCTACATAAAGTCCTGTAAGGACGACATATTTTCATAAACATCATTGAAGATATGGAATTATGTCACCCATACTGGGTTCTGACCTGACAACGGAGAAATACCAATGGTAAATAGGGTTTCCACCCTATCCTAAGCTATGTCGTCCTTACAGGACTTAAGTGTAGTTAGAGTCTAAGTTTTCCCATTCCGCTTTTTATGGCGAAATGGGAATTTTTATTGGAGATTTGAAAATATTTTTAAATTAATCTGTGATTTTCTCGTTATATTTTCGACTAACCAGATAAAGCTATAGCGGAAAACAATTAAGTAGAACAATTATTAATGAGTAAAAATGAACAGAATGATTTTCTTTCTCTCGTGGATGAGAATCAAAAGATTATAACGAGATATTGCCTTATGTACACAAGCGAGGTGATGACTTTCGAGGATTTGTATCAAGAGACGATATATAATCTTTGGAAGAGTTACACATCGTTTAAGGGTAATTGCAAGTCAAGCACTTGGGTGTATCGAGTCACGATCAATACTTGCATCACCTATATTCGCCTGAAATACAAAAGAGGTCAGCAGATTGAGCTTATCAAGGCTATCAACGTGCCTGAAGATGCACAAGCTGATGATGGTAAGAAAGAGCTGTACAGCATGATTTCTAAGCTTTCGCTGATTGACAGGTCTATCATCATGCTTTGGCTTGATGAGAAGAGCTACAGCGAGATTGCCGAGACCTTGGGTATGACAGAGACGAATGTAGGTAGCAGACTGAATCGTGCAAAGGATAAGCTCAAGCAAATGTTTAACCAATCAAAAACTAAATAATTATGGAGAATTTTGATGAGATGAAGCT
Source organism: Prevotellaceae bacterium UBA1710 (assembly GCA_002317355.1). Lineage (GTDB taxonomy): Bacteria > Bacteroidota > Bacteroidia > Bacteroidales > Bacteroidaceae > Prevotella. The sequence continues at coordinate 38,295 of DCJC01000029.1, read as the reverse complement.
ATACTGGCAGCAGTTGGCCAATAAGAGTGGCGTGGATAGTGAGACAAACAGGAAAATTCTTGAAGCTATCAGGTCGAATAATTATAAGTCGCTTAAAGGTAAGATGATAAAGGAAAGAGTCATAGGGTTGTTTGTCATGGTGGCAATGATGATATTCTTGGCTGTTTATTGCGCTTCTGGTAAGAAATTTCATGTTGTGACATGGACAACAGCGGAGATTATTGCATTTATTGCTTTTATTATGGGATTTCTGGATATTATCTTCATTGAGAAAATGGATTTTTCTGAGAGTGTGACAAAACGGAAAGAGAAGTTGATACAATTTAAGAAATGGTATCGTTATAGTTATTATCTCGCACCAATACCGATTGCCGTTTTTGTTGGAGTCTTTTTGAAGTACGAGACTTGGCTTTATAACCCTGACGCGACCGTGAGACTACTAATTACCACATCCATTGGATTGCCTATTGCTGGCTGTATCTTTTATCTGAATCATAGACATGATATGAATAATCTGAAGGAACTTGAAGAGATTATTGATGATGATTGCGATTCTCTTTAACCCGCTGGTTATACCGTTTCACTAACAATAAAAAAGGATTCAAGGTAGTTCTATTGATGGAACCTCTTGAATCCTTTTTTCTATTATACCATTAAACCTTTTCACACTTTTTTCGTTATAGTTTTAGGTATTAGTGTATATAGTGGTATTCATATTTTAAGTAATCTCAATATTTTACCTCCGAGATTTGGGTATTAGCGGATTTTTAAGTAAATTTGTACCCTAATTTACAAATGAACCCAACTTTTAATAATAATTATTCAAATGCTTAAACATCGTTTAAATTATTTAGGATCTCGTCTTTCGGCTTTTGTAAGTCGAAAGTGTTTTACATTTTCTCTATTTTTCATTTTTCTTTTTTCATCCCTTTCGGCTTCTGCATCGGATAACTCTCTACTTTGGTATGACAAGCCTGCTTCGGTTTGGCTCGAGGCTATGCCTTTAGGCAATAGCAAGCTTGGTGCTATGGTATTCGGCAAGACTGATGTGGAGGAAATACAGCTCAACGAAGAGACTTTCTGGAGTGGTGGCCCTCACAACAACAATAGCAATTCTTCTATCTATTATCTCAACGAGGTGCGCAGCCTTATCTTCCAGGGGAAGGAGAAACAGGCTGAAGATCTTATCAACAAGGAGTTTGTGAAAGGCCCTCACGGTATGCGATACCTTACTCTCGGTTCGCTGAAACTCGATTTCGGTCATAAGGAGACCAAGAACTATCGTCGTGAACTGAACCTCAACAATGCCGTTTCTACTGTTTCATACACCGCTAATGGTGTGAAATACACTCGTGAGACATTCGCTTCTCTTGAGGATGGCGTCATCGTAATGCGTATCAAGGCTTCTGGTAGTGGTAAGCTTGCATTTACTCTCGACCATGACTGTAAGCTAAAAGCTGAGAAGAGAATTTTTGAGAATGTTGGTAAAAAACCTTTGAAGTCATACCCTACAGAGCTCATTGCTGTGATTGAGGGTGTGGAGCAGGAAGGCGTGCAGTCAGCTCTGAAGGCAGAACTCAGAGCCAAGGTGACTTCTGACGGCAGTATCATTGCTACTGAGGACAATAAGATTCAGGTTAAGGATGCTACTACTGCAACCATCATCATTACTGCTGCTACCAACTTCGTAAACTATAATGATGTAAGTGGTAATGCCACAGCAAAGAATGAGGCTACTCTTCAGGCAGTGGATGGCAAGTCGGTTGATGTGCTTCTTAAGCGCCATGTGGCTAAGTATCAGGCACAATACAACCGAGTTTCACTTGACCTTTCACCAAACCCTAAGACCATATCACCTAACGCTAAGCTACCTACCGACCAGCGTCTGGATAAGTTCTATGGAAGTGATGATATGGGCATGGTTGCACTCATGTTCAACTTTGGTCGCTATCTCCTTATCTCTTCTTCACAGCCAGGCGGTCAGGCTGCAAACCTTCAGGGTGTATGGAATGACAAGATGATGGCTCCATGGGATAGTAAATATACCATCAATATCAATGCAGAGATGAACTACTGGCCTGCTGAGGTATGCGGACTCTCAGAGACAGCCGAGCCATTGTTCTCTATGATAAAGGATTTGAGCGTTACTGGTGCTGAGACAGCTAAGAAGATGTACGGCTGTCGCGGTTGGGTAGCCCACCACAACACAGATATCTGGCGTGTGGCAGGTCCAATCGACGGTGCTTTTTGGGGAATGTTCCCTAACGGTGGTGCTTGGCTTACAACACACATCTGGGAGCACTATCTCTACACACTCGACAAGAACTTCCTCAAGGAGTATTATCCTATTATAAAAGGTGCAGCTGATTTCTACCTCGACTATATGGTTGAGCGTGATGGTGAACTGCTCGTTGTGCCTTCAGTATCTCCAGAGCATGGTGGCGTAGGCAAGAACTCACCTGTTTGCGCTGGTTGTACTATGGATAATCAGATTGTTCGTGACGCTCTCAATCAGGCTATCAGAGCCACAGAGATTATGCTTGGTGATGCAACTGACGACAAGCAGAAGACAGAGCTCAATGAGTCACTCGCTGCTTTCAATGCTGCATTGAAGAAGATTCCTGCTATGAAGGTAGGTAAATACGGTCAGCTTCAGGAATGGCGTGAGGATATCGATGACCCAAAGGATGAGCATCGTCATATCTCACATCTCTATGGCTTGTACCCATCAAATCAGATTTCTCCATTCACCACACCAGAGCTCTTCAAGGCATCAGGTGTGACACTCAATCAGCGTGGTGATCAGGCTACAGGCTGGAGCTTGGGTTGGAAGACAAACTTCTGGGCGCGTATGCTCGATGGCAATCATGCCTTCACTATCATCTCAAACATGCTTCGTCTTCTTCCTGATGAGAACAGAATGCGTGACTATCCAAACGGTCGTACATTCCCTAACCTCTTCGATGCACACCCACCATTCCAGATTGACGGTAACTTCGGTGTGACAGCTGGTATCGCTGAGATGCTTATGCAGAGTCAGCTATCACCTAACACCCAACACCTAACACCTGAGATTTTCCTCTTGCCTGCATTGCCAGACGCATGGAAGAATGGTAAGATAAGCGGTATCAAGGCACGTGGTGGCTATACCGTAAGCATCAACTGGAAAGATGGTAAACTTGAGTCTGCAAGCATCATGCCGATGAACTCAGGCAAGTTCACCCTTCGTACCAAGACTCAAATCAAGCAGGGTAATCTCGTAAAGGAGTATTCTGACCTTGGTGTTTATGAATATGAGGTTGAGGCAACAGCAGGAAAGGCATTGCTGATAACGAGTAATTAGTTAGGAATTAGGAGTTAGAAGTTAGGAGTTGTCCCGCGCGGAAAGATGAACTCCTAACTTCTCATTCCTAATTCCTAACTAACAAACACTCCTAATTGAAACAAAACAAACTAAAACAATATTAATAACAACTATTTATGAAGCGATTTCTATTAGCGACTTTACTCTCACTCCCTCTCGTAGGAGTAGTGGGCACAAAGGCTCAAAACCCAGTCATTCGCAATCAGTATGCCGCTGACCCAACTGCACGTGTCTTCAATGGGAAACTATTCCTTTTCCCATCACACGACATCATCAGTCCAGTTGAGCCGGAAAGACGCTGGTTCTGCATGGAAGACTATCATGTATTCTCATCTGATAACCTTTCAGACTGGACGGATCATGGCGTCATTCTCTCTCAGGAGCAGGTTCCTTGGGGAAACCCAAAAGGATACTCTATGTGGGCTCCAGATTGTATAGAGAAAGACGGCAAGTATTATTTCTACTTCCCAAATGCACCTAAGCCTGCAGAGGGTGGCCGAAGCCGTGGTTTCGGTATTGGTGTGGCTGTTGCTGACCATCCTTATGGTCCTTACAAGCCAGATGAGAAAAACATTGAGGGCATCAATGGTATTGACCCATGCGTGCTTCAGGCATCTGACGGCAATGCCTACATCTTCTGGGGTGCTGGTCGCTGTGCTAAGCTCAAGCCAAACATGAAGGAACTTGCTGACGACACACCAAAGGAAAAGGTGAAGTTTGGCGACCGTGAATTTGAGATGCTTGGTGTCAACTGTCTCAAGGATTGTCCAAACCGTCAGGCTGAGGGTCCATTCGCTTTCGAGTACAATGGAAACTACTATCTTACCTATCCATACGTAAGAGACTCTACAGAGGTTCTCGGCTATGCAATGAGTAAGAATCCTATGGGACCTTATGAGTATAAGGGGCTCATCATGGCTGAGCATAAGAATGGCTGCTGGACCAACCACCATAGTATCGTAAACTATAAGGGACAGTGGTATCTCTTCTATCATAACAACGCATACTCTCCAAACTTCGATAAGAACCGCTCTGTATGTATCGACTCTCTTCACTTCAATGCTGACGGTACTATCCAGGAGGTTAAGCCTACACTTCGTGGCGTAGGTATCACAGATGCACGCTCACAGGTGCAGATGGATCGCTACAGCAACATCGGTGGTGGTGCAAGAATCGAATACAACGATACAACAAACTACTTCCTTGGCTGGAGAACAATCCTTCCTAAGGGTGGTTGGGTGTCTTATGGCAACGTAACTATTCCTGAAGGTGACTATACCGTATGGGTAAATCAGCCAGGTATGTGGGGTCGCGCTCAGGTTGTTGATATCAAGACAACACAGCTCGAACTCAAGGTGAACAAGCAGCCTAACGGCTACTATGAGCTCGTGCTCAAGAATAATGGTGACAGACCTACTGAGGTTGACTGGATTTCTCTCAACTCTCACAAGCCACTCGTACCTTCTAACTCAGGCGGTCTTTCTACAGGCAGCTACCGTAACATCTTCGTTGAGATGGGTTATAAGGAGGCTGACGTAGAGGCAAAGCTTCAGGAGGTATTCAATGATGTATTCAAGGGCAAGAACAAGTGCTACTTTGAGGTAGGTAAGGATATGGGCTACATCAGCGACATCAAGAATGATGACGTACGCACAGAGGGTATGTCATACGGTCTGATGATTGCTGTTCAGTTCGACCGCAAGGATATCTTCGACCGTCTGTGGCGCTGGAGCAAGAAATACATGCAGATGGAGGATGGCCCAATGAAGGGTTATTTCCGTTGGAGCTGTAAGCGTGATGGTACTTCAAATGCTAATGGTCCTGCATCAGATGGTGAGCTTTACTTCATCACTTCACTTATCTTCGCTAACAACCGTTGGGGTAGTGCAGGTGAGATCGACTATCTGAAGGAGGCTCAGTATATTCTTGACTGCATCCAGCCACGTGAGACAGAGTTCACTATGAAGCGTGGAATGGATGGTAAGCCACTTGAGAACCCAGTGACAATGAAGCGTGTAACATCACTCATGGATCAGAAGACAGGTCTTATCAGCTTCGTTCCTGGTATGCCTTTCACCGACCCTTCTTATCACCTCCCTGCTTTCTATGAGGTATGGGCTCGCTATGCAGAGGATGGTCGTGCTTCTTACTGGCGCGATTGCGCTAAGAAGAGCCGTGAGTATCTCCACAAGAGTATTCATCCATTGACAGGTCTCAATCCTGACTATAACAACTTCGATGGTTCATTGATGAAGACAGGTCGTGTTCTCGGTGATGCCTTCCGTTATGACTCATGGCGCGTTCCTATGAACATCGCTCTCGACTACAGCTGGTCATGCTCTGATAAGGAGTGGCAGCAGCAGTATGGTCATACTATCCAGAACTTCCTCTACTCTCAGGGTATCGATACATTCCTTGATCAGTATAATGTGGATGGCACAACTCCTGAGAAGATTCTCAAGGCAGGTAACTATCCAGAGAAACTCCGTCACTCTATCGGTTTCGTAGCTACTGCAGCAGCAGCTTCTATCATGTGCTCACATCCAAAGAGCGACGAGTTCATCAAGCGTCTCTGGGAGGCTAAGCACCAGCCAGATGCTGACGGATTCTTCGATGCATACTATGATGGCCTTCTCCGCTTGTTCGCATTCATGCACCTCAGCGGTCACTACCGCGTTATTGAGAAGACTCCACAGCTCGAGACTTATCTCAAGCCAGTAGCAACTCCAACTGCTACTCTTGACGAGGAAGGCTTCGTTCGTCGCTGGATGCTTCATGACCCAATCGACAAGCCAAACAGATCAAATACTGTATTCGTTGATACATACCTCAACAAGACTTTCCCATCTGCTCTCGCATACAACAAGAAGGATAAGGCTTGGCACGCTTATGACAGCCAGCTCTTCAATGTGAAGCTCTATCGTATGGCTACCTGCACAAAGCAGCAGAAGTACGGTGTTATCTTCTGGGCAACAACAGTCATTGAGTGCGATGAGGAAATCAAGGACGTTCGCTTTGCTATCGGTTCTAACTCTGCTTCTAAGTGGTGGATCAATGGTGAGGAGTGTGCTCTTCTCTCTGGTGACCGCCGTATGGTTAAGGATGACGTAGTTTCTCGTCCTGTAACTCTTAAGAAGGGTCGCAACGTGATCACAGGTGCCGTTATCAACGGTCCTGGTATGAGTGACTTCTGCTTCCGTATCATCAATGGAAACAAGTATAATCTGAGAATCGTACAGCCATAAGTTGAGGTTAACTCGATTGTTCGAAATAACGAAAATATAATTTCTCGAGATCTCGATTCTTCGACGACTCGATTTCTCGAGAAAAACGAATATCGAAAAACTTTACAGGTAATAAAGTAAACAAACAAATTACAGAAAAAAGATGTTTAAACGAATTATATTAGCAGCAACATTAAGCATGGCTTGGCTCGGTTCTGCGTTTGCACAGATTGGTCAGCCTTGGATTCATGATCCATCTACCCTCGCTGAGTGTGATGGCAAATGGTACACATTCGGCACTGGTGGTGGTGGTCTTGTGACTGACGATGGTTGGTCATGGCATAGCGGCCCAGTTCGCCCAGGCGGTGGTGCTGCACCTGATGCTCTTAAGATAGGTGATCGTTACCTCATTGCATATAGTGCTACTGGTGGTGGTCTTGGTGGTGGTCATAATGGTCGTGTACTGACTATGTGGAACAAGACTCTCGATCCAAGTTCACCTTTCTTCAAGTATTCTGAGCCTATCGAGGTTGCTTCTTCTGACGGTGATGAGGATAACGATGCTATTGATGCAGGTCTTCTTCTCGACCCAACAACAGGTCGTCTCTGGCTCTCTTACGGTACTTACTTCGGTAACATCCGCATCGTGGAGCTCGACCCAAAGACAGGTGCTCGTGTGGATGGCAACAAGGCAAAGGATATCGCTATCGACTGTGAGGCTACCGACCTTATCTATAAGGATGGTTGGTACTACCTTCTCGGTACTCACGGCACTTGCTGTGATGGTGTAAACTCAACATACAACATCGTATGTGGCCGTAGTAAGGAAGTTACAGGTCCATATATCGACAACGTTGGTCGTGATATGTTCCATGGTGGTGGTCGTATGGTAGTTGCAGGTGGCAAGCGTGCCGTTGGTGCTGGTCACTTCGGTCGTACCGTTATCGATGAGGGTGTAGAGGTTACATCATTCCACTGGGAGGCAGACCTTGACCGCAGCGGCAGAAGCGTACTTGCTGTTCGTCCTCTTCTCTGGAAGAACGGTTGGCCATACGCTGGTGAGAAGCTTGAGGAGGGTACATACTCAATCATCTCTGAGCGCCGTGGCTACAGCCTTGAGATTTCTGTTGACTTCGTTCGTATGGAGCAGGAGCGTGCTATGTGGCATCGCGTAGATCCAAATCAGGCAACAAAGTCTATTCCTAACCAGACTCTCGATCAGGTAAAGGAAGGCTGGAATGCTATTGCTGAAGCATGGAAGAAGGATGGTAACATCGGTGTCCGCATTGGTGACTACATGGGTCGTCCTCATCAGAACTGGACTATCACAGCTGTTCCTGAGGCAGGTGGTTATCTCTCAAACCCATACTTCAAGATCACTATCGAAGGTACTGAGCGTGCACTTTGTGCAACTGCTGATATGGAGGTTGAGACAGTGGCTAAGTTCACTGGTGATGACTCACAGCTCTGGCGTATCGAACAGCTCACAGATGGCACTTACCGCATCATGCCTAAGAAGATCCCTGGTAAGGAAGGCATCAACAAGGAATACGTACTCTACTCTATTGGTGACAGTACTCCAATTCTTGAGAAGTACGACTTCAATAGCGATAACTCTAAGTGGAATCTTAAGTAAGATAAAGACCCCTCAAGACCCCTCCCCAAGACCCCCTCCCAGCCTCCCCGAGGGGAGGAGAGGAAAGTCACACTTTTTCGCGGATGCAGACTCATATCCCCGACACATACTCGGAGAGACCCCTCCCCAGCCCTCCCGAGGGAGGGAGAAAAAAGTCACAATTATCTCACTGCGAGCTATCTGTGCCAATCTGAGAATATTGTGGGAAATCTATCCGCGAAAAATTGTGACTTTCATCTCCCTCCCTCGGGAGGGCTGGGGAGGGGTCTCTGGAGGCTGGGAGGGGGTCTTTTTTAATTTATCTTTTTAAATCATGAAACAAATTCTAACCATTAAACGCGTAATTTTAGCGCTCTGTTTTCTTAACCTCCTTCCATCATTTATGGAAGCTGGAAAATGCCAAGCTCAGAGTAGCGTGAAGAATGCCTATATTTGGGCTGACTATCCTGATCCTGACATTATCCGAGTAGGTGACTACTATTATCTCGTAACAACAACCATGCACCTTTTCCCTGGTGGTCCTATCATGCGAAGCAAAGACCTCGTAAACTGGGAAACGGTTTCTTACCTCACAGATGCTATCAAGGATACTCCTCGCTATGACCTTAGCGATGGTACCGTGTATGGCCGTGGCCAATGGGCTACTTCCCTTCGTTATAACAAAGGCACTTTCTGGGCTCTCTTCGTGGCAAATGATGACCCACACAAGTCAATGGTCTTCAAGACCGATGATCCTGCGAAGGGCTGGACACTCCATAGTCGTCTTCCTGCATATCATGACTCTTCTCTCTTCTTCGATGATGACGGTCGTGTGTATGTCTTCTCTGGTAGTGGCAATATCCGTCTCGTTGAGCTTGAGCCAGATCTTACAGCAGAGAAGAAAGGTGGCATAAACAAAGTTCTCGAACTTCAAGGAAAACCTCAGGGATTGCACGAGGGTAGTCGCGTGATCAAGCATGATGGAATGTACTATCTCCTCTGCATCTCATGGCCAAGAACCGGTCGTCAGGAAATCTGCTATCGAAGCAAGAACATTGAAGGCCCTTATGAGAGTAAGGTTATCTTCAAGAGCGATTTTGGTGGATTCCCATACGCTGGTCAGGGAACTATCGTTGATGGCAAGCGTGGAGAATGGTATGGTGTGATGTTCCAGGATCGTAATGCCGTAGGTCGTATCCTTACTCTTGAGCCTTGCTCATGGATTGACGGTTGGCCAATGCTCGGCAATAGGGGAGATGGTCTTATTCCAGACTCCGTTAAGCTCTATGATGTGGATGCAACAACCTTCCAACACCTGACACCCAACAACCAACAGCTATCCAACGGAGTGACCGTAACAAAGGACTACCAGTGGAACCATAACTTCATTTCTGAGGCTATATGCGCAAAGAATCCACAAGGTGAGACAATTGCTCCAACAAAGATAGTTAAGGGCTCTACAATCACTCTAAAGGCTATTCTCAATAATGATCTGCCAAACAACGTGAAGGGTGGACTCTATTCAGCTCGCAACACACTCACTTGGCGCACTTGGGGTCCTACTTGTTCTGACACCATCACTATCGATGCTTCAAATATCAAGGATGGCGATTGTGTAGGTCTTTCAGCTCTTAATGGTGATGCAGCTCTCCTCACATTGAAGAAGGAAGGTAGCAAGTTCTTCCTTATTTTCACAGAAGAGAATGTACGTCTTTCTGATGCTAAGAAAGAGATTACAGCTGTTGACCGCAAGGAGGTAGCTCGCATTCCTGTTGCGTCATCTAAGGTGAAGGATATCCGCATGGTGATGAACTGCGACTTCAACCCAGGTCGTGATATGGCTACTTTCTCTTATAGCATTGACAAGGGAAAGACATGGCAGTCAGTTGGTAATGAATACAAGATGATATTCGATTACCGCCGCCTCTTCATGGGTACTCGCTATGCAGCCTTCTATTACGCAACAAAGCAAGCTGGAGGTACAGCTACAATTACATTGAAGTAAATAAAATCCCTGACATCACATGATGCCAGGGATTTTTGTATCATATCAGAAGTCTGTTCATTCTCTCATTTATAAAGCTGAGGTATCTCTCCTTCATATCCTCACTGAGAAAGGAATCCTTTATTAGCTGCTCCCATTTAGGCATCACCTTTTGAAATGAAGTTACCATCTGGTTTAGGGATTTCTCCGTAATATCCATCCTTTCTGCAAACTTAAGAAAGTCTGATCTAACTAATCTCGATTTCTTTCCATTAAGCGTCAAGGCAAGTTCCTCAGTGTCTTTGGGGTTTACAATCGCCACATTAAGCAGGTCATATGCAGGAGAAAGTAGATAATCACCCTTTGGGGTATAGAGTGAGAAATTCTTCAGATGCATATCGTTATTGCCTGTAATATAGCAGAACAAAAGCAACTGCATATAGTTAGCAAGACAAAGTTTTGGAGTATTACTATAAGCAGCAATTACCTTAGCTATCTGCTCATACGAACTACGATACTTATATTCCGTTGGATGCAACGTAAGCTGACACATATCTTCCATGTCAATCTTCTCTCCATCTGACGTTCTGTCTATGCGACGGGTTATATATCCGATACTACCATCTGTTAATCTCAGTAGGGTATGTGGCACTACACTAATACGAGCCACTTCAGCCATGTGCATCGTGAGGTCTTCAATTTCTGGAAGTTGTGGATAATCGTCCGTCTGAGGCTTGAAGATAAAATCTCCCCACAACCCCACTATTGTAAGTCGTGAGCTACCCTCATGCTTATTAAGATTGAGCGAAAGCTTAGGTTGAACACCTGTCAATGATGTCTGCGCTTGAATAACTTTTTCTGCAAGCGAATCCATCTCACTTTGACTATATTCAAGCGTAGGAATATCCTTTGTACCAAAGAAACGCTTGGCACATGAAGGATGAAAATCAACCTGACCTGTTGATAGAGGCTTATAACAACAAAGACACTTACACATTATCCCCTCCCTTCTCTATTACACTAACCGAACCAATACAATCCTTACAACATAATAACAGTAAAGACATACGGTCAAGAATGCTTATATCCGTATTTCTGATAGCAACATCCAATAGCCAGCCTTCCGGTATCAAACCATCAAAGAATGGATGCAAGGTTGGACTCACAAACGGCTCTTTCTGCAAAGGCATTGTCAGACTTATAGCCCTGCTATCCTTCTGACCAAGATATTCACCATCATAGACAAAGGTATATTCTCCTTCATCCTCAGTAAGTATTCCTGCCAACACATTTTTTCTATAGACTAATGCCTGCCTCATACCTTACGCATTGGAGTTAGTTCATAATTGAAAAGATCAAGAAGTTGGTTTACTTTGTCCATTCTGAGAGTAGCCTTACCTTGCTCCAAATTACGCACGAAACAAAGTCCTACACCCGACTTCATAGCCAGATCTTCTTGTGTCAAACCATATTCTTTTCGCAATTGTTTAACTGTACTTGCAAGTTGTGTTCTTTCCATAATGTAATAGCAAATTATATTATATCGAATGCAAAATTAGTAAAAAATCACTACATTATATACTTTCGCATATAAAACTACTAAAGTTTAACATAAATTATATTCTTTCGTATATAATCCACATTAATAACTCTTACTTTTTTCTTACTTTCGAATAAAAATTCGTACCTTTGCAACAGAAAATACATGAAGTGTCTTTCTTGAAAATAACCCGAACAATTAGCAATGTTTATATTCGTATTGACATATTCAATTGCAGTCATTGCAGTTGCCATACTCTTATACTTCCTCACAGATATAGTGAAAAGGGAAGCAAAACCTGTGACCTATAACGGAAAGAAGGTTATGAGGTCATACTCTTGGCGACTCGATTCTCCTCGTGGTGGCTATCTGAGGGGAAAACTCGAGATTGAATTTGATGAGGATGCCATTGAAGAATTGAGGTTGAATAATCCATTCAGGAACTCTGATTCATGGGATGATAGCGAATTCATCAACAGGATGTATAGATATCTTCGTCGCCATCCTCAGCATCTTGAGGCATGCAAAAAGATAGTGAAGTACATCAACCAACTCTGTTCTCAACGCAATATCAGAGAGATTGACAAACTTCAGTTTGTTCTCGACTTCGTACAAGAGCCAAACATCAAATATCGTATTGATGATAAATGCGAGGAAATAGATAATGCAGAGGAATATTTCCGATACCCCGACGAAACTCTTTTTGATAAGCGTGGCGATTGCGATTGCAAGGCTTTCCTTGCTGCTATGCTCTATCATATCATGGGGTATAACGTATTGTATATCACCTCCAACAAATTGGGTCATGCTGCTATCTGTATTGAGTTTGATCCTGCATGGGAAAAAGGTCTTGACCATAAGTCAAGGGTAAACTTCGGCAGAGCCACCATTACGGTTAATGAAAAACTATACATCTATTGCGAAACCACTTCTGACGGATGGCGCATTGGAGGTATCAACCGCAAGGAATCTGTCAAGGACTTTGACACAATTATCGAACTCAAAGCATAATAATGTATTTTTCTGATCTTTAATGTGAGTTTATTGAATTTACGACTTACAATTTGGAGTTTTCAAAATAATTGTTTACTTTTGCAATCAGAATAATATAAACATAATATAAACCCTTAAAATAATATATCAAGAAACAGAAATAACCTAATTAGATTCAATCAGACGAACGGTAACGTTCCCCTATGCTTTGTCTGCTTCAGAAGCTGACATGAGCAAAAACAGTTAACACAATTATTAACCTTTGGGTGAGCAACTACCGATTCTCTCGACATATATAAAATAACATTGAGCGATTTGCTCTTGTTCTCTTCTCAAGAAACCGCCAATTTCAAACAACGAGAACAAGTAAGCGAAAAGTTCCGTGTCCGTTTAGGACGTGGGCTTCTCCGAAACTTGTCTGTTGTTGCGGTGCTTGGCGGTACCTTTGAGAAGGACGAGGATTTCGGAAAGTCTGCGCCCTTTTTTTATTTATTCCCAATCATGAAAAATTTAGTGCAAAGATTTTTTATAGTTAGCCTATTCGTGGCATTCCGCGGACTGATTATAGCTGCTGATATTCCTAATAACACTATTTACTATACATCTGCAGATGGAAAGGTTGTAAATCCATACACTCAAGTATTTAGTGGAAAGATCATAAGTAATACCTACGAGGATGGACAAGGTATTATTATATTCGACAGAGATGTGACAATTATTTATCCAAGAGCCTTTTATGGCCGCAATAACTTTACATCTATCACTATTCCTAATTCGGTGACAAGTATTAGGGAAAATGCCTTTTATGGTTGCAAAGGTTTGGCATCTATCACTATTCCCAATTCGGTAACAACTATTGGAGAAGATGCCTTTTATGAATGTACTTCTCTACAGAAAGTTAATTTTGAAAGTATAGAGACTTTATGTAAGATTGAATATTATAATTACTATTCAAACCCTCTTACTTACGCACATCACCTCTATGTAAAAGGCAAGGAAATTACAGATATTGTTATCCCTGCAAGTGTCACAAATATTGAAAAATACGCATTCCATGGTTGTTCAGGCTTAACATCAATCACTATTCCTAATTCGGTGACAAGTATTGGGGAAAATGCCTTTTGGGGTTCTGGTCTTACATCAGCTACAATATGCCAATCGGTATTGGATAAAGGGTTTATGAAGGTGTTTCAGGGATGCAATAATCTTAAATCTATCATTGTACTTAATGGAGTAACAAAAATATATTACTCTGCTTTTAAAGATTGTACTAAGATAACCTCAATCACTTTGCCTAATTCCGTGACAAGTATTGGAAATTGGGCCTTTGAGGGTTGTTCAGGCTTAACATCAATTACTATCCCTAATTCAGTAACAAACATTGGGAGCAATGCTTTTAAAGATTGTACTTCTCTGCAAAAGGTTGATTTTGAAAGTATAGAGACTTTATGTAAGATTAAATATGATAATGCGGATTCAAATCCTCTTTATTACTCACATCACCTCTATGTAAAGGGGAAGGAAGTCACAGATGTTGTTATCCCAACAGGTGTTACAAAAATTGAGAACTATGCATTCCTTAGCTGTAATTACATCACTTCCATCACGATACCAAAATCCATAACAAGTATTGGTAATTCTACCTTCTCAGGTTGTTCAGGCTTAACATCAATCACTATTCCTAATTCCGTGACAAATATCGGAAGTTCTGCCTTCAATGGTTGCTCAGGCTTGACATCAATCACTATTCCTAATTCCGTGACAAGTATTGGGAGTTCTGCCTTTTCAGGTTGCTCAGGCTTAACATCAATCACTATTCCTAATTCCGTGGCAAGTATTGGGAGCAGTGTCTTTGAAGGTTGCTCTCGCTTAACCTCTATCACTATCCCTAATTCCGTGACAAGTATTGGGGATCGCGCCTTTCGGAGTTGCCCAGACTTAACATCAATCACTATTCCTAATTCCGTGACAAGTATTGGGAGTTCTGCCTTTTCAGGTTGCTCAGGCTTAACATCAGTAGAAATTCCTAATACTATAACAAGTATTGAGCAAAGTGTATTTTCAAATTGCTCTGGCTTAACATCAATCACAATTCCTAATTCTGTAACAACTATTAATGGTTCCGCCTTTTCTGGTTGCTCAAGTTTAACTTCAGTTACAATCCCTAATTCCGTGACAAGTATTTGGAGTGATGCCTTTTCTGGTTGCTCTGGTCTCACATCAATCACTATCCCTAATTCTGTTACAAGAATTGAAGGACGGACTTTTTCTGGTTGTTCAGGCTTAACATCAGTCACAATTCCTAATTCTGTGACGAGTATTGAGAGCGAAGCCTTTAAAGGGTGCTCAGGCTTAACCTCAATCACTATTCCTAATTCTGTGACAGCTATTAAGGGTTCTGCCTTTGAGGGTTGCTCTGGTCTCACATCAACTACAATATGCCAATCGGTTTTAGATGCTGGATTTAATAGTGTCTTTAAAAACTGCGAAAAAATAAAATCTATTGAACTTAATGGAGTAACAAAAATATATTACTCTGCCTTTAAAGATTGTACTAAGATAACCTCTATCACTATCCCTAATTCCGTGACAAATATTGGGAGAGATGCCTTTACTGATTGTACATCTTTACAAAAGGTTGATTTTGAAGATATTGAGACTTTATGTAAGATTAAATATTATGATGTGAATTCAAATCCTCTTTATTACGTACATCACCTCTATGTAAAAGGCAAGGAAGTTACAGATGTTATCATCCCTGCAAGTGTTACAAATATTGAAAAGTACGCTTTCTATGGTTGTAATTACATAACTTCTATCACTATCCCTAATTCTGTGACGAGCATTGGACAGCAAGTTTTTGAGGGATGTACATCTTTACAAAAGGTTGATTTTGAGAGCATAGAGACTTTATGCAAAATTGATTACTATGGTGCGAATTCAAATCCTCTTTATTACGCACATCATCTCTATGTAAAAGGCAAGGAAGTTACAGATGTTATCATCCCAGCAGGTGTTACAAATATTGAAAAGTACGCATTCTTTGGTTGTAATTACATTACTTCTGTCACTATCCCTAATTCCGTGACAAGTATTGGACAGAGTGCATTTTATGATTGTTTTGGTTTAGAGGAACTTTATGTAGAAGCAGATACTCCTCCTTCATGTGGTAATAATGTTTTCATGACTTCAGCGTACGGAGATATTAACTATGAGACAGTAAAGGTTCATGTTCCAAATGGTAAGAAAAAGCTTTATCTATACGCTAACGAATGGAAGAGATTCACAAACATTACCGATGACTATGATTCTGAGGCTCAGGTGGAAAAACTCATCAAGGCAGTATTTGATTTTATAGCAGCTATCGGAAAAATTGAATATTCTGATGATTGCAACAAAAAGATTGAGGCTGCACGTGCTGCATACAATGCTCTAACAGCAGAACAGAAGGCTCTCGTGAAGAACTACAACGTACTTGTTGCTGCAGAGGAAGAATACGATAGGCTTGAAGCTGCGACAGGTATTACTGACATCAATGCTGAAAACACCATTAAGGATGGTAAATATCTTAAGAACGGTAGGATTGTTATCATAAAGAATGGCAGAAAGTATAACAGCAATGGTATTCTTAAAATGTAAATGAATAAATCGTGATTGGGCATCTCGCAAGGGATGCCCTTTCTCATACGCCCCAAAAACAGCAAAATGAAAAAAAATACGAGTTTTTCACGAGGGGGGTTGCACCAATGGCATTTTTAGCGTTCTAACATACTGACAATCAAATAGTAAAGGTTGGTGCAACCCCCTCTGAAACGGTTGCACCAGGTGTAACCCTTTTCAAGGGGGTTGCACCCGTTGTATCTTACATATAATCAGGTGGTTAAGCCATATATTTGATAGTGGTGCAACCCCCTGTGTAAAAAACTCCAAGAAAATGTTGATGAGGGCTGAACCTTCAAGCGAAGTATGAAGTCCGATGTTAATAACATCGGAGTATGTGTCAGCGCCTTAATAAAAGTCGTTTTAAATCACTGAACTTTCCCACAGTTTAGATGCTCGGCTCTGGCTGGAAGCCAGTACTTTGAGTAACCGTGGGGTTGTATGGTAAAATACCATACAAGCCTACGGACCACCAAAGACCATGCCCTATTTCAGGCTGGAAGCCTGTACTTTTATACGTTCATTTCAATTGTTTTCGTATCAAGGTACTGGCTTCCAGCCAGCAAGAGGGGTATTTAGTCGCATTATCCGCAGGCATACTCTCCTGCGTCGATTATGCCCACGGTTACTCAAAGTATTGGCTTCCAGCCAATTGCACAACGTTTTCAAGGATGGGAAAGTTCAGTTAAATCATTTCTGAGAGATTTAGGCAATGATTTACGAAAAGATTTAAATCTCAACATAAATCTGATGATAAATTACGCAAAAATGTTATTATGACGATTTTAGAGAGGCGGCCTTAGGGCCTTGAATCTATGATAAATCTAAACGTAAATCTGGAAATCTATTAGCGATCCCCTTTTTCAACTAAATTGAAGAAGAACCCGTTTTTTTAAAGCAAAAGCAACCGTGCTTCTTCCCTGCCTTCGCTAACCCTTCGCTGACCCTTCGTTGTGCCTTCGCTCTGCCCTCGCTATAAACCCAACAAAGCATATCCATTTGGGCGTTTGCATAGGAGGAAAATGGGACTTACATAGGAGTCACATAGGAACTACATAGGAGGAACATAGGAAGTTGACCTTCCGCTATGCTAAGGGGGTAAACTCAGTGAAGCTCCGTTCTATAAGCGAACAAGAAGCGAAGGTTCACTGAGTTTACCCCCTAATTATTGCGAATACATTCTTTTGTGAAAATTTATCATAAAACACGGGCATTATTCTTGTAATAGAAAAAAATATTGTATCTTTGCACCGTACTTGAATATTAAAAATCATAAAACCAACCAGAAAACTATGACAAGCTTAAAAGACTTCTCTCTTGAAGGAAAAAATGCGTGGATTACAGGTGCTGCCTATGGCATTGGCTTCAGCATTGCACAGGCATTCGTAAACGCAGGTGCTAAGAATATCGTTTTTAACGTTCGTAGCGAGGAGGCTGTGCAGAAGGCTCTCGCTGCATATAAGGCTGCTGGCATTGAGAATGTCCGTGGCTATGTGTGTGATGTTACTGACGAGGTTGC
>DCJC01000029.1:0-20311 GCA_002317355.1 Prevotellaceae bacterium UBA1710 | reverse complement strand
GGTATCATCAAGCGCATCCCTATGCACGAGATGAAGCGCTCTGAGTTCCAGCAGGTTATAGACATCGACCTTGTTGCTCCTTACATCTGTGCTGCTGCCGTTATCCCTGAGATGATGGAGCGCAGAGAGGGTAAGATTATCAACGTATGCTCTATGATGTCAGAGCTCGGTCGTGAGACTGTTTCTGCATACGCAGCTGCTAAGGGTGGCCTGAAGATGCTGACACGAAATATCTGCTCTGAGTATGGTGAGTACAACATCCAGTGTAATGGTATTGGCCCTGGCTATATCGCTACTCCTCAGACAGCTCCTCTCCGTGAGCCTCAGGCAGATGGCAGTCGTCATCCGTTCGACTCATTCATCTGTGCAAAGACTCCAGCTGGTCGCTGGCTCGATCCGGAAGAATTGGGTGGTCCTGCCGTGTTCCTTGCTTCAAAGGCTTCTGATGCCGTAAACGGTCACGTGCTCTACGTTGACGGTGGTATCTTGGCTTATATTGGTAAGCAGCCGAAGTAAAAAAGGAATAAAGATTAAGGGATTAAGGATTAGGGTTTGATTGATTATGAACATACAAACTCTAATCCTTTATACTTTTCAAACTTAAGCTAATAATACAAACAAACTCTAATCCTTTATACTTTTCAATCTTAAGCTAATAATACAAACAAACTCTAATCCTTAATCTCTAATCCCTAATCCTTATAAATGCCGTTAATAAATGCATTTAGAACTAATTTTTTGTCAATTAACCTTAAATAATCAGTTTTTTATAATATAAAATCCTAATTAAGACGCATTTTATTAAGTTTTTTGAGATATTCTATGTAATTTTGCATCGAAAATTTCGAAATTAGGATAAGAATGAAATCTAAAATATCTATTTTCGCACTGTCATTTGCTACAGTGTGCATGGTATCTTCGTGCCTTGGTGACACGGACAACACGGAGGAGGCCATTTATTATGATGATACTGCTATTACGGGAATGACTCTCGGAACATTACTGCGCAAATCTAACAGTAGTGATAAGGAAAGCAATATTGATAAAGATGGCATGGTGGCTTTTGACGGAAAGTCATATCCTCTTACTATCAACCAATACGCTGGCACTATAACCAATGCTCCAGATTCATTACCTGTAGGTACTGACTTGTCGAAAGTCATAATTTCTGGTATGACAACGCTCAATAATGGTAGTGTTGCCCTTGACTCTATCACAGCATGGAGTTCTGCACAAACTCTTGACTTTTCTAAGCCAAGGGCACTGCGCGTATGGTCTTCTTCTGGCAAATATTCCCGCAAATACATAGTAACTCTTGTGGCTCATAAAGAGGTTGCAGAGGATTTCTCATGGAATGCGCTTGATGCAGATAATGATATCAAGGGCTATTCAGGTGTTAAGTCTGTTGTTTGCAATGGCAGGCTCGTTGTGCTTGGCAATACAGCAAGCGGCACAGAAATGAAGGCTCTTGTTGACGGCAGCTGGAAGAAGGTAAAGACTTTCGGTGCTGGTGCAACAATGGCATCTGACGGAACTCAGCTTTATGTTGCAGATGGCGGAAATATCAATGTTACCTCTGACCTTACAAACTGGCAGAGCATTTCTGCAAACGTGAAGTCTGTTCTTGGCGTTTGTGGCAACGAGCTCTTCGCAATGTCAACCAGCAACAAGATGATGGTTTCACTTGATAAGGGAAATACATGGGCAGAGGATGCTATCGACGATGATGCCAAGTATCTTCCATCTTCTGATATCAACTTCATTGCAACTGACACAAAGGGCAATGACGATATAAAGCGCGCTTTCTTCATTGGTAATTCTGCAAGCAGCGCAAATGCTGTGGTTTGGAGCAAGATTATCGAGGAAGATCCAGCAAAGGATCAGGCTTGGATGTATCAGGCTTTTGAAGAGAGAAACAAGTATGCTCTCCAGAAGCTTAGCAATCTGAGCGTAATTCAGTATGCTGATGTTTTGGTGGCTTTCGGTGGAAAGTATGATAAAATCTACGCTTCTGCCGATAACGGAATCACCTGGAAGGAGAATGATAAATTCAAGATGCCTACAGGTTTCAGTGCAGATGCCGCTTCAATAGCAACAGATGATAAGGGCTATGTCTGGATTGTTTGCACAGGCTCTGGTCAGGTGTGGAAAGGTCGTATAAATCAGTTGGGCTGGGAGAACAAGTAATCTCCATAGCCTATATAATTTTAGGTATATGAAACTGAGTCTTAGGTCACTGATAGCTGCGGCGATGCTTGTCTCCTGTTCTGCAATGATGGCACAGGATGACCCAGAATATCGCATGGAGATAGGTGCAGGCTTAGGATTAACGACCTACGAAGGTGACTTCAACGGAGCTATTCTCTCGGGTGAGAATATGACGCCATCGGCTTCGATATTGCTCAGGAGAGTGATGAATCCTCGCTCGGCACTTCGCTTTGCATTAGGATTCGGTTCGCTGAAAGGTTCTTCAAAGAATCTGAAAACCTATTATCCTGACTTCAATACTCAGCAGGTTACAGAATCTGCAAGAGAGCCATACGAGTTCAAGAATACACTCGTTGATTTCAACGCCCTCTACGAGTATAACTTCTTTCCTTACGGAACAGGAAGAGACTATCGCGGAGCAAAGAGATTGACACCTTATCTCGGCATAGGACTTGGATTTACCTTTGTCAACTCAGAGAATGGTACAGTGGATCTTTCATCCGCACCTGTCAATGGATCGCCAAATATGTTCGGTTCGCCAAAGATGGATGGCAGCAGCGGAGTCTTTACAGCAAATCTGCCGATAGCCTTCGGCGTGAAATATAAACTTGCTGAGAGGGTAAACCTCACAATGGAATGGATGGTGCATTTCACACTTTCAGATAAGCTTGATGGCGTGAAAGATCCATATCGCGTAGAAAGTTCTGGAATATTCAAGAACACTGACTGCTACAGCAATCTGCAGGTATCACTCACCTACAGCTTCTGGGAAAAATGCAGAACGTGTCATAAGGAGTAGGAGCCCCTCACCTGTCACTACGTGACATCCTCTCCCCAAGTGGAGAGGAAGAAGTTACACTCTTCAAATCATGGGGCAAATTGAATAGAAAACAAATTAATTAATACATAAATCTCCACCGCGCTCTTTAGTAACCTTCTCCCCTCCATTTGGGGAGGGGATGCCTGAAAGGCAGGGGTGGGGCCATTATTAAAAGGTATGTTAGATAAAACAAGAATACCACAACATATAGCCATCACAATGGATGGTAATGGTCGTTGGGCAACTGAAAAGGGTAAGCCTCGTGCATACGGACATCAGGCAGGTGTGGATACTGTTCGCAGAATCACATCTGAGTGTACACGACTTGGTGTGAAATATCTCACACTCTACACATTCTCTACAGAGAACTGGAACCGTCCAGCTGATGAGGTTGCTGCTCTCATGGGTTTGGTTCTCACAAGTCTTGAGGACGAGATCTTCATGAAGAATAATGTGCGTTTCCGCGTTATTGGTGACCTTAGCCGTATTCCTGACGATGTCAGAAAGAAGCTTGCCGAGACAGAGGAACATACAGCAAAGAATGATGCTATGACCATGGTTGTGGCGCTCAGCTATTCTTCTCGCTGGGAGATTACAAAGGCAATGGCTGATGTAGCCCAGGAAGTGAAGGATGGCAAACTCAATGTTGAGGATATCAACGAGCAGACCGTTTCTGAGCATATGGCAACCAACTTCATGCCAGATCCAGAACTCCTTATCCGCACTGGTGGTGAGCAGAGAATAAGCAACTACCTGCTTTGGCAGATTGCATATTCTGAGCTCTACTTCTGTGATACCTACTGGCCTGACTTCATGGAGGAAGACCTGCATAAGGCAATAGAAGACTATCAGTCACGTCAGAGACGATTTGGTAAGACTGAAGCACAGGTTGAAGAGGTTGAAGGATGATAGGTTGGTTGATGAATCGAGATATCAAGAAATCGAGAAATCGACAGACCGATGATCCGATAAATCGATGATTTGATAAATCGAACAATCGATCAGCCCCAAAACATAAAAAATTTACTGAAAAATTGAAAATTAACATAATATCAATAATGCGTGAACTATTCAAGCGAAGATACTTACTTGTACTCTTCACTTTAAACTTTTCACTTCTGACTTGTTTCGCACAGGATAAGATTGTAAATCCTGATTTTAATTATGCGGGACAGGCACGCGAGTGCACTATCAAGGGTATTGCAGTCAGCGGTGTGGAAGATTATGAAGACTATATGCTTACAAATATCTCTGGTCTTTCAATAGGTCAGAAGATTGTCGTTCCGGGTAATGAGATTACCGAGGCTGTTAAGCGTTATTGGCGTCATGGTCTTTTCTCTGATGTAAAGATTGCTGCTGACTCAATCATTGCTGATGATATCTATCTGCATATCTATCTGAAGTCACGTCCTCGTGTTTCCACTATCAATTATGTTGGTCTGAAGAAGACTGAGAGAAATGATATGGAAGAGAAACTGGGTCTGTTGAAGGGTTCTCAGATTACTCCAAACATGATTGACCGTGCTAAGATTCTTGCAAAGAGATACTTTGATGACAAAGGTTTCAGAGATGCTGAAATTTTCATTCGTCAGCGTGATGATGTAAGCCAGAAGAATCATGTCATCCTTGATATTGAGGTAGATAAGAAACTCAAGACTAAGGTACATAAGATTACCATTGAAGGTAATAAGTTCCTCTCAAACAAGCAGATCAAGGGTGGTATCTTCAAGACTGGTGCGTTGAAGAAGATCAATGAGGCTGGTAAGTTCTACTCTTTGCTCAAGGCTAAGAAGTTCACACCTGAACGTTTCCAGGAGGCGAAGGAAGGACTTATTGAGAAATACAATGAGCTTGGATTCCGTGATGCTATGATTCTTGAGGATAGCGTCAGCACATACGATGAAGGTCACGTAAATGTATTCCTCAAGGTAGAGGAAGGTCAGAAATATTATATCCGAAACATCACTTGGGTGGGTAATACTATCTATCCTTCAGAATATCTCGGAAGATTGCTTGGCATGCAGAAGGGCGATGTCTATAATCAGACACTGCTTAATAAGCGACTTTCCCAGGATGATGATGCCGTAGGTAATGAGTATTGGAACAATGGTTATTTGTTCTATCATCTTGACCCTACAGAAATCAACATCGTAGGTGACAGCATTGATCTTGAGATGCGTATCCTTGAGGGTCCTCAGGCTCACATCTCACATGTTCGCATCAATGGTAACAATCGTCTGTATGAGAATGTGGTTCGTCGTGAGCTTCGTACAAAGCCAGGTGACCTCTTCTCTAAGGAGGCTCTCCAGCGTACAGCCCGTGAGCTTGCTTCAATGGGTCACTTCGAGCCAGAAAAGGTAAATCCGGACATTAAGCCTAATGCTGATGATGGAACTGTAGATATCAACTGGGATTTGGAACAGAAGTCAAATGACCAGATTGAGTTCTCACTTGGTTGGGGTCAGACTGGTATCATTGGTAAGATCGGTCTTAAGCTCAACAACTTCTCAATGGCAAACCTCTTCAACAAGAACAAGGAGCATAGAGGCATTATGCCTATTGGTGATGGTGAGACACTTTCACTCGGAGCACAGACCAATGGTTCATACTATCAGTCATACAATGCTGGATATTCAACATCATGGCTTGGTGGTAAGCGTCCACTTCAGTTCTCTGTCAATCTCTTCTATTCAAAGCAGACAAGTGTAAACGACAATTACTATTCTCAGCTTTACCAGAACGGCTATTACAACTATTACGGTTATGGTGGTCTTGGTGGTTATGGTGGTTATGATTCATACAACTATAACAATGCCCTGGATCCTGACAAGTTTATAAAGTTGATTGGTGCAAGCGTTGGAATCGGTAAGCGCCTTCGTTGGCCTGATGACTACTTCACATTGTCAATGTCACTTTCATTTACACGTTATATCCTGAATAAGTGGGATTACTTCTATGTTAGATCAGGAAACTGTAACAACTTGAACCTTGGTGTAAATCTGTCTCGTACATCTACAGATAACCAACTCTTCCCACGTCGTGGTTCTGAGTTTGATCTTTCTGTTTCTATCACTCCACCATGGTCTGCGTTCGATGGCAAGAATTATCAGAATCTTGCAAACAACCCGAATGCAACTAACTACGAGCAGCAGCAGCAGGATAAGTTCCGCTGGATTGAGTATCACAAGTGGAAATTCAAGAGTAAGACTTATACTGCTCTCACAAACGGTTCAAAGTGTCTCGTGCTTATGACACGTGTTGAGCTTGGTATTCTCGGATCATTCAACCAGTATAAGAAGTCTCCATTCGAAACCTTCTATATGGGTGGTGATGGTATGTCTGGCTATTCTTCTGGCTATCAGGAAACCATCGGTCTTCGTGGTTACGAGAATGGTTCGCTCACTCCAAGAGGATATATGGGTTACGCATACGACAGATTATCACTCGAGCTTCGCTATCCATTGATGCTGGGTAACACCACTATCTATGGTCTGACATTCCTCGAGGGTGGTAATGCTTGGTCAGAGGTCAAGAAGTTCAACCCATTCGAAATGAAGAGAAGTGCCGGTGTTGGTGTACGTATCTTCCTTCCAATGGTTGGTTTGATGGGTATCGACTGGGCTTACGGTTTCGACAATGTATGGGGTGAAAAGGGTGGTAGCCACTTCCACTTCATCTTAGGTCAGGAGTTCTAAGCTAAGGCTAATTGATAATTGAAAATTGATAATTGATATCTAAATACAATCTACAAGCAATTCACCACCAATCCACAATTGGTGGTGAATTGGACTTCGATTGGACTTGAATTGGAGTTGGATTGGACCTGCTTAGGAGGAAAGACGAATAATGAACGAATCGATTGAAAATCGTCGAACTCACATTATTTTAGGGATTTCCTAACTTCTTATAGGGATTTCTTTCATTGGAAGAAAGAAATAAAAACCTATCTTTGCAGCGGTAATATTGCCAAACAATTTTTAAAAGGTAAAAATTATGAAATCAAGATTTCTATTAATAGCATTACTTGTCGGATTACTTTCATTTGGCGCAGGTTCTTCATGCTATGCTCAGAAGTTCGCTCTTATCGACATGGAATACGTTCTCAAGAACATTCCAGCTTACGAACGTGCCAATGAGCAGTTGAATCAGGTTTCAAAGAAATGGCAAGCAGAAGTAGAGGCACTCAACCTTGAGGCTTCAACTATGTATAAGAACTACCAGAACGAGGTTGTATTCCTTTCTCAGGAGCAGAAGAAATCCAAGCAGGAGGCTATCATGCAGAAGGAGAAGGAAGCATCTGAACTCAAGAAGAAATACTTCGGTCCGGAAGGAGAGCTCTTCAAGAAGCGTGAGTCACTGATGTCTCCAATACAGGAAGAAATCTATAATGCAGTCAAGAGTATATCTGAATTGAGAGGCTATTCGATGGTTATCGATCGCGCTTCTGATAACGGAATGATATACGCTTCACCAAAGATTGATATTAGTAGAGAAGTGCTTGAGAAACTCGGTTACAACGTGCAATAATGCTTTAGAATATTAATAATTCACAATATTTGCTTGATATTCATAGATAAATTTTGATGTTTCGAGCTTTTATGTTAACTTTGTAGCCGATTTTTACAAATAATCATCTGGACTTTCCAGATAAACCGGAAAGTCCGGGAAAATATAGAAAAAGTAATAATAATAATAAAACAAAAAGAAAATGAAAAAATTTATCATCATGATGATGCTCCTTGCTCCAATGGCTGTAATGGCTCAGAAGTTTGGACACGTTGATTCACAGAGCATCATTACTACACTCCCTGATATCAAGAAAATTGAAGGTGAGCTTCAGGCAACTGCACAGCAGTATGAGAATGATCTCAAGGCAATGCAGGATGAAATCCAGCGCAAGGCTGACGAGTACGAGAAGGCAAAGGCTACTATGAACGCTACAACTCAGAAGGAGACAGAGGCTTCTCTTCAGGAGATGTATCAGAAGATGCAGCAGACATACGCTCAGAATCAGCAGGAACTCCAGAAGTTGCAGCAGGAGAAGATGGCTCCTATCTATCAGAAGATCCAGACAGCTATCCAGAACGTAGGTAAGGCAGGTCAGTACACATACATCTTCAGTGCTGAAGCTCCTCTCTATATTGGTGCAGGCTCAAAGGACGTTACAGCTGAGGTAAAGGCTGAACTCAACAAGATTAAGTAAGTAACTTACAACATATAGGGCAGGTTTCTTCAGCCAAAAGACTGGAGACCTGCCCTTTTTTGTTTATAATATAATGTATAGAGAAGAGAGTAAAGCTCAAAGAATAAAATCATGAAAAAAAGTCTTTTCATAATATTATTTTCTTTCATAATGCTTCCTATCTGTGCTCAGCAGATGAAGATTGGCTATTTCAGTTATGATGCAGTTCTTAAGGCTATGCCTGACTACTCCACCGCTACAAATAACCTGAACAATCTTCGCAAGCAATATGATGCAGAGATGGAAACTGCTCAAAAGGAATTCAACGAGAAGTATGAGAACTTCCTTGAGAACCAGAGCGGAATGGCATCAGCTATCCGTGAGAAGCGTCAGAGCGAACTCCAGAGCATGCTTGAGCGTAATGTAGCCTTCAAGCAGGAATCCGACCGACTTCTTGCCAAAGCTGAGGAAGAAATTATGGCACCTGTTCGCAACAAACTCAATGCGGCCATCAAGGCTGTAGGTAGCGAGAAAGACCTCATCGCCATTCTCAATACCGATAACAATGCATGCCCATACATCAATCCAGTCATTGGAGAGGATGTCACATCTTCAATCATTGACAGACTGAAATAAAACTATGCACACCTTATTAAAAGGAGACATAACCCCAGGCCCTATCGGAGTCTTTGACTCTGGCTATGGCGGACTTACCATACTGCAGCAGTTGCGTAAACGACTACCGCAGTATGATTTTCTGTATTTGGGGGACAACGCACGTGCACCCTATGGACCACGCTCTTTTGATGTCGTATATCAGTTCACGAGAGAGGCTGTTCTAAAACTCTTTGAGATGGGCTGCAAACTCGTTATTCTTGGTTGCAATACAGCATCAGCGAAGGCACTGCGATCCATCCAGCAGAATGATCTGCCACTCATAGACCCTGACAGAAGAGTACTCGGCGTTATACGTCCTACCGTTGAGGTTTTAGGAAATCTCACAAAGACAAGACACGTGGGACTGGTGGCAACGGAAGGCACGGTACGAAGCGAGAGCTATACACTCGAAATACAGAAGTTCTATCCCGATATCAAGGTGTCAGGTCAGGCATGTCCTCTATGGGCAGCTATCGTAGAAGCAGGAGAGGCAGAAACGGAAGGAGCTGAGTATTTCGTAAGGAAGAGAATCAACCAACTGATGGAGAAAGACAGCGAGATTGATACCATCCTACTCGGCTGTACTCACTACCCTCTCCTTATGAATGCCCTACGTAAATCAGTTCCTCAGGGAGTGCAGATCGTATCACAGGGAGAATACGTGGCAGCAAGTCTCGAAGACTATCTCAACCGGCACGAAGAGATGGATAGGAAATGCTCTAAAAATGGCACTACATCCTACTTTACAACAGAAAGTCCTGAACGATTCAAGGAATGTGCAGCTATGTTCCTTCACGAGGACGTAAATGTAGAAAGAGTAGAGCTATAAGTGAAAAAATGAATAAAATAGCGCAAATATAAACAATTTGTTGACAAAAAGTAAAGATTTTTACGCAAACATTTGTATTTGTCAATAAAAATGTGTACTTTTGCAACAGATTGTAATAAACTACAGGAAATAAGAAGGAAAATTATAACTCATAAATATAACAAAAGCATTTATGGCAGAAGAATTAGAAGTTAAGGAGTTGGACCAGGTTGTTGTCCGCTTCTCAGGTGATTCCGGCGACGGAATGCAGCTTGCAGGAAACATTTTTTCTACAGTATCTGCTACCGTAGGTAACAGTATCTCAACATTCCCAGACTATCCAGCTGATATCCGTGCCCCACAAGGCTCGCTTACTGGTGTATCAGGTTTCCAGGTACACATCGGTGCAAGTCAGGTTTATACTCCTGGTGATGAGTGTGATGTTCTTGTAGCCATGAATGCTGCTGCACTCAAGACTCAGTACCGTTACGCTAAGGCAAACGCTACTATCATCATCGACACTGACTCTTTCGGTGAGAGCGACCTCAAGAAGGCTGCTTTCGAGACTCAGGATTACCTCGGTGAGATGGGTATCGATCCAGACCGTGTTATCCAGTGCCCTATCACAACTATCGTGAAGGAGGCTCTCGCTGACACAGGTATGGACAACAAGGCTATGCTCAAGTGCCGTAACATGTTCGCACTCGGTCTCGTATGCTGGCTCTTCAGCCGTGACCTCGACCTCGTTGCCAACTTCCTCCGCGACAAGTTCGCTAAGAAGCCAGCAATCGCAGAGGCTAACATCAAGGTTATCCAGGCTGGTTATGACTACGGTCACAACACACATTCTTCAGCAACTAACGTTTACCGTGTAGAGTCTAAGGAGAAGACTCCAGGTCGCTACATGGATATCACAGGTAACAAGGCTACTGCTTACGGCTTCATCGCTGCTGCAGAGAAGGCAGGTCTCAAGCTCTATCTTGGTTCTTACCCTATCACTCCTGCTACAGACGTTCTTCACGAGCTCTCTAAGCACAAGTCACTCGGTGTTACAACAGTTCAGTGTGAGGACGAGATCGCAGGCTGTGCTTCTTCAGTAGGTGCTGCATTCGCAGGTGCTCTCGCTGTTACCAGCACATCAGGCCCTGGTATCTGTCTTAAGTCAGAGGCTATGAACCTCGCTGTCATCATGGAGCTCCCACTCGTAGTTCTCGACGTACAGCGTGGTGGTCCTGCTACAGGTCTTCCAACAAAGTCTGAGCAGACTGACCTCCTCCAGGTTCTCTTCGGCCGTAACGGTGAGTCTCCAATGCCAGTTCTCGCTGCTACAAGCCCAACAGACTGTTTCGACGCTGCTTATCAGGCATCTAAGATCGCTCTCGAGCACATGACTCCTGTATGTCTCCTCACAGACGCATACGTAGCTAATGGTTCTGGTGCATTCAAGCTCCCTGATCTCGCTAAGATGGACGCTATCAACCCTCCTTACGTTCCTGAGAACATGAAGGGTGAGTGGACTCCTTACATGCGTGCTGAGAACGGTACACGCTACTGGGCAGTTCCTGGTCGTCAGGGCTTCGAGCACATCCTCGGTGGTCTTGAGAAGGACGACAAGACAGGTGCTATCTCTACAAACCCAGAGAACCACGACCTCATGACTCGCAAGCGTCAGGCTAAGATCGACAACATTCAGGTTCCAGACCTCGAGGTTGCAGGTGATGCTGATGATGCAGAACTCCTCATCGTTGGTTTCGGTGGTACATACGGACACCTCCACGCAGCAATGGACGAGATGCGTGCAGCAGGCAAGAAGGTTGCCCTCGCTCACTTCAAGTTCATCAACCCACTTCCAAAGAACACAGCTGAGGTACTCAAGAAGTATCCAAAGGTTGTTGTTGCTGAGCAGAACATGGGTCAGCTCGCAGGCTGGTTGCGCATGAAGGTTGATGGCTTCGTACCAGCACAGTACAATGAGGTTAAGGGACAGCCATTCAAGGTTAATGAGCTCGTCGCTGCATTCAATAAAATCATCGGTTAATATTATCTGGAAAAGCTAGAATATCTAGGATATCTAGAATCTCTAGAAAGTCTAGAATATCTAGAAAAGCTAGAACAACTAGTAACCACAAAAAAAGAAAACAAAATGGCATATACAGCTAACGATTATAAGAAAGGACAGCCACGTTGGTGTCCTGGATGCGGTGACCACTTCTTCCTCGCATCACTCCACAAGGCAATGGCAGAGATTGGTGTTGACCCTTGGAACATAGCAGTTATATCAGGTATCGGATGTTCTTCACGTCTGCCTCACTATATGGCTACATACGGCATGAATACTATTCACGGTCGTGCTGCAGCTATCGCAACAGGTGCTAAGGTAGCAAATCCAGACCTCAGCGTATGGCAGGTATCTGGTGATGGTGACGGCCTCGCTATCGGTGGTAACCACTTCATCCACGCTAACCGTCGTAACATCAACCTCAACATGATTCTTCTCAACAACCGTATCTACGGTCTTACAAAGGGTCAGTATTCTCCAACATCTCCACGTGGCTTCGTCAGCAAGTCATCACCTTATGGTACTGTAGAGGATCCATTCCGCCCAGCAGAGCTCTGCTTCGGCGCTCGTGGCCACTTCTTCGCTCGTACCGTTGCTACTGACGGCAAGCACACTGTAGAGGTTCTCAAGGCAGCTAACGCTCACAAGGGCGCTTCTGTAACAGAGGTTCTCCAGAACTGTGTAATCTTCAACGATGGTACACATGCTTCTGTATATAACTCTGCAGGTCGTGCTGAGAACGCTATCTACGTAGAGCACGGCAAGCCATTGATCTTCGGTAAGGATCGTGAGTTTGGACTCGTACAGGATGGCTTCAGCCTCAAGATTGTTAAGATCGGTGAGAATGGCATCACAGAGAAGGATATTCTCGTTCACGACGCACACTGTGAGGACAACACTCTCCAGCTCAAGCTCGCTCTCATGGGCAATGGCGACGGCTTCCCAGTTGCACTCGGTGTAATCCGTGATGTTGACGCTCCAACATACGATGATTGCGTTACAGCTCAGATCGAAGAGGTAAAGGCAGCTAAGAAGTATCATAACTTCGCAGAGCTCCTTGAGACCAACGATATCTGGGAGGTAAAGTAAAAGAAGAAAAAATACATATAAATATAGATTTTGCACACACAAATTGCTTGTGTGTGCAATTTCTTTACGAAAGATTGTTAAAAGGACAACATTTTTTGTGATTTTCGGGAAAGAAATGCTCAATATCGAATTTTTTTTGTAATTTTGCAACGTAAATGGAGTATCTCATAGACAACAACCCAATTTTGTTGGTCAGAAATGAGAGTCTCCATATATTTTTGACTGTTAGAATTAAGCGTTTGTTGAAGTTGAGTAATCTCGAAATATCAAGTCCGTTAATGAACTGACTACAGAACGTAGAAATACGTAGAAAAGGGTTAATAAGAATTGCAAAGTACATTACAATAAAGCAATAATCCTGATGTTATAAAAAGGATTTACGGTATTCTGTAAGCACTCTTCGACAATAAGATGAATGATTCTTCTTGCATTAGGAAATAGAAATATATAAATCGGATAACAAAAAAATTTAAAAACTTAAAATGAGAAATTCTAAACCAAAGAATTTTGCCGCACTTCTTAAGAAGTACGAGGCTGAGAAATTTTATCTTAACCCAGACGTGTATATTGAGACTCTTGCACGCGACATGAACAGTAACCGTACTTATCTCAGCGCATATCTTCATAAGGAAAGAGGCACATCTTTCACAGCATACGTTAACGACCTTCGTCTTCAGGAGGCTATGCCACTTCTCGAGAAGGGCACAAAGCGTGCAAGCGAGATTGCTTTCCTCGTAGGCTTCAGCAGCGAGTACACATTCCGTCGTATCTTCAAGGAGAAGATGGGCTGCACTCCACGCGAGTACTCACTCAAGATGAGAAAGGCTTAATTATTTTTGCCTCATAAATCGCTCTCTAACGCGATTTCATAATATCACAATCCGCTCAGGTTCTTGATTTAAAGATTCCTCTGAGCGGATTTTTTTATGCCCATATTACTACTTATCTGACGTCAGTTCGCCGAATTTGTATTGAAGGAGCGCCGAAGGTGCGATACCTAAAAGGGCTGTCCGCAAGGGCTGTTATAATAGGCGTAAGTGATTTGTGAGCGCTGAACCAAAGGTCGACGGCCGAAGGGGGAAGTCAAAGTGCGGCATCTAATAAACCATAAAAAAATAAAAAAATGCACTAACTCGTCAACCCGTCATACTCAGCGCTGTAACATACTGACGAACAAAACGTTACAGCTCTCATTTAGACGGTTAAACCCGTCATAACCCGTCATAAACCCATCATAAAATTTGTTGCAAGTTACTGAATGTCAATACGATACAATCGCGAATATGACAGGTTTATGACGGGTTATGACGGGTTGAATGCTCTAAAATATCGGTGTATTATATTGAAATACAACAAATTACAGCGCTGAGTATGACGGGTTGACGAGTTTATGCAAAAATCTTTTTCTCAGGAATAATTCCAACCTTGTTTTCATATCACATATCCCATTTTATAGCATAGTTATACTTTCGTTCTTCCTTCGCTATGCCTTCGTTGTACCTCCGCTTCTACTCCCATCTATAAAACGGAGAAAAATGGGAACCACATAGGAATCATAAGGGAACTGGCCTCTCCCCCCGCCCTGACACATACTCCGATGTTATCCGCTCAGCCCTTTGGGATGCTTGCCAGAGCAAGAACATCGGACTTCCCCCGTAGGGAGGGAGCCTGTGCGCGGAGAAGATTATCCTTCGCTGACCTTTCGCTATGCCAAGGGGGTAAACTCAGTGAAGCTCCGTTCTATAAGCGAACAGGAAGCGAACCTTCACTGAGTTTACCCCCTAAGCATAACGAAGGAATTTCCTTGTAGAAGCATTAGCATTGTGGGTTGCGTATGGAAAATTCAGCAAAGAAATTTGGAGGTGTAAGAGATTTTTCTTAACTTTGCCCAGAATTTAACAAAATGGTAAACGGACGCATCGACAAATATCAGTTCGAAGAAGGCTATTGTCAGGCAGAGAAGAGTTCGAGTGATAATAACAAGGACATCTTTACTTTCTGCTACTATGATCAAGATCTTTTAGGTGATGCATTAGCAAAAGGGGAAAGGGGTGGATTGCAAATCCATTCTGGGACAGAAGCTATTGATGGCTTACTATATGGATATAATACAAGAACAACATCACATGAAATGGGGCATATTTTAGGACTTAAGGATACTCCAGAAGGTTTAGTATGTTCTAACTTGGACAACCTAATGACTCAAACAATTTTTTTGAGATATTGTAGAATTCCAAATTTTGGTATAGTAGGGACAATCACCGAGAGGCAACTGAATACCATTCAAAGCGCAACAATAAATCATTCTGGTTCTAGTAAGAGAGGTAATCAAATGATTTTTCACAGAAAGCCCAATGGAACATTGAAGGATTAAAATTATAATACATTCCAATATTATGCAACATTTATATCATAAGATAACCATCCTCATAACAGCATTGGTAATGTCTATAGCATGTTTTGCGCATGAGGCAGAAATAAATGGTATTTCCTATAATCTTAACAAAAAAACGAAAGAAGCTTGTGTTAGGGAAAAAAGCAAAAAACAGTCTGGAAATATAACGATTCCATCAGTAGTCACGTATTGTGGAATAGACTATAAAGTGACAAGTATTGCAAGAAGAGCATTCTATAATAGTTCTGATCTCACCTCTGTCACTATGCCCGAGTCTGTAAAAACTATTGGCAGTGAAGCCTTTAGTCATTGTAGTAACATTACATCAATAATACTCTCCGAAACAGTGAAAAGTATTAATGATTCTGCGTTCTTTGGGTGCAGTTCATTAAAGACGATAGCCCTACCAAAATCGTTGAGAAGAATTGGTGAACAAGCATTCTCCGAATGTGGGAATCTATCATCTATAGATATCCCTGAATCGGTAGTACAAATCGGTAAATATGCATTTATAAAATGCCGTGGACTAACTTCTGTCAAAATCCCTCGACACGTAGCGAGTATTGGTGAAGGGGTGTTTGCGTGTTGCCCTGAAATTACCTCAATCATAGTCGATAAAGAGAACAAATATTATGACAGCAGAAACAATTGCAATGCCATCATCAACACCAATACGAATGAACTTGTATCAGGATGTATGAATACTGTCATACCTAACAATGTGAAAAGGATTGGTAATTATGCATTTGGAGTTTGTTTCTGGGATCAGGAGAATCCTGCATCCATAATTCTTCCTGATTCAGTTACAAGCATTGGTGACAACGCTTTTTCGGCTTGCATTGGTATGGCATCAATAACTTTACCAAAATCATTGGTAACTATTGGTAAAGAGGCATTCATGGAGAATCACTTTCTATCATCTATTATTATTCCTGACTCTGTAACCAGTATTGCTGAAGGAGCATTTTTCAACTGTGTGAGTCTAAAATCTATCACTTTACCTAAATCCCTCACTAATATTGGATACGACGCCTTCAATGGATGCAGTTTTTCTTCTGTAACAATATTATCTAAGACACCACCAGAAATTCCTAATTTGTCATTTTTCGATACTACAATTGATACGTTGGGCGAAAATATTTTGCAGAAAAGAATAGATCTCCATGTCCCCAAGGGATGCAAGGAAGCTTATCAGAATCATAAGAAATGGAAGGATTATAATATTATTGATGACGTTGATCTTAATTATTAAGTATCACAGCGGGAATAATTGCACCTGGATTTAATCTTATTCCTAGATAAATACAGGAACAGAAGGTAAACACTTTTGGGCTTTATTACTTTATATTAAACACATTATTAAATTCGATAATATGCTAGATAGATATATAAATAAAACATTCATGGCAATTTGCATGTTTGCTTTCATGTTGATTTCGTGCTTGAAAGATTTGAATGATAAAGAAATATATTCTTATTATTGTCGGGAAGCAGATTTACATTTCTCCACAATTTACGGAGATACTTCTGTTATTGTCTTTGAAGGTGGAGATTCCTTGTTTAATATGCTAGGAACTAATGGTAATAACTGTGGGCTTGTCTTGGGGATATCAAAGGAAACTGATACTATTTATGTATTAAAGTCCTTTGACGGACCTTTACCAAAGGTAGTTGAAAGACACCACCATATTAAGTTCACAGAACCACGTTACAATGCAGAAAAACACTGTGAAGATTTTACTCATTGGGGTAAATGTTGGAAAATAGAAGGAAATTGTGATAGAGGTAGCTATTTGTTCCGTTTATCAGACTTGGAAACTGATAAAATCATTTGTGATTTGGGAATAGAATAATGAATCGTAACTATTTAACGAATCGTTAAAAACGATTCGCTGAATAGTTACAGTTGAATTCGCGTTTGTTAATTACAAGTTAAAAATGTTAATTCTCACTTTCTCTCAACAATCCTCTATCATGAAATAATCACTTCTCTATCATATAATTTATATTTTGCAGAGTGTCAAATAGTTAGATGTTTCATCAGTTTTTATTCTCTATATTTGCCAAATCAAAATATTTCTGGATTGCTTTTTGAAGATTTTCTTTGTCACTTATCCTACCGAGGATAGTACCATCAGGAGAGATAAAGAAGTATGAAGGACCTGAAATCGAACCATATCTCTGCTTTACATCATCACAACTTTTCATATCGTTCCACTCATTCCATGGGTCTCTGCCCCATTTTTTTGCATTCTTGCATTGCAGTTTCCAGAAATATGGTTCATCACAATTCACCATAACAATATCAACCTTGTCAGAATGATTATTATAGAGACCATTCAAGGCATCATACTGACGATGCTCCATACACCCTTGACAAGTACGTGAATTAAATTCCAACAGAAGATATTTGCCATTATCATTGAATTCCGTAAGGTGATGCTCATTACCAGCATGGTCATAAAGCAGGAAATCCACCATCTTATCACCAATAGTGAGAGATTTAGGCTTAGATACTATAAAATGCTTGATTTCTGCCAAATCTGTTCCTTCATCATCTGAACAATCAGCAGGAATTTTAGGCAAAAGCTGACGTACCCTTTCCTTCATATTCTCATTATTGGTTATATATGCATGACAAGCAGCCCAACACAATTGTTTAAGTAAAACAGAATTAAAAGGTTTGTCGCTCAAATACTCAAGCATACATTCTGCATACTTTACTTGTGCGTCATCATAAGCTTTAAGCACATTAGGGTATTCATCATCGTCTTGATCCATCCAATCGCGTTTCTTCCTGATTTCGTAATAATCCGGTACTTTCAAATCAAGATAAGCACGATAGTCATTGGCTATTTTCTGCATAGGATTATCATTTATCACACGCCATGATTCAATGTCTGCACCTTTCCCCATCACTTTGGTTGTTGAACCAGGGGAAGCATAGAAATTAAGTCCATAATGATAAGTCGCAATACCCAGATTATATTCTTCATCATCATTCTTTGGATTATGGACGATTCTGAATTTTCCTTCTTTTACAGTGTCTGACAACTCATAACTGTAAGACTTAAAAGGCTTATTTCTATTAAACAACAGAATGATGGTACCATCAGCGACATTTTCCACATTACCCTCTATAACAATAGGCTTCAAGGACTTTTTATTTGGAGAATCAGTCTTTTGTGCCCATACACTATAAGACGTAATTAGCATTAAAAGCAATGTAATGGTTTGTTTCATACCTAATATTGTAGATTTTGTCTTCGCCTACTCTTAGTTACGGATTTTCAGCATTCCTCCGTTGCTCGTCATTGCCGTAGAATAGTAATCACAATAAAATGTAACCTTATTTACGTTAGTGACTTAGATTGATCTTAGCAAAAGTTTTTTGTTATAGATTTCGTTTCAAAAACATCAAGGAGCATCAACTCAATGTCTTAGTTTCACAAAAACAAAGCCAATGAATAAGATTGACACTTTATTCCTAATTTCAATTGCAAAATTAATGAATCGATTGCAATAATTCCCCAAAATTAACACACATTTGCAAACACCCCCCATATTTCAAACTGTTTAACAAATAAATGGTATAACTTTGACCGTGGATTCCAAGTTAAACACGTTAATTCTTCACTTCTCCCTACATTCTTCTAACATATAAAATCACTTTTCTACCACATAAATTGTATTTATTTGTATATCAACAAATTAGATGTTTAATAAATATATAAGTATAATTGTTGTTTTGCCAATCGCTACAAAACATAAAAAAAACGGAAATCAGTGTTTGACACTTGACACATGACACCAATGCAGTTCATAGTGCATAATTCATAATTCATAGTTATTCGCAAGCTCATCAAGCTGCGCAAGTCATAATTCATAGTGTGTAGTTATTCGCAAGCTCATCAAGCTGCGCAAGTCATAGTTATTTGAAAAGCTCATCAAACTATACCCGTAAAAAAGTTGAATGGATTTTTTACTTATCCCTGCCTATTGTTGACATTTCTCGATTACCCCAATGATACCATATTATTATAATAGAACTCCTGCCACATACTCCGATGTTACATCGGACTTCTTTTCGGGGTAGGGGGACTACTCCCTTTAATTCCCTTGTTATTCCGCTGTAACTCCCATTTTCTATGGGACTTATATGGGAATAAGAGGTAATTAAACAAAAAAAGATTAAATAACGTGATTGTTTTCAACAATATGTTGGATAATTGTGGAAAAATCATTAATTTTGCACCCTGAAAATGATAATTCAGGTATTTTGAGTAAATAAAATATAACATAATATATAAAAATGAAACTTTGGTCAAAGGGTTTTGAGATTAACAAAGAGATTGAACGCTTCACTGTTGGGCGTGATCGTGAAATGGATCTCTATCTTGCAAAATATGATGTAATGGGTAGTATGGCTCATATCACCATGCTGAATTCTATAGGACTTATTGCTGATGATGAACTTCCTGTGCTTCTCAAAGAGTTGCGCAACATCTATGCTATCTGCGAGAAGGGTGAGTTCGTTATCGAAGATGATATCGAGGATGTTCACTCTCAGGTAGAGCTTATGCTTACCCGTGCGCTTGGCGATATGGGTAAGAAGATTCACTCTGGTCGCTCACGTAATGATCAGGTGCTTGTTGACCTCAAGCTCTATACCCGTGCTGCCCTTCGTGAGGTGGTGGAAGGCACAAAGTCACTCTTCGATGAGCTCATAGCAAAGTCAGAGAAGTACAAGAACGTACTCATGCCTGGCTATACTCACCTTCAGATTGCTATGCCAAGCAGCTTCGGTCTTTGGTTTGGTGCTTACGCTGAATCACTTACCGATGATATGCTCTATCTGCAGTCAGCATACAAGATGACAAACCGCAACCCTCTCGGTTCTGCAGCAGGCTATGGTTCAAGCTTCCCATTGAAGCGCCAGATGACCACCGACCTTCTCGGCTTCGACTCAATGAACTACAACGTAGTGTATGCTCAGATGGGTCGTGGTAAGCTTGAGAGAAACGTTGCATTCTCTATCGCTGGTCTTGCTGGTACACTTGCAAAGCTCGCTTTCGATGCTTGTATGTTCAACT